>NZ_CP067124.1:1336250-2042500 GCF_028553725.1 Paracoccus alcaliphilus
CGATATCGAGGGCATTCCGACCTTCGAGATGTCGGTGGTCATGGCGGGTTATTACGGCGGCTTTCTGCTGGGCAGTCTGACGGTGCCGGGCATGATCAAGACGGTCGGCCATGTCCGCGTCTTTGCCGCGCTGGGGTCGCTGATCTCGGCCATCCTGATCGTCTTTGCGGTCTGGCCGAACTGGATGTTCTGGACCGTGCTGCGCTTTCTGATCGGCTTCTGTTTCTGCGGGGTCTATGTGACGGCGGAAAGCTGGCTGAACGCGGGATCGACGAACGAGACGCGGGGACAGGCGCTGTCGGTCTATATGATCATGCAGATGCTGGGCATCGTCAGCGCGCAATTCCTGCTGAATGTCAGCGATCCTGCGGGGTTTCTGCTGTTCGTGATCCCGTCGGTTCTGGTGTCGCTGGCCTTCACGCCGATCCTGCTGAACGCCCAGCCCGCGCCGGAATTCGACACCATCCAGCGCATGTCCTTTCGGGAACTTTACCACGCCTCGCCCCTTGGCTGCGTCGGCATCTTCCTGATGGGCGGGGTGTTTGCGGCGCTGGCGGGCATGTCCTCGGTCTGGGCGGCGGCGGTGGGGATGTCGGTTGCCGAGATCTCGCTGTTCGTGGCCGGGATCTATGCCGGGGGGCTGGTGATGCAATATCCGGTCGGCTGGATCTCGGACCGCTATGACCGGCGCAAGCTGGTGCTGCTGCTGGGCGGGTTCGGCGTACTGACCGTGGTCTGGGTGGTCGTGGCACAGCCGGGCGTCGCCGGGCTGGTCGTGGCCGGGTTGCTGATGGGCGGCATGGCCAATCCGATCTATGCGCTGCTGCTGGCCTATACCAACGACTATCTGGATCAGTCGGACATGGCGGCGGCCTCGGCCGGGCTGCTGTTCATCTATGGCGTCGGCTCGATGGGCGGGCCGCTGATCACCGGCTGGCTGATGAATGTGATCGGGCCGGACGGGTACTGGGTGCATATGGGCGTCCTGCTGGCGCTGATGGTGATCTATGCCAGCTGGCGCATGACCCGCCGCCGTCCGCTGACCCCCGATGAGCAGGGCAGTTTCGCCGTCATCACCCCGCAGGCCACGCCCTTCGCGGTCGAGGCCGCGCTGGACGAGGCGCAATCCTCGGACGGGGATTCCGGGTCGGACGGGCAGGGGGGGAAATGAGGGCAACGAGGGTTGGGTCGGAACTGATGGTCAGGATCGGGCGGCGACTGGTATGGGAATGGTCAAAGTTGTCGCTAAGCTGGAATGATCAGGTTCGTACGCGCTGGCATGACCTGACCGTGACGCGGAGATTCGTCCCCGTCGCCGGTGCACAGGCCGGGAGTCAGCGCGTTGCGATCATGGTGTTATACCCTGCGGACGGTGTGCAGCCATCGCATCTGCGATCATTGCGGCATCTGATCGCGATGGGATATGCGCCTCTGGTCGTGTCGAACCTGCCTTTGACGGAAGGGGGTCGGGCCAGCCTGTTGCCGCTGGTCTGGCAATTGGCCGAGAGGCGCAATTTCGGTTTTGACATCGGCGGTTATCGCGCAGCGATACTGTGGCTGGGGCAACGGCTGGCGGGGTTGGAGCGGTTGGTGCTGACCAATGACTCGATCTGGTTTCCGACCGGAGACCGCCCCGACTGGCTGAGCGTGGCCGCCCGGATCGATTCCAGTCACGCTCCGTCACTGATCGGAGCGGTGCCGGGCATCAGCGACGGACGGAGTCGGGATGGCTCCTTCCGGCCTGATCAGGGTGCGGGCGATTTTCACTATTGCTCGTTCGCGCTGTCCTTTGGGCCGGCGATTCTGCGCGACGCGGATTTCCTGCCCTTTTGGCGGCGTTTGCGGCTGACCGACCGCAAGGTCGAGATCGTCCAGCGGGGCGAGGTCGCCACCAGTCAATGGGCGATCCGGCGCGGCCACGACCACGCCTCGACGTGGGATCCGGGCGTGCTGCCGCAGCAACTGATGGCGCTGCGGGATTCGCAACTGCGCTCGCTGGTTTCCGAACTGGTCATTCCCGAAGATGCTGGGCTGCGGGCGGCGCGGGATGCTTTTCTGGCGGATCGGGCGGCCAGCTCGGATGCCGGAGCGGTGCTGCGGCTAGTGCTGGATGTGATCGCGCGGACCGGCGCAGCCTATGCGCTGCCCTGCTGGACCATGCGGGCCGAAGGGCTGGGTTTCATCAAGAAATCCCCGTTGCGACTGGATGCGACCGGACGTGCCGCCACCCTGCGGGCATTGGAATCCGAGCCGGAACTGCTGGCAGAGGCGGAAAAAATCCGTCTGCGGGAATAGGCGTCTTGCGCTTGCTTGATGCTGTTGGTCATATGGTTTAACGCTGAACTATCCTAGCAAGCGGGGGAACATATGGCCCAGAATTTCGACATGGTGGTGATCGGTGCGGGGCCGGGCGGTTATGTCGCCGCGATCCGCGGCGCGCAGCTTGGCCTGAAGGTCGCCTGTATCGAGCGAGAGCATCTGGGCGGCATCTGCCTGAACTGGGGCTGTATCCCCACCAAGGCCCTGCTGCGCAGCGCCGAGGTGTTCCACCTGATGGAGCGGGCCAAGGATTTCGGTCTGAGTGCCGACAAGGTCGGCTTCGATCTGGACAAGGTGGTCGAACGGTCGCGTGGTGTGGCCAAGCAGTTGACCGGCGGGATCGGGCATCTGTTCAAGAAGAACAAGGTGACCACGAT
The DNA here is from genome assembly GCF_028553725.1 of Paracoccus alcaliphilus. NCBI lineage: Bacteria > Pseudomonadati > Pseudomonadota > Alphaproteobacteria > Rhodobacterales > Paracoccaceae > Paracoccus > Paracoccus alcaliphilus. Next base: position 1,338,947 of record NZ_CP067124.1, read on the forward strand.
CATGGGCGAGGCCAAGCTGCTGGCCCCCGGCAAGATCAGCGTCAAGACCGACAAGGGCAGCGAAGAGATCACCGCGAAGAACATCGTCCTGGCGACCGGCGCGCGGGCACGCGAATTGCCGGGGCTGGAGCCGGACGGCAAGCTGGTCTGGAACTACAAACACGCGCTGAAGCCGCCGCATATGCCCAAAAAGCTGCTGGTCATCGGCTCGGGCGCGATCGGCATCGAATTCGCCAGCTTCTTCAACACGCTTGGTGCCGATACCACGGTGGTCGAGGTGATGGACCGGGTGCTGCCGGTCGAGGATGCCGAGATCAGCGCCTTTGCGAAGAAGCAATTCGTCAAGCAGGGCATGAAGATCATGGAGAAGGCGGCGGTCAAGAAGCTGGACCGTCAGGGCGCGAAGGTCACCGCCCATGTCGAGGCCGGCGGCAAGACCGAGAAGCTGGAATTCGACACGGTGATCTCGGCCGTGGGGATCGTCGGCAATGTGGAGAATCTGGGCCTGGAAGAGCTGGGTGTGAAGATCGACCGCACCCATGTCGTGACCGACGAATATTGCCGTACCGGAATCGAGGGGCTCTATGCCATCGGCGACGTGGCCGGCGCGCCCTGGCTGGCGCACAAGGCCAGCCATGAGGGCGTGATGGTGGCTGAACTGATCGCGGGCGGCAAGCCGCATGCGGTCAAGCCCTCCAGCATCGCGGGCTGCACCTATTGCCACCCGCAGGTGGCGTCGGTGGGGATGACCGAGGCGAAGGCGAAAGAGGCGGGCCATGAGGTCAAGGTCGGCCGTTTCCCCTTTGTCGGGAATGGCAAGGCCATCGCATTGGGAGAGCCCGAGGGGATGATCAAGACCGTGTTCGATGCGAAGACCGGCGAGTTGCTGGGCGCGCATATGGTGGGTGCCGAGGTGACGGAGCTGATTCAGGGCTATGTCATCGGGCGGCAGCTGGAGACCACCGAGCAGGATCTGATGGAAACCGTTTTCCCGCACCCGACCCTGTCCGAGATGATGCATGAATCGGTGCTGGATGCTCATGGACGGGCGATTCATTTCTGATCTTCTGCTATAAAGCCGATGTGGCGGGGGCTTTGCGCCCCCGTCGCGTTTCACGCGACTCCCCCGCAGGATATTTATGCACCAGGGATGGGGCGGTGGGGGAGCCGGGGGTAAGGGTCGCGCGCGAACGGAACCCAAAGGCTGCGTGTGGCGTTCACACGGGATTGATCATCAAGGAGATTCTCTCATGACCCGCATTTCCCGTCTTGGGTTCGCCGGCGCATCCGTGGCCGCAGCGCTTGTCCTTGCCGCGTGTGAACCGGCACCGACGACACCGCCGGGCGAGGATCGCGGCTTTATTCCGGGCGGCAGCTATGTGCTGGTTGGTATGGATGGTGAAACGGTTGCCCTGCGCAATGTCTCGATGCTGGTCGAAGAGCGTCGGGTGTCGGGCGCGGGGCCTTGCAGCAGCTATTCCGCGCAAAACAATGTCGATCTGCCGCAGGTGTCGCTGTCGGCGATCAACTCGCCCCGCACGCCCTGCAAGGATTCGCGGACGGAAAACCGTTTCCTTTCGGTGCTGCAACAGGCCACCGAGATGGAATATTACGGTGGCGTGCTGAAGGTGAAATCGCCCTCGACCTGGCTGATCTTCGAGCGCGGTGTGCGGGCCGATGGCGCCGTCAGTGTACTGGACGCGGCGCGGGCCGGGCAGTAGGCCGCGCCCCATCCCTGTGGCATGTGGTTGCCTGTCCCGTCCGATGCAATTAGCGTCCGGGGGCATCCAGAGGGGGACGGAGATGAGTTGCAGTTGCGGGCACGACCATCATGGCGGGCATCACCACCATCATCACGGCGCCATGCCGTCCGGCGCGGTGCCGGTGACGCTGAATGGCCCGCTGGTGGCGATGGAGGGGCGGTTGATCTGCGCCGATGCCACACAGATGATGGTCGCCCTGTCGCTGCTGCCGGATCATGTCGGGCTGAGCCGGGCCGAGGCCGGCTGTCTGCGCTTTGATCTGTGGCAGGATGATGATCCGCTGATCTGGCATCTGTCGGAGCTTTTTGCCAGCGAGGAGGCTTTTGCCGCCCATCAGGCACGGACCAAAACCAGCGAATGGGGCAGCGGCAGCGGCGATATCCGGCGCGATTTCCAGCGCAGCCATGTCGAGCCGTGGTTGCGCAGCGAGGCCGGGGCCGATGCCGGGGCGCTGGACGGGTTGCTTGCGGCGGCCTTTGGTGGCGATGCCGAGGCGAGGCTGGTTCAGGCCCTGCGGGCGGATGGCGATCTGACGCAGTCGGTGGTGGCCGAGGCGGCAGGCTGTCTGCTGGGCCATGTCGCGCTGTCGCCTCTGACGGCTGATCGTGGGGCATTCGCGCTGGCGCCGGTGGCGGTGCATCCGGCCGTGCAGGGGCGGGGGCTGGGCAAGGCCTTGGTGGAACAGGCGCTGGATCGGGCGGGCGACGCGCCGGTCGTGGTGCTGGGCGATCCGGGTTATTATGCGCGGTTCGGGTTTCGGCCTGCCGATCTGGCCTCGCCTTATGCCGGGCCGCATCTGCAGATTCGGGGCGATCTGCCTGCGGGCAGCGTGATCGCCCATGCGCGGGCCTTTGCTGCGCTGTAGCCGATGATCGCGGCGGGCCATGGCTTGCGGATCGGGCGATCAGGGGCCACATTCCACCGACAGCAGAAAAAGGACATCACATGGCCCGCATGCCGCTTTATGACGCCGCCGAAACCGTGACCTCGAAATCCTTCGGCGATCTGCCGGAATGGGATCTGGGCGATCTCTATCCCGCCCCGGATTCGCCCGAACTGGCGCGGGATGTCGAGGCGCTGGAGCAGGCGGCGCAGGGCTTTGCCAGCCGCTATGAAAACCGTCTGGCCGATCTGGACGCCGCCGGGATGCTGGCCTGTATCGAGGAATACCAGCAGATCGACATTCTGGCCGGACGGATCATGTCCTATGCCGGGTTGCGCTATTACCAGAACACCACCGATGCCGGGCGGGCCAAGCTGCTGTCGGATCTGCAGAACCGGGTCACCGATGCGACCACGCCGCTGGTGTTTTTCAGCCTTGAGTTCAACCGTATTTCTGACGCCGATTACGAGGCGGTGTTCACCGCCGCCGATGGTCCGGCGCGTTACAGGCCGGTCTTTGACCGGATGCGGGCGATGCGGCCGCATCAGCTGTCTGATGAGTTGGAGAAATTCCTGCATGACAATTCCGTCGTCGGTGCCGCCGCGTGGAACCGGCTGTTCGATGAGACCACCGCGGGGCTGGAATTCGACGTGGATGGCGAGACCCTTGGGCTGGAAGCCACGCTGAACCTGCTGACCGATCACGACCGGGCGCGGCGCGAGGCGGGCGCGAAGGCTCTGGCCGGGGTTTTCAGCCGTAACGTCAAGCTGTTCGCCCGGATCCACAATACGCTGGCCAAGGAAAAGGCGATCGAGGACAAGTGGCGCAAGATGCCCAGCCCGCAGCATGGCCGCCACCTGTCCAACCATGTCGAGCCGGAGGTGGTCGAGGCGCTGCGCAATGCGGTGACGGCGGCTTATCCCCGGCTGTCGCATCGCTATTATACCCTGAAGGCACGTTGGTTGGGGCTGGACAAGCTGCAGGTCTGGGACCGCAATGCGCCGCTGCCGACCGAGACGCCGAAAACCATCGGCTGGGACGAGGCGCGGGCCACGGTGCTGGACGCCTATGCCGGGTTCTCGCCGAAGCTGGCGGAGCTGGCGGAACCCTTTTTCGACAAGGGCTGGATTGATGCGGGCGTGAAGCCGGGCAAGGCGCCGGGGGCATTTGCCCATCCGACAGTGACCACGGTCCATCCCTATGTGATGCTGAACTATCTGGGCAAGCCGCGCGACGTGATGACGCTGGCGCATGAGCTGGGCCACGGCGTCCATCAGCGGCTTGCGGCGGGGCAGGGAGAGTTGCTGGCCTCGACGCCGCTGACGCTGGCCGAGACGGCTTCCGTCTTTGGCGAGATGCTGACCTTCCGCGCATTGCTGGCGAAAACCACCGATCCGGCGCAGCGCAAGGCCCTGCTGGCGGGCAAGGTCGAGGACATGACCAATACGGTCGTGCGCCAGATCGCGTTTTACGATTTCGAGTGCAAGCTGCATGCTGCCCGTGCCGAGGGCGAATTGACGCCCGACGATATCAACGCGCTGTGGATGTCGGTGCAGGCGGAAAGTCTGGGGCCGGTCTTTGAATTCATGCCGGGATACGAGACCTTCTGGACCTATGTGCCGCATTTCGTGCATTCGCCCTTTTATGTCTATGCCTATGCGTTCGGCGATGGGTTGGTGAATGCGCTTTACGCCGCCTATGAGGACGGGCTGCCGGAGTTCCAGTCGAAATATTTCGACATGCTGGCGGCGGGGGGCGCCAAGCATCACAAGGAACTGCTGGCGCCATTCGGGCTGGATGCCTCGGACCCGGCATTCTGGGACAAGGGGCTGTCGATGATCGAAGGCCTGATCGACGAGTTGGAGGCGCTGGAGGGGTGACTGGCCGGGGGGCTGTCTGCCCCCCGCGCGCTGCGCGCTTCCCCCCGAGGATATTTTCGCACCAAAGATGGGGTGGGGTCGGGATGCTGAAGCGGATTCTGGTCGGGCTGGTTGTGCTGATCGTGGCGGGGGCGACGGCGTTCTTCGTCATCGCGCCCGGACATGTCGAGCGGGGGTTGAATCCGCTGACCATGCCGGAAGGGGGCTGGCCGGTCAGTCCCGAGGCTGCGGCGCTGCATGAGCGGCTGGTGATCGGCGATTGGCATTCGGATGCGTTGCTGTGGGATCGCGATCTGCTGCGGCGGGTCGATCGGGGCCATACCGATATTCCGCGCCTGCAAGAGGGCAATGTCGCATTGCAGGTCTTTACGACGGTGACGCGCAGTCCGCGTGGCCAGAACTATGCCGAGAACAGTGCCGATGCGCCGGATAATATCACGCCGCTGTTCATCGGGCAGCTGCGCCCGGTCCGGTCGTGGTTTTCGTTGAGGGAGCGGGCGCTGGTTCAGGCCGAGGCGCTGGCGCGAGCGGCGGATCGCGATCCGGGGGCGTTGCGCATCATCCGCTCGAGCGGGGATCTGGCCGCGCTGCTGGAGGCGCGGGCGGCGGGCGCGCGCAGCGTCGGCGCCTTGCTGGGGTCCGAGGGTGGGCATCCGCTGGAGGGCGATCTGGCCAATCTGGATGTTCTCCATGATGCCGGGTTCCGGCTGATCGGCCTGACGCATTTCTTTGACAACGAGTTGGGCGGCAGTCTGCATGGTGCGGGTGACGGCGCGGGGCTGTCGGATTTCGGTCGGCAGGTGGTCGAAGGGATGGTGGCGCGCGGGATGGTGGTCGATCTGGCCCATGCCAGCCCGCAGATGGTCCGTGATGTGCTGGCGATGGAGGGCGTGCGCCCGGTGCTGTCCCATACCGGTATCCGGTCGCATTGCGACAGTCCGCGCAATCTGCCCGACGATCTGGTGGCGGGAATTGCCGCGGGGGGCGGGATGATCGGGATCGGGTTCTGGGCCGATGTCATCTGCGGCCGCACGCCTGCCGATGTCGCGGCGGCGATCCGGGCCGCCATTGCTCTGGTGGGCGAGGATCATGTGTCGCTGGGTTCGGATTACGACGGCTCGGTCGATGCGCCCTTCGATGCCGCGCATCTGTCGGCGCTGACGCAGGCGCTGATGGATGCCGGGCTTGATGACGGTCAGATCAGCAAGGTCATGGGTGGCAACATGATGCGCTATCTGCTGGAGGTGCTGCCCGAAGGCTGAGCATCACGCGGGAACCCATAAAGCAAGAGCCGCGTTAAATTGGCAGAAAACAACTGCCTTATGGGAGAACAGGATGCAGAAACTGATGGGACTGGGTGCGTTGCTGGCGATGATGGCGGTGTCGGCTTGCGAAACCGTGCAGGGTGCGGGGCGCGACATGCAGCATGCCGGGCATGCTATCTCGCAAGAGAGCGCCGAGGTGCAGTCGGGGATGTGACATCCCGCCTGAGCGGAAAACGGGACCCTTTTGAGGGTCCCGTTTGCGTTTGTGAGGCCCGGGGGCCGGTTCAGTCCTCGTCGTCGCTGGCGACATCGGCGATGTCATCCAGCGAGACATCGGCGTCGTCGTCATCCTCTTCCAGCAGATCATCGTCCAGATCGCCGGCCTCGTCTTCCAGATCCTCGTCATCCTCGACCAGATCGGTGCTGGTGTCGGCGGGGCGCTTTTCGGTGACCACGGTTTTGCCGCGACCGTCCGTCAGGCTTTCCAGTGTGAACTGGTTGCCGCATGCCGGACAGGTCATCGGATTCAACGTCAGATCGTAAAAGCGCGTCTGGCAATGCGGGCACAGGCGTTTCGTGCCCCATTCCTCTTTGGGCATGGTATTCTCCTTCAGCCGCGTTTAGGGAATTCCGGCTCGCCGTGCCACAGAGGGCGGGGGGTGTCAAAGACTTTTCTGCGGTCGTTTTACGCCAAGTGGCCGCAAGGGCTTTCGTCGGGTTGAATCGTGGCTGAATCGCAGCAGGTGGGGCAGGTGTCGGACAGGATCGTCATTGCGGAAGGCGTGCATGTCGTGCTGCGCCGTTCGGCCCGCGCGCGGCGGATGACGCTGCGGGTGCCGCGTGACGGCACCGACCCGGTGCTGACCCTGCCCCTGCGGGTGCCGCTGGCCGAGGGGCAGGCATTCGCGCTGTCGAAAAGCGAATGGTTGCGGCAGGCGCAGGCGCGGATACCGCAGCCGCGCCGGGCCGAAGCGGGGGTGGCGATTCCCGTGGCGGGCCGGGCGCTGACCATCACCCCCGCCGATCTGCGCATCTGCCGGATCGAGGGCGACGCGCTGCTGGTGCCGCAGGGCCGTCCGGTCGCAGCCACTGTGCAGGCGTTTCTCAAGCATCTGGCGATCTCGGCGCTGCGTCCGGCCTGCGATCGCCATGCCGCCGCCCTGGGCCGCGATTACCGGGCCATCGCGCTGCGCGATACGCGGTCGCGCTGGGGCAGTTGCAGCAGCGACGGGCGGCTGATGTTTTCATGGCGGCTGGCGATGGCCCCGCCCGATGTGCTGGATTATGTCGCCGCCCATGAAGTCGCGCATCTGGCGCATATGGATCATTCGCCGCGTTTCTGGGCCGCCGTGGCGGGGCTGATGCCCGACTGGCGCGCGCGGCGCGACTGGTTGCGCCAGAATGGCGGCGATCTGATGCTGTGGCGGTTTCGCGACTGAAGGCGGGGATTGACGCTGCCGGATTTTGTGATCACAAACCGCTGCATGAACATGAACCGCACGTCCGACCCGACCGCGCATGAGACGATCTATCGCAATCTGCGGTCGCGGATCATGGTGGGGGAACTGTCGCCCGGCACGCCCTTGACCCTGCGCGGGCTGGCGCGGGAATATCACGTCTCGATGACCCCGGCACGAGAGGCCGTGCGGCGGCTGGTGGCCGAAGGGGCGCTGTCGCTGTCGGGTTCGGGCCGGGTGACGACGCCCGCCCTGTCGGATGAGCGGATCGAGGAACTGGCCGCCCTGCGCGCGCTGATCGAGCCGGAACTGGCCGCGCGCGCGCTGCCTCGGGCGCATTTTGCGCTGATCGACCGGCTGGCGACGATGAATGGCCGCATCGCCGACGCGGTCGAACGGCACGACGCCGTGGGCTATATCCGCTGCAATCTGGATTTTCACCGGATGCTGTATCTGCGCGCTCAGGCGCCTGCGATGCTGGCCATGCTGGAAACCGTCTGGCTGCAACTGGGGCCGACGATGCGCGCGCTTTATGGTCGGGTGAAGCGCAACGAGCCGCCGCGCCATCACCGCATGATTCTGGCGGCGTTGCGCGCGGGCGATGAACCCTCGCTGCGGCTGTCGGTGCGGGCCGATGTGACCCACGGGCTGCGCCACCTGACCAGCGCCTGAGGCCTCAGCCCTGTTGCGGGCCGGACAGGGGCAGCCCGCCAAAGGCGGGGGTGCCGCTGATGGTCGAGGGCACGATGCGATTGTATTTCGTGCCCGCGATCGAGGCGCCTGCCATCAGCCCCGCCTGACCGAAGATCAGCGCCACGACAGGATGCTGCGCGGTGACCGTATCGGCCCCCATCGCCACGCCGCCGCGCGGGATCGCGTAATAGGCGTCGGCCTCGGCCACCCAGCCCGGCGCGGCGCGGAAGGCGGCCAGCGCCTGATCGGTCTGGAAGATCAGCACATGTGCATATTGCTGCGCGCCCGCCTGAAGCCCGACACTGGCGCGGGTGGCGGAATAGTAATCCACCGATGCGCCGCCGATCCGCAGCGCGCCCTGACCATAAGCCCCGCCAACGCCGAAGGCGGCCGAGGTCATCAGCGGCATATACAGCACGCCGCGCGCGTTCTCGACCATCTGGCCCGCCTGCGGATAGGTTTGCAGCAGATATTGATGGGTCTGGTCCACCCGCGCATCCAGCTGCGCCGAGGCATTGCTGCCGACCGCATTGGTGCATCCGGCCACGGCCAGCGCGGCACCGCCGCTCAGCAGAACCAGGCGGCGGTTCATCATGTTGGATTTGCTCATCTATCGCCTCGCTTGTGTGATCGGACCTGATGCCGGTCCGTTGCCATCAACAATACGCGAGGATGCCCGCCTATGCCAGTATCTCGGCCACGGCAGGCGCGAAATAGCTTAACACCCCGTCGCAACCCGCGCGGCGGAAGGACAACAGGCTTTCTAGCATCACATCGCGCGACAGCCACCCGTTGCGGATCGCGCCCTCCAGCATCGCATATTCGCCGCTGACCTGATAGGCAAATGTCGGCGCGTCAAAGCGGTCCTTCACCTCGCGGCAGATATCCAGATAGGGCATGCCGGGCTTGACCATCACCATATCGGCGCCCTCGGACAGGTCGCGGGCGACGCAGCGCAGCGCCTCGGCCCGGTTGGCGGGGTTCACCTGATAGGTTTTCTTGTCGCCCACCAGCCGCCCCGAAGCCCCCACCGCATCGCGGAACGGGCCATAGAAGGCGCTGGCGAATTTCGCCGCATAGGACAGGATCGCCACGTCCTTGTGGCCCGCATCCTCCAGCGCACCCCGCAATGCGGCGATGCGCCCGTCCATCATGTCGCTGGGGCCAAGAATGTCTGCCCCGGCCTCGGCCTGCGCCAGCGCCATCTTCACCAGCGCCTCGACGGTTTCGTCGTTCAGGATCTCTCCGTCCACGACCAGCCCGTCATGGCCGTTGGCGTTATAGGGGTCCAGCGCGATATCGGTCATCACCGCCAGTTCCGGCACGGTTTCCTTGACGGCGCGGATGGCGCGGTTGCCGATATTTTCGGGATCCCAGGCGCGTTCGCAGGCTTCGGTCCGCAGCGCCTGATCGGAATGCGGAAAGATGCAGATCGCCGGGATGTTCAGACGCGCCGCCCGCTCGGCCGCCCGGCGCACCCCGTCCAGCGTCAGCCGCTCGACCCCCGGCATCGAGGCGATCTCGCCCTCGGCACCCTCGACCTCGGTGACGAAGACCGGCCAGATCAGGTTGGCGGGGGTCAGGTTCACCTCGGTCACCATCGCGCGCAGACTGGCGGTCCGGCGCAGGCGGCGCAGGCGCGTGGCGGGAAAGGCGGGGGTGATCGGCGTGGCCATGACGGGCATCCTTCCAGAACGGCGAAAAGGGACGCGGGCGAACCTTTCCCTTGTCCTGCTGCTGTTCTAAGGTCGCGCGCAGCCAAGGACAAGCAAGCCAGCAGGGAAGACATTCGTGCCGCAATTCGACGGTTTGATCGGTTTACTGGACAGCCGCTCTTTCGGCACGATCTGGTTCTGGATCGTCCTTATCGCATGGTGGTCGGCCAACGGCCGCACGGTGCTGGGCGTCCCGACCGAGGTGCTGGTGCGCGCCCGCCGCATACGCCGCGAAGGCCGCCCGGAAGCCGATGAGGTGATCGCCCTGCTGGACTGGCTGTCGCTGACCCTGCCGCGCTGGCGGCTGGGCCGGGCCGAGGGCGCGGGCTTTCTGGGGCTGGGGGTGTTCGCGCTGACCGTGCTGGCGATCACTGGCTTCGGCTATGGGCTGGAGATGGCGCAGGCGCTGACCCTGTTGCTGGTGCCGATGAAGATCCTGTTCTGGATGCGCATCCTGCTGGCGCGTCGGCTGATGCCGCTGCTGGTCGATGCGCAATCGGGCGCGCGTCCGGTGGCCGACGCGGCGGGCGAGGCGGTCGGGCGCATGACCCTGCACCGGCGGCTGGTCTGGTTCCTGTCGATCGTCTCGGTCGCGGCGACGGCGCTGTGGGGAACGCTGTGGATGCTGCTGAACCCGCTGAGCCTGTGAGGGGGGCTGTGACCGGCGGCGGTGACGGGTTGACACCGCGGCCCCGCCCGTTACCTGACATTTCATGTCCGACCACCTGATCCTTTCCGGCGCCCCCGAAGGCTATGACGCGGCCCTGATCGCCCGCGAATCCACACGCGGCCAGCCCGTGATCCACATCGCCCGCGACGACCGGCGCATGGCCGCGACCCGCGCCGCGCTGGCCTTTCTGGCCCCCGCGACGGTGGTGCTGGAATTTCCCGCATGGGACACGACGCCCTATGACCGGGTGTCGCCTGCGCCGGAAATTCAGGCGGCGCGCATGGCCACGCTGGCGGCGCTGGCGCAGGGGGCGGTCAGGGGGCCGTTCGTGCTGCTGACGACGCTGAACGCCGTGCTGCAACGCCTGCCCGCGCGTCAGGTCCTGTCGGGCGCCAGTTTCTCGGCCCGCGTCGGCGACCGGATCAACGAAGGCGCCTTGCGCGATTTTCTGGTGCGGATGGGCTTTGTGCAGTCGCCCACCGTGACCGAGCCCGGCGATTACGCGATCCGCGGCGGCATCATCGACATCTTTGCGCCGGGCGAGGGCGGGCCGGTACGGCTGGACCTGTTCGGCGATGTGCTGGACGGGGCGCGGCGCTTTGATCCGCTGACCCAGCGGACGACGGAAAAGCTGGACCGGGTGGAAATCGCCCCCATGTCCGAGGTCATTCTGGATCAGGAGGCCATCACCCGTTTCCGCCAGAACTATCGCGCCGAATATGGTGGCGGCACCAGCGACCCGATGTATGAGGGCGTCAGCGCCGGCCGCAAGATGGCCGGGATGGAGCATTGGCTGCCGTGGTTCCATGACCGGATGGAAAGCCTGTTCGACTATCTTCCCGACGCCTCGGTGATGCTGGACGACCATGTCGGGCAGGTGATCCTTGCCCGTCGCGACATGATCCGCGAACAGTTCGAAGCCCGCAAGGCCGCGATGGCAGCCAAGGGGCGCGCCGATACGGTCTATAAGCCCGTGCCGCCCGATCTGATGTTCCCGTCCGACGCCGAATGGACCGAATGGCTGTCGCGCCACCGGGTGCTGAACCTGTCGGTGCTGCAACAGCCGCCCGGTCCGGGCGTACTGGATGCGGGCGGGCGCGTGGGCCGCAACTTCGCGCCCGAACGTCAGGCGGAATCCATCAATGTATTCCAGTCTCTGTCGGATCATGTGAAGGTTCTGTCAAAGGATCACCGGGTGATCCTTGCCAGCTTCTCGGACGGTTCGCGCGACCGGCTGGCGGGGCTGCTGGCCGATGAAGGGTTAGTCGGCGTCAAGCCCATCGCCGATATCCGTGATCTGCCCGCCAAGCCCCGCGCGGTCGGTCTGGCCGTCTGGCCGCTGGACGAGGGTTTCGTGGCCGAGGGGCAGGCGCTTGGCCCCATCGCGGTGATTTCCGAACAGGACGTGCTGGGCGACCGGCTGGTGCGCGGCGCGAAGAAACGCCGCCGGGCCGAGAACTTCCTGCAGGACACCACCGCGCTGAGCCCCGGCGATCTTGTGGTGCATGTCGAACATGGCATCGGTCGCTATACCGGGCTGGAAACGATCAAGGCCGCAGGCGTGCCGCATGACTGCGTGGCGCTGGAATATGCCGGTGGCGACCGGCTGTTCCTGCCGGTCGAGAATATCGAGCTGCTGTCCCGCTATGGTCACGAGGAAGGCTTGCTGGACAAGCTGGGCGGCGGCGCGTGGCAGGCCCGCAAGGCGCGCCTGAAGGAACGCATCAGGCTGATCGCCGACAAGCTGATGCGCGTCGCGGCCGAGCGTCTGCTGCGCCCCGCCCCGGTGCTGGAGCCCGAGGATCACGACTGGCAGGCGTTTTCGGCGCGTTTCCCCTATAGCGAGACCGACGACCAGATGTCCGCCATCGAGGATGTGCAGGAGGATCTGGCGGCGGGCCGTCCGATGGACCGGCTGGTGGTCGGCGATGTGGGCTTTGGCAAGACCGAGGTTGCCATGCGCGCGGCCTTTATCGCCGCCAGCCAGGGGATGCAGGTCGCCGTGGTCGCGCCCACGACCCTGCTGGCACGTCAGCATTTCCTGTCCTTCGCCGAGCGTTTCCGGGGCACGGCGATCACCTGCCGTCCGCTGTCGCGTTTCGTCAGCGCCAAGGATGCCGCCAAAACGCGCGAGGGGCTGGCCGACGGGTCGGTCGATATCGTCGTCGGCACCCATGCGGTGCTGGCCAAACAGGTGCGGTTCAGAAATCTCGGCCTGCTGATCATCGACGAGGAGCAGCATTTCGGCGTCGCCCACAAGGAACGGCTCAAGGAGATGCGCAGCGACATCCACGTGCTGACCTTGACCGCGACGCCGATCCCGCGCACGCTGCAACTGTCGCTGACCGGGGTGCGTGACCTGTCGATCATCGGCACGCCGCCGGTGGACCGGCTGTCGATCCGCACCTATGTGTCGGAATTCGACAGCGTCACCATCCGCGAAGCCCTTCTGCGCGAGAAATATCGTGGCGGGCAAAGCTTTTTCGTGGTTCCGCGCCTGTCCGATCTGCCCGATGTGGAACACTGGCTGTCGGAAAACGTGCCGGAAATCAGCACGATCGTCGCCCATGGCCAGCTTGCGGCGGGCGATCTGGACCAGCGGATGAACGCCTTTTACGACGGCAGCCATGATGTGCTGCTGGCGACCAGCATCGTGGAATCGGGGCTGGATATACCCACGGCGAATACCATGGTGATCTGGCGCGCGGATATGTTCGGGCTGGCGCAGCTCTATCAGATCCGCGGTCGCGTGGGCCGGTCCAAGACCCGCGCCTATTGCTATCTGACCACGAAGCCCCGCCAGCCGCTGACCCCGCAGGCGATGCGGCGGCTGAAATTCCTGGGCTCGATCGACGGGCTGGGCGCGGGCTTCAACCTGGCCTCGCAGGATCTGGACCTGCGCGGGGCGGGCAACCTGCTGGGCGAGGAACAATCCGGCCATATCAAGGAGGTCGGGTTTGAACTTTATCAGGCGATGCTTGAGGAAACCATCGCCAAGCTGAAATCGGGCGAGATCGAAGGCACGCCCGAGGACGAATGGGCGCCGCAGCTGAACCTTGGCGTGCCGGTGACGATCCCCGAAAGCTATATCCCCGATCTGGACGTGCGGTTGGGCCTTTATCGCCGCCTGTCGGGCCTGACCACCAAGGTCGAACTGGAGGGTTTCGCCGCCGAACTGATCGACCGTTTCGGGCCGTTGCCGCGCGAAGTGAACACGCTGCTTCTGGTGATCCGCATCAAGGCGATGGCGAAACGCGCCAATATCGCGCGGCTGGATGCGGGGCCGAAGGGGGTGACGGTGCAGTTCCACATGGACAAGTTCCCCAACCCCGCCGGTCTGGTCGAATTCCTGACCGACCAGCACGGGCAGGCGAAGGTGACGGACAACAAGATCATCATCCGCCGCGACTGGTCCACCGACGCCGACCGGATCAAGGGCGCCTTCGCCATCGCCCGCGATCTGGCCGCCAAGGCCAGGGCGGCGAAATAGCCGGCGGGGGGTCGTTATTCAGTCGTGACAGCTGGGTAAAATTGCGTTTGTTTGCCCGAAAGAATGTACGGGCGAACTCCTCCATGCCCACGAGCGGCCCGAGGATCACGCAGCCTGGCTCCTTCAAGAAATCCCGGCCGCTTAAGCACGCAGAACAACATGACGTCGCGAACTGTCAGCACAGCACGCCCATCACTGATGTGATTGGCCACCGGCTCCACACCAAGGACTGGTTCAAACCGGATCACGGTTCCACACCTGAATCCGAATAGCCGTTTTTTTGGTGGGACAGCCGAAATCTTCCGGCGCTTTTTCCAGTGATATCAGGGGTTTGGAAGGTGTGATCTGGTGGAGCCGAGGGGAATCGAACCCCTGACCTCATCATTGCGAACGATGCGCTCTACCAACTGAGCTACGGCCCCTTTACGCTGTCTTCTGAATCGGAAGTGCGTAATTGTCAAGCGGAAGCTTCGCCATCCCGCCAGCTCACCAGGCCGCAACCAGGGCTGGGCAAGGCCTGCGTCATAAAGAGCCGCAGCGGGCGGCTCTTGGCATCGATAATTGAACCGTTCCGAATATAGCGGGACGTGATCCTATGCTGGCGATGGAAGGCGCGACTCAGGCACCGCAGAAAGGCTGCCCAATCCATGCTGGTGAACCGGCCGCCCTGATCGGAACGGATCCCGGCGGCCATATTGGTCGCGGAGATGCCGGCACCCGACCGGGAAACCGCGGGCGAGGCCGCAACCAAGTCAGGCCTTGCCCCCGTGCCAGGCGATATCGGCACAATGCGCGACAAGCGCATGATCGCCGGAGGACGGCGAGATCTTCGACACGTCCCCTTCCAAACAGCACGCGCCGCTGCATGTGACAATCCGGTGTCGAAGCCGCTGACGAAACGCCTCAAAGGGCGCGGTAAGCCGCACAAGCTCATCATTACTGCAGTCGCGCGCAGCCTGGTCACAATCGCAAACGCGGTCCTCAAAACGACCGCACCACGGCCAACCAACCCCGTCGATTAGGCACAGTTTCCAGGCCGCAGATATTTGCGGCAGATGGCTTCCTTTACAGTCATTGCTGCGTTTCATATGCGTGACATGCCGGATGGTTAACGTCCTGCGCAATCGTCGAACGGCGACCATCAAGGTTTCGCGCATCGGTTGCGCCGCGTCATGCCTTCACGACTATATGCGGCGACGGCCTGGATGCGGAATGAGGGGGTTGGGATGAAAAAGGCGCTGATTACCGGGATCACCGGGCAGGATGGATCCTATCTGGCCGAATTCCTGCTTGAGAAGGGCTACGAGGTTCATGGCATCAAGCGCCGCGCGTCCCTGTTCAACACACAGCGCATCGACCATGTCTTTCAGGACCCGCATGAAAAGCCCCCGCTGAAGCTGCATTACGGCGACCTCAGCGACAGCTCGAACCTGACCCGGCTGATTTCGCAGATCGAACCGGATGAGATCTATAATCTGGGCGCGCAAAGCCATGTCGCCGTCAGCTTCGAGGCGCCGGAATATACCGCCGATGTGGATGCGCTGGGAACGCTGCGCATGCTGGAGGCGATCCGCTTTCTGGGGCTGGAGAAACGGACCCGCTTCTATCAGGCCTCGACATCGGAACTTTATGGGCTGGTGCAGGAAACCCCGCAGCGCGAAACGACGCCCTTCCACCCGCGTTCGCCCTATGCCGTGGCCAAGCTTTACGCCTATTGGATCACGGTGAACTACCGTGAGGCTTACGGGATGTTTGCCTGCAACGGCATCCTGTTCAATCACGAAAGCCCGCGCCGGGGCGAGACTTTCGTGACCCGCAAGATCACCCGGGGTCTGGCCAATATCGCGCAGGGGATCGACCGTTGCCTTTACATGGGCAATCTGGACGCGCTGCGCGATTGGGGTCATGCGCGCGATTATGTGCGCATGCAGTGGATGATGCTGCAATGCGACGAGCCCGAGGATTTCGTCATCGCCACCGGCAAGCAGTACTCGGTGCGCCAGTTCCTGATCTGGGCGGCGGCAGAGCTGGGGCTGGAACTGGAATTCCGTGGCAGCGGCGTGGACGAGATCGCGGTGGTTGCGGCCATCAATGGCAATGACGCTCCGGCGTTGAAGGTGGGCAATGTGATCCTGAAGGTCGATCCGCGCTATTTCCGCCCGGCCGAGGTCGAGACCCTGCTGGGCGACCCCTCCAAGGCGCATCAGAAACTGGGCTGGCAGCCGCAGATCACCGTTCAGGAAATGTGCGCCGAGATGGTGGCCGCCGATCTGGAGATCGCGCGCCGCCACGCCTTGCTGGACAGCCACGGCATCGCCCCCGCCGTCGCGATCGAGGATAACTGAAACATGCGGCGATTGCTGATCACCGGCGGGCAGGGGATGGTGGGGCGTAATCTGCGGGCACATCCGGGCATCGCGGATTGGGCCGTGCTGGCGCCCTCGTCGCAGGAACTGGATTTGCTGGATGAGGCGGCACTGCGCGACTATCTGGCGCAGCATCGTCCCGACGCGGTGGTTCATGCGGCGGGCGTCGTCGGTGGCATCCACGCCAATATGGCCCAGCCGGTGCACTTTCTGGTGGCCAATACGCGGATGGGCGTGAATATCGTGACCGCCTGTCTGGAGGCGGGGATCGGCACGCTGATCAATCTGGCCTCAAGCTGCATCTATCCCAGGGCGCTGGGGCAGGGGCTGAGCGAGGACAGGATCCTGACCGGCGCGCTGGAACCCACGAATGAAGGCTATGCGCTGGCCAAGATCACGACCATGCGTTTGTGCGAATATGCGATGCGGGAAGATCCGGCGCTGAACTACAAGACGCTGATTCCGTGCAATCTTTATGGAAAATGGGACAAGTTCGATCCGCGTCATTCGCACCTGCTTCCGGCAATCATCCACAAGGTGCATCAGGCGATGCAGGACGGGTTGGATGAGGTCGAAATCTGGGGCGACGGTACCGCGCGGCGTGAATTCATGTATGCCGGCGATCTGGCCGATGCGGTAATGCGTGCGCTGTCCGATCCCGGCGCGCTGCCCGAGTCGCTGAATATCGGGCCGGGGCATGACCATTCCATCAATGATTATTACCGGATCGTGGCGCAGGTGATCGGCTGGCAGGGGCGCTTCATCCATGATCTGTCGCGGCCCGTGGGCATGAAACAGAAGCTGCTCTCGGTCGAGCGGCAGCGGGAATGGGGCTGGCAGCCGCGCGTCGGACTGGCCGACGGCATCCGCGAAACATATGAATTCTATCTGCAGGAGCACGTAACATGACCGCCCGTTTCCCGCTTGCGACATCGTCCTGGGACGAGGCCGAACGGGCCGCGCTGCAACGTGTCATCGACTCGGACCGCTTCTCAATGGGCGATGAGGTGGCCGCATTCGAACGGGAATTCGCCAACTGGGTCGGCAGCCGTCATGCGGTGATGGTGAATTCGGGCTCTTCGGCGAATCTGCTGATGGTGGCGGCGCTGCGCTATACCCGGAATGCCGACCTGCGTCTGATGCCGGGCGACGAGGTGATCGTGCCCGCCGTGTCATGGTCCACAACTTTCTATCCGCTGCATCAATACGGGCTGCGGATGAAATTCGTGGATATCGACATCCAGACGCTGAACTATGATCTGGAGGCACTGGCGGCGGCGGTATCGGAACGCACGCGCGCCATCATGGCCGTGAATCTTCTGGGTAATCCCAATGATTTCAGCCGGATACGCCAGATCATCGGGGATCGCCCCATCACGCTGATCGAGGACAACTGCGAATCCATGGGCGCCACGCTGGACGGGCGGCAGGCCGGCACCTTCGGGGTGATGGGCAGCTTTTCCAGCTTTTTCTCGCATCACATCTCGACCATGGAAGGCGGGTTGATCGTCACCGATGATGAAGAGCTTTATCATATCCTGCTGGCGCTGCGGGCGCATGGCTGGACGCGCAACCTGCCGAAACTCAACCGCCTGACCGGCGAGAAAAGCGATGATCCGTTCGAGGGAAGTTTCCGCTTCGTGCTGCCCGGATACAATCTGCGGCCGCTGGAAATGTCAGGCGCGCTGGGGCGAGAGCAGTTGAAGAAGCTGCCCGGCCTGATCGAGGGGCGGCGCGCCAATGGCACGCGCTTTGCGCAGGCGATGTCCAATCATCCGGTCTTTCGGGTCCAGCGCGAGACCGGCAACAGCAGCTGGTTCGGCTTCGCGCTGATCCTGCGTCCCGATACCGGGCTGAGCCGCCCGCAGGTTCTGGCCCGTTTCGATCAACTCGGCTTTGACACCCGGCCCATCGTCAGCGGCAATTTCACCAAGAATCCGGTGTTGCAGATGATGGACCATAGCCTGCATGGGCAGATGGTGAATGCCGATGACATCGACCGGAACGGCTTTTTCATCGGTAACCACCATTACGATTTCACCGAGGCGATCGAAACCGTCGCGGCATTCCGCGTCTAGGTCGGATCGTCATTCAGGCGTGCCAAGGGCATCGAGTGCCGGGTCATGATTTTCCGCAATTGGGTGGCGTTTGCGGATGGGCGCGAAGCGTTATGGGTTGAACGAAGCATCATGGGCAAGGCCCGCGCCGCTTCTGCCCCGTCAGTTGAGTGATCCCGGGCGGACAGGATCATCCCAACGCGCATTTGCCGCGCAGATGGCCGAACCGTCCGGGCGGTTCGGCGTCGCAGCTCACTGTGGGTCGGGATTACACGCCGGCCCTGAACTAGGTCGGGTGCGAGAAGCTGCGCGTGGTGAAGCAAGGATCGGCTGACAGTTGAACGATGTCCCGAACCCCGCAGCGCGTTTCAGCGCCGGGCCAGCTTACGCTCGATATAGCTGCGCAATTCCTCGACCTCGGTGCGACTTTCGCGCAGCCCTTCCAGCGCGGTCTGCAATTCGGTCTCGCTGTCGATCAGCCGTGTCATCAGCGTCGCCTCGCGTTCCTCCAGCTTGGCGATGGCCTCGTCGCGGCCTTCCTCGGCCTCGTGCAACTGCTGCGCCAGCCGGTCCAACTCGCCCATATCGGCACGGGTCGGGCGGCTCAGCCGTTGCACCAGCCAGCAGGCGAACCAGCCCAGCATGAACGAAGCGAACAGAATGATCGAGGTCACGATGATGAATTCGGTGCGGTTCATGGTGCCTCGCTTTCGTCCTCTGTCTCCTCCGCGGCCTCTTCCTCGCCGGGGCGGGGCGAGGGGCGCGGCGTCGTCTCGTCGGCGGTCTGCACGGTGACGACGATATCGTCCTCGGATGGCAGGAACGGACCGAACTGTTCTGGCTGTGACGGCCCGCTTTCCTCGCTGACGCCAAGGGTCGCGGGCGCGACATTGCCCCGGCCCGTATCGGACGGCATGGCGGTGACGGCCTCGTCGATCAGGGGCAGCGGCAGCACCGGGCCGAATGCGATCAGCTCTGACGCCGCCATGCCCGCCACCAGATCGCTGGCGGCCTGATAGGCGGCGGCGGGCACGCTGCTGTCGTCCCCGGCTGCGGTCTGGGCCAGGGCCTCGGTGGTCACGCCCTTGCGGGTGGCGGGCGCGGGCAGGGGCTCGTCGCGCACCGGGATCGGCGACATCAGCCGGAACTCGATCCGGCGGTTGGCCTCGCGCCCTTCCTCGGTGTCGTTGGTGGCCACCGGCTGGCTTTCGCCGTAACCGCGCGAGGTCATGTGGCGGGTGTCGATCCCCGCCTCGCTCATGGCGGTGACCAGCGATTGTGCCCGCGCCCGCGACAGATCGGCATTGAACCCGGCCGAACCCTGCGAATCGGTATGCCCGCCGGTCTCGATCTGGAAACTGGCGCAATCGACCATGATCGCGGCCAGTTGCTCCAGCGTGCCGGTCGGGTCGCCCGCGATGGTCGAGCGGCTGGGCTCGAACCCGATTTCGGATTCCGACATGACGACATTCAGCCGCGAGACGCATTCCTCGCCATCGGGCAGGTTCAGCGTCAGGTCGAGCATCCGGTCATAGCGGATCGACAGATCATAGCGCGACCCCGCGCCCAGCCGCTGCGACAGGACCGCCGCCGCCTGATCCACCGCGCGCGGATCGCCCGAAGTGCCGCTTAGCCTCAGATTGTCGGCCGTTACCGAGACGGTGCCGTTTTCCAGCCCGCTCAGCGCCTCCAGCGCGGCGATGACCTTGACGGTCCAGCCGCCCGGCACCTCGACATCGCTGCGCAGATCGCTTTCGATCCCGGCAAAGCGCGACCGGGCAAAGCTGTCCACCGCATCCTGCATCCGCGCATCCGACAGACCGCCCCGGATCGAGACCCGGCCATCGGGCATCCGCGTGGCGATGAATTCCGCCGGACCCTGTTCGACGTCGATCGGCTGTTCGATTTCGGCATGCAGCGAAAACACGGCGGGCAGGGTCTGTTCCAGCCGCGCGGTGACCTGTTCGAAACGGGACTGATCGGTGCCTTCGGGGGCCAGCAGCGCGATATCGGCATCCGAGATCGTGACCGAGCCCAGGCCCAGCGCCGCCACCGCATCAATGGCGGCCTCGGCGGCCTCGGCCCAGTCGGGCGACGGCGCGCCCAGCCCCAGCGTGCAACCCGGCTGGCCGTCCACCCCGGCACGGATCGCGGCGTTCAGGATACGGTCGCGCCCGGTCTCGTTATCCGCTGAACAGGCGTCGAAACGCGGGCCTTCCTCATCGACCAGAAAGCGCAGCGTAAAGGGGGCGATGACCGGACGGGGCGCGGAAATATCGGTGACCAGCTGCACATCGGCGGGCACGGCGCGGCGCAGCTCGGCCTCCATCCGGGCCTTTTCGCGGGCGCTGTCGGCCAGTGCCGTCACATGCACCGCACCGGGCGAAATCGAGATCTTGGCCCGCTGCGCCAGTTGCGTCGCGCCAAGGCCCAGCCGGATCGCCTCGTTCCATTTCGGCGGCATGTCGTAATCGGCGGTTTCCAGCAGGTCGATGATATGCGGCGCGGCGGTCTCTCCGCGCAGGCTGCGCAGCAGCGCGTCGCGGTCCATGGCCGCAGGCACCAGCCCGATCAGAGAGATGCCGTCGTCATTGCGCAGCAGCTCGATCTTGAAATCCGGGGGGGTCAGGGCCTCGGCGGCGGCGACGGTCATCGCATCCACGATCCGGTTGGTATCGACCGACCGGCCCGCCTGTGTCAGCGCGCGGAACCGTTCGACCTCGGTCGGCGCGGTGCCGGTCAGGCGTACCTGAAGGCCGTCGGTGCGCACCTCGACCCAGTCATAGCCGCCCGCATCCAGCGCCAGCCGCACATCGGCCAGCGCCTCGCGTTCCATATAGACGGCGGCGGCGGTCGCCCCCATCCAGGCCAGCCCCGCCGCGCCGCCCAGAACGACCAGGGTGGCAATGGCGGTGGATGTGCGGCTGCGCGAAGATGTCATTGGCTGACCTTGGGTGGTTTCAAGCCGCTCGGGTCTAGCCCCGCCATACCCTGCGCGCAATCATGCCAGCCCCGCAATGGCGAGAAACAGCGCAAGAATCAGCCCCGCATCGCGGTTCGAGCGGAACAGGCGCAGACAGGTATCCGTCTGATCCGGCTTGAATTTCCACAACTGCCACAGAAGATGCGCGGCGAAACCGGCCAGTCCGGCCAGCCCTATCAACTGATTGCGACCCGTCAGTGATATAGCCAGCGCCAGCAGCAGCACCGCCAGCGCGGCAAAGCCCAGCAGGATGCGCGGGCTGGCATCGCCGAACAGGCGCGCGGTGGATTTCACCCCGATCAGCGCGTCATCCTCGACATCCTGACAGGCATAGATGGTGTCGTAAAAGATCGTCCATGCGATCCCCGCCAGCCATGCGATGACCGGCAGCAGATCGACCCGGCCCATATGCGCGGTCCAGGCCAGCAGCACGCCCCAGTTGAAGGCAAAGCCCAGAAACACCTGCGGCCACCACGTGAACCGCTTGGCGAAGGGATAGATCGCCACCAGCGCCAGCGAGGCCACGCCCATCCAGATCGCCGCCTGTCCCAGTGTCAGCAGGATGACCAGCCCGACCAGCAGCTGCGCGACCAGCCACAGATAGGCCCCCCGCAGCGTCACCTGCCCCGAAGGCAGCGGCCGCGACCGGGTCCGCGCCACCCGCGCGTCGATATCGCGGTCGGTAATGTCGTTCCATGTGCAGCCCGCCCCGCGCATCACCAGCGCCCCCAGCCCGCAGGCGATCACGATCCACAGATCGAACCAGCGCGGCGCATCGGCCATCATCGCCAGCCCGACGCCCCACCAGCAGGGCAGCAGCAGCAGCCATGTTCCGATGGGCCGGTCGGCGCGGGACATGCGCAGCCACGGCCTTGTCGCGGGCGGGGCATGGCGGTCCACCCAGTTTCCCGCCGGCGCGTCAAAGACGGTCTCTGGTGTTTCGTCGCCGCTTTGCATAGCTTGCCCCATCATGGCCCGGATCAGACTGTTCATAGATCACCCAATGGCCCAGGGACAAGCCGTGCCCCTGGACGCAGCACAGGCGCATTACCTGTCCGGCGTCATGCGGCAAAAGCCGGGCGACGATGTCATGGTCTTCAACGGCCGTGACGGCGAATGGTCCGCCCGGATCGACCAGGCGGGCAAGCGCGGCGGTTCCCTGACCATCGGGCAGCAGACCGCGCCGCAGCGCGATCCGCCAGACCTGTGGCTGCTTTTCGCGCCGATCAAGAAGGCCCGCACCGATTTCATCGTCGAAAAGGCGGCGGAACTGGGCTGCGCCCGCATCCTGCCGGTGCAAAGCGATTTCACCAATTCCGAGCGGATCCGGCAGGACCGGCTTCAGGCCCATGCCGTCGAGGCCGCCGAGCAATGCGGCGGCACCTTCGTTCCCGCGGTCGCCGATCTTCAACCCCTGTCGCGCCTGCTGGCGGGCTGGGACCCTGCGCGGCAGATCCTGTGGGCGGATGAGGCGATGGCCGGTCCCGCGCAAACGCTGGCGGGTCTGTTGCCGGGCGCTTGGGCGATCCTGATCGGCCCCGAGGGCGGGTTTTCCGAATCTGAACGGGTGATTCTGCGCGGATTGCCCTTCGTTCACCCGGTGAGTCTGGGTCCGCGAATCCTTCGCGCCGACACCGCAGCCGTGGCAGCCATCGCGTTATGGCAGGCCGCTTTGGGCGACTGGCGCGGCTAACTGCCGCAGCAAGGTCCAAAAGCGACATCAAGCGGGTCGGTTGCGACCTTTCCAATGCCCGGAAGTGCCTGCAATCCCTGCAAGAATTGCATATCGGCTTTGCCTCGGCCGGGGATACTCTTTGTCATTTGCCGGTTCTATATCAGGCCTATCCGAAACATGCCCAATGGACGGGCAATTTATGAAAAGGTGATGAAATGTCGGCGATTGAAGCGAACCGCAGCTATGCTGTTGGAGGCGTTCATGGCGTCGTCGCGAAAGCTCTGGCGATCCTGACCGCGTGGAACGATACCCGTGTGACCCGTCGTGAGCTGAGCCGCCTTTCCGATCGCGAACTGGACGATATCGGCCTGTGCCGCGGTGATATCGAGCGGATCGCGCGCAGCTACTAAGCGCCTGCGACAGACGAACGAACCCCCGAAGCGGTCGCGGCGGGGGTTTTTTCATGTCCTGTCCCCATTCGTCAGCGGCGTTTCGCAAGCTGCCAGTTCAGCCCGGACCGGATCGCAGGCCATTCCGATGCGATGATGCTATAGACACAGGTATCACGCAGCGTGCCGTCGCGCATCCGCATGTGCTGGCGCAGGATGCCATCCAGTTTGGCGCCCAGCCTTTCGATGGCGCGGCGGCTTTGATGGTTCAGGAAATGGGTGCGGAATTCGACCGCCAGACAGTCAAGCCGGTCGAAGGCATGGGACAGCAGCAGCAGCTTGGCCTCGGTATTCAGCGGCGTGCGCTGAACCCGCTGCGCATACCAGGTCGAGCCGATCTCGACCCGCGGCCCGTGCAGGTCGATATTCATATAGGTGGTCATGCCCACGGCCTGCTGCGTCGCCTTGTCGATCACGGCAAAGGGCAGCATCGTGCCCGCCTTTTGCAGCGACAGCCTGCGGTCGATCTCTGCCGCCATTTCGCCGGGTTCGGGAATGGGGGTGTACCACAGCGACCACAACTCGCCATCCGCCACCGCATGGGCAAGTTGGTCGTGATGTTGCTGCGTCAGCGGGACAAGATCGACATATTGCCCCGACAGGGTAACTGGTTCCAGCGTCATATTCGGCCCGTATGTTGTCCTGAGGGCCCTGCTTACACGACGATCCGGCTGCGTGGCGAGGGGTTATCCCCGCCGCGTCATGACCAGCGTGGACCAGTCGCCGGAATCGCGGCGCTCCTCATCCCCGAAACCGGCGGCGTGATAGGCGGCGATGACCTCTTCTGCCTGCGTGGTCAGGATGCCGGACAGGATGATGCGGCCCTGCGGGGCGACATGGCGGGCCATGTCGGGGGCCAGATCGATCAGCGGCTGTTTCAGGATATTGGCCAACACCAGATCGAAGGGCGCGGCCTGATCCAGCAGCGGATGGTCAAAGCCCGCCGCCTCGACGCAGATGACGCGGCCGTCCAGCCCGTTGGCGATGACATTGGCCGCGGCGGTATCGACCGCCACCGGGTCGATGTCGCTGGCCAGCACCGTCACCGGCCAGACCCGCGCGGCACCCATCGCCAGAACGGCGGTACCACAGCCGATATCGGCGATGCGCCGGGCGGCATAGCCTTGCGTGACCAGCCCGTCCAGCGCTTCAAGGCAGCCCTTGGTGGTGTTGTGATGGCCGGTGCCGAAGGCCATCGCGGCCTCGATGCACAGCGCCTCGACCCCTTCGGGGACGGTATCGGTATCGTGGCTGCCGTGGACATAGAAGCGACCCGCACGCACCGGCGTCAATTCGCGGCGGACATGGGCGACCCAATCCACCTCGGGCAGTTCGGCAATGGCAAAGGGGGCCGCGCCATGCGCCGCCGCCAGCAGCGCCAGCGCCACATCGTCGGGGGTTTCGGTGAAATAGATCCCCACCTCCCAGCGGTGAGAGCCGTCCTCGATCTCGAAAACGCCGGTGCCGACGGGTTCGGGGGACAGGTCTTCGCAGGCTTCGGCAAGGGCTTCGGCGGCTTCTCGGCCCTGGATATGGGTCAGCGCGGTAAAGGTCGGCATCAGTTTGGGTCCGGATTGGGGATGGACGCCTCTACCCCGGTCCCTTGCAGGCTGCAATCGGCATCGGGGTTCTTTTCCAGATATTGCTGATCGGCATCGGGGGCGGGCCAGAAGGGCGCGGCGCTGATGATCTGGGTGGTGATGGCGCCAAAGCCGGCCACGGCCAGTCGGTTGCCGTAATCGACCTTCGAGGCCTCGGCGACGGTGCGCTGGCTGTTGCTGAAGACCATGATCAGGCTGCGATACTGGCTGCCGACATCGTCGCCCTGACGCTCGCCCTGCGTTGGGTCGTGATGTTCCCAGAACAGTTGCAGCAGATGGTCATAGCTGATCAGGGAGCTGTCAAAGACGACGCGGACGACCTGAGCATGGCCGGTCTGGCCGGATCCGACCTGATCGGGGGTCGGGTTCTCGGTCTGCCCGCCCGCGAAACCGACCTGCGTAAGCCAGACGCCGTTCTGTTTCCAAAACAGCCGTTCGGGCGCCCGATAGCAGCCCATGCCGAACACCGCCTGATCATAGCCCTGCGGCAGGGGCGCATCCATTGGGCGGTCAAAGATTGCGTGGTTGGTCATGGCTTACCTCGTTCGTTTTCGGCAGCTTAACGCGCGAACCGGGCCGCTGGTTCGTCAATTGCCGCGCGGATGGGCATTGCGATAGACCGCCATCAGATGCGCGTCGTCCACCCCGGTATAGACTTGCGTGGTGGACAGGCTGGCATGGCCCAGCAATTCCTGAATGGTGCGCAGATCGCCTCCCGCCGCCAGCAGATGGGTGGCGAAACTGTGGCGCAGCGCATGGGGCGTGGCCGTGGGCGGCAGGCCCAGCACCGCGCGGGCGCGCTGCATCGAACCCTCGATGCTGCCCGCCGCCAGCCGCCCGCCGCGTACGCCGCGAAACAGTGGCTGATCCGGGGCCAGCCGCCACGGCGATTGCGCCAGATAATCGGCCACCGCCTGATGCGCGGCGGGCAGCACCGGCACCTGCCTTTCGCGTCCGCCCTTGCCGCGGATGGTCAGCGCATCGCGAAACGGCCAGTCGCGCCCGTTCAGCCCCAGCGCCTCGGAAATGCGCAGCCCGCAGCCCCACAGCAGCGTCAGCACCGCCAGATCGCGCGCCGCGACCCAGGGCGTTTCGTGATCGGTGGCCACCATGTCCAGCGTCTGCCGCGCCTGCTCGGGCGACAGCGGGCGGGGCAGAGAGCGGGTATATTTCGGGCTGCGCGCAGCCAGCGCCGCCGACAGGTCATAGCCCTCGCGGTCCGAGATCCAGCGCAGAAAGCTGCGCACCGCCGATTGCCGCCGCGCCAGCGACCGTGCCGACAGACCCCGCGCCCGTTCGCTGGCGGCGAAGGCGCGCATCTCGGGCTGGCGCAGCGAGGCCAGTGATTTCGGCGTCGCGGCCTCGCCCAGATAGCCGCCCAGAAAGGACAGGAAGGCCAGCAGATCGCCCTGATAGGCTGTAATCGTGTGGTCCGAGCGGTCCCGCGTCGCGGCCTCGGTTTCCAGCCAGCGGGCCAGCGCGTCCGACATCGCCGCAGACAAGGCCAGCGGCGGCGCGCTCATCCCCCGAGCGCGCGCAGCAGGCTCAGCCGCGCAACCTGTCCGAAAAAGCGCAGCAGATCGGTGCCCTGCGCTGGGGTGAAACGATTGATATCGGCGCTGCCCATCAGGAACATCGCGCGCGGCAGGCCCGCACCCAGTTCCAGCGGCAGCAGCGCCTCGGACGCGACATTGCGGCCGTGGATCGGCTGGGTGACGGGTTCGGCGGCGCGCAGGATGATGTCGTCGCCGCGCGGCGCCCGCCTGCCGGCGCTGATGATGCGGTCGATGGCGCCATCGGGCACGACCACCACATCCTCGGGCAGGTTTTCGGGGGCATTGGTCGCCTCCATCAGCAGCCGCAGCGTCTCGATCCGCAGGACCGGGGCGATATGCGATTGCAGGATTTCGGCCATGCCCTCGAAATCCGCGGGCTCCAGCAGGGCGATGACGGCGCGGTGGACAACGGCAGTGCCCGACTGGTTGTCATAGGCGGCGGCGATCACGCTTTCATGCGTGCTTTCCAGCCGCTCCAGCCGGGTTTCCAGCGCCTCCATCGCGCGGCCGCGGATGTCGATGACATTGTCGCCCACATCCGCCTCTCGTGCGGCGACCAGCGCGCGCATCAGGTCGCGGTCGTCCAGGATCACGCCCGGATCGGCCAGCAGTTTCTTGCGCGTCGCCTCGTCCAGAACCGCCGTCATCCTTGCCCCCTTTGCGCCGTTTCGCGCCTTCAGCCGATCTTCTGACCGGTCTTGGCCCAATCGGCATTGAACTGCGCCAGACCCTTGTCGGTCAAGACATGGTTCGCCATCGACTTGATGACCGAAGGCGGCGCGGTGATCACGTCGGCGCCGATCTTGGCGGCGTCGATGATGTGGTTCACGCTGCGGATCGAGGCCGCGAGGATCTGCGTCTCGAAGCCGTAATTGTCATAGATTTCACGGATATCCGCGATCAGGTCCATGCCGTCCATATGGATGTCGTCCAGCCGCCCGATGAACGGGCTGATGAAGGTCGCGCCGGCCTTGGCCGCCAGAAGCGCCTGCGCGGCGGAAAAGCACAGCGTCACATTGACCATGTGGCCCTCGTCCGACAGCGCCCGGCAGGCCTTCAGCCCATCCCAGGTCAGCGGCACCTTGACGGTGATGTTGTCGGCGATCTTGGCCAGCGTCTTGCCTTCGCGGATCATGTCATCGGCCTTTTCGGCCACGACTTCGGCGCTGACCGGGCCTGCGACCATCTCGCAGATCTCGCGGGTGACTTCGGTGATGTCGCGCCCGGCTTTCAGGATCAGCGAGGGGTTGGTGGTCACGCCATCCACCATGCCCAGATCGTTCAGTTCCTTGATGGCGGCGGTGTCTGCGGTATCGACAAAGAATTTCATGGCCCGGTTCCCTTGGGTGGCAGAGTCGTGGCGGGTGATAGCGCATAAACCCAAAGGCTGAAAGAGCCGGGTCTTGCAAGTCTCGCGTCGCGGGGTCTTTATCCGGCAGCCATGAGCCATGCCACGCCACCCACGTTTTTCGCGCCCCGCAGCCGCATCGCGGTCCTGACGACCGAGCCGATCGGTCTGCTGGACTATCTTGCGCCCGAAGGCGGCGTGGGCGTGGGGCAGCTGGTGCTGTGCCCGCTGGGGCCGCGCCGGGTCATGGGGCTGGTCATGGGCGAGGGCATCGGCGGCTTTGACGCGGCGAAATTGCGGGCGGTGGTGCGGGTGCTGGATGCGCAGCCCTTTCAGCCCGGTTTCGTGGAATTCCTGACCCGCGCCGCCGATTACACCCTGACGCCGCCGCCGCTGATGCTGCGGATGGCCACCCGCGCCCCCGATCTGGACCAGCCACCTGCCGCCCGCCGCGTCGTCGTTCTGGCCGGTCAGCCGCCCGAGCGCGTGACCGAGGCCCGCGCCCGCGTCATGCAGGTGATCGCCGATCACGGCGGCGCCAGCTTCGCGGCGTCCGAACTGGCGCAGCTGGCCGGGGTGGGCGTGTCGGTGGTCAAGGGGCTGGTGGCGGCGGGTACGCTGGCCGAAATTCAGGCGCCGCGCGATCTGCCCTATCCGCGTCTGGACCCGGCCCGGCCCGGCAAGCCGCTGGCCGAGGATCAGCAACTGGCCGCCGATGCGCTGCGCGGCAGAATCCGGTCGGGCGGCTATGGCACGACGCTGCTGCGCGGCGTCACCGGATCGGGCAAGACCGAGGTCTATCTGGAGGCCGTGGCGGAATGTCTGCGCGCGGGCCGTCAGGCGCTGGTTCTGCTGCCGGAAATCGCGCTCTCGGCCGAGTTTCTGGACCGGGTCGAGGCCCGTTTCGGCGCCCGCCCCGGCGAATGGCACAGCGGCATCACCCGGACCGAGCGTCGCCGATTGTGGCACATGGCCGCGCGGGGCGAGGTCGGCATGGTCGTCGGCGCGCGCTCGGCCTTGTTCCTGCCGTTCCGCGATCTGGGCCTGATCGTCGTCGATGAGGAACATGACGGCAGCTATAAGCAAGAAGACGTGGTGTTTTACAACGCCCGCGACATGGCGGTACTGCGGGCCTCGATCAGCGGCGCGCAGGTGGTGCTGGCCTCGGCCACGCCCAGTCTTGAAAGCTGGGTGAACGCGGCCAGCGGCAAATATGCCCGTCAGGATCTGCGCTCGCGCTATGGCGAGGCCGAACTGCCCGAGATGGCCGCCATCGACCTGCGCTCGGAAGAGATGCCGTCGGGGCGCTGGATCTCTCCCACTCTGGCCGCTGCGGTGGACCGGCGGCTGGCGCAGGGCCAGCAATCGCTGCTGTTCCTGAACCGTCGTGGCTTTGCGCCCGTCACCGTCTGCCGGGCCTGCGGCGAACAGATCGGCTGTCACCAATGCGATGCGCGGATGGTCGAACACCGCTTTCAGAACCGCCTTGTCTGTCATCAATGCGGCGACACGCGCCCGATCCCGACGGTCTGCCCGTCCTGCGGGGTCGAGGGCAAGCTGGCCCCCATCGGCCCCGGCGTCGAACGCATCGCCGAAGAGGTCGCCGCCCGGTTCCCCGATGCCAAGGCCACGGTACTGTCCTCGGACCTGTTCCATTCCGCCCGGGTGCTGAAGGAAACCATCGCCGAGATCGCCTCGGGCGATACCGACATCATCATCGGCACCCAGATCGTCGCCAAGGGGCACAATTTCCCGCGCCTGACGCTGGTGGGGGTAATCGACGCCGATCTGGGCCTGCAAGGCGCCGATCTGCGCGCGGCAGAGCGGTCGTTCCAACTGATGCGGCAGGTTGCGGGCCGCGCCGGGCGGCAATCGGGGCAGGCGCCGGGAGTGGCGCTGTTGCAGACCCACCAGCCCGACCATCCGGTGATCCGCGCCATCCTGTCGGGTCAGGACGAGGCCTTCTGGGATGCCGAGGCCGCCGGGCGGCAGGCGGTCGGCATGCCGCCTTTCGGGCGGCTGGCGGGGATCATCCTGTCCCATCCCGATCCGCAGGTAGTGGCCGATTTCGCCCGCCACCTTGCCGCCAATGCCACGCCCCTGCGCGATGCGGGTGCCGAACTCTGGGGGCCCGCGCCCGCGCCCATCGCCCGGATCCGGGGCCGTTTCCGCATGCGCATGCTGATCCGCGCGCCCCGCCAGTCCCCCTTGCAAGCCGCCATCGCCGACTGGCTGGCCCCGCACAAACCGCCGACCAACCTGCGGCTGTCGGTTGATATCGACCCGCAAAGCTTTTTGTGAGGTGTTGTCGAGCCCGTGGATGCTGGAAGGTTAGTTTCGTCCGTTTTTGACCTGGAACGAACCGCGCCGGGCGGGAGACTTTCGGGCGAAAACCTTGACGGGGCGATCGGTGTCAAGTTGTTCGGATACCATAGCGACGCCGATAGTCATGCCGGGGCGATCCCGCTTCGCAAGGTCCGATTCCGGATCGGGGTCACGCCTTGCGACCCTGAAAGCATGCAGCGTCGGTGGTGCGATCGCCAGAAACGGCGGTGGATTGGACCATGCCGAAACGGGCTTGATTACGGATGCGCGATTAAACATCGGCATCTGGCAGCCCGATCCGGTGTCATCGGCTGGCGGCGGTCAGGCGGCTTGTGACAATGCCTGCGCGCGGGCAAAGAAGGCGCCATGCAGCGCCTTGATGGCGGGGGCCAGATCCTCGCGTTCCAGCAGGAACTGGGTATCGACATTGCGCGGCCCCTGACTGGCGCCGACCGAGGCAAGGCCGTTATCGCTCAGCGCCTGAAGCCCGCGCGTCAGCACCGCCAGCCCGTTCAGGTCGCGCCCGATGACCGAGGCGATGGCCAGCTTGCGCGAACTGATCGTCGCCTGCGGGTAAAGGTTGCCCAGATCCTTCTCGACCCGCCGCATCACCTTCAGCGAGGCATCGAGGTAATGCGTGATCGTGTTCGCGTTCGAGACCTTGGACACGATCCGCACATTATGCCGCGTCAGCACGTCCAGAATCGCCGCGTCATAGCCCTTGACGCCGACCATGTCCTGCTCGAACACCTCCAGCGCGATCACGTCGATGCCGGTGACGATCTCGACCGCGGGCCGGTCGGCGGGGCGGTCGTCGATCAGCGTGCCGGGATCTTCGGGCTCGAACGCATTGGTGACGCGCAGGGGCACCTCGGCCCGGCGCAGGGTCTTGGCGGCGCTGGGATGGATCGCCTCCATCCCCATGTTCGACAGCTGGTCGGCGACATCGTAATTCGTGCGACCCAGCTTTTGCACCATGTCCTGCCCGACCAGCTTCGGATCGGCCGAGGATAGGTGGAATTCCTTGTGGATGATCGCCTCGCGCGCGCCGGTCAGCGCGGCCAGACAGGAGAACGTCACCTCGGAATAGCCCCGGTCGTATTCGCGCATCAGCCCTTCGGAGCATTGCGCATAGCCGGTGACGATGGGTAACTCCGCGGCTGGGTCGATGCCGCGCATGGCGCCGGTGATGCGCTGTTCCAGAGACAGCTCGGCCTCGTCGCGCCAGCCGGACAGGTCGATCAGCCGCGCATTCACGCCCGCGCGTTTCAGCATCAATGTGGCGACCAGCGCGGAATGCGATTCCCCCAGCCCCGACAGCAATTCGCGGATTTGCAGCATGTGCTGCGACAGGCGGAAATGGCCATAGGAGCACAGCCGTTGCAGGTCGATCAGGCAGTTGCGCGCGCCCTCGATCCGTTCGCGCAGGAATTCGTCGGCGCGGGTGCAGTCGGCGTCATGGGACAGCAGCCGGTGATGATGCGCGGCCATCGCGTCGGATGCCTGATCCAGCGCCTCGTGCCAGCCGTGATCGCTGTCGGCACGGGCGAACATGGCATAGACCCCGGCCTTGTCGGTCTTCTTGTGTTCCAGCAGCATGTCGGTGATGCCGCCAAAGGCCGAGACGACGAAGATGCGGCCATAGGGGTCCGTGCCGCCGCGCAGAAACAGCGTATCCATCAGCACGTCCAGCCGGGACATGGACGTGCCGCCGATTTTTTCGACTGTATGCCCCATCATGCTTCCCGAAGTTCTTCCGCCGGGGCGTAAGAGCCATCTTCGCGATGGACCTCGGTCCCCGTCACCGGCGGGTTGAAACAGCAGGCCATGACCAGTTTTTCCTCGGCCCGGACGATATGGCGGTCATGCAGGTTCAGCGCATACATCATGCCGGGCCGGATCGGATGCGTCTCGCCCGTGGCGATATCGGTGATCGAGCCGCGCCCTTCCATGCAATAGACGCTTTCGAAATGGTGCTTGTATTCGAAGGTATGCTCTGAACCGGCCTCCAGCATGGTGATATGGAAGGAAAAGCCCATGCCATCCCCGGCCAGCAGCATCCGCACGCTGGTCCATTGCGCGTCGCTGACCACGCGCTGTTGTTCATCCTGCAGGATCTTGTTGAGGTCACGAACGATCATGTTGGTTACTCCGCTGCGATCTGGTTGCCGTCGATGGTGGTGCGGGCGGCATCCAGAAGGATGTCGATGCCCTTGCGCAACACCGTATCGGGCGTGGTCAGCGGGGCAAGGATCTTGACCACCTCGTCCTCGGGGCCGGATGTCTCGATGATCAGGCCGTTCTCGAAGGCCTGCCCGCAGATGTCGCCCGCCAGCTGACCCGAGCCGACATCGACGCCACGCATCATGCCGCGCCCCTTCAGCCGGGCGCCGGGGATCATCGCCGCCAGTTTCTGCAAGCCGTCCTCGACGACCTTCGCGCGGGCTTCGACGCTGCGCTGAAAGCTGTCATCGGCCCAGAACTTCTCGATCGCGATGCGGGCGGTGACGAAGGCGTGGTTGTTGCCGCGGAAGGTGCCGTTATGTTCGGCGGGGCCCATCACGTCATGTTCCGGGCGCACCAGCACCAGTGCCAGCGGCAGCCCAAAGCCGGAAACGGATTTCGCCATGGTGATGATATCGGGGGTAAAGCCCATCCCCTCGAACGAGAAGAAGCCGCCGGTCCGGCCGCAACCGGCCTGAATGTCGTCGATGATCAGCAGCGCGCCATGTTCGCGCGCCAGCCGGGCGATCCGGGCCACCCATTCGGGGCTGGCGGCGTTCAGCCCGCCTTCGCCCTGCACGGTTTCCAGCATGATTGCGGCGGGCGCATCCAGCCCGGACGAGTTGTCGGTCAGCATCTGCTCCAGCAGATCGGCGCTGTCGAAACCGTCCATATAGCCGTCGAAGGGCAGCCGGGTGATGCCGCCGCCCAGATCGGTGCCCGCGCCGCCGCGATGATAGCCGTTACCGGTCGCCGCCAGCGCGCCCATGCTGACGCCGTGGAAGCCGTTGGTGAAGGCCACGATATTGCTGCGCCCGGTGGATTTGCGGGCCAGCTTCATCGCCGCCTCGATGGCGTTGGTGCCGGTCGGGCCGGTGAACATCAGCCGGTGATCCATGCCGCGCGGCTTCAGGATATGGGTCTCGAACGCGCGCAGGAAGGCGGCCTTGGCGTCCGTATGCAGGTCCAGCCCGTGGGCCAGCCCGTCGCCGGCGATATGTTCAATCAGCGCGGCCTTCATGTCGGGATCGTTATGGCCATAGTTCAGCGAGGAACAACCCGCCAGAAAGTCGATATAGCGGCGGCCCGATTCGTCGGTCAGTTCGGATCCGCGCGCGGCGGTGAAGGTGGTCGGAAAGCCCCGGCAGTAAGAGCGGGCTTCGCTTTCGCGGCGATCATAGATGTCGCCACCGTTGTTCACGGTGTTGGTCATGGTGATTCCTTTCGGGAATGTCATTGTTGTCGGCACCGGCTCAGGCGGCCTGGGACAGTTCCATGCAGTCGGGCAGGGCGATGGTCACCATATGCTCGGTCGCGTGGCGTCCGGCGAAATGGGTGCCGCGGGTGAAATGTGCCTGATGCGTCAACCGCCCGTCCAGATGCCGGGCAAGGCTGCGAAACAGCGCCCATGACGCGTCATTGTCGGGGGTGATCGTGGTTTTCAGCTCATTCGCCCCGGCGCAGGCATCACGGCTCAGCAATTCGGTCAGCATCCTGCGGCCCAGTCCCAGACCGCGCGCGCGGGGGCTGACGGCCACCTGCCAGACGAACAGACTGTCCTCATCGGGGATCATGTGCCCCGAGATCCAGCCCGCGACCTCGCCATCCAGTTCGGCCAGCACGCAGGTGTCGCGGAAATGCTCGGCCTGGATCAGATTGCAGTAAAGCGAGTTTTCATCGAGCGGCTTGCAGGTTTTCACCAGTTCCCAGATCGCTGGTCCGTCCTTTGCATCTGGTTTGCGCAGGACGGGTTGTGGCTTTCCGGGTTTGGTTATGGCGCTCGGCATCTGATCACTTCTTCGTCGTTTCGTTCGCCTAACTAAGTAGTCGGAATGGCAATTGGTTTCAATAACGAAGTAAAAAAGCCTTTATACCGGCGAGATAGGCAGGTTTGTCCGCATATTACCCTTTTCATGCGGATAAAATGGTTCGTTAGCCTAATAATCTTCTGCAGTTTTTCCATGATTGAATGAGGCGGCCCGCCCGTGCGATACCACCGTTATGGAACAAGAGGTCAGTGATCGCATCGATGACAGTCTGATCGCGCTGCGCAGGATTCTGCGCGCGACGGAACTGTATGAGCGTTCGCTGGCGCAATCGGCCGGTCTGACGCCCGCGCAGCTGCGCGTGTTGCAGATCGTCGAGGCGCATCCCACTGCCGGGATCACGCCCAAGGCGCTGGCGAAGAAGATGGGGGTCACGCAGGCGACGGTGACGGCGCTGGTGGACAAGCTGGTGCAGCGCGAGATGGTGCAGCGCCTGCGTTCGGAAACCGACCGCCGTCAGACCGATGTGGTCATCACCGAAACCGGGCAGCGGGCCGTGGATACCGCGCCCGACGCGCTGCAACAGCAATTCGTGCGCGCCTTCGCCAAGCTGCGGGACTGGGAACAGGCGCAGCTTGTCGCCTCGCTGGAGAGGGTGGCGGCAATGCTGAACGCGGATGGTTTCGACGCCTCGCCGGTGCTGGCGACCGGCGATATCCGCCACAGCCACCCCGAGCCGTGATCAGCGGCAAGAGGCCGGATTGACGCCCGCCGCGCGCAGGCTCCATTCGGTCATCTGCGCGATCAGCTGCTGGCCCGCCGCGTCGAAGGCCGGGATCAGGTCGGCGGTGCGGGTGCTGGCGGCATGGGTCGAGACCGAGAAACTGCCGCGCGACACCACGCTGGCATCCATTTCGCGCACCATCCTTGCATCCACCGACAGCCGCACGATGGCGCCATCCGGCGCGACCTCGGCATTGAAATCGCCGATCTCGCTGATCAGCGCCACATCGCCCGCCACCCCCAGCGGCGCTCGCCCGACATGGGTAAAGCTGTCATAGCGGCCAAGCGTCTCGACCAGCAGACGTTGCAGCGTCGCGGGCACCGGATCGCCCCAGACGGCATCCGGCAGATATTGCGTCTGTAGGGCCGAGGGGCGGATCATGATTCGGTCGCTGTCCAGCGTGCCGCGCGTCTTGGGCAGCTCCACCACCAGCTCGCCGATCCGGCCCCGTCCGCATTGGGTGCCGCCCGCGGGTGGGGCGCGCAGTTCGAACACGTCGCGGTCGGGCTCTCCTTGCAGCAGCGACATGGCGGCGCAGCCGGGCAGGGTGGTGACGGTCAGGGCAAGAAGCAGGGAGAAAAGGCGCATCGGTGACCTCAGCGGCGGAATTCAGGGGTGCGCGGACCCGACAGGATCTGCGAGGGATTGCGCCGCAGCGTTGTCACCAACTGGTCGATATTGCCGACCAGATTGCGCATCTCTTGCGACAGGCGGGCGAATTGCGGCAGGGCCTCGCGGGTGAAACTCTGGACCGGGGCGGCGGCGCTGTCCAGCACCGACTGCAACGAGGCAAAGGCGTCGGCGGCGGATGTCGCGGCCTGCCGCAACTGCGCGGTGATCTGCGGAATATCGTCCGCCACGCTGTCCAGCGTGCTGTTCACCCGGCCAAGCGTGTCGTGCAGATCGCTGATGATCGGGCCCAGATCGGTGCTGAACATGACCGCAGCCTGATCGAAGGCGCGGCTGCCGGAATCCAGCGCCCGGTCCAGATTGTCCAGACTGCTTTCGGCCCTTGTGCCCAGCCGCGACAGGTTCTCCTGCAACGCGCCCGCGGTCTGGTCCAGCCGCTGCGTCAGCCCGCGCAGATCGCCCGAGACGTAATCGCGCAGCTCGTCCAGCGTCTGCGTGGCCGAGGCCAGCGTGCCATCCGCCGTTTCCGCCGCGGTCGAGAAGTTGCTCAGCGCGGTGCCGGCGGTTTCGCTCAGCCCGTCCAGCTTGCCGCCGAATGTGGCGATCCCTTCGGCGGCCTGTCCGATGGCCTCGGTCGCGGCGGAAATATCGGCCATCGCCTGATCCAGATTGCTGCTGGAACGTTCGACATTGTCGAGGATGTTGTTCACGCGGCTTTGGTTTTCCTCGCCCAGCAACTCGGTCAGTTGTTCGGCCACGACATTCAGCCGCTCGATGATCTGCGGCCCCTGATCGGACAGGGTTTGCAGCGCCGAGCGGCTGGACCGGATTTCGGGGATGCCCTCATCATCCTGATCGCGCAGCAGCGGCGCATTGGGCGTGCCGGCGGTGATGAAGACGTTGGACACCCCCGTCACCCCCTGCGCCTCCAACGAGGCGCGGGAATCGGTGCGGATCGGCGTATCCTCGGCCACCTCGATGCGGACGCGGACCGGACCGGCGCGGTCGGGGGCCAGATCCATGGCAACGACCGAACCCACCGTCAGCCCGGCAAAGCGCACTTCGGAGGCGATGCCCAGACCGGAAACCTCGGTGAAGTGGATGTCGTAATAGGCGAACTGCCGGTTGATCTCCAGCTTGGCGAACCACATCAGAAAGCCCAGGATTCCCAGAAATCCGGCAATGGTAAAGGCGCCGATCAGCGCGTAATTCGCCTTGGTTTCCATGTCCTATCCTTTGCCGCGATCCGCCGTTTGCCCGCCCGCTTCCTCGGTCGTCTGCGCGGCGCGGGCGCGGGGGCCGTGGAAATATTCATGCACCCAGGGGTGATCGACCTTCAGCATCTCGGCCATGGTGCCGGTCACCAGCACCTTCTTTTCGGCCAGCACGGCGATCCGGTCGCAGCAAGCATGCAGCGTGTCCAGATCATGCGTGACCAGAAAGACCGACAGGTTCAGCGCATCGCGCAGGGCCACGATCAGCCGGTCGAAGGCGTCGGCGCCAATCGGGTCCAGCCCGGCGGTGGGTTCGTCCAGAAACACGATCTCCGGGTCCAGCGCCAGCGCGCGCGCCAGTCCGGCCCGTTTGCGCATCCCCCCCGACAGATCGGATGGAAATTTCGCATTGGCATTCCACGGCAGTCCGGCCATCGCCACCTTCAGTTCCGCCAGCCCCTGCCGCTGACTGTCGGTCAGGCCGGGAACGGCGCGCAGCGGCACCTCGACATTTTCCCGCACGGTCAGCGAGGAAAACAGCGCCCCGTCCTGAAACATCACGCCCCAGCGACGCTCGACGGCCTCTCGGGCGGCACCGGACAGCGCGCCGACATCCTGACCGAAGACGCGGATCGTGCCCGCCGCGGGGCGCAGCAGGCCGACGATTTCACGCAGCAGCACCGATTTGCCGGTGCCCGAACCGCCGACGACGCCCAGAATCTCGCCGCGCTTCACGTCCAGATCCAGCCCGTCATGGACGACATGATCGCCGAACTGGGTGCGCAGGCCCCGGACCTCGATGATGTTCTCGCCGCTCACAGCCCGATCACCGCGAAGAAGATCGAAAACAGCGCGTCGATGATGATGACGGCAAAGATCGCGTTGACCACGGCGGTCGAGGTCTGACTGCCAAGCGATTCCGCGTCCTTGCCGACCTTCATCCCGGCATGGCAGCCGATCACCCCGATCACCAGCGCAAAGACCGGCGCCTTGACCAGACCGGCGATGGCATGGGTCACATCGACCTCTCCCAGACGGCTGAAGAACATCGGCGGCGATATCCCCAGCTCGATCCACGACATGACGGCGCCGCCGACCAGCCCGGCCACATCCGCGATCAGCCCCAGAATCGGCAGGGTCAGGATCAGCGCCAGAATGCGCGGCACGATCAGCACCAGATCCGGGTCCATGCCAAGGGTGCGCATGGCGTCGATTTCCTCGCGCATCTTCATCGAGCCGATCGAGGCCGTCAGCGCCGAGGCCGTTCGCCCCGCGACGATGATCGCGGTCAGCAGGATGCCCAGCTCGCGCAGCACCGAGATCGCGATCAGATCGACGACAAAGACCTCGGCCCCGAACTGTTTCAGCTGGGTCGAGCCCTGAAAGGCCAGCACCACCCCGATCAGAAAGGACATGATGGCGACGATGGGCACCGCGCGCAGCCCGGTTTCCTGACAGTGATAGATCAGCGATGTCAGCCGGAAATCCGCCGGATGGCGGATGGCGCGCAGCAATCCGGCGATGAAGCGGCCCAGATACTCGGCCAGTTCGCGAAAGAAGGTCAGCGCCGAGACCACGCGCCGCCCGGTGTCCTCCAGCAGCCTGCGCCAGCCCGTCGCCGCATCGGCGGGCTGATCGGGCGGCTGGATCGCGTCCATGACGGTCTGCACCAGATGGGCATGGCGATCCGACAGCCCGGCCAGCATCGCGCCCGCCTGTTGCTGGCCGATCAGATACCACGCGCCCGCCGTATCCAGCCGCGACAACCCGGCGCCCTCGATGCGTTCGGTTTTGCCGCCGGGCAGTTGCGGCAGCGTCCAGACGACCAGATCCCCCTGCAACACCAGCGCCCCGTCGCGCTGTTCGGCCGACAGCTCGGCCTGTCTGGGGTCATTCGTCGCCATCGCCCGGGTCGCCCTCGCGTTCTTGTTACGAAGACATCCCCCGGAACGGAAGGCTTGTCAAATGTTGAGACAAATGCCGGTGGCCCTATCGATGCAGGCCCGCCGCCGCCATGTCCAGATCCAGCGGCCCGCCCAGATCCTCGATGGAATCATACAGCAATTCCAGAACGTAATGCGGGTTATGGGCAAAGGCGCCAGGATCGGCGGTGACGAACTTCCAGTTATAGGCCGCCTTCAGCAGGCGCGGGGTCCATGCGTTGAAGGGCACCGGGCGGCCATCGGCCTCGTCCGCGCGTCCGTCGCCATTGGCATCGGCGAAGAAATAGGGATGGCGGTTGCCGTCATAGACCATCGCGGTGCCCGCGACCTGCGCCGCATAATCGCCCAGCATCGCCTTCAGCCGCGCCGCATTGGTCTCGATATCGGCGCGGATGCCCTTGCCCAGATCGCCGCTGCCGTCATGGCTGATGCGAGAGATGCGGATCGCGCCGGGGCTGGCCTGTTCATGGCAGGTCAGGCAACTGTCGGTCTGGACCTGCAACGAATGCGGTTCGTGGCAGGATGCGCAGCTGGCGACGGGGCGGGCATGGAAGAACCGCCCGGAATAGCTTTTGCCCGGATAGTGATAGCCCGATCCGCCATAGCCCCCCAGCCATGTCGCGGCGGCGACGGCGTAATGGGGGTTGATGAAGCCCAGTTCGGGGTTGGGTTCGTCCTCGGCCTGATCGAAGGTCGCCTCGGCCACGGTGCTTCCGGCGGCGCGGCCCTGATGGCAGGTCAGGCAGGATGCCTCTCCGGGGCCGACCGGGTGCATCAGCCCGCTGGGAAAGCGGACCTCGCGGATCTCGGACAGGCCGGGATTG
The DNA here is from genome assembly GCF_028553725.1 of Paracoccus alcaliphilus. Taxonomy (NCBI): domain Bacteria; kingdom Pseudomonadati; phylum Pseudomonadota; class Alphaproteobacteria; order Rhodobacterales; family Paracoccaceae; genus Paracoccus; species Paracoccus alcaliphilus. The sequence continues at coordinate 1,378,507 of NZ_CP067124.1, forward strand.
TGGCAGGTCTCGCAATCGACCACGCCGCCGGTCGGGACGGGATGTTCGGGGATGCCCGGTTCGCTGCCGTCCAGGCCGTAAAGCGCGCGGAACCCCGCGCCCGCATGGCAGGTGGCGCAGACCGGCGGGATTTCCCCGGCATCATTCCAGTGGGCAAACGATTCGGATGCGGCATTCGCATGGCCCGATTTCGCCCAGTCGGCGATGGCGGCCGCCTGTCCTATGGCGATCCGGTCGGGGCGGAAGGGTCCGGATTCGGGCATGACATATGGTCGCAGCGCCTGATCCAGCGCCTCGATTTCGGAAATGTCATCACCGTTCTGGGCCAGTGCTGGTTGTGCGAAAAGCGCAATGACCATTACCAGCGGCGCCGCGACAGCACCAGCAAAGCTGTTTGAATTCCATGACATGGCTTTTCACCTTGGCTATGTCCTCATAAACTGTCGCGCGAGTTCATGGTAACCAACGCGAGGCACCCGCGTCAAATTTTCATCAGCGAAAGTTTGGGGCGCGCCGCCGATCGGAGGCAAATGCTGAAACCTGCCCTTTCGGCTGGCCTGATCCTGCCCGATATGCCCGTTTCGTCGCCGGATGACGGCCCGCATGATCTGTTGACCGATCAGGCCGCGCTGACCCCCGGGCGTGGCGAGGAATTGCGCATCGAGCCGCTGGTGGCCGAGGGTGATCGGGTTGCCCAGGGCCAGCCGGTTGCCCATCTGCGCGCCGCGCCCGAGGTCGCGCTGGTCGCGCCGATGTCGGGCCGGGTGGCCTCGATCCTGCTGCAACCGGGGCGCAGGCTGGTGCAGATGGTGCTGTTTCGCGAAGGCGATGACCGGCATTGCTTCGACATTTCGGGGCAGGGGCCTGATGCGCTGGCCGGGCTGATGCGGCGCAGCGGTTTGTGGCGGGCGCTGCGCAGCCGCCCCTTTGGCCGGATGCCGCGCGCCGATGAAACCCCTGCCGCGATCTTCGTCATGGCCATCGACAGTCGCCCCGCCGCGCCCGACCCGCTGATTGCGCTGCAAGGGCGGCACGAGGATTTCCAGCGCGGTCTGACCGCCTTGGCCACCCTGACGACGCATCTGTATCTGTGCGGCGGTGTGGGTCTGGCGCTGCCGGGTGGCGTGCGGCGCATCCGCTGCGGGGCGCTGCATCCGCAGGGTCTGGCGGGCATCCAGATCCACCGCCATCACCCGGCCCGGATCGAGGCACCGGTCTGGGACATCCATGCCGAGGACGTGGCGGCGCTTGGCGCGTTGCTGGCAGATGGGATGCTGCCGCCCACGCGGCTGGTCTCGGTAACCGGGGCGGCGCTGCACCGGGCGCGGCTGCTGCGTTGCCAGCCGGGGGCGGATCTGCGCGGGCTGTGCCACGACATCACCCGCCCCGGCCCGCATCAGATCCTTGCAGGCGACCGGATCGGCGGCCACGCCGCGCATTGGCTGGGACCGCGCGACCGGCAGGTCAGCGTCCTGCCGCGTGGGGAAGGCCGCGACCGGGGGCACTGGTTCAACGCCGCCCTGCGCCGCGCGGCGCGGCCGCTGCCGATCATCCCGACGGCGGCGCTGGATCAGGCGCTGGGGGGCGACATTCCCGCAGCCGCGTTGATCCGGGCGCTGGCCTCGGGCGATTCCGAAGGCGTCGTGCGTCTGGGCGCGTTGTCGCTGCTGGAAGAGGATCTGGCGCTGGCCGATTATGTCACCGGGGCCGATCCGACCCTGTCGTCGCAGCTGCGCGTGCTGTTGCAGCGCATCCATGCCGAGGAGGTGCCGCAATGACGCGCGGATTGTGGGATCGCGAGATGGTCGCGCTGATCCTGATCGCGGCGATGCTGCCCGTCGCGCTGGCATGGCTGTGGTATGGCGGCATCGGCGCGGCCTTGCGGCTGGTGCTGGTGCTGCTGCTGGCGGGGCTGTGGCATCTGATCTTCATGCTGGCACGGGCGCAGCCGCCGTCATTCGCCGGGGCGCTGACGGCGCTGGCCGTGGCGATGCTGGCGCCCGAGGAACTGGGGCCGATCCAGATGGTGCTGGGCATCAGCTTTGGCGCGGTGATGGCGGAACTGGTCTTTGGCGGCTGGGGGCGCAATGTGCTGAACCCGGCAACGGTGACGCTGGCTTTTCTGGGCTTCGGCTTTTCCGCCGCCCCCTGGCCCGATCTTCCGCTGCCGGTGACATGGGCCGCCATTCCCGCCGCATTGATCGGGATCATTGCCGGGGTGATGCCCGCCGGGGTGATCTGGGGGGCGGTGCTGGTCGGGATGATTGCGGCGCTGGCCGGGCTGCCGGTCGGGGCGGTGCTGCCCGCTGCCGGGCTGGCGCTGGTGCTGCTGGTGGCGGACCCTGTGGCCGGGGCCTCGACCCGACTGGGGGCGTGGCTGGGTGGCGTCTGCTATGGGCTGCTGGTGCTGTTGTTCGCGCTGCACTGGCCCGGTGCCGCGCCGGTGCAGATGGCGGTTTCGGCGGCGCTGATGGTGTCGCTGCTGGCGCCCCTGCTGGACGAGGCCGCGATCGCGCTGTGGCTGGCAAGAAGGAGACGACGTCATGGCTGACCTGAACCCGATTGCCGCATGGCGCCGCCTGCTGGCGCTGCCCAATGAAAGCCGGACCAAAACGCTGGCGGTGGCCTTTCTGGTGTCGGTCATCTGCGCGCTTATGGTCAGCGGCGCGACGGTCTATCTGCGCCCGATCCAGAGCGCGAACCGCGCCGCCGAGGAACAGGCCCGGCTTGAGGCGCTGGTGGCGGGCATCCCCGGCATGGGCGATCTGCTGACCGGCGCGGGCGGAGAGTTGGGCACCGTGGTCGTCGATATGAACCGGGGCGCTGCGGCGCGCGAGGTGACGCCGGACGGGCTGGCCGCCGCGCTGGAGGATCGCGGCAACTGGACCGAACTGACCGGGGGGCAGGATCTGGCCGGGCTGGGCAGCCGCCCCGATCTGGCGCAGATCTATCTGCTGCGCGACGGGCAGGGGGATATCTCGCTGGTGATCCTGCCGGTCAGCGGTCTGGGCTATAACGGTCCCATCGACGCGATCATCGCGCTTCGGGGTGATATGCAGACGGTTGCGGGTTTTGCCATCACCCGGCAGGCCGAGACGCCGGGCCTTGGCGGGCGGATCGAGGAATCCGCATGGCTGGGCCAGTTCCCCGGCACCCGGCTGACCGATAGCGGCGGCACCGTCCGCTTTGCCGTGGCGCGCGGGGCCTCGGGCAGCGAATACGAGGTTGACGGCATCACCGGTGCCACCCGCACCAGCAACGCGATCACGCAGATGATCCGCTTCTGGCTGGGGCCGCAGGGCTATGGCCCGCTGATCGACGCCATCCGGCGCGGAGAGTTCTGATGGCCCGCGCAAGCCTGTGGTCCACGCTGAAGCAACCGCTGGTTCACCAGAACCCGGTGACATTGCAGATCCTTGGCATCTGTTCGGCGCTGGCGGTGACGACCTCGGTGGCGACGGCGCTGACCATGTCGGCGGCGCTGACGGTGGTGGTGGTTGCGGGCGCGGGGCTGATCAGCCTGATCCGGCACCATATCCCGAACTCGATCCGGTTGATCGTGCAGATCGTGATCGTCGCCTCGCTGGTGATCGTGATCGACCAGATGTTGCAGGCATGGCTGCCCGAGATCAGCCGCAAGCTGTCGGTCTTTGTCAGCCTTATCGCGACCAACTGTCTGGTGCTGGGCCGCACCGAAAGCTTTTCGCGGCTGAACCCGCCGCTGCCCGCTATGGTCGATGCGCTGGGGAACGGGCTGGGCTATTCGCTGGTGCTGATGGTCATCGGCTCGGCCCGCGAACTGTTTGGAGCGGGCACCTTGCTGGGCTGGCAGGTGCTGCCGCTGGCCGATCAGGGCGGCTGGTTCACGCCGCTGAACCTGATGCTGCTGGCCCCCAGCGCGTTCTTTCTGCTGGGCGGGCTGGTCTGGGCGATCCGCAGCATCCTGCCCGCTCAGGTCGAGGCCAGCGAATTCGATGCCCCCGACCCGACCGAGGTGCCGGAATGAACGATCTGGGCATCCTGTTTCTGCGCGCGGCCTTTGTCGAGAACATGCCGCTGACCCTGTTTCTGGGGCTTTGCACCTTCATCGCGCTGTCGAAACGGCCCGGCTCGGCGCTGGGTCTGGGACTGGCGGTGATCGCGGTGATGGGCGTGACGGTGCCGCTGAACCATCTGATCTATCGCGGCCTTCTGGCGCCGGGCGCATGGGAATGGGCGGGGATGGGGCAGATCGACCTGTCCTATCTGTCGCTGATCGCCTTCATCGGCGTGATCGCGGCCACGGTGCAGGTGCTGGAGATGGTGCTGGACCGCTTCTTTCCGGCCATCCACGCCTCTTTCGGGGTGTTCCTGCCGCTGCTGGCGGTGCATTGCGCCATCCTTGCGGGCAGCCTGTTCATGGTCGAGCGTGATTATACATTGGCGCAATCGGCGGTGTTCGGGCTGGGTGGCGGCACCGGCTTTGCCGTCGCCGTGCTGATGCTGGGCGCGATCCGGGCGCGGATGGCCTATGCCGATCTGCCGCAGGGGCTGCGGGGCCTGGGCATCACCTTCATTCTGGCCGGGCTGATGTCGCTTGGATTTTCCGCCTTCGCGCAGATGGTGACCTCATGACCGAGATCGCGCTTGCCATCCTGATCGTCACCTGCCTGCTGGTCGTGCTGACGCTGGCGCTGCTGGCGGCCCGACGCCGCCTGATCCCCGGCGGGGCGCTTGTCGTCACCGTCAATGACAGCACCCGGATCGAGGCCGGGCGCGGCCAGCGTCTGCTGGGCGTGCTGCATGATGCGGGCATCGGCATCCCGGCGGCCTGCGGCGGCGCGGGCACCTGCGGGCTGTGCCGGGTCACGGTGACGGGCGAGGGCGCGGGGCAGGTGCAGGCCACCGAAAGGGGCGTGCTGTCGGCGGCGGATCGCCGCGCGCAGGTCCGGCTGGCCTGTCAGGTGTCGCTGCGCGGTCCCTGTTCGGTCAGCGTGCCGCAGGATTTTCTGGGCGCGACCGGCTTTACCAGCCGGGTCCTGTCGAACCGTCAGCTTGCGCCGCTGATCCGCGAACTGGTGCTGGACCTGCCCGCAGGCCAGCCCTTCGATTTCCGCGCCGGGGGCTTCATGCAGCTGACCGCCCCCGCCTATCGGCTGGATTTCCGCGATATCGCCATCGACGACCCCTTCCGGCAGGCGTGGCGCATCGCGGGCTGGCCTGCCATGACGGCGCGCTCGGATCAGCCGGTGACGCGGGCCTATTCCATCGCCAGCCGCCCCGAGGACGGACGCCGCGCCGTCTTCAACATCCGGCTGGCCGTGCCGCCTGCGGGGCGTGAGGCTGAAATTCCGCCCGGCATCGTCTCCAGCTGGCTGTTCGCGCTGAAACCCGGCGATCTGGTCGAGACCTCGGGGCCCTATGGCGATTTCCACGTCCAGCCGACCCAGCGCGACATGGTCTTTGTTGGCGGCGGAGTGGGCATGGCGCCGCTGCGCGCGATGATCCACGAACAGATCGGCAACGGCACGACGCGGCGGATGCGCTATTTCTATGGTGCGCGTTCGGCGGCGGATCTGTTCTATACGGCGGAATTCGACGCCATCGCCGCGCGGCATGCGAATTTCGACTGGATACCGGCCCTGTCGGACCCCGCGCCGGGCGACCGTTGGACCGGGGCGACGGGCTTTGTCCATGAAACCCTGCGTGCAGCGATGCAGAACCATCCCGCGCCCGAGGATTGTGAATATTACCTGTGCGGCCCGCCGGTGATGATCTCGGCCGTGCTGGCGACGCTGGCCCGGCTGGGGGTCGAGCCGCATTCGATCTTCAACGACGATTTCGGAGTGTGACGCGATGAACATGGCCCGACCCCTTCCGACGCGGCGCCGGTTTCTGGCGATGACGGCGCTGAGCTGTGCCGCCCCCGCGATCCTGCGCGCGGCACCGCTCTTGCAGCATCTGACCGGCCCCGCCTTCGGCAGCGAATGGCGGCTGGCGCTGCCCGACGGGGCGCGGGCCGACCGCCCGGCCATCGCAGCGCTGCTGGCCCGAATCGACCGACAGATGTCGCCCTGGCGCGAGGACAGCGAGATCACCGCCTTCAACCGCGCCCCCGACCATGCCGATGTCTCGGAGGGGACGGTGCATGTCGCGCGGGCGGCGTTGCGGCTGGCGCATGACAGCGGCGGCTGGTTCGACCCTTCGGTCGGGCCGCTGGTTCATCGCTGGGGCTTTGGCCCGATCGAAGGCGAGGCGCTTGGCTGGCGGGGCATGGCGGCCCATGATGGCGGGTTGTCCAAGGCGCAGCCGGGCCAGACGCTGGACCTGTGCGGCATTGCCAAGGGGCGGGCGCTGGATCTGGTGGCGGCGCGGTTGCAGGATATGGGCCATGATGCCTTTCTGCTGGATATCGGCGGAGAATTGCTGGCGCGCGGCACCCATCCATCCGGCCGCATCTGGCAGATCGCCATCGAGGATCCGCGCCCCGGACAGGCGGGCGCCGCCGCGATGCTGCGGCTGGAGGGGCAGGCGGCCGCGACCTCGGGGCTGAAGGTCCACAGCTATGATCCGGGCGGGCGGCGGCATGGCCATATCATCGACCCGCACCGCGCCGCGCCCGTCGATGGGGATCTGGCTTCGGTGACGGTTCTGGCGGCGGATGCGATGATGGCCGATGGCTGGGCCACCGCATTGGCCGCCGCCGGTCGTGCAGGCCTCGATCTGGCCGAACGGCACGGCATCGCGGCGCTGTTCCTGTTCGACGGCGCGCGCGAGCTGCACCAGCATGTGACCGGCGGCGCCGAACGCTGGCTGATCTGAAACAAGGAGATGATGCGATGGAAATTCTGCTGGTTCTGGCGATCTTCCTGTTGGCGGCAGGGGGGCTTGGCCTTGGGCTGATCGCGGGGCGGGGGCCGCTGAAAGGGTCCTGCGGCGGCATGGCCTGCCTGAAGGGCATCGCCTGCGACGGCTGCCCGAACCGCGGATCCGGGGAACCGCGATGAGCGCCCCGCTGATCGACGCGCTGCTGCAAGGCGATGCGCTGGTGCTGGACCCCGACATGCCGATCCGCCGCGCCGTGGCGAAGCTGGTCGAACATCGCGCCCCTGCCGCCGCGGTCATCGACGACAGCGGCGCGCTGAGCGGGATCCTGACGCAGAAGGACTGCTTCCGCCCCGCGCTTCAGGCCAGCTATTACCAGGAATGGAAAGGCACCGTCGCCGACCATATGAGCCGCGGCGTGATCAGCCTGGCTGCCGGCACCGACCTGATCTCGGCGGCCGAGGCGTTCCTGTGCCATCCCCACCGCGTCATGCCGGTTCTGGACGGTGACAATCTGCGGGGGATGCTGCGCCGCTCTGACGTGCTGGCCGCGCTGGTCCGGCTGGGCTGAGGCGATTCCCGACCTTCACGCGCAGGGGCGTTTCGTCCGGCGGCGGTTTCTGTTTATCTGGTCAGGACATATGTCGGACTGCATCTGGAGGAGGGGGCTTGATGACAGGTTCAAGGATTGAAAAGCACGGGATTCCTGCTGGTTTTGGGTCAGCGCATGTTGGTCCTGAGGATTATGGGCGGCTCTATGCCGAATCGATGTCGGATCCCGAGGGGTTCTGGGGGCGCGAGGGGCGGCGGCTGGACTGGATCGAACCCTACAGCAAGGTGAAAGAGACCGATTTCACCTTCGGCAAGGTCAGCATCAAGTGGTACGGCGACGGGGTGCTGAATGCCTGCGTCAACTGCGTGGACCGGCATCTGCCGGCGCGCGCCAACCAGACCGCGATCATCTTCGAGCCCGACGACCCGAAGGATCCGGCGCAGCACATCACCTATGCGGAGCTGTCCGACAAGGTGAACCGCTTTGCCAATGTGCTGCTGTCTCAGGGGGTGATGCGCGGCGACCGGGTGGTGATCTATCTGCCGATGATCCCCGAGGCCGCCTATGCGATGCTGGCCTGCGCCCGGATCGGGGCGATCCATTCCATTGTCTTTGCGGGGTTCTCGCCCGATGCGCTGGCCAACCGGATCAATGATTGCGGCGCGAAACTGGTCATCACCTCTGATACCGCGCCGCGCGGCGGGCGGCGCACGGCGCTGAAATCGAATGCCGATGCGGCGCTGCTGCATTGCTCGGACAGGGTGCGCTGCCTGGTGGTCAAGCATACCGGCGACCAGACCACCTGGGTCGAGGGCCGCGATGTCGATGTGAAGGCGCTGATGGAGACCGCCAGCCCCGACTGCCCGCCGCGCCCGGTGGGGGCCGAGGACCCGCTGTTCATCCTCTATACCTCGGGGTCCACCGGCAAGCCGAAGGGGGTGGTCCATACCACCGGCGGCTATCTGGTCTATGCCGCGATGACGCATCAATACACCTTCGATTACCACGATGGCGACGTCTTCTGGTGCACGGCGGATGTGGGCTGGGTGACCGGCCACAGCTATATCATCTATGGCCCGCTGGCCAATGGCGCCACCACGCTGATGTTCGAAGGCGTGCCGACCTTCCCCGATGCCGGCCGCTTCTGGCAGGTCTGCGCCAAGCACAAGGTGACGCAGTTCTATACCGCGCCGACGGCGATCCGCACGCTGATGGGCAAGGGCACCGAATTCATCGAGGGCCACGACCTGTCCAGCCTGCGCCTGCTGGGCACGGTGGGCGAGCCGATCAACCCCGAGGCCTGGAACTGGTATGACCGCAATATCGGCAAGGGCCGCTGCCCGATCGTGGACACCTGGTGGCAGACCGAGACCGGCGGCCATCTGATCACGCCTTTGCCCGGGGCGATCGAGACCAAGCCGGGTTCGGCGACGCTGCCCTTCTTCGGCATCCGCCCGGCGGTGCTGGAGGCCGAAACGGCGAAGCTGATCGAGGGCGACCCGGCCGAGGGGGTGCTGTGCATCGCCGACAGCTGGCCCGGCCAGATGCGCACCATCTGGGGCGATCACCAGCGGTTCGAAGAGACCTATTTCCAGCAATATCCCGGCTATTACTTCACCGGCGACGGCTGCCGCCGCGACGAGGACGGCTATTACTGGATCACCGGGCGGGTGGATGACGTGATCAACGTGTCCGGCCACCGGATGGGCACGGCCGAGGTCGAATCGGCGCTTGTGGCGCATGCGAAGGTGGCCGAGGCGGCGGTTGTGGGTTACCCGCATCCGGTCAAGGGTCAGGGCATCTATGCCTATGTGACGCTGATGAACGGGGTGGATCCTTCGGAGGATCTGCGCGCCGAGCTGGAGAAATGGGTGCGTACCGAGATCGGCCCGATCGCGCGCCCGGACCTGATCCAGTGGGCGCCGGGGATGCCGAAGACGCGTTCGGGCAAGATCATGCGCCGGATCCTGCGCAAGATCGCCGAGAACGACTATGGCAGCCTCGGCGATACCTCGACCCTGGCCGAACCCGAGGTCGTCGACGACCTCATCAACAACCGGATGAACCGCGAATAAACGCGGGGAACAGGACCGGCGGGCAGACTGCCGGTCCGGGCCGGGGGCATGGGCTATTTCCCGGCGCTCCGGGCCTGTCTTGCCTGTCGCGTCTTCTGCTGTCGCGGCGCGCCATAGGTCAGCCAGATCGCCGCCGCCCACCACAGCGCCACCATCACCCAGATATCGACCATCAGTCGCCGCCACAGATCCTGATCGGGCGGGTTCATCTGGAAGGCGTCGCCGATGATCGACAGCATCACGCAGATCACGAAGGACCACAGCCCGCCGCGCCCGATTTCCTGCAACGCGACGCCCAGACGGCTGATGGCCAGCCGCTCCATCACATTGGCCAGCGGCACCGCGACCAGCCAGCTGGCCGCCATGATCGCCATATAGCGGGTGCCGTCCAGGTTCCACTTGTCGATCGAACCGCCATAGATCACCTTCAGCGCCCGGCGCAGCGGCAGGGCGGCATCGCCGAAACGCGAGGCGATGACGATGGTGGCGCCAAAGACGAACATGCCGATGGACAGGATCGTCAGCAGCCGCGCATGGCGCAGCAGCACCGGCATGAAATCCTTGCGGAACAGGCCCATGGCGACGCCGCTGAAGAACAGCAGCTGCCAGCCGAACGGGTTGAACAGCAGCCCGGTCGAGCGGTGGTTCGGGATCAGCCCGTTCAGGATCGGCGCGAACCACCACAGCACCAGCGAGGCGGCGGCAAAGCTGAACGGCCAGCGTTGCAGCAGCGGCACCACCAGCGGCACGCAGGCCAGCAGCACGACATAGACCGCCAGCACGTCCAGCAGGTTCGGCTGCAACCACATCGTCATCAGCACCCCCAGATAGCCAAGGGGGTTTTCCAGAACCCAGCGCGAATACTGGAACCAGATGGCGGTGTGGTTCATGTCCAGCGCGAACAGCGCCGCCGACAGCAGCGCCATGACAAAGCCGCCGATGACCAGCGCGCGCCACACCTCGAAAGAGCGGCGGGCAAAGCGCCACTGTGCAACGCGGGTGCCGCCATCGCGCGCGACCGCCAGCCAGACCAGCCCGACAAGGAAACCCGACAGCAGCACGAACAGCTCTGCCGCGTCGAAGATCGAGAAATTGGCCAATGTCGCCCGGCGCAAGGGCGATTTCGGCATATGGTCGATCATGATGCAGACCAGCGCATAGCCGCGCAGCATGTCCAGTGCGACGATTCGTTTCATTGGGGCAATCCGCTCCATTGCCGCAGCAGGTCGGGATCGGCGATCAGCGCGTCGGTCTCGGCCTTGTCCAGAAAGCTCAGTGCCTCGTGCTGGTCCTTCGCATGGGCGATCTTGGCGCCCGCGGTGATCCGGGTCAGGCGTTCGGCCGCGGGTCCGTTTTTGGGCGCGGGCAGCATGGCGATATGGCGCGCCATCAGATGCCGGTCGCGGCCCAGCAGCAGCAGCGTGCTGTCGTCGAGGGCGATGCGGGGCAGGGTGCGGGCAATGGCGGCGGCGTCCGAGACGACATGCGGGGGCGCGCGTTCCTCGGGCGTGACCAGCAGGCCCCGGATCCGCGCCCAACGCCCAAAGACCGGGCTGGCCGAAAAGCGAGAGGTCAGCGGCGACAGGATCAGCCCGGCAAGGATCGGCGACAGCCAGACCAGTTGCCAGGGCGAAAAGAACGCCAGAACGGCCAGCGTCAGCGCCCCCAGCGCGACATGCACCCAATGGCGGCTGACGACCACAGCCCAGTCGGGCATCGACCCGGCGCGGACCTGCGCGGCCCAGCCGCTGTCGCGTCCGCGCAGGATCTCATAGATCTGCCGGGTCTGGGTCAGCATCTGCACCGGCGCGATCAGGGCCGACAGCAGGATCTCGAACAGGGACGAGGCGAAGATGCGCACCCGCCCGCCGGAATTGCGCGACAGGGGCCGCCACCACGAGCGCAGCGTGCCGAACAGCTTGGGCAGCAGCAAAAGGCCCATCGCGGCGATGAACAGCCACAGCATCCGGCGGGAATCAAACACCGGCCATGTCGGGAACAGCTGATAGGCGCTGGGGAAATATTCCGGCGTGGACAGCAGCACGGTTGCCGACAGGACCAGACCGACAAGGATCAGCGCCAGCCAGATCGGGCTCATCAGAAAGCCCATGATGCCGATGACGAAATGCACCCGGCTGATGGCGCGCATCCCGCGCATCCCGAACAGGCGGCTGTGTTGCAGGTTGCCCTGCGCCCAACGGCGTTCGCGGGCGGCCATGTCCAGCAGCGTGGGCGGGCAGCCCTCATAGCTGCCGCGAAGGTCGTGATCCAGCCGCACCTTCCAGCCCGCGCGGCACAGCGCCGCCGCCTCGACGAAATCATGGCTGAGGATGGTGCCGCCGAAGGGCGGCTTGCCCGGCAGGCGGGGCAGCCCGCAGCTTTGGGCGAATGCGGTGATGCGGATGATGGCGTTGTGGCCCCAGAAATTGCCGACATTGCCCGACCACGCAGCCACCCCCCGCGCGATCAGCGGGCCATAGACCCGGCCCGCGAATTGCGTCAGCCGGGCAAAGATCGTCTCGCCGCCCACCAGCATCGGCATGGTCTGGATCAACGCGAGTTGCGGGTCGGCCTCCATCCGCAGCGACAATTCGCGGATGGTCTGGCCGCTCATGATGCTGTCGGCGTCCAGCACCACCATCTGGTCATAGCGCCCGCCCCATCGGCGGATGAATTCCGAGATATTGCCGGTCTTGCGGTCGATGTTGTTTTCGCGCCGGCGATACCAGATCGGCAGCGGCGACAATTCGCGTGCCGCGGCGATCGCCTGCGTTTCGGCGATGGCGACGGCGGGGTCGCGGCTGTCGGACAGCACGAAGATCTCGGCCCGGTCGGCCATGCCTTCGGTCGCGATCTCTTTCGCCATTGCCGTCAGCAGCCCCATCGAGACGGAAGGGTCCTCGTGATAGATCGGCATGACGACGACCAGCCGCGCCTGACCCGGCCCCTCGGGGGTGCGGTGGCGGGCGGCGAACAGCCCGGCCAGCGTGGCAAAGAAGGAAAAGCCCACCCAGGCGAAGGTCGGCACGAACAGGACCAGCAGGGCGATCTGCATCGGCGTCGGATTGTCGCCGAAGGTGATCAGCATCTGCTGAAAGCCGATCCATGCCGCCGTCGCGGTGCCGCCAAAGGCGATCAGCCGCGCCATCCATGTGCCGGGCCGTTCAAAGCGCCGGGGCCATGCGCGGTCGGGCCGGGTGCCGAAATCCTGCTCGGGCATTTCCAGCGGGGCCTCGGGCGGCAGCGCGGGCAGGTCGCTGACCGGTCCCGTCATGCGGTCCAACGGGTCATCCAGCTTTCGCTGAGGGGCAGACCGTCCTTGTTGCGCAGGCTTGCCTGAAGGTCGGCCAGTTGCGCGTCGCCCGGCTGGAACTCGAAGGCAAGGCGCAGCACGTCCTCTTTCGGCAGTCGCTTCAGATAGGCATGCAGGATCTGCCCGGCGGAACAGCTGACCTGAATCTCGGGCAGGGTCTCGGTGAACAGCCGCAGATCATAGTCGATGATGAAGCTGCGGGCATTGCTGTTGTTGATCGACCGGCCCGCCCGCGTCTGGCGGATCTCGGCCAGCGGCGCATCGACGGGCGGCAACTCGGAAAAGGTCAGGCGATAGCGGAACTCGTGCCGGTTGCCCGCCGACAGCGCCTCTTTGGGCTGCCAATAGCTGACGATATTGTCGTTGAACTCGTTTTCGACCGGGATCTCGATCAGGCGCACCTCGCCCGGGCCCCAGTTGCCTTCCGGCTCGACCCAGCCCGAGGGGCGCAGGTTATACAGCGCCTCGGCATCCTGATAGGTCGAGAATTCGCGCGAGCGTTGTGTCAGCCCGAAGCCCTGCGGATCGCGATCCACGAAGGACGCGATCTGCAATGCACGGTGCGAGGCCAGGCTGCGCCACAGCGCCATGCCGGTGCCGGTGCGCATCTGCAAGCCGTCGCTGTCATGGACGGCGGGGCGATAGTCATCGACATTGCGTCGGCTGTTCGGTCCGAACCAGAACATCGAGGTCAGCGGCGCGATACCCACCCCCGCCAGATCGACGCGCGGAAACAGCGCCATGCGGGTGCGGATCAACGTCTGTGCGCCCGGCGTGATGTCGAACTGATAGGCCCCGGTGACCGAGCGGCTGTCGAGGACTGCATGGACCCGGATCCAGTCCTGCCCTTCGGCCGGTTCGTGCAGCCAGAAATCGGTGAACAGGGGAAATTCCTCGCCATCGGGGCTGCCGGTACGGATCGCCAGACCCCGCGCCGACAGGCCATAGATGGTGCCACGCGCCACGGCGCGGAAATAGCTGGCGCCCTGAAACACCAGAAATTCGTCCATGACGCCGGGGCGGTTCAGGCCGGTGCGCAAACGAAAGCCCGACCAGCCCATGTCACCCACCGTTGCCAGATCGGCGCCGTCGGGAAATTGCGAGGGATCGAAATCCAGCATCGCCGGGTCAAAGCCGATGGGCGTGGCCACGCCCTCGCGCACGACATTGATCCGGACCGGCTCGTTGAAGATCGCGCCGGGGCCCAGAAGGTCCAGCCGGAACTTGTCGTGATTGCCCCACGGATCGCGGTCGCGTCGGAAGCGGATGCCGCGATACCTGTCGTAACTCAGATCGGCGAAACTGCCGACCAGTTCCGACACCGGCTGGACATAGTCCTGCGCGGCACGCTCTGCCGCCAGCTCTGCGACATGGTCGAAGCCGAACGGTTTTGCGTCCGGCATTTCGGGGCCGAACGTCTGCGGTTCTGCGCCAGAGGCGCCCTGCGCCTCGGCGCGCGAGGCCAGGACATGGCCGCCTGCGGCCAGCACGGTGGCTGCGTTGAGAAAATGACGTCGCTTCATGACCGGAATTGGATGGCAAAAACCCGTTTATGATAAATGGCCTGGCCCAGACCGGCAAGTTGTTGGCTAACGCCTTGTCGCGGCATCAGGTTCCCGGGGCCAGCCGTTCCTGTGTTTGCGGCCGGTTTCCGCCTATTGGCGGGCCAGCCATTCAGTGACCGGAGCGCGTAGATTGGTCAAGCCCCCGGCCTCGGCATCGTCGATCACCTTTCGCAGATCTTCGATGGAAACCCGGCGGATCAGATGCTTGACCGGCCCGATCGAGGCCGGACGCATCGACAGCCGTCCGATGCCCAGGGCGGCGAATGTCAGCGCCTCGATCGGCCGTCCGGCATCCTCGCCGCAGAAGGACAGCGGCACGCGTGCCTCTTCGCAGCGGGCGACGATCTGTCGCAGCAGCGACAGGAAGGACACGCTCAGCGTGTCATAGCGGCGGCGCACCCGTTCGTTCTCGCGGTCGGCGGCAAAGAAGAACTGTTTCAGGTCATTGCCACCGATGGACACGAAGTCGCACATCTCGAAGAACCGCTGGGGCGCAAAGGCCAGCGACGGCGTTTCCAGCATGGCGCCGACACGGATATCGGTCGGCATGGCGTGGCCCAGTTTCTGTTCGCGCGACATTTCCTGCATCAGGATGCGATGGGCGGCCTCGTATTCGGAAATATCGGCTATGAAGGGGAACATCACATGCAGCGGACGCCCGACGGCGGCGCGGATCAGCGCCTGCAACTGCATCCGCAGCACGCCGCGCTTGTCCAGCCCGACGCGGATCGCGCGCCAGCCCATGGCCGGGTTGGGCTCGTCCTGCGGTTTCATATAGGGCAGCACCTTGTCGGACCCGATATCCAGCGTGCGGAACATCACCGGGCGGCCCTTGGCATTGTCCATGACCCGACGGTAAAGCGCCGCCAGCTCGGCCCGGCCCGGCACATGGCTGCGGATCAGGAACTGCAATTCGGTGCGGAACAGGCCCACGCCCTCGGCCCCCGATCCTTCCAGCGAGGGAAGGTCGGCCATCAGCCCGGCATTCATGTAAAGCTGGATCGTCGTGCCGCAGCTGCCGGTCGCGGGCAGGTTGCGCAGGCTGGCATAGCGGTGCTGCGCCTCGGCCTGCATGGCGATCTTGTCGCGGAAGGCGACGGCGACGGTATCCTCGGGGCGCAGATGGACGATGCCCTGATCGCCATCGACCAGAATCGGATCGCCGTTCAGCGCCTCGGATGTGATGCGCGCCGCGTGGATCACCAGCGGAATGGCCAGCGCGCGGGCGACGATGGCGGCATGACTGCCGACGGAACCCTCTTCCAGCACCACGCCCTTCAAGCGGCGGCCATATTCCAGCAGTTCCGCCGGGCCGATATTGCGCGCGACCAGTATCGGGTCGGCGGGCATCTCGGCCCCGGTATCGTTGCCCTGTCCGGTCAGGATGCGCAGCAACCGGTTGGACAGGTCGTCCAGATCGTGCAGCCGGTCGCGCAAATAGGGATCGGCGGCCATTTCCAGCCTTGCGCGGGCCTGCGACTGTTCCTTTTCGACCGCCGCCTCGGCCGACAGGCCCAGCAGGATGTCCTCTTCCATCCGCTTCAGCCAGCTGCGCGAATTGGCGAACATGCGATAGGTTTCCAGCACCGCCAGATGTTCGCCGTCGCCAGCAATATCGACGGCGGTAAACATGGAATCGACGGTGCTGCGCAGCCGCTCGATCCCCTCATGCAGGCGGGCGCGTTCCTTGTCGGGATCGTCGCCCACGGGATTGGTCACGACGACGCGCGATTCATGCAGCCAGACATGACCTTCGGCGGCGCCCTCCTGACCGGTCGCGCCGCGGATCATCAGTGGAAAGCGATGCTCCAGCGGCATGCCGTCGGACTGGCTGCCCTGAAAGGCGCCCAGTTCGGCCATCTCGGCCAGAACCATGGCGACGACCTCCAGCCCGTAAACCTCGTCCTCGGAAAACAGCCGCGGTTCGCGCGACTGCACCACCAGAACACCCAGCTTTTCGCCGACGCGCTGAATGGGAACGCCCAGAAAGCTGGGAAAGACCTCTTCGCCGGTTTCGGGCATGAAGCGGAAGCCCGGCTCGGACGGAGCGTTGGCGGCGTTCACATTGCGGCCGGTGCGGGCGACACGGCCGACCAGCCCTTCGCCCATGCGCAGACGGGTCTTGTGAACGGCCTCGCTGCGCAGACCCTCGGTCGCGCACAGCTCCAGCGTCTCGGCATCGCGGAACAGATAGATCGAGCAGACCTGCGACCCCATCGAATCGGCGATGTGATGGGTGATCTGGTCCAGCCGGTGCTGCCCGTCACCGGGCGCGCCGAGGATTGCCTTCAGCCGCCGAAGCAGCTTGCGTGAATCGCTGTCCTTGCGGTCCATAGAGGTGCCTGCCTTTGTTGACGGCTTGGCCTTCCGGGCAGTTCCGACCGCAGCCGGTCCAATGCTGGGGCTGCGTCAGGCCGTTTCCAGTCCGAAGGCATCATGCAGTGCCTGAACCGCCAGTTCCATATATTTGCGCTCGATCAGCACCGAAATCTTGATCTCGCTGGTGGCGATGACCTTGATGTTGACGTTTTCATCGGCCAGTGCCTTGAACATGCGCGCGGCGACGC
Source organism: Paracoccus alcaliphilus (assembly GCF_028553725.1). Taxonomy (NCBI): domain Bacteria; kingdom Pseudomonadati; phylum Pseudomonadota; class Alphaproteobacteria; order Rhodobacterales; family Paracoccaceae; genus Paracoccus; species Paracoccus alcaliphilus. Next base: position 1,395,384 of record NZ_CP067124.1, read on the forward strand.
CGGTATGGCTGCGCATGCCGATGCCGACGACGCTGACCTTGGCGACTTCGGTATCCGCAATCAGCTCGTCATAGGCGATGCTGCCGTCGGCCTTGGCCTGTTCCATCGCCTTGCGCGCCCGATCGACCTGGTTGATCGGCACCGAAAAGGTCATGTCGGTTACCGAGCCGGGGTGGTCCTCGTAATCCTTCTCGGAAATGTTCTGGACGATCATGTCCACATTCACGCCCGCATCGGCCAGCGGCGCGAAGATGGCGGCGGAAATGCCCGGCCGGTCCTCGACCGTGACCAGCGTGATCTTGGCCTCGTCGCGGGAATAGGCGACGCCATTGACGACTTTCGATTCCATGATTTCATCCTCATCGCAGACCAGCGTACCCGAATTCTCGTCGGTATCCTCGAACGAGGACAACACCCGCAGACGCACCTTATAGCGCATTGCCAGCTCGACCGAGCGGGTTTGCAGGACCTTGGCGCCCAGACTGGCCAGTTCCAGCATTTCCTCGAAGGCGATCTTTTCCAGCTTGCGCGCCTTCGATGTAATGCGCGGATCGGTGGTATAGATGCCGTCCACATCGGTATAGATGTCGCAGCGCTCCGCCCCGAAGGCCGCCGCGAATGCGACCGCCGTCGTGTCAGAGCCGCCACGCCCCAGCGTGGTGATCCGGCCCTCATGCGACAGACCCTGAAAGCCCGCGATGACCGCGACCTTCATGCCCTCGGCGAATTTCTGGTCGATATTGTGGCGGGGGATGTCCACGAACCGCGCCGCCGAATGGCTGGCGGTGGTGTTGATCGGCACCTGCCAGCCCTGCCAGCTGCGCGCCGGAACGCCCATTTCCTGCAGGGTCAGCGCCATCAGCCCGGCAGTGACATTCTCGCCCGAGCTGACCACGGCGTCGTATTCGCGCGCGTCGAACATGGGCGAGGTCTGTTCGACCCAGCCCACCAGTTCATTGGTCTTGCCGGACATGGCGCTGACGATGACGATCACGTCATAGCCGCGCTCGACCTCGCGCTGGACCTTGGCGGCGGCGTTCCGGATCCGATCCAGATCGGCCACCGAAGTTCCACCGAATTTCATGACCAGAAGCGGCATCGCGGGCCTCCAGCAAGGGGTTTCATTCCGCGGGCTTTTATGGGCGGGTGCGGAAAACCGCAAGGGGGCGCGAGACGCCCGGGAAAAATCCATCGCCATTTTCCGCCGCCCCGCCCGGCCCGCCCGCGCCCGACACCCAAACCACCCGCCTCATCTTTGGTGTGAAAATATCCCGGGGGGTCGCGCGCAGCGCGACGGGGCAGCGCCCCGGCAACCGACCCGCCAATGCGGCCGGTTCAGTTGGCCTTCTGGCGCGGTCGGAAGGGCAGGGGCATGACCGGCACGCCGTCCTCGACCAGCGCGCGGGCCTCGTCGGGACGGGCCTCGCCATGGATGGCGCGGGCCGGGCTGCGGCCTTCATGCATGGCGCGGGCCTCGTCGGCAAAGCTCAGCCCGACATAATCCGAGTTCTGTTCGACATGCTGGCGCAACCTGTCCAGCGCGGTCTCGATATCCGATTGCGGGGCCGTCAGGCTGGGCCGCTCGGCGGGCACGGCAGGGGCCATCAGCGCCTTTTCCACCTTGGCATTGCCGCAGATGGCGCAGCCGACCTGACCGGCAGCCCTCATCGTCTCGAACCCGTCCGAGGACCGGAACCAGCTGTCGAACTCATGCCCATTCTCGCAGCGAAGATTGTAACGGATCATGTGACTACTCGGCTTTACTGCCCCTGTATATCGTTTCTGTCGCGGGTATTCGCAAGATCGCGAAGCCGCGCGATCAGGGACGCGGGATTGCCTGCGCGCCGGTCCAGCACCGCGCGGGCGGCATGTCCCATCCGCTGCGCCTGCGCCGGATCAGCGGCCAGCCGGGCCACCGTGGCGCCCAGATCCTGCGGATGAAGCTGCCGCGCGGCCCCGGCCTGCGCCAGCGCCGCAAAGCCTTCGGCATGGTTGCTGACATGGGGGCCGTGCAGGATCGCGCAGCGCCATGCGGCAGGCTCCCACGGGGTGTGCCCGCCCCGGTCGGTCAGCGTGCCGCCGATGAAACAGATGCCTGCAGCCGCATACCAGCGCGACATCTCGCCCAATGTATCGGCCAGCAGCACCGGCCCGCTTTCCGCCCCACCCGACCGCCGCGCCACGGTCAACCCGCGCGCCGCGATCAGCGTCGCGATCTCATCACCGCGTCTCGGGTGGCGGGGGGCCAGGATCAGCCGCAGATCGGGGCAGGACTGCCGCGCGGCCAGCCAGGCATCAAGGATCACGCCGTCCTCGCCCTCATGAGTCGAGGCAGCCAGCCACACGCGGTCCCGCGCCGGATCGTCGGGCGGCGGCGCAATCGCGGCGGGGGCCAGCAGCTTCAGGTCCAGACGCGGCAGGATCGCGGCTTGCGGCAGGCCAAGGGCGCGCAACCGCTCCTCGCTGCCCGCATCCTGCGCCGACAGCGCCTCGATCCGGCCCAGAACCGGCGCGATCAGGCCGCGCAATCGCCCCCAGCGCACCGCCGAGCGGGCCGAGATCCGCGCCCCGATCATCGCCTGCGGCACGCCCCGCGCCGCCAGCATGCGCGAACGCAGCGGCCAGAACTCGCCCTCGACGGTCAGCGCCAGACGGGGGCGGGCGGCGTCCAGAAACCGCCCCAGCGCGCCCGGCACATCCAGCGGCGCCAGCCGCGCAGGCAGACCCCATCCCGCGGCCATGTCGCGCCCGGTCGGGCTGTTGGCCGTCACCAGAACCTGCGCCGATCCGGCCAGCGCCTCGATGATGATGCGGGCGGAAACCAGCTCTCCGACCGAGGCGCCATGCACCCAGATATCCGCCTGCGGGGGCGGATCGTCCAGCACCAGCCGCTGCCGCAGTGTTTCGCCTCCGCCCATCATGGCGCGCAGCCGCAGGCCGGTTTCGGCAAGGCGGGCGGCGGCGGTGTGAATCATCGTCTGAACTCCGGTTGGCGGCCCGCCTATCTAGGGCGTCGGACAATGGCTTGGGAAGGCTGTGCTTTTGTGCCGGTCAGAAGGTTCTCTCATAACCATTTGTAAGAGAATGAAAAACCACAAAAATGGCAGAAAAATCGCCAATACACGATAAAGACAGTGGACATTTCGCTATTTTAGAGCATTCTGAAGAACAGGAAAGCGGGCCCTGGGCCCGCATCACGCATGAAGGACGACCGCAGATGACCGCGCTTGACCTTATCGACCGCAAGATCGTCGCCGAACTGATGCGCGACGCGACGATGCCTGTCGCCCGGATCGCGGATCGGGTGGGGCTGACGCAGACCCCCTGCTGGAAACGCATCCAGAAGCTGGAGGCGACCGGCGTGCTGACCGGTCGCGTCGCTTTGGCCAATCCCGCCCGTCTGGGCTTTGGCCTGACCGTCTTTGTCGGCGTCGAGGCCCCCGATCACAGCAGCGAATGGCGCCAGCAATTCTCGCGCGCGATCGACACCATGCCCGAGATCATGGAGGTTTACCGCATGGCCGGGGAGCTGGATTACCTGCTGCGGGTTTCGGTCTCGGACATGGCCGATTTCGACCGGCTGTATCGCGACCTGACCGATGCCGTGCCGATCAAGAACATCACTTCGCATTTCGTGATGGAGAGGATGCGGTTCTCGACCAGCTATCCGGTCGATACCCGCAACCGCTAAGGCAGGCCGCGCCTGTTGGCGCAATCAGCTACCGGATCGCTTGACAGGGCGGGGCGGCTGCGCCATGCCGTTATCAGCTTCGGTTCCGGTTCGCGCCGGATGAAAAGGGAACGCCGGTGCGTGCCCTTCGCCATCTGGCGAAAGGTGCAAATCCGCGGCTGCCCCCGCAACTGTAAGCGGTGAGCGATGGCCCTCCATGCCACTGGACGCAGTCCGGGAAGGCGGCCAAAGCGATGATCCGCAAGCCAGGAGACCTGCCGGTGCGCTCACCCATTTCCGGCGCGGGGCGCGCACGGAAAGCGGCCACTCCGCAGAGGTGACAGCCACCGTGACCGCGGCGGGCCGTCCCGGCCTGATCCGCAGTCTGCATCTGCAAACCGCAGGCCAGGCCTGCGCTGGAAAGGCCCTGTCATGTTTCGTGACCGCAATTGTTCCCTGATCGCCCTGACCGTCGCCCTGACGCCCTTTGCCGCGATGGCGCAGGATGGTGCGCTGATGCTGGATGAGATCGTGATCTCGGGCGGGATGAGCCCGGTGGCCGCCGATGGCTATGGTCGCGCCCATACGGTGCTGACCGGTGACGAGATCGAGGCGCGCGGCATCGCCACCGTTCAGGATGCGCTGCGCGGCGTGCCGGGCGTTTCCGTCACTTCGACCGGAGAGACGCTGACCGGCATCCGCATCCGGGGCGGAGAGGCCAACCATGTGCTGGTGCTGATCGACGGGGTCGAGGCCAATTCCCCCGGCCAGGGGAACTATATCTTCAGCGGTATGTTGACCGACAATATCGAGCGGATCGAGATCCTGCGCGGCCCGCAATCCTCGATTCACGGGCCCAACGCCGCCTCGGGCGTGATCTCGATCACCACCCGCCGGGCCGACGCGCCGGGTCTGTCCTATGGCGGTGGCGTAGAACTGGGCGGTCAGGGCACTCGCGCTGCTAATGCCTATCTTCGCGCGGCGGGTGAGCGCGGCGCGATCAGCTTGTCCATCGCCAGCCGCCACACCGATGGCGACGACACCTCGCGCACCCCCGGTGGCGATCGCGATTTCAACGACCGCGAGGCGCTGGCGCTTAATGGTTCCTACGATCTGGGCGACGGGATCAGCACCGGTTTCACCCTGCGCCGAAGCTGGCAGAAATACGGTTATGATCAAGCCGGCTCATATGATGAGGACGGCGCGTGGGAGCCGGTGGATGACCCCGACGATTACGTCATCGACGCCCCGCTGACCGCCGACCGGGACGAGGTCTATGGCTCGCTCTGGCTGGAGGCCGAGGCGATGGGCGGCAGGCTGCTGAACCGGCTGACCGTGACCGGCGTGAATCAGGATACCGATCATTTCAGGGACGGCGTGCCGGATTACGACGATGCTTCGCGTCGTCGCGAACTTCGCCTTGGTGCGACATGGGCCATTGACGGTAATGATGCCCGCAATGCCGCGCAAAAGCTGAATTTCGCCGCCAGCAAGCGGCGCGAGACCTATCGGGCCTCATTCGCACCGGGCGGCGATTACGAACGTGACATGACTTCGCTGGCGTTGGAATATCAGGGCGGTTTCGACAACGGCGCCAGTGTTCAGGCCGGTATCCGGCGCGATCTGAACGATGTCTTTCGCGACGCGACCTCGTGGAACCTTGCCGCTGCGTGGCAGGCGCCGGAGCGCGATCTGCGGCTTCGCGCTGCCATCGGCCGGGCCACGGTCAATCCGACCATGTTCGAACAATATGGTTATATCCCCGGCAGTTATGAGGGCAACCCGGACCTGACGCCGGAAACCAGCCTCGGATATGAAATCGGCGCCGATCTGGGTTTTGCCGACGGGCGCGGGCAGGCTGGGCTGACCGTCTTTACCAGCAAGGTCGAGGACATGATTATTGGCACCGGCGAAACCTCGGTCAATATCGACGGCACCAGCACCCGCAAGGGTTTTGAGCTGACCGCCGACATGCAGGTGACCGGCAATTTCCGCATTGGCGCCGATTACACCTATAACGATGCGAGAAAAGAGGATGGCGGTGTCCTTGCCCGTGTGCCGCGCCACGAGGCACATCTGCGCGCGCGGGTCGATTTTGCGCAAGGTCGCGGCGCGGTCACGGCCGAGTTGCGTCATGTCGCCGGCAATCATGATGAAGAATGGTTTCGCAGCTTTGCCCCGGACACCACCAAGCTTCCCGATTTCACCACCGTCAACCTTGCGGCCCATTATGACCTGACCGACCATGTCCGCCTGTCGGGCCGGGTGGTGAACCTGTTCGACAAGGATTATTCCGAGGCATGGGGCTATTACGGGCAGGGCCGCACGGCCTATGTCGGGCTGTCCGCCAGATGGTGAGGCGCTGGCTGCTGGCCGCCTGCCTTGCGGGCGGCATTGGCGCAGGTGCCGGGGCCGCGCCGCCGCAGCGTGTGCTGTCGATGAACCTCTGCACCGATCAGTTGGCGATGATGCTGGCCGCGCCGGGGCAGTTGGTCTCGGTCAGTCATCTGGCGCTGGACCCGCGCGCCTCGGCCATGACGCGCGAGGCGGCGGGCTATGAGGTCAATCACGGGCTGGCCGAAGAGGTGTTTCTGATGCAGCCCGATCTGGTGCTGGCGGGGCGCTATACCTCGCGGACGGCGGTGGATATGTTGCGGCGGCTGGAGGTGCCTGTCGAGGAGTTCGACATCGTGAGCGACCTTGACGGGCTGCGCCACGGCATCCGCCGGATGGGGCAGGTGCTGGGCCGAGAGGCCGAGGCGCAGCGGATCATCCAAGGATTCGACGCCGATCTGGCGCGGCTGGGCGATGCCGAGGGAAAGGACCCCAGCGCCGCGCTTTATTCCGCGAATGGTTACAGTTCCGGCGATTCCAGTCTGGCGGGGCAGATCCTGCTGACGGCAGGCTTTCGCAATATCGCCGCCGATGCGGGCATCCCCTTTGGCGGCTTCCTGCCGCTGGAATTGCTGGTGCTGGCCGACCCCGATCTGGTGGTGCTGGACAGCCGCAATCATGGCGCGTCGCGCGCCGAAGAGATCTATGACCATCCCGCCCTGCGGCAGGTCATGGCGCAAAGCCCGGTGGAAACCGTCAGCGACCGCGACTGGATCTGCGGCACTCCGCATGTGCTGCGCGCCATCGAGACCCTGGCCCGGGCGCGGGCGGCACTGGTGGGCGGGCAATGACCAGGCGCGCGCAGGGGCGCAATCATCTGCTGCTGGCGGCGCTGGCGGTTCTGGTCGCGGCGCTGTGTCTGGCGTCCCTGCTGATCGGGCCGTCGGGCCTGTCTGCGCGTCTGGCGCTGCCTGCGTTGCTGGGGCAGGGCGATCCGATGCTGGTTCTGGTCATGCAAGAGGTCCGCTTGCCGCGCGCGCTGCTGGCGGTGATGGTCGGCGCGGCGCTGGGGCTGTCGGGGGCGGTGTTGCAGGGGTTCCTGCGCAACCCGCTGGCCGAGCCGGGGCTGATCGGCACATCGGCCTCGGCCGCGCTGGGGGCGGTGCTGGCCATCCATACCGGACTGGCGGCGGCATGGGCGCCGGGCCTGCCGCTGGCGGCGCTGGCGGGGGCGCTGGTCTCGGTCCTGCTGATCCTGCTGCTGGCCGGGCCGCGTGGGGGAACGCTGGTGCTGATTCTGGCGGGGATCGCGATTTCGGCGCTGGCCGGGGCGGGCACCTCGCTGGTGCTGAACCTGTCGCCCAACCCCTTTGCCGCCAATGAGATCGTGTTCTGGATGATGGGCTCGCTGGCGGATCGCTCGATGCTGCATGTCTGGACGGCGGCGCCGCTGATGGTGCTGGGGCTGGTGCTGCTGACCGGTGTCGGACGGGCGCTGGACGCGCTGACACTGGGCGAGGATGCGGCGGCCAGTCTGGGCATCCGGCTGGGGCGGCTGCGGTTGGGCATCGTCGCGGGTGTCGCGGCGCTGATCGGGGCGGCGACGGCGGTCGCGGGGGCCATCGGCTTTGTCGGGCTGGTGGTGCCGCATCTGCTGCGGCCTCTGGTCGGGGCCAGCCCGGCGCGGCTGATCCCGGCCTCGGCGCTTGGCGGGGCGGCGATGGTGCTGGCCGCCGATATCGCCGTGCGGCTGATCCTGCCGGGCCGCGATCTGAAACTGGGGGTGCTGACCGCGCTGATCGGCGCGCCGTTCTTTCTGCACCTGATCCTCAAGACACGGAGGCAGGGGCTGTGAGCATCTTGCTGGACCTGTCCGGGCTGTCCGTGCGCCGCAATGGCCGCGCGGTGATCGAGGGCGTCGATCTGCGCATCGGGGCCGGTGAATTCGTCGGTCTGCTGGGGCCGAATGGCGCGGGCAAGACGACGCTGCTGCGCGGGGCATTGGGGTTGCTGCCCGCGACCGGGCATTCCTCGCTGGTGGCGATGGGGCAGGCACTGCGGGCGCGGGCGGTGGCCTTCATGCCGCAAGGGCGCGACATTGCCTGGCCGATGCCGGTCGAGGCGCTGGTGGCGCTTGGCCGCATCGCCCATCCCGGCGCGGCGGGGGATGCCGACCGCGCCGCCATCGAACGCGCCATCGCCGCGCTGCAACTGGAGCCCCTGCGTCACCGCCCCGCAACCCGGCTGTCGGGGGGCGAACAGGCGCGGGTGCTGATCGCGCGGGCGCTGGCGCAGGAAACCCCGCTGCTGCTGGCGGATGAGCCGATCGCCGGGCTGGACCCGGCGGCCCAGATACAGGTGATGCGGCTGTTTGCGGGGCTGGCAGGGCAGGGTGGCGCGGTGCTGGCCTCGTTGCACGATCTGGGGCTGGCGGCGCGGCACTGCACCCGGCTGGTGATGCTGCATCAGGGGCGGATCGCTGCCGACGGGTCGCCCGAACAGGTGCTGACGGCGGATAACCTGGCCTGCGTCTTTGGCATCAGGGCGCATCTGTCGCAGGGTGCGGACGGCCTGCTGTTCCAGCCGCTTGATACGATGACCTGAGACCCGGATCCCGCGACGCCACAAAGCCGCCGCCGAAAAACCAAAAGGCCGAACCCGCGAAGGTCCGGCCTTTTGGTTGTTTGGAGCGGGCGATGAGATTCGAACTCACGACCCTAACCTTGGCAAGGTTATGCTCTACCCCTGAGCTACGCCCGCATCCTGTCCCGAAAGCATCGCCTTCGGTGAGCGGTGATTTATGGGACTGCGCCGGGGGGTGCAAGGGGTAAAAGCGGCTTTGCGGCGATTTTTTTCATCCGCTTGACATGGGCGGAGCGGCTGCCCAGCCTTGGCCCCGCAAAAGGTAAGGACAAGGCGCATGGCCGATCATCTTGCCCGGTTCGTCAGGCAATCCCTGCAAGCGGGCCAAAGCCGCGACGCCATCGCCAGGGCGCTGAGCGATGCGGGCTGGTCGGGGGCCGAGATCCGCGATGCGCTGGACGGCTGGGGCGATTCCGCAGCAGGACTGCCGCCGGTGCCGCGCCCGCGTGCGACGGTTTCCGCCCGCGACGCGGTGATCTACGGGCTGCTGTTCGTCTCGTTGGTGATCCTGTCCTGGCATATCGTGCAGCTGGGCTTTGGCGTGATCGAATCGCTGCTGCCCTATCTGGACGACTCCATGCCTCCGGTCGGCCGGATGCGATGGGCCATTGCCGCGCTGCTGGCCTTCCTGCCGGTTTTCGTGCTGCTGGATCGGCGGGTGGCGCGTGCCTCGGGGGGCGATCCCGGCCAGAGGCGGTCGCTGGTGCGGCGCTGGTTCGCCTCGGCCGCGCTGCTGATCTCGGCGCTGGTGCTGCTGGGCGATCTGGTGGCGACGCTCTATGCCGCGCTGACCGGCGACATGACGCTGCGCTTTGCGCTCAAGGCGCTGCTGGTCGCCGTAATGGGCGGGCTGGTGCTGGCCTATTATCGCGGGGATCTGGATGGCTGAGCAGCGAAAGAACCCCGCCGTCTGGGCCATCGTCGCGCTGGCGGCCGGCACCATCATCGCCGGGCTAGCGGTGACCGGAGGCCCGATGCAGGGCCGGGCCGAGCGGCGCGACCAGACCAGAATGTCTGACATCGCCGCCATGTCGCGGCAGGCCCATTGCCTTGCCAATGCCGAATCGCGCGTGGATGGCGATCTGTCGGCCACCGCCCTGTGTCCCGACGCGCCCCGGATGCAGGACCCTTTCAGCGATGCGCCCTATCAGGTCGAGGTGCTGGACCCGCGTCACCTGCGGCTTTGCGCGGCGTTCGAGCAGGAGAGAGAGCGTTACCCCGGTCTGGGCGAATGGCGGGATGGCTGCGTCGTCATCGAGTTGCGCGCGGGGGAATAGCGGGGACTGACGAAATCGGTGTCGGAAAGGGGGGGCTTTGCCCCCCGCCCTCTTGCAGAGGACTCCCCCCAAGGTATTTTCAAGGAGTGCGAGGAGGGTCGCGCCCGATCCGGCCCAGGTGGGTGTCGTGAAAGCCACTGGACTCTTTCAGCCCGTAGCCCAAGGCGCGATCCGCGCCGACATGGGTGATCCAGACGGCACCTGCTGCGATCAGCGCGGGCATCCCCGCCAGCAGCCCGATCAGGGCCAGAAACAGCCCCCAGGCATAGAGATGCGCCAGATTATACAGCGCCGCGCCGATTCGCGGCCCGGCCAGATAGCCCAGCATCGCCAGATCGGGCGCCAGCAGCAGAACCGGCCACAGCCAAAGCGGCCAGCCCGGTGATACGGCGCCGGCCAGCGCAAGGGCAGTGATGGCCAACGCCGCGCCCTCGACCCGTTGCCACGCGACGGTGTTCATTCGGCGGCGCGGATGCGGGCGGGTTTCAACATCTGGGCGAGATAGCGCCCGGTATGGCTTTCCTCGGACTGGGCGACCTGTTCGGGGGTGCCGGTGGCGATGATGCGCCCGCCGCCGTCGCCGCCTTCGGGGCCGATGTCGATGATCCAGTCGGCGGTCTTGATGACATCGAGGTTGTGCTCGATCACCACCACCGTGTTGCCCTCGTCCACCAGATGATGCAGCACTTCCAGCAGCTTGCGCACATCCTCGAAATGCAGGCCCGTCGTGGGTTCATCGAGGATATAGAGTGTGCGGCCGGTGGACCTGCGCGACAGTTCCTTGGACAGCTTGACCCGCTGCGCCTCGCCGCCCGACAGGGTCGTCGCCTGCTGACCGACCTTCACATAGCCAAGGCCCACCTGCACCAGCGCATCCATCTTTTCGCGGATCGCGGGAACGGCGGTAAAGAATTGCTGCGCGTCCTCGACCGTCATGTCCAGAACATCGGCGATGCTTTTGCCCTTGAACAGGATTTCCAGCGTCTCGCGGTTATAGCGTCTGCCCTTGCAGGTCTCGCATTCGACATAGACATCGGGCAGGAAGTGCATCTCGATCTTGATGACGCCGTCGCCCTGACAGGCCTCGCAGCGGCCACCCTTGACGTTGAAGCTGAACCGGCCGGGCTTGTAGCCGCGCGCCTTGGATTCTGGCAGCCCGGCATACCAGTCGCGGATCGGCGTATAGGCGCCGGTATAGGTGGCCGGGTTCGACCGGGGCGTGCGGCCGATGGGGCGCTGGTCGATGTCGATCACCTTGTCCAGATGTTCCAGCCCCTTGATCGTCTGGCAGGGGGCGGGGGTCTGGCGGGCGCCGTTCAACCGCAGGCTGGCGGTCTTGAACAGGGTTTCTATGGTCAGGGTGGATTTTCCGCCGCCGGACACGCCGGTGACGCAGACGAATTTGCCCAACGGGAATTCGGCGGTCACGTCCTTGAGGTTGTTGCCGGTCGCGCCGACGACGGTCACCTTCTTGCCGTTGCCCTTGCGGCGTTCCACCGGCACGGCGATTTCGCGGGTGCCCGACAGGTATTGTCCGGTCAGGCTGGCCGGGTCGGCGGCGATCTGGTCGGGGGTGCCGTGGCTGACCACGTTGCCGCCATGCACGCCCGCGCCGGGGCCCATGTCAAAGACATAATCGGCATGGCGGATCGCATCCTCGTCATGTTCGACGACGATGACCGAGTTACCCTGATCGCGCAGCCCCTTCAGCGTATCCAGCAGCCGGTCATTGTCGCGCTGATGCAGCCCGATGGAGGGCTCATCCAGCACATACAGCACCCCGGTCAGGCCCGAGCCGATCTGGCTGGCCAGCCGGATACGTTGGCTTTCGCCGCCCGACAGCGTGCCCGCCGCGCGCGACAGCGTCAGATAGTCCAGCCCGACATTCACAAGGAAGCCAAGCCTTTCGCGGATTTCCTTGAGGATCGCGGTGGCAATCTCGTTCTTCTGTTTCGACAGGCTGGCGGGGGCGGCCTCGACCCATGCCAGGGCCTCGCGGATCGACAGCTCGACCACCTGACCGATATGGTTGCCGGCGATTTTGACCGCCAGCGCCTCGGGCTTCAGGCGATAGCCCGCGCAGGCGCCGCAGGGGCGGTTGTTCTGATACCGCTCGAATTCCTCGCGCACCCAGTTGCTGTCGCTTTCGCGCAGACGGCGTTCCATGTTGGGGATCACGCCCTCGAACACGCGGGCGATCTGATAAACCCGGCCCGCATCGTCGAAACGGAACTGGATTTCCTCCTTGCCAGAGCCGCGCAGGAACATCTGCTGCACCGCCTCGGGCAGGTCCTTCCACGGGGTTTTCTTGTCGAAACCGTAATGTTTCGCCAACGCATTGACGGTCTGGGTAAGATAGGCGGATTTCGACTTGGCCCAGGGCGCGATGGCACCCTTGTCCACCGACAGCGCGGCGTCGGGAACGACAAGGCGTTCGTCGAAGAACAGCTCCATCCCCAGCCCGTCGCAGACCGGGCAGGCACCATAGGGGGCGTTGAAGGAAAACAGCCGTGGCTCGATCTCGGGGATGGTAAAGCCGCTGACCGGGCAGGCGAAGTTTTCCGAAAACGTGATCCGCTCAGGTTCATCGGTGGCGGTTTCCAGCACGGCGATGCCATCGGCCAGATCCAGCGCGGTGCGCAGCGAATCGGCCAGCCGCGTCTCCAGCCCCTCGCGCACGACGATCCGGTCCACCACCACGTCGATATTGTGGCGGAATTTCTTGTCCAGCACCGGTGGCTCGTCCAGCTCGTGAAACTGCCCGTTCACCTTGACCCGCTGAAAGCCCTGCTTGCGCAGCTCAAGGAACTCTTTCTTGTACTCACCCTTGCGGTCGCGAACGATGGGGGCCAGCAGATAGGCCCGCGTGCCGTCCTCCATCGCCATGATCCGGTCCACCATGTCCTGCACCTGCTGCGCCTCGATCGGCAGGCCGGTGGCGGGGGAATATGGCGTGCCGGCGCGGGCGAACAAGAGCCGCAGATAGTCGTAGATTTCCGTGACCGTTCCGACGGTCGAGCGGGGGTTCTTCGAGGTCGTCTTCTGCTCGATGCTGATCGCCGGGGAGAGGCCGCTGATGTGGTCCACATCCGGCTTGCCCATCATGTCGAGGAACTGCCGCGCATAGGCCGACAGACTTTCGACATAGCGGCGCTGCCCCTCGGCATAGATCGTGTCGAAGGCAAGGCTGGATTTGCCGCTGCCCGACAGGCCGGTGATGACCACCAGCCGGTCGCGCGGAATGTCCATGTCCACGCCTTTCAGATTGTGTTCGCGCGCGCCGCGCACCTCGATGAACTTCTGCTCCATGGGCGTAGCCTTTCCCGACCAAGCGCATCAGATAATCATGCGGCTTGAAAAAGCAACCGGAAAATGAGAACGTAGCGTGAACTTCTGGAAAGAGCGAGGGAATCATCATGGCGCGTGTGGATTATTCCGGCAGTTGCCAATGCGGTGCCATAGCCTTCGAGGTTGCGGCCGATCTGGATCAGGCGATCACCTGCAACTGTTCGCGCTGCAGCAGGCTGGGCTGGGCGCTGACCTTTGTACCGGGGGCGGATTTCCGGCTGGTGAAGGACGGGCCGACCACCGAATATCTGTTCAATAACCACGCGATTTCGCACCGTTTCTGCCCGGTCTGCGGCGTTCAGACCCATGCCACGGGACAGCAGGACGGGGCGGAAATCGTCGCGATCAATATCAACTGTCTTGATGGCGTGGACGCGCGCAATCTGCCCGCGCAGCATGTCGATGGTGCCAGCCGTTAAGGCAGCGCGATACTGATTCCTGCCGGTTTCCCTACGACTATGTGCCGAGGGGAGAAATGCTTGCGCTGCATCGCGGCACCGCTAGGATGCCCCGAATCGAGAAGGGGGACGGCATGTTTCAGAAGATTCTAGTTGCGAACCGTGGCGAGATTGCGATCCGTGTTCTGCGTGCCGCGAACGAGCTGGGCAAGCGGACGGTCGCTGTCTATGCCGAGGAAGACAAGCTGGGGCTGCACCGTTTCAAGGCGGATGAGGCCTATCGGATCGGCGAGGGGCTGGGGCCGGTGGCGGCCTATCTGAGCATCCCCGAGATCATCCGGGTGGCCAAGGAATCCGGCGCGGATGCGATCCATCCGGGCTATGGGCTGTTGTCGGAAAACCCCGATTTCGTCGATGCCTGCAAGGCCGCCGGGATCACCTTCATCGGGCCGCGCGCGGATACGATGCGGGCCCTGGGCGACAAGGCCAGCGCGCGGCGCGTGGCGATCGAGGCGGGCGTGCCGGTGATCCCCGCGACGGAAGTGCTGGGCGAGGATTTCGACGCCATCAGGCGTGAGGCCGAGGCGGTGGGCTATCCGCTGATGCTGAAGGCGTCATGGGGCGGCGGCGGGCGCGGGATGCGGCCGATCAATGGCCCCGATGAGCTGGTCGAGAAGGTCCGCGAGGGCCGGCGCGAGGCCGAGGCCGCCTTCGGCAATGGCGAGGGCTATCTGGAAAAGATGATCCTGCGCGCCCGCCATGTCGAGGTGCAGCTCTTGGGCGACACGCATGGCGGTCTCTATCATCTGTATGAACGCGACTGCACCGTTCAGCGCCGCAACCAGAAGGTGGTGGAACGCGCCCCCGCCCCCTATCTGAGCGACGAGCAGCGCGCCGAGGTCTGCGCGCTGGCGCTGAAGATCGGGCAGGCGGTCGGTTATCAGAACGCTGGCACGGTCGAATTCCTGATGGATATGGACAGCCAGCAGTTCTATTTCATCGAGGTGAACCCGCGCGTTCAGGTCGAGCATACCGTCACCGAGGAAGTGACCGGCATCGACATCGTGCAGGCCCAGATCAGGATCGCCGAGGGCGCGACGCTGGCCGAGGCCACCGGCCACGCCTCGCAGGACCAGATCACCCTGTCGGGCCATGCGCTGCAATGCCGGGTCACGACCGAGGATCCGCAGAACAACTTCATCCCCGATTACGGCCGCATCACCGCCTATCGCAGCGCCACCGGCATGGGGATCCGGCTGGATGGCGGCACCGCCTATTCCGGCGGGGTGATCACGCGATACTATGATTCGCTGCTGGTCAAGGTGACGGCCTGGGCGCAGACGCCGGATCAGGCGATCAAGCGGATGGACCGGGCGCTGCGCGAGTTCCGGGTGCGCGGGGTTTCCACCAATATCGATTTCGTCATCAACCTGCTGAAACATCCGGTCTTTCTTGACGATACCTATACGACCAAGTTCATCGACACGACGCCGGACCTGTTCACCTTCGGCAAGCGGCGCGACCGGGCGACCAAGATCCTGACCTATCTGGCCGATATCACGGTGAACGGTCACCCCGAGACGGCAGGCCGCAAGATGCCGGTCGCGCAGGCCCGCCCGCCGATCCCGCCCGCGCCGGCCATCGAATCGGGGACCGATCCCGCGCCGGGCACCCGGCAGCTGCTGGAAGAAAAGGGCGCGCAGGCCGTGGCCGACTGGATGGCGGCGCAAAGCCGGCTGCTGATCACCGACACGACCATGCGCGACGGGCACCAGTCGCTGCTGGCGACACGGATGCGGTCGATCGACATGATCCGGGTGGCGCCCTCTTACGCCGCCAATCTGCCGCAGCTGTTCAGCGTCGAATGCTGGGGCGGCGCGACCTTCGATGTGGCCTATCGCTTCTTGCAGGAATGTCCGTGGCAGCGGCTGCGCGATATCCGCGCGCATATGCCGAACCTGATGACGCAGATGCTGCTGCGCGCCAGCAATGGCGTGGGTTACACCAATTATCCCGACAATGTGGTGCAGTCCTTCGTGCGCCAGGCGGCGGCGACCGGGGTGGATGTGTTCCGCGTTTTCGACAGCCTGAACTGGGTCGAGAACATGCGCGTCGCCATGGATGCGGTGATCGAATCGGGCAAGATCTGCGAAGGCTCGGTCTGCTATACCGGCGACATGCTGGACCCGGACCGGGCCAAATACGACCTGAAATACTATATCCGCACCGCGCAGGATCTGAAATCGGCGGGCGCGCATGTGCTGGGCCTGAAGGACATGGCGGGCCTGCTGAAACCCGCCGCCGCGCGGATGCTGATCCGGGCGCTGAAGGAAGAGGTCGGGCTGCCGGTGCATTTCCACACCCATGACACCAGCGGGCTGGCCGGGGCCACGATCCTGGCGGCGGCCGATGCGGGCGTCGATGCCGTCGATGTGGCGATGGATGCGTTTTCCGGCGGCACCTCGCAGCCCTGTCTGGGTTCGGTGGTCTCGGCGCTGTCGGGCACCGATCGCGACACCGGGCTGGATATCGCCGCGATCCGCCAGATCAGCAATTACTGGGAGCGGGTGCGGGAAAACTATGCGGCCTTCGAGGCCGGCCTTCAGGCCCCGGCCTCCGAGGTCTGGCTGCACGAGATGCCCGGCGGCCAGTTCACCAATCTCAAGGCGCAGGCGCGCTCGATGGGGCTGGAGGATCGCTGGCACGAGATCGCGCAGACCTATGCCGATGTGAACCGGATGTTCGGCGATATCGTCAAGGTCACGCCCAGTTCCAAGGTGGTGGGCGACATGGCGCTGATGATGGTGGCGCAGCATCTGACGCCGCAGCAGGTGATGGATCCGGCCACCGAGGTCAGCTTTCCCGACAGCGTCATCGACATGATGCGCGGCAATCTGGGCCAGCCCCCCGGCGGCTGGCCCGAGGCCATTCAGAAGAAGGTGCTGAAGGGCGAGGCCCCGATCACCGACCGCCCCGGCGCGCATCTGCCGCCGGTGGATCTGGAGGTCACCCGCGCCCGGCTGGCCGAGGAACTGGACGGCAAGACCATCGATAACGAGGATCTCAACGGTTATCTGATGTATCCCAAGGTGTTCACCGACTATATGGCGCGGCACGAGACCTATGGCCCGGTGCGGACCCTGCCGACGCGCGCCTTCTTCTATGGGATGGAACCGGGAGATCAGATCTCGGTCGAGATCGATCCCGGCAAGACGCTGGAAATCCAGATGCTGACGCTGGGTGAGACCGACGAGAAGGGTCAGGTCAAGGTCTTCTTCGAGCTGAACGGCCAGCCGCGTCAGGTCCGGGTTCCGAACCGCAAGGCGACCGGCACGGCGGCGGCGCGTCCCAAGGCGGACCCATCGAACGCGGGCCATATCGGCGCGCCGATGCCGGGCGTGGTGGCCTCGGTCGCGGCCACGGCGGGTCAGGTGGTGCATCAGGGCGATCTGCTGCTGACCATCGAGGCGATGAAGATGGAAACCGGCCTGCACGCCGACCGCGACGGAACCGTCAAGGCCGTCCACGTCACACCAGGCGCCCAAATCGACGCAAAAGACCTGCTGGTCGAAATCGAATAGGGCTGGGGGGCTTTCCGCCTCATCGGACCATCGACGCGCCCCCTCGCCCGATTCGGGGGGGGGGCGCTGTAATTCCGCCCGCCCGTTCCGGGGCGCGGGCGGTTGCGGAATATCCCCCGCGCCATTGCATCCGTGGGCAGTCCGTTGCCGGCGGGTGACGCAGCGTCCGCTTGCGGCAGGCCCGGCTTTGCGTGCCGGATCAGGCACCCGCGAAAGCCCGAGGGGTAATTGACCCTGCCCGCAGTCGGGTCTAAACGGACCCTAGCCAACCCGTCGCGGGGCAGCTAGTGCATCCCCGCGACCGATTAGGGGAACACTCGCCCGTGGAAAACCTTCTGCAGGAATATTTGCCGATCCTCGTTTTTGCGGGCATGGCGTCTGCGCTGGCCCTCGTCCTGTTGCTGGCCGGTCTGGTGGTCGCGATCCGCAATCCCGATCCCGAAAAGGTCAGCGCCTATGAGTGCGGCTTCAACGCCTTCGACGATGCGCGGATGAAATTCGACGTCCGGTTCTATCTGGTGTCGATTCTGTTCATCATCTTCGACCTTGAGGTGGCCTTCCTGTTCCCCTGGGCGGTCAGCTTTGCCGGACTTTCCGATGTCGCATTCTGGTCGATGATGGTGTTCCTGGGCGTGCTGACCGTGGGCTTTGCCTATGAATGGAAGAAGGGGGCGCTGGAATGGGCGTGATGACCGGAGCAAATACCGCCGGCCCCGACCGCGAGGTCGCCACCGCCAGCCTGAACCGTGAATTGCAGGACAAGGGTTTCCTGCTGACCACGACCGAGGATATCATCAACTGGGCCCGCAACGGCAGCCTTCACTGGATGACCTTCGGGCTGGCCTGCTGCGCGGTCGAGATGATGCAGACCTCGATGCCGCGCTATGATCTGGAACGTTTCGGCACCGCGCCGCGCGCATCCCCGCGCCAGTCGGACCTGATGATCGTCGCCGGCACGCTGACCAACAAGATGGCCCCGGCGCTGCGCAAGGTCTATGACCAGATGCCCGAGCCGCGCTATGTCATCAGCATGGGCAGCTGCGCCAATGGCGGCGGCTATTACCATTACAGCTATTCGGTGGTGCGCGGCTGCGATCGCATCGTGCCGGTGGACATCTATGTTCCGGGCTGCCCGCCGACCGCCGAGGCGCTGCTTTACGGCATCCTGCAACTTCAGCGCCGCATCCGGCGCACCGGAACGCTGGTGAGGTAAGCTATGGCCGTCTATCCCGATATCGACGCGCTGAGCCAACTGGCCGACCATATCAGCCAGCGCCGCAGCAACGACGTGCTGGACGCAACGGTCGAGTTCAACGAGCTGACCGTGACCGCAACGCTGAGCGGGCTGACCGATCTGGTCGAGTTTCTGCGCAGCGATTCCAGCTGCCGATTCTCGACCCTGATCGACATCACGGCCGTCGATTATCCGCAGCGCCCGCAGCGTTTCGACGTGGTCTGGCATTTCCTGTCGATGTATCAGAACCAGCGCATCCGGGTGAAGGTCGCCATCCGCGAGGATGAACTGGTGCCGACGCTGACCAATATCCATCCCTCGGCCAACTGGTACGAGCGCGAAATCTTCGACATGTTCGGCATCCTGTTCGCCGGGCATCCGGACCTGCGCCGCATCCTGACCGATTACGGTTTCCGCGGCCATCCGCTGCGCAAGGATTTCCCGACGACCGGCTATGTCGAGGTCCGCTATGACGAGACCGCCAAGCGGGTCATCTACGAGCCGGTGAAACTGACGCAGGAATATCGCCAGTTCGATTTCCTGTCCCCGTGGGAAGGCGCGAAATATGTGCTGCCGGGCGATGAAAAGCAGGGTGAGCAATGAAACCGGGTCTGACAGCCGGGCAGGGCGCTGGCCGGACCCGCAGGGTCGCCCTTGTGGCTGACCGGGTGAAATTCAACGACCGCATGGCGGGGCGCATGGCGCCGGCCGGGCTGGAGGGCTGACGGATGGACGGCGATATCCGCAAGAACAGCTATGACGACGACGGCCAGGACGCGCTGTCGCAGGAACAGAGCATCCGCAACTTCAACATCAACTTCGGCCCGCAGCACCCTGCGGCGCATGGCGTGCTGCGGATGGTGCTGGAACTGGACGGCGAAGTGGTGGAACGCGCCGACCCGCATATCGGCCTGCTGCATCGTGGCACCGAAAAGCTGATGGAAAGCCGCACCTATCTGCAGAACCTGCCTTATTTCGACCGCTTCGACTATGTCGCGCCGATGAATCAGGAACATGCGTGGTGTCTGGCGATCGAGAAGCTGACGGGGACTGTGGTTCCGCGTCGCGCCAGCCTGATCCGGGTGCTGTATTCCGAAATCGGCCGCATCCTGAACCACTTGATGGGCCTGACCACCGGGGCGATGGACGTGGGCGCGCTGACCCCGCCGCTGTGGGGTTTCGAGGCGCGCGAAGAGCTGATGATCTTCTATGAACGCGCCTGCGGGGCGCGGCTGCACGCGGCCTATTTCCGGCCCGGTGGGGTGCATCAGGATCTGCCGCCCGATCTGCTGGACGATATCGAGGAATGGTGCGAGCGTTTCCCGAAGGTCGTCGATGATCTGGACACGCTGCTGGTCGAGAACCGGATCTTCAAGCAGCGGCTGGTCGATATCGGCATTGTCACCGAACAGGATGCGCTGAACTGGGGTTACAGCGGCGTCATGGTGCGCGGCTCGGGCATGGCGTGGGATCTGCGTCGGGCGCAGCCCTATGAATGCTATGACGAATTCGATTTCCAGATTCCGGTGGGCAAGAATGGCGACTGCTATGACCGCTTCCTCTGCCGGATGCAGGAGATGCGCGAGTCGACGCGGATCATGCAGCAGGCGATCAGCAAGCTGCGGGCCGAACCCGAGGGCGACATTCTGGCGCGCGGCAAGCTGGCCCCGCCCAAACGCGCCGAGATGAAGCGCGACATGGAAAGCCTGATCCACCACTTCAAGCTCTATACCGAGGGCTTCAAGGTGCCCGCGGGCGAGGTTTACGCCGCCGTCGAGGCGCCCAAGGGCGAATTCGGCGTCTATCTGGTCAGCGACGGGACCAACAGGCCCTATCGCGCCAAGGTTCGCGCGCCGGGCTATGCACATCTTCAGTCGATGGACTGGATCGCCAAGGGCCATCTGCTGGCCGATGTTCCCGCCATCATCGCGACGCTGGACGTCGTGTTCGGAGAGGTGGACCGGTGATGTTGAACAATATCGGCCTTCCAGGATTGGTGATGCTGCTCGGCATATCAACCAATCCATTCCTACAGTTCTTCGCGCTGGCCGGGATCGCGGCCGCATCAACTTTCGGGGGCTAATCATGCTTCGCCGTCTTCATCCCGAACAGCCCGCCAGCTTCGAATTCACGCCCGCCAATCTGGAATGGGCCAAGGCGCAGATGACCAAATACCCGGAAGGCCGCCAGCAATCGGCGATCATCCCGGTTCTGTGGCGCGCGCAGGAACAAGAGGGCTGGTTGTCGCGTCCGGCCATCGAATATTGCGCCAGCCTGTTGGGCATGGCCTATATCCGGGCGCTGGAAGTGGCGACGTTCTACTTCATGTTCCAGCTGCAACCGGTTGGTTCGGTGGCGAATATCCAGATCTGCGGCACCACGACCTGCATGATCTGCGGGGCCGAGGACCTGATCGAGGTCTGCAAGCGCCGCATCGCGCCGACGCCGCATACGGTTTCCGCCGATGGCAAGTTCAGCTGGGAAGAGGTCGAATGTCTGGGTGCCTGCGCCAATGCGCCGATGGCCCAGATCGGCAAGGATTACTATGAGGACCTGACCCCGCAAAAGCTGGAGGCGCTGATTGACGCGTTTTCCGCCGGGCAGGTGCCGCTTCCGGGGCCGCAGAACGGGCGCTATGCGTCCGAACCGTTGACGGGGCTGACCAGCCTGACCGGGCTGAAGGGCTCGGGCGAGGATCTGAACGTCAGTGCGCAGCGGGCCCGTGATCTGGGCGAGACAGTCAGGCGCATTGACGGCACCGAGGCCCCGATCCTGACGAAATGGCTGCGCCCGTCGCAATCGGCGGATCAGCAGGAAGGTCAGGACGGCAGGCCGGGACAGGAACCGGCTGCGGCCAAACCGGTGGTCGAGGCCGCCGCCGTTGCCGATGCGGGCAAGGTCGTCAGCGCCGGGGACAAGGAACGGGCCGCCGATGCGGAAGGCTCGTCTGTGGCGCCGGAAAATGATAAGGAAGACAAGGGCTGAGGGACAGCCACAAGGACCGTGAACCATTGATCGGGGGATGACCGCCATGCCGGTATCGGACAGCGCAAGGACCTGTTGGATCGCTGCAGCCATCGCAGGGCTGCTGGTGTGGATTTCCACATCTGCGATCGGGTCGATGCGATGGTATGAGGGGCTGGTGCTGGGTGGGCTGACCGTCTGGATCCTCGGCTCGCTGCTGGTCTGGATCGCCTGCAAGGGGCCTGCCGCCATGGATGGCGGCGCATGGCAGCCGCCAGCCGCGCCCGCCGTGGCACCTGCGCCCACCCCTGTGGCCATGGCGCCGGTCGCCGATGCGGCCCAGCCTCTGGCAGCGCAGGAGATGGCGGCCGAGCCTGACGATCTCAAGCAGATCAAGGGCATCGGTCCGAAACTTGAGGAAGTGCTGCATGCCGGGGGTGTGACCCGGTTTGCGCAGATCGCCGCGTGGGACGATGCCGAGATCGACCGTTTTGCGGAACTGATCGGTCGCATGGGCAGTCGCATCCGCAGCGATGACTGGGTCGGGCAGGCGCGCGATCTGGCGGCGAAAAAGGGCGGTGCCGCGTGATGGGCAAGCCGCAGGACAGGGATGCGCGGCAGATGCGGCTGGCGGCCATCGTGATTGCGGTGGCGATGCTGGGCTGGCTGCTGGTGCAGGCCCTGGGCCGGGAATATGGATGGGCGGGCAGGTGGGCTTTTCTGGCCGATCTTGCCGCCATTGCAGCTTTTGTCTGGTCGCTGATCGTGACCTGGCGTATCTGGCGGCGCAGGAATGTGTGACGCCCGGGTAAGAGGAAACGAATTCGGATGCTGAAAGATCAGGATCGCATTTTTACCAACCTCTACGGGATGGGCGACCGCTCTCTGGCCGGTGCGCAAAAGCGCGGCATGTGGGACGGCACGGCGGAAATCATTGGCCGGGGCCGCGACAAGATCATCGAAGAGGTCAAGGCATCGGGCCTGCGTGGCCGGGGTGGGGCGGGTTTTCCCACCGGTCTGAAATGGTCCTTCATGCCCAAGGAATCGGATGGCCGCCCGTCCTATCTGGTCATCAACGGCGACGAATCCGAACCCGCGACCTGCAAGGACCGCGAGATCATGCGCCACGATCCGCATACGCTGATCGAGGGGGCGCTGATCGCCAGTTTCGCGATGGGCGCGCATGTGGCCTATATCTATCTGCGTGGCGAATTCATCCGCGAGCGTGAGGCCCTGCAATCGGCCATCGACGAATGTTATGATGCCGGGCTGTTGGGCGCGAATGCCGCCGGTTCGGGCTGGGATTTCGACCTTCATCTGCATCACGGCGCCGGCGCCTATATCTGCGGCGAGGAAACCGCGCTGCTGGAATCGCTGGAAGGCAAGAAGGGCATGCCCCGGATGAAGCCGCCTTTTCCGGCGGGGGCAGGGCTTTACGGCTGCCCGACCACGGTCAACAACGTCGAATCCATTGCCGTCGTGCCGACCATCCTGCGCCGCGGGGCGGAATGGTTTGCGGGCTTCGGCCGTCCCAACAATGCTGGCGTCAAGCTGTTCGGGCTGACCGGCCATGTCAACGCGCCCTGCGTGGTCGAAGAGGCCATGTCGATCCCGATGAAGGAACTGATCGAGAAACATGGCGGCGGCGTGCGCGGCGGCTGGAAGAACCTCAAGGCGGTGATCCCCGGCGGCGCCTCTTGCCCGGTGCTGACGGCGGAACAATGCGAAACCGCGATCATGGATTACGACGGCATGCGCGAGTTGCGCTCGTCCTTCGGGACCGCCTGCATGATCGTGATGGATCAGCAGACCGACATTATCAAGGCGATCTGGCGGCTGTCGGCTTTCTTCAAGCATGAAAGCTGCGGGCAATGCACGCCCTGCCGTGAAGGCACCGGCTGGATGATGCGGGTGATGGAGCGTCTGGTGCGCGGCGAGGCCGAGGTCGAGGAAATCGACATGCTGTTCGACGTCACCAAACAGGTCGAGGGCCACACGATCTGCGCCCTTGGCGACGCCGCCGCATGGCCGATCCAGGGCCTGATCCGCAATTTCCGCGAAGAGATCGAGGATCGCATCAAGGCGAAACGCACCGGACGCATGGGGGCGATGGCGGCGGAATGAGGCTTGCACCGGCATATGCTCACATCCCACGCACGGGCCTGCGCACGAGGACGTGTGGGGCAAAAGCCCCGGCCAGTGGTTATGTCTGCGGACGTAACCACCGAAAGGCCGATGCCATGATCCGCAAGACCCTGACCGCCTTTGCCGCCGTTGCCGCGCTGGCTTCTCCTGCCGCCGCGCTGGAGCCGCTGTCGCAGGAACGCCATATCAATGACAGCCTGATTCAGGCGCGTGTGGCCGATGTGCTGCGCCGGGGCTGCCCGACGCTGAACGCCCGCATGGTCCGCGCCTTCAACGAGGCGCGAAAGCTGAAACGCTATGCGCGGGACAAGGGTTACAGCGAGACCCAGATCGACGCCTTCCTTGATGACCGGGAAGAGCGTCAGCGCATTTATCGCGAGGCCGACCGCTATATGGTCGCCAATGGCGTCGTGAATGGCGAGCCCGAAACATTCTGCCGTCTGGGACAGCAGGAAATCGCCCGGAAGACGATCGCCGGATCGCTTCTGGTTGCCAGGTAAGGATTTGGAATGATGGCCGAATTGCGGACAATCAGGATCGACGGCAAGGAAATCGAGGTTGATCCCAACCTGACACTGATCCAGGCCTGCGAGCAGGCAGGGGTCGAGGTGCCGCGCTTCTGCTATCACGAGCGGCTGTCGATTGCCGGTAACTGCCGCATGTGTCTGGTCGAGGTCGTGGGCGGCCCGCCCAAGCCCGCCGCATCCTGCGCGATGCAGGTGCGCGATCTGCGTCCCGGTCCCGACGGTGCGCCTTCGGAAATCCGCACCAACAGTCCGATGGTCAAGAAGGCCCGCGAAGGAGTGATGGAGTTCCTGCTGATCAACCACCCGCTGGATTGCCCGATCTGCGATCAGGGCGGCGAATGTGACTTGCAGGATCAGGCCGTGGCTTACGGCGTCGATTTCAGCCGCTATCGCGAGCCAAAGCGGGCGACCGAGGACCTGAACCTTGGGCCGCTGGTCGAAACCCATATGACCCGCTGCATTTCCTGCACCCGCTGCGTGCGCTTTACCACCGAGGTCGCCGGGATCACCCAGATGGGCCAGACCGGGCGCGGCGAGGACAGCGAGATCACCAGCTATCTCAATGAAACGCTGGATTCGAACCTTCAGGGCAACATCATCGACCTCTGTCCGGTCGGCGCGCTGGTCAGCAAACCCTATGCCTTCACCGCCCGCCCGTGGGAACTGGTCAAGACCGAGAGCATCGACGTGATGGACGCGCTTGGTTCCTCGATCCGCGTCGATACCAAGGGCCGCGAAGTCATGCGTATCCTGCCGCGCAACCATGACGGCGTGAACGAGGAATGGATCAGCGACAAGACCCGCTTCGTCTGGGACGGGCTGCGTCGCCAGCGGCTGGATCGGCCCTATATCCGCGAAGGTGGCAAGCTGCGCCCGGCGACATGGCCCGAGGCGCTGGACGCTGCCGTCCGTGCGATGAAGGGCAAGAAGGTGGCCGGTCTGATCGGCGATCTGGCCCCGGTCGAGGCCGCCTTCAGCCTGAAGCAACTGATCGAAGGGCTGGGCGGCCATGTCGAATGTCGCACCGATGGCGCGCGGCTGCCTGCGGGCAACCGCTCGGGCTATGTCGGCACGGCGCGGATCGAGGATATCGACAATGCCGCGATGATCCAGCTGATCGGCACCAACCCGCGCGACGAGGCGCCGGTGCTGAACGCGCGGATCCGCAAGGCATGGACCCACGGCGCGCAGGTCGGGCTGGTGGGCGAAGCGGTCGATCTGACCTATGATTACGCCCATGTCGGCAATGACCGGGCGGCGTTGGAAAGCCTGTCCTCGCGCGCAATCAGCGATGAGACCAGGGAAAAGTCCTCGATCGTCATCGTCGGGCAGGGCGCGATCCGCGAGGCCGATGGCGAGGCGGTGCTGGCCCATGCGATGAAGCTGGCCGAGAACTCGAACTCGAAACTGCTGATCCTGCATACGGCTGCCAGCCGCGTGGGCGCGATGGATGTGGGCGCCGTGACCGAGGGTGGGCTGACTGCCGCCATTTACGGTGCCGAGGTGGTCTTCAATCTGGGCGCGGACGAGGTCGATGTCGCGCCGGGTGCTTTCGTGATCTATCAGGGCAGCCATGGCGACCGGGGGGCGCATCGCGCCGATCTGATCCTGCCCGCCGCCTGCTATACGGAAGAAAACGGGCTGTTCGTGAATACCGAGGGCCGCCCGCAACTGGCCATGCGCGCCAATTTCGCGCCGGGCGAGGCCAAGGAGAACTGGGCGATCCTGCGGGCGCTGTCGGCGGAACTGGGCGCGACGCTGCCCTGGGACAGTCTGGCCGCCCTGCGCCGGGCGCTGGTCGCAGAGGTGCCGCATCTGGCGCAGATCGATCAGGTGGCCGAGAACACATGGCAACCGCTGGAGGTTCGCGACATGGGCAAGGCGACATTCGTCAACCCGATCCGTGATTTCTATCTGTCCAACCCGATTGCGCGCAGCTCTCCGCTGATGGCGGAACTGTCACGCATGCAGGCGGCGCGTCGTGCCCCTGCCATGGCCGCGGAGTAGGTCCGATGTGGCCAGCCCCCCGCCAGCCCCGGATCCTGACCGCTGCGTTCGCCATGGCTGCGCTGCTGGCGGGCTGTGGCCAGCAGGGAGACGAGAACCCCCGTCCGCCCGCCAAGCCTGCCGAGGTTTCGGCCAGCGTGGTGTCATCGGGCGGGGCGCCGCTGTCGCGCGCCCGGATCTCGACCAAGACCGGCGAGATCCTGATTCTGGAACCTGACGGGTCGGTCTCGACCATGGCGCTGGACAGCGCCGGCGGGCAGAACGCCTTTGCCGTGACCGAGGCCGATCTGACGGCGCTGAATGCCAATCTGGATCTGAACCTTGCCGGGGTGGCGCTGCCGGCCCGCCGGGTGGGGCCGACGGCGCAGGAACTGGCGATCGAGGCTTTCGCGGCACGGACCCAACCGGCGCTGCCCGTGTGGCGCGAAGGCACCGAGGTTCAGCCCGAGGATTTCATCGGCACGCGGATCGCGGTCCTGAACGAATCGGGCGCCGGCGATCTGGTCGAGGTGACAGCAAATCTGCGCCGGGGGGTGGACGCCGATATCGCCTTTGCGTATGCCACCTGCGCGTTGGCAGGATGGGCCAAGCAGAACGGCGACCGCTATGGCCGCCATATTCGGACCCTGCAGGAAACCCGCAACGGAAAATTGCTGATCGGAGCCGCGTTCACGGTTTCGGAGAAACAGCCGATGGGGCTGCGGGTGATGGAAACGAACGAGACCTTGCAGGAATGCAAGGCACGCGGCATTCCCGCGGCCTAGGAAGAGGGACGGATGATCATGGCTGAATTCTGGGCATCCTCATGGGGCATCACGCTGATCATGCTGTTGCAGGGTCTGGCGATCATTGCCTTCGTGATGCTGTCGCTGGTCTATATGGTCTATGGCGACCGCAAGATCTGGGCCGCCGTGCAGATGCGTCGCGGCCCCAACGTGGTCGGGCCGTGGGGGTTGCTGCAAACCTTCGCCGATGCGCTGAAATATGTCGTCAAGGAAGTCGTGGTGCCCGCCGGTGCCGACAAGTTCGTGTTCTTCCTTGCCCCCTTCCTGTCGATGACGCTGGCCCTGCTGGCCTTCGTGGCGATTCCCTTCGCGCCGGGCTGGGTGATGGCCGATATCAACGTCGGCATCCTGTTCATCTTCGCCGTCTCCTCGCTGGAGGTGTATGGCGTGATCATGGGCGGTTGGGCGTCGAACTCGAAATATCCGTTCCTCGGCGGGCTGCGCTCTGCCGCGCAGATGATCTCCTACGAGGTCAGTCTGGGCCTCATCATCATCGGCATCATCATCTCGACCGGCTCGATGAACCTGACCGCTATTGTCGAGGCGCAGCGCGGCGCGGGCCTGCTGTCGTGGTACTGGCTGCCGCATCTGCCGATGGTGGTGCTGTTCTTCGTTTCGGCGCTGGCCGAGACCAACCGCCCGCCCTTCGACCTGCCCGAGGCTGAATCGGAACTGGTCGCGGGCTTCATGGTCGAATATTCCTCGACCCCCTATCTGCTGTTCATGGCCGGCGAATATATCGCCATGTGGCTGATGTGCGCGCTGATTTCGCTGCTGTTCTTCGGCGGCTGGCTGTCGCCCATCCCCGGTATCCCCGACGGGGCGCTGTGGATGTTCATCAAGATGGTGTTCTGGTTCTTCATGTTCGCGATGGTGAAGGCGATCGTGCCGCGCTATCGCTATGACCAGTTGATGCGGATCGGCTGGAAGGTGTTCCTGCCGCTGTCGCTGGCCTGGGTCGTGATCGTGGCGTTCCTTGCGAAATACCAGGTGCTTGGCGGGTTCTGGACCCGTTGGGCAGGAGTGTAAGCCGATGGCATTCGATATCGTTCGCGCCACCAAATACTTTCTGATGGTGGACTTCATCAAAGGCTTCGGGCTGGGGATGCGTTACTTCTTCGCGCCCAAGCCGACGCTGAACTATCCGCATGAAAAGGGGCCGCTTTCGCCTCGTTTCCGGGGTGAACACGCGCTGCGCCGCTATCCCAATGGCGAGGAACGCTGCATCGCCTGCAAGCTGTGCGAGGCGATCTGCCCCGCGCAGGCGATCACCATCGACGCCGAACCGCGCGAGGACGGATCGCGGCGGACAACGCGCTATGACATCGACATGACCAAGTGCATCTATTGCGGTTTCTGCCAAGAGGCCTGCCCGGTGGATGCCATCGTCGAGGGACCGAATTTCGAATTCTCGACCGAAACCCGCGAAGAGCTGTTCTATGACAAGCAGAAGCTGCTTGACAACGGCGCACGCTGGGAGGCCGAGATCGCCCGCAACCTTGCCATAGATGCGCCCTACAGATGAGTGACGCGCTGCAAAAGATGTTCCGGCAGATGCTGCAATCGGGGCAGGAGATGGCGCGCGCCTTCAATCCGGCGCTGGAGAATGTCGATACCAAGGCATTCGAGAAGCTGATCCCGACCATGCCCTCGGACATGCTGGAAATGTGGTTCGGCAAGACCTTCAACCGCGATGGTCTGGACGCGCGGACGCGGCTGCTGGTGACCATCGCCGCGCTGACCGTGCAGGGCGCCTTTGCCGAGCCGCAGCTGCGCCTGACCATCCGCCACGCGCTGGCCGCCGGCGCGACCCAGCGCGAGATCGCCGAGGTGATCTATCAGATGGGGATGTTCGGCGGTATTCCGGCCATGCAGAAGGCACTGGAAGTCGCGCAGGGCGTCTTTACCGAATCCGAGGGGGACGAGACCTCATGATTACCTTTGCATTCTACCTGTTCGCGATCTCGGTCTGCGTCTCGGGCTTCATGGTCGTGCTGGCGCGCAACCCGGTCCATTCGGTGCTGTGGCTGATCCTGTCCTTCGTGTCGGCGGCGGGCCTGTTCGTGCTGGCGGGGGCGGAATTCGTCGCCATGCTGCTGGTCGTGGTCTATGTCGGCGCGGTGGCGGTGCTGTTCCTGTTCGTCGTGATGATGCTGGATGTCGATTTCGCCAAGCTGAAGGGCGAGCTGGTGCGCTATCTACCGCTGGCCGGGCTGATCGCCATCGTGCTGCTGGCGCAGCTGGGCATTGCCTTCGGCGTCTGGGAAACCTCGCATCTGGCGGAAAGCCTGCGGACCGCGCCGATCTCGGATCAGGTCTATAACACCTCGGCGCTGGGGATGCTGCTGTATGACCGCTATCTGCTGGCCTTCCAGTTGGCGGGGCTGATCCTGCTGGTGGCAATGATCGGCGCGATCACCCTGACCATGCGGCACCGCCGCGACATCAAGCGGCAGGACGTGCTGGAGCAGATGTATCGCGATCCCGCCAAGGCGATGGAATTGCGCAACGTCAAGCCGGGGCAGGGGCTTTGAGCCGGGCCGACTGAACGCGGCGAACGGAATATTCAACGGGTAAGGGCCCGGAGGGACAGAAACGATGATAGGGCTGACACATTATCTGGTCGTGGGGGCGATCCTCTTCGTCACCGGCATTTTCGGGATCTTCGTGAACCGGAAGAATGTCATCGTCATCCTGATGTCGGTCGAGTTGATCCTTCTGGCGGTGAACATCAACTTCATCGCCTTCTCGGCCCATCTGGGCGATCTGGCGGGGCAGGTATTTACCATGTTCGTGCTGACCGTCGCCGCGGCCGAGGCCGCGATCGGGCTGGCGATCCTGGTGGTCTTCTTCCGCAACCGCGGCACCATCGCGGTTGAAGACGTCAACGTGATGAAGGGTTAAGGGATCATGGCGCAATTCATCCTCTTTGCCCCGCTGCTGGCGGCGATCATTGCCGGTTTCGGCTGGCGCGTGATCGGCGAGACCGCGGCGCAGTATCTGACCACCGGCATCCTGTTCGCGGCGGCGCTGTTCTCGTGGATCATCTTCTTCAGCTTTGACGGTCAGACGCAGCATATCCCGGTGCTGGACTGGGTTGTCGTCGGCGATCTGCATACCGAATGGGCGATCCGGCTGGACCGGCTGACCGCAATCATGCTGATTGTGGTGACCAGCGTCTCGGCGCTCGTTCACCTCTATTCGATGGGCTACATGGCCCATGACGACAATTTCGAGCATCACGAACATTACAAGGCGCGTTTCTTCGCCTATCTGTCCTTCTTCACCTTCGCCATGCTGATGCTGGTGACGGCGGACAACCTGTTGCAGATGTTCTTCGGCTGGGAGGGCGTGGGTCTGGCCTCTTATCTGCTGATCGGTTTCTATTACAAGAAACCGTCGGCGGGGGCTGCGGCGATGAAGGCCTTCATCGTCAACCGGGTCGGCGATTTCGGCTTTCTGCTGGGGATGTTCGGCCTGTTCTGGCTGACCGGCGCGCTGCAATTCGATGCGATCTT
Source organism: Paracoccus alcaliphilus (assembly GCF_028553725.1). Classification (NCBI taxonomy): domain Bacteria; kingdom Pseudomonadati; phylum Pseudomonadota; class Alphaproteobacteria; order Rhodobacterales; family Paracoccaceae; genus Paracoccus; species Paracoccus alcaliphilus. The sequence continues at coordinate 1,425,815 of NZ_CP067124.1, forward strand.
TGCGCAGGTGCCGCAACTGGCCGAGACGCAGCTGCATTTCCTGTGGCGCGAGTGGAACGCGGCGAACCTGCTGGCCTTCCTGCTGTTCGTGGGCGCGATGGGCAAATCGGCGCAGCTGTTCCTGCATACATGGCTGCCCGACGCGATGGAGGGTCCGACCCCGGTCTCGGCCCTGATCCACGCCGCGACGATGGTGACGGCGGGGGTGTTCCTTGTCTGCCGCATGTCGCCGCTGTTCGAATTCGCCCCCGACACCAAGGCGTTCATCGTGGTGATCGGCGCCTCGACCGCGTTTTTCGCCGCGACCGTGGGTCTGGTGCAGAACGACATCAAGCGCGTCATCGCCTATTCGACCTGTTCGCAGCTTGGCTATATGTTCGTGGCGGCGGGCGTCGGCGTCTATTCGGTGGCCATGTTCCACCTGTTCACCCATGCCTTCTTCAAGGCGATGCTGTTCCTTGGCGCCGGTTCGGTGATCCATGCGATGCATCACGAACAGGACATGCGCAACTATGGCGGTCTGCGCAAGAAGGTGCCGCTGACCTTCTGGGCGATGCTGATCGGCACGCTGGCCATTACCGGCGTCGGTATTCCGCTGACCCATATCGGTTTCGCGGGCTTCCTGTCCAAGGATGCCGTGATTGAGAGCGCCTATGTCGGCTCGTCCTATGCCTTCTGGCTGCTGGTGATCGCTGCGCTGATGACCAGCTTCTACAGCTGGCGGCTGATGTTCATGACCTTCTGGGGCAAGCCGCGCGGTGACCATCACGCGCATGAGCACGCCCATGAAAGCCCGCCGGTGATGACCATTCCGCTGGGGGTGCTGGCGATTGGTGCGATATTCGCCGGGATGGTGTGGTATGGCAGCTTCTTCGGCGACAACGTGCAGCGGTTCTTTGCGATCCCCGTGGCCGAGGCGCAGCATGAAGCCGGCGCGGCCGAGGATCACGCGAATGGGGAAGCCGCCGCCGAAGCCGGGGACGACCACGATGCCGAAGGCGATCACGGAACCACCGTCGTGACCGAGATCACGCCGGGCGCGATCTACATGCACCCCGACAACCACGTCATGCACGAGGCGCATGGCGTTCCGGCCTGGGTCAAGCTGTCGCCCTTTGTCGCGATGCTGACCGGGCTGGGGCTGGCATGGCTGATGTATATCCGCTATCCGCGGGCACCGGCGCAACTGGCGGCGCAGCAACCCGCGCTGTATCAGTTCCTGCTGAACAAGTGGTATTTCGACGAGATCTATCACGTCGTCTTTGTCCGTCCGGCGCTGTGGCTGGGCCGCAAGCTGTGGACGGGCGGTGACGGAGCCGTTATCGACGGCGCCATCAACGGGGTGGCCATGGGAATCATCCCGCGCCTGACCCGTTTCGCCGGGCGGGTGCAGTCGGGCTATCTGTTCCATTACGCCTTCGCGATGGTTCTGGGCATCGTGGGCTTGCTGATCTGGGTGATGATGCGGGGCGCGCACTGACATGACGAACCTTCTTTCCATCATCACCTTTCTGCCGATCGTCGCAGCGGGGATCCTCGCCATCTTTCTGCGCGGCGAGGATGAGGCCGCGCAGCGCAATGCCAAATGGCTGGCGCTGATCGCGACTTCGGCCACCTTCCTGATCTCGCTGTTCCTGCTGGCGGGTTTCGACCCATCCGATACCGGCTTCCAGTTCGTCGAGGATCACCCGTGGATCATGGGTCTGCGCTACAAGATGGGCGTGGACGGCATCTCGATCCTGTTCGTGATGCTGACCACCTTCCTGATGCCGCTGACCATCCTGTCCACATGGGAGGTCAAGGCCCGGGTCAAGGAATACATGATCGCCTTTCTGGTGCTGGAAGGGCTGATGATCGGCGTCTTCACGGCGCTGGACCTGATCCTGTTCTATCTGTTCTTCGAGGCCGGGCTGATCCCGATGTTCCTGATCATCGGCATCTGGGGCGGGGCGAACCGCATCTATGCGGCGTTCAAGTTCTTTCTCTATACCTTCCTCGGTTCGGTGCTGATGCTGATCGCGATGATCGCCATGGCGCGCGTGGCGGGCACAACCGATATTGTCGCGCTGCTGGACCCGGCGCGCACCGCCTTCCCGTCCGAGACCTTCCGCCTGCTGGGCCTTACCATCACCGGCGGCATGCAGACGCTGCTGTTTCTGGCCTTCTTTGCCAGTTTCGCGGTCAAGATGCCGATGTGGCCGGTCCATACATGGCTGCCCGACGCCCACGTTCAGGCCCCGACCGCCGGTTCGGTCGTGCTGGCCGCCGTGCTGCTGAAGATGGGCGGCTATGGTTTCCTGCGCTTTTCGATGCCGATGTTCCCGGTCGCGTCCGACCTGTTCCAGCCGCTGGTCTTCTGGATGTCGGCCATCGCCATCGTCTATACCTCGCTGGTGGCGCTGGCGCAGTCGGACATGAAAAAGCTGATCGCCTACAGCTCGGTGGCCCATATGGGTTACGTCACCATGGGCATCTTCGCGGCCAACCAGCAGGGCGTTGACGGGGCGATCTTCCAGATGCTGTCGCACGGCTTCATCTCGGGCGCGCTGTTTCTGGGCGTCGGCGTGATCTATGACCGCATGCACACGCGCGAGATCGAGGCATATGGCGGACTGGTCAACCGGATGCCGGTCTATGCGCTGGTCTTCATGTTCTTCACCATGGCCAATGTCGGGCTGCCGGGCACCTCGGGCTTTGTCGGCGAATTCCTGACGCTGCTGGGTGTGTTCAAGGCGAATACCTGGGTGGCCTTCGTCGCCGCGACCGGGGTGATCCTGTCGGCGGGCTATGCGCTGTGGCTGTATCGCCGGGTGACGCTGGGGGCGCTGATCAAGGAAAGCCTGAAGACCATCACCGACATGACCCCGCGCGAGAAATGGATCTTCGCGCCGCTGATCGCGATGACGCTGATCCTTGGCGTCTATCCGCGGCTGGTCACCGACATCACCGGCCCCTCGGTCGAGGCCATGCTGGTGAACTTCCACGACGCCCTGCCGTCCGAGGCCGAAGGCCTTGCCGCGGCCGACGCCAGCCATTGAGGTAAGCAAGATGACCGCGCTCGATTTCTCGACAATCCTGCCCGAGCTTTTGCTGGCCATCTATGCGCTGGTGGCGCTGATGGCGGGGGCTTATCTGGGCAAGGATGCCATCGCCCGGCAGATCCTGTGGGTCACTGTGGCGGTGCTGCTGTTGCTGGCCGTCAACCTGGGGCTGACCGACCGGCCGGAGGGCGTGGCCTTCTTCGGCATGTTCATCGATGACGCCTTCGCCCGCTTTGCCAAGGTCACCGTGCTGATCGCCGCCGCCGCCGTTCTGGCGATGAGCGCCGATTACATGCACCGGACCAAATTCCTGCGGTTCGAGTTTCCGATCCTGATTGTTCTGGCCATCATCGGTATGATGATCATGGTGTCGGCGGGCGATCTGCTCAGCCTCTATATGGGGTTGGAACTGCAATCGCTGGCGCTGTATGTCGTGGCCGCCATGCGCCGTGACAGCGTGAAATCGTCCGAAGCGGGGCTTAAATATTTCGTTCTGGGCGCCTTCAGCTCGGGGATCCTGCTTTACGGTGCCTCGCTGGTTTACGGTTTCTCCGGCACGACCAGCTTTGCGGGCATCATCACCACCATCGCGTCGGATCAGATGTCGCTGGGGGTGCTGTTCGGCATGGTCTTCCTGATGGTCGGTCTGGCCTTCAAGGTCTCTGCCGTGCCGTTCCATATGTGGACGCCCGATGTCTATGAGGGCGCGCCGACGCCGGTCGCCGCCTTCTTTGCCACCGCGCCCAAGGTCGCCGCGATGGCGCTGATCGCGCGGCTGCTGTTCGAGGCTTTCGGCACCGTGCCGGGCGACTGGGGGCAGATCATCGCGGCGCTGGCGGTGATGTCGATGTTCCTCGGCTCCATCGCCGGGATCGGGCAGCGCGACATCAAGCGGCTGATGGCCTATTCCTCGATCGCGCATATGGGGTTTGCGCTGGTCGGGCTGGCGGCGGGAACGGCCTATGGCGTGCAGACCATGCTGCTTTACATGGCCATCTATGCGGTGATGAACGTGGGCACCTTCGCCTTCATCCTGTCGCTGGAGCGTGAGGGCCGTCCGGTCACCGATCTGGCCAGTTTGAACCAGTTGGGCAAGGCGGAACCGTTGAAGGCGCTGGCCGTGCTGCTGCTGATGTTCAGCCTTGCCGGGGTGCCGCCGCTTCTGGGCTTCTTCGCCAAGTTCGGCGTGCTGGCGGCGGCGGTCGATGCGGGCATGGCGTGGCTGGCGGTGGCGGGCGTTATCGCCTCGGTCATCGGCGCGTTCTATTACCTGCGCATCGTCTATTACATGTATTTCGGCGAGGAAGCCGAAGGCGTGTCCTGTCGCATGGGTGCGGTGCAGCTGACCGCGCTGCTGGTGCCCGCGCTGGTGCTGATCCTTGGCGCGATCACCATGCTGGGGGTCGAGGACGCGGCTGCGCTGGCCGCGCAATCGCTGGTGGGCGGAGAGGTCGCCGCCGTGGTCGAGCCTGCGCTGGGTGGCTGAGCCATCGCGGCACATCTGGCCCGAGGGTGTGGCCAGACATATCCTCGAACGGGTGGACAGCACCAATGCCGAAGCGATGCGGCTGGCCCCCACGCTTGGCGGGCCGGCATGGATTCTGGCGCGGCGGCAAGTGGCCGGTCGCGGCCGGCGGGGGCGGGCATGGGCCGACCCGCCGGGGAACTTCGCCGCCACGCTGGTGATGCGCCCCGAGGGCGGGCCGGGCGATGCGGCGCGGCTGTCCTTTGTGGCGGCGCTGGCGCTTTATGATGCGCTTGGCGGGCTGATCGGCCCGCATGGACGGCTGGCGCTGAAATGGCCCAATGACGTGTTGCTGAATGGCGGCAAGCTGTCGGGTATTCTTCTGGAAAGCAGCGGCACCGGGCCGGGCGTTCACGCGCTGGCCATCGGGGTCGGCGTCAATCTGGCCGCCGCCCCCGACAATGCCGTGGTGGAAGGCGGCGCGCTGCGCCCCGTCAGCCTGAAGGACGAGACCGGTCTGACCATCCTGCCCGAGGAATTGCTGGACGCGCTGGCCCCCGCCTTCGACCATTGGCAGCGCCAGCAGCGCGATTTCGGCTTTGCCACGATCCGCAATGCCTGGCTGGCCCGCGCCGCCCGACTGGGCGAAACCATCATCGCCCGCACCGGCCAGTCCGAAACCGAGGGGCGTTTCGACGGCATCGACGATTCCGGCGCGTTGATGTTGACCACATCACGGGGCAGGGTGCTGATCCCCGCCGCCGACATCTATTTCCGCGAGGGCTGAGATGCTGCTCTGTATCGATACCGGCAATACGAACACGATCTTTTCCGTCTGGGACGGCGAGAAGTTTCTGGCCCATTGGCGGATCAGCACCAATCACCGCCGCACGGCGGACGAATATTTCGTCTGGCTGACGACGCTGATCGAGGCGCAGAAGCTGGACCTGCAAATCAACGCCTGCATCATCAGCGCCACCGCGCCGCGCGTCGTGTTCAACCTGCGGGTACTGTGCAACCGCTATTTCGACACGCGCCCGCTGGTGGTGGGGCGGCCCGACTGCCTGCTGCCGGTGGCGCCGCGGGTGGATTTCGGCACCACGGTCGGGCCTGACCGGCTGGTGAATACGGTGGCCTCGTTCGACCGGCATGGCGGCGACCTGATCGTGGTCGATTTCGGCACCGCGACGACCTTTGACGTGGTCGATGCGGATGGGGCGTATATCGGGGGGGTGATCTCGCCGGGGGTGAACCTGTCGCTGGAGGCGTTGCATATGGGTGCCGCCAGCCTGCCGCATGTCGATGTGACCTTGCCACAGATGGTGATTGGCACCAATACGGTCGCCTGTATCCAGTCGGGCATCTTCTGGGGCTATATCGGGCTGGTCGAAGGCATTGTGAACAAGATCCGGGACGAACATGGCAAAACCATGAAGGTGGTGGCCACCGGAGGGCTTGCGCCGCTGTTCGATCAGGGATTTGATCTTTTCGACGCAATCGAGGACGACCTGACGGTGCACGGCCTGCGATTGATACATGATTTTAACAAGGAGATGGGCAATGGCTGAGCGCCTGATCTATCTGCCGCTTGGCGGCGCGGGCGAAATCGGCATGAACGCCTATGTCTATGGATATGGCGCGCCGGGCAAGGAAAGGCTGATCCTGATCGATCTGGGGGTGACCTTCGGCGACATGGACGGCACTCCCGGCATCGATCTGATCATGCCGGACATGACGTGGCTGGAAAAGAACCGCGACCGGCTGGAGGCGATCTTCATCACCCACGGGCATGAGGATCATCTGGGCGCCCTGGGCCATCTGTGGCAGCGTCTGGGCGTGCCGATCTATGCCCGCCAGTTCACCGGCGCGCTGGTGCGACTGAAGCTGGAGGAAATGGGCCATCCCGGCAATACGGTGAACATCACCGGCGCCCGCCCCGAGGTGACCCGGATCGGGCCGTTCACGGTGCAATTCGTGCCGGTCAGTCACTCGATCCCCGAAAGCGCGGCGCTGATCATCGACACGCCTGCGGGCCGCATCCTGCATACCGGCGATTTCAAGCTGGACGGCACGCCGGTCGTGGGTGACCCCTTCGACCCCGAGATGTGGCACGAGATCGCCAATGAGGGGCGCGGCGTCAAGGTTCTGGCCTGCGACTCGACCAATATCTTCACGCCCCATCCGGGCCGGTCCGAGGCGCTGCTGGCCGATCCGATCCGCGAATGGGTGCTGTCGCAGCCCAATCTGGTCGTCGCCACCACGTTTGCCAGCAATATCGCGCGGCTGAAGACGCTGGCCGAGGCCGCCATTGCCGCGGGCCGCAAGGTCTGCCTGCTGGGCCGGGCGATGCGGCGGATGGTTTCGGTCGGGATGGAAACCGGGGTGCTGACCGATTTCCCCGACACGATCAGCCCCGAAGAGGCCACGAACCTGCCGCGCAATCAGGTGATGCTGATCGTCACCGGATCGCAGGGCGAACGCCGCGCCGCCAGTGCGCAATTGTCGCGCGGCCGCTATCTGGGGTTGCAGTTGAAAGAGGGCGACAGCTTTCTGTTCAGTTCCCGCACCATTCCCGGCAATGAACGCGGCGTCAGCCGCATCATGAACGCGCTGAGCGAGCTGGGGGTCGAGGTCTATGACGCCGATGACGGGTTCTATCACGTCTCGGGCCATGCCAACCGCCCCGATATCGAGGCGCTGCATGATCTGCTGAAGCCGCGCATCGTCATTCCCATGCATGGCGAGCATCTGCATCTGCGCGAGCATGTGCAGCTGGCCCGTGCCAAGGGGCTGGCAGCCGAAATCGCGGTTAACGGCAATGTGCTGGACCTGACCGGCGATGCGCCGAAGATCGTGGATCAGGTCGAGACCGGCCGGGTCTATCTGGATGGCACGGTGCTGATCGGCGCGATGGACGGGATCGTGCGCGACCGCATCCGCATGGCGCTGAACGGTCATGCGCTGGTCAGCGTGATCGTGGACGAGGAAGACAACGCGCTGCCCGATGCCTGGGTCGAGCTGATGGGCCTGTCCGACCGCACCCGTGGCGGCGCCGATCTGGCGGGGCATATCGAGGGCGAACTGGCCGAATTCCTTGAAGGGGCCGATGCCAGAACCGTCGGCAATGATGCCAAGCTGGACGAGGCGCTGCGCCGGATCACCCGTCAGGTCTCGATGGAAGAGATCGGCAAGAAGCCAGAAGTGACCGTCATCATCAGCCGGTTGATGGCGGATTGAGGTTGCGGGGGCAAAGCCGGGGGCCAGCCCCCCGGCCCCCCGGGATATTTGAGCACCAGTGATATGGAGGCGGCGCGAATTTCGGTCAGCGATCTTGACCCGGAGGCGGGGTTGCGGCACATCCCCGCGCCATGAGTGACACGCCGAAATCCGCTTTCGATCCGAATCCGCCGCGCCGCAACTTTTATGGGCGGCGACATGGCAAGACCCTGCGCCAGAGCCAGAAGGGCTATCTGTCCGAGGATCTGGGCGATCTGCGTCCGCGTGGCATCACCTTGCAGGACAATCCCGACCGCAAGCCCGTCGATCCGGCCGGTTTCTTTGGCGACGACCGCCCGATCTGGCTGGAGATCGGCTTTGGCGGGGGCGAGCATATGGTGCATATGGCCGCCCGCTATCCTCAGATCGGCATGATCGGTTGCGAGCCTTTCATCAATGGCGTCGCCATGCTGCTGGGCAAGATCCGTGCGGCGGGGGTCGGCAATGTCAGCGTTCATCCGGGCGATGCGCGTGATCTGATGGATGTGTTGCCGGACGCCTCGATCAGTCGCGCCTTTCTGAACTATCCCGATCCCTGGCCCAAGGCGCGCCATCACCGGCGCCGTTTTGTCACGCCCGAGCATCTGGTTCCGCTGGCCCGCGTCATGCGGCCGGGGGCGCAGTTCCGGGTTGCGACCGATATTCCCGATTATGTGCGCCAGACACTGGAAGAGGTGCCGCCAGCCGGTTTCGATCTGGTGTCCGAGGGGTCGCAGCCCTGGGATGACTGGTTGTCCACCCGCTATGAGCAGAAGGCGCTGCGCGAGGGGCGGGTGCCGCATTATGTCACCTTCCGCCGTCAGGGCGGGGAAACCGGGTGATTTTACGCCATGGCGCGGCATCGGGCATTGGTGCCGCAAGGCATCCCATATGCGGCGTCGTCTTGCCGTTCGGTTTTTCGGCATTGAAATTTACCTGATATAACCTCTATGTTGCATTCATGCGCCTTGCGGCCCGCAACGATGGGTTGAATGCGCCGACAGTTTCGCAGCGCGGCACCTCTGATCCCGACCGGATGGCGGGCAGTAAGCGTCACGCGGGAAAACGCGTCCGGGCAGCGACTTTCGCGCCAGGACGGTGACAGACAGTGACCCGGTTGGTTCGTGCCGCCGGGTATTTCGAAGGAACAGACGCGATGACGCGCGTGCAGGATGGATCAGAGAGCGGCAGGCGGGTGATGAACCCGGTCCCGGCCTGTTCTGTCCTTGCCGCGATGCCCGTGTCCTTATCATACCGCAGCCGGAATCCGGGGGAACCGATGGTTCCACCCGGTTTCCGCCTGCGCGAAAGACATAAAAATGGCAAAGAAAATGCTGATCGACGCCACCCATGCCGAGGAAACTCGGGTGGTGGTGGTGGACGGAACCAAGGTCGAAGAATTTGATTTCGAGACTGTAAACAAAAGGCAAATTTCGGGAAATATCTATCTGGCCAAGGTGACGCGGGTCGAACCCTCGTTGCAGGCGGCCTTTGTGGATTATGGCGGGAACCGGCACGGTTTTCTGGCCTTTGCCGAGATTCATCCCGATTATTACCAGATCCCCTCCGCCGATCGCGAGGCGCTGATGGCCGAGGAGCGCGCCTATGCCGAGGCGCAGGAGGCGGAAGAGGCCAGCAACCGTGGCCGCCGCCGCAGGTCATCGACCCGTCCGCAGCGGGCCGAGAATGCGGATGAGACCGTCACGGCGGAAGTCGCGGGCGACGAGGCGTCGGAGACGGATGATGCCGGGTCCGGTGACACCGGGACCAGTGATGCCGTGGCGCATGACGAGGCCGCAAGCGCCGATGCCGCATCCGGCAATGAGGTCGCGCAGGACGATGGCAACGGTTCCGATGACGATTCCGGCGATTCGGGTCGCAGCGATGCCGGCGACAAGGACGAGAATATCGAATCGGTGGCCGACGAGGATGTCTCGGAAGAGATCAACACCCGTCGCAAGCCGCGCCCGCGCCGCTACAAGATCCAGGAGGTCATCAAGGTCCGGCAGATCATGCTGGTCCAGGTGGTCAAGGAAGAGCGTGGCACCAAGGGCGCGGCACTGACCACCTATCTCTCGCTGCCCGGCCGTTACTGCGTGCTGATGCCCAATACCGCACGCGGCGGCGGGATCAGCCGCAAGATCACCAATGTCGCCGACCGCAAGAAGCTGAAGGACATCGCCGCCGAACTGTCGGTGCCGAAGGGCGCCGGGCTGATCATCCGCACCGCGGGCAGCCAGCGCACCCGGACCGAAATCAAGCGCGATTACGAATATCTGCTGCGCCTGTGGGAACAGATCCGCGACCTGACCTTCCAGTCGGTTGCCCCTGCGCCGATCTATGAGGAAGGCGATCTGATCAAGCGCACCATCCGCGATCTCTACAGCAAGGAGATCGACGAGGTGCTGGTCGAGGGCGAACGCGGCTATCGCGTGGCCAAGGACTTCATGAAGATGATCATGCCGTCCCATGCCCGCAACGTGAAGCATTACGCCGACCCGATGCCGCTTTTCGCCCGCTATCAGGTGGAAAGCTATCTGGGCGGCATGTTCAACCCGGTGGTGCAGCTGAAGTCCGGCGGCTATATCGTCATCGGCGTGACCGAGGCGCTTGTCGCCATCGACGTGAACTCGGGCCGGGCGACCAAGGAAGGCTCGATCGAGGATACGGCGCTCAAGACCAACCTCGAGGCCTCGGATGAGGTGGCGCGCCAGTTGCGTCTGCGCGATCTGGCCGGGCTGATCGTCATCGACTATATCGACATGGAAGAGCGTCGTAACAACGCCGCTGTCGAGAAGCGTCTGAAGGACCGGCTGAAATCGGACCGTGCGCGGATTCAGGTGGGCCGCATCTCGGGCTTCGGCCTGATGGAGATGAGCCGCCAGCGCCTGCGCCCCGGCATGCTGGAATCGACCACGCAGCCCTGCGCCCATTGTCACGGCACCGGCCTGATCCGTTCCGATGACAGCCTTGCGCTGACCATCCTGCGCGCCATCGAGGAAGAGGGCACCCGCAAGCGGTCGCGCGAAGTGCTGGTCAAGGCGCCGGTCGCGGTCGTCAACTATCTGATCAACGCCAAGCGCGAACATGTCGCCGGGATCGAGGCGCGCTATGGCCTTTCGGTCCGGCTGGAGGCCGATCCGGCGCTGATCTCGCCCGATTACGCCATCGAAAAGTTCAAGACCGCGACCCGTGTGCTGCCCGAAGTGACCCATGCCGCGCTGTCCGTCGATGCCAGCCTGATGGCGCAGATCGACGACGAGGACGACGACGATCTGGTCAGCGAGGATCAGGAGACCGACGATCACCACGCCGAGGCCGATCAGTCGGCCGATAATGGCGACAATGGTGCCGAGGACGAGAATGGCGAGGGCCGCAATCGTCGTCGCCGGCGGCGCAGGCGGCGGCGGACGGGCGATCAGCCCGACCGCGCGGAAGGCGATGACGCTAATGGCGACGACTCCAATGGCGATGTCGAGGATGACATCACCGTCGGGACCGAAACCGACAGCCCCGCCCCCGAAGGCGAGGCGGAAGGCGACGGCGGCAACCGGCGCCGTTCGCGCGGCCGGTCACGCTCGCGTCGCCGCAAGCCCGAGGATGCCGCCGCGCTGCCCGAGGTCGTGGATCTGCGCGATCAGGTCGAGGATGCCCGGGCCGAGGGGCTGCCGGGTGTGAACGCCGCGAAACGCGCCGAAGTGACCGCGCCTCAGGAAACGGCTGAACCGCAGGAACAGGCGCAACCGCAGGAACAGGCCGCAGAAGCGCCGGTCGCGGAACCCGCGGTCGAGGATGCGCCTGCCCCGGCTGTCGCCGAACTCGTCCTGGAACCGGTGGTCGAGGACAGCGCAGTCGCCGAAGCGGAACCTGAAGCCGAGGCCGAACAGCCCGAGCAAGCGGAACCCGCAATCGAGCCGACCGAGGCCGAGCCCGCGCAGGAACAGCCTCAACCCGCCCTTGCCGAGGCCGAGGACAACCGGCCCAAGCGCCGCGGCTGGTGGTCGGTCGGAAGCTGAACGACCACGGACAGGATGAACAGGGGCGCAGGGATTTCCTGCGCCCTTTTCGTGACATGCACGAAGGCGTGACGTCCTGACCACTGGCCCCGCCCGCGCCAAAGGCTAAAGTGCCGCCCATGCTGGGAATCGAACTTGCCACCGCCGCCTTTCTGCCCGCCGCCTTCGTGGCGCTGCTGGCGGGCTTGCTGTCCTTTCTGTCGCCCTGCGTGCTGCCGATCGTGCCGCCCTATCTGGCCTATATGACCGGGGTGGGCGTCGGCGGGCTGAAATCGGGCGAACGCAGCGCGGTGCTGCCCGCCTGTTTCTTCGTGCTGGGCCTTTCGACGGTGTTTCTGGTGATGGGTTTCGCCGCCTCGGCCTTCGGGCGCGCCTTCCTGCAATATCAGGAGGTGCTGGCCAAGGTCGCCGGGGTCATGGTCATCGTGATGGGGCTGCATTTCCTGCATGTGTTCCGCATCCCGATCCTTGACCACGAGGCGCGGCTGGAGGCGGGTCGACAGGATGGCGGTGCCTTCGGCGCCTATATCCTCGGCCTTGCCTTTGCCTTCGGCTGGACCCCCTGCATCGGCCCGCAACTGGGCATGATCCTGTCGCTGGCCGCAACCGGAGGCGAGCTGTCGCGCGGTACCGGCCTGCTTGCGGTCTATGCGCTGGGGCTGGGGATCCCCTTCCTGCTGTCGGCGATCTTCATCAACCGTGCCATCGGGGTGATGAACCGCATCAAGCCCTGGCTGAAAACCATCGAAAGAGCGATGGGCCTGCTGCTGATCCTGGTGGGTGTGATGCTGGTGACCGGGGCATTCTCGGCCTTTGCCTTCTGGCTGCTGGAAACCTTCCCGATCCTCGCCGAACTGGGCTGACCCCCGGGACAATCCCCGATCCCCTCGCACTCCTGAAAAATACCTTGGGGGAGTCGCGAAGCGACGGGGGCAAAGCCCCCATCCCTGCTTTCCCTTACGAAATCCTGTCAAGTATCTGCGAGCATGCTGCAATCGATTATGGCGCAGGCGCAGCTTTCGGGTTATGCTCGCCCGCAGATCCGGGACAAACCGGACATGATCAGAGGCAGTGACGGCGGTACCCCATGACCGAGATGGTCTTTGGCACCACGCCCATCCGGGCGGGTGATCCGATTCTTCCCCGCTGGTGGCGGACGCTGGACAAATGGTCCCTGGCCTGTGTGCTGGGCCTGTTTGCGATGGGTTTGCTGCTGGGACTGGCGGCATCCGTGCCGCTGGCGGAAAAGAACAATCTGGCCCGCTTCTATTATGTCCAGCGACAGGCCTTCTTTGGCGGTGTCGCGATCTGCGTGATGCTGGTCATTTCGATGCTGTCGCCGCGTCAGGTGCGCAGACTGGGCGTTCTGGGCTTTGCCCTGTCCTTCCTGCTGATCCTTGCGCTGCCGGTGATCGGAACCGATTTCGGCAAGGGCGCGACCCGCTGGCTCAGCCTTGGCTTCGTATCGCTGCAACCGTCCGAGTTCCTGAAACCCGGTTTCGTCGCGCTCTGTGCATGGTGCATGGCGGCGTCGCAACAGGTTGGCGGGCCTCCGGGGCGTATGATCTCGCTGGGGGCGGCGATCGCGGTCGTGCTGCTGCTGGCGCTGCAACCCGATTTCGGGCAGGCCTCGCTGGTGCTGTTCTCGTGGGGTGTGATGTATTTCGTGTCGGGCGCCTGGCTGTTGCCGCTGATGCTGGTGGCGGGGCTGGCGATCGTCGGGGGGATCTTCTCCTATGGCGCGTCCGAGCACTTTGCCCGCCGCATCGACGGCTTTCTGTCGCCCGAAATCGACCCGCGCACCCAGATCGGCTATGCCACCCATGCGATCAAGGAAGGCGGCTTCTTCGGTGTTGGCGTCGGCGAGGGCAGCGTGAAATGGCAATTGCCCGATGCCCATACCGATTTCATCATCGCCGTCGCGGCCGAGGAATATGGCCTGATCATGGTGCTTGCGATCATTGCGCTTTACGCGATCATCGTGGTGCGCAGCCTGCTGCGGATGATGCGCGAACGTGATCCCTTCACCCGCATCGCCGGATCCGGGATGGCCTGCGCCTTTGGGGTGCAGGCGCTGATCAATATGGGCGTGGCCGTGCGACTGCTGCCCGCCAAGGGGATGACCCTGCCGTTTGTCAGCTATGGTGGTTCGTCCGTGATCGCCTCGGGGATCGCGGTCGGCATGTTGCTGGCGCTGACCCGGTCGCGCCCGCAGGGCGAGCTGGGCGAATTGTTGCGGCGGGGCCGCTGATGCCGTCGGTTGCCGACCATGCACCGCTGGCGCTGATTGCCGCCGGTGGCACCGGCGGGCATATGTTTCCTGCCCAGTCGCTGGCCGAGCTGTTGTTGGCCGAGGGCTGGCGTGTCAAGCTGTCCACCGATGATCGCGGCGCGCGCTATGCCGGGGCCTTCCCGCCCGAGGTCGCGCGCGAAGTCGTCCCTTCCGCCACCACCGCGCGCGGCGGGCTGGCGGGCAAGCTGGCCGCGCCCTTCCGGATCGCCGCAGGCGTGCTGGCGGCGCGGCGCGGCTTTCGCCGGGACCGGCCCGCCATCGTGATCGGCTTTGGCGGCTATCCCACCATTCCGGCGCTGTCGGCGGCGGTGATGATGGGGCTGCCGCGCATGATTCATGAACAAAATGGCGTGATGGGCCGCGTGAACCGCAGCTTTGCGTCGCGCGTCCATCGCGTCGCCTGCGGCACCTGGCCGACCGAATTGCCCGACGGCATCAGCGCCACCCATACCGGCAACCCGGTTCGCGGCGCCGTGCTGGAACGGGCCGGGGCGCCCTATGCCGCGCCGGGCGATGGGGCGCTGAATCTGCTGGTGATCGGCGGCTCTCAGGGGGCGCGGGTGCTGTCGGATGTGGTGCCTGCCGCCATTGCCGCCTTGCCTGATGATCTGCGAAAACGCCTTCATATCAGTCATCAGGCCCGGGCCGAGGATGGCCAGCGCGTGACCGAAGCCTATCGCGCCGCAGGTGTCGCGGCCGAGGTTCAGCCCTTCTTTGCCGATGTGCCCGAACGGATCGCCGACGCGCAACTGGTCATCAGCCGGGCGGGCGCGTCTTCGATCGCCGATATCACTGCCATTGGCCGGCCCGCGATCCTGATCCCCTATGCGGTGGCGGCGGGCGATCACCAGACCGCCAATGCCCGCGCCCTGTCAGGGGCGGGGGCGGCGAAACTGTGCCCGGAATCGGGGCTTGACGCCAACGGCCTTGCGGGTGACATCCTCGCGATCCTTTCCGACCCCGCGCAGGCGCAAGCCATGGCCAGGGCTGCGTTATCCCTTGGCCGGCCCGATGCGGCACGGCGACTCTATGAAATCGTGACGGAGATAGCGACATGAACGCCGCCACCAAGCTGCCCGGAGAACTGGGCCCGATCCACTTTGTCGGGATCGGCGGGATCGGCATGTCCGGCATTGCCGAGGTGCTGCTGACCCTTGGCTATCAGGTGCAGGGCAGCGATCTGAAACGCTCGAAGATCACCGACCGGCTGGAAGGGCTGGGCGCGCAGATCTTCGAGGGCCAGAGGGCCGAAAATATCGGCGATGCCGGGGTGGTGGTGATCTCGACCGCGATCCGCAAGGGCAATCCCGAACTGGAAGAGGCCCGCCGCCGTGGCATGCCCGTTGTGCGCCGCGCCGAGATGCTGGCCGAACTGATGCGGATGAAATCGAACATCGCCATCGCCGGAACGCATGGCAAGACCACCACCACAACGATGGTGGCGACGCTGCTGGATGCCGGCGGGCTGGACCCGACGGTCATCAATGGCGGCGTGATCCACGCTTACGGCTCGAACGCGCGGGCGGGCGAGGGCGAATGGATGGTGGTCGAGGCCGATGAGAGCGATGGCAGCTTCAACCGCTTGCCCGCCGATATCGCCATCATCACCAATATCGACCCCGAACATATGGAGCATTGGGGCAGTTTCGATGCGCTGCGTCAGGGGTTCTATGATTTCGCCTCGGGCATTCCCTTCTATGGGCTGGCCGTCTGCTGCACCGATCACCCCGAGGTTCAGGCGCTGGTGGGCAAGCTGACCGACCGCCGCGTCGTCACCTTCGGCTTCAACGCGCAGGCGGATGTGCGGGCGATGAACCTGCATTATGAAAACGGCATCGCCCATTTCGACATCGCCTTGCAGAACGAAGGTCCCTCTGAGACCGGCGATATCGAGATGATCGAGGGCTGCACCCTGCCGATGCCGGGCGATCACAACGTCTCGAACGCGCTGTCGGCGGTGGCCGTGGCCCGCCATCTGGGCATGAAAAAGGCCGAGATCCGCGAGGCGCTGGCAAAATTCGGCGGCGTCGGCCGGCGCTTTACCCGCGTCGGAGAGGTGGGGGGCGTCACCATCATCGACGATTACGGCCATCACCCGGTCGAGATCGCGGCGGTGCTGAAGGCTGCCCGTCAGGCGACCAATGGCCGGGTGATCGCGGTGCACCAGCCGCATCGCTATTCCCGCCTGTCGAACCTGTTCGACGATTTCTGCACCTGCTTCAACGAGGCCGATGTCGTCGCCATCGCCGAGGTCTATGCCGCAGGCGAGGATCCGATTCCCGGCGCCAACCGTGACGATCTGGTCGCCGGGCTGATCGCCCACGGCCACCGCCACGCCCGCGCCATCCTGTCCGAAGACGATCTGGAACGGCTGGTCCGCGAACAGGCCCGCCCCGGTGACATGGTGGTCTGCCTTGGTGCGGGCACCATCTCGGCCTGGGCCAACGGATTGCCGGCGCGTCTGCAAGGGCAGGCGGCGTGACCCAGCCGCATTATATCTCGTTGCTGTTCGTCGCGATCTGGCTGGTGATGGCCTGCCTGATCCCGTTTCTGCGCGCGCAGCACCGGCCCGCGGCCTTCTGGGCGATGGTTCTGGTGGGCGTGCCGGTGCTGGGCTGGCTGACGCTGCATTGGGGGCCGGGCATCGGTTTCGGCACGCTGGTTCTGGCGCTTTGGGTGCTGCTGCGTTCGCCCCTTGACCCGTCGCGCCGCCGTCGCGGAAATATTCACAGCGGGCTGCATTAGGAATGTCGCGGGATGGATGCCAGCATTCCCGCCGATCCCGCATCCGCGCCTGTTTCGGGCTTCTGATCCGCAGGCGGGGATGCTAACTCTCTGTGCCATGACCAGCGAACTTCCCCAGACCCGAGGCAACCTGATCCCGAACCGCGCCCTTGACGGGCTGACATGGCTGCGGGTGGGCGGGCCTGCCGACTGGCTGTTCCAGCCCGCCGATGCCGGTGATCTGGCGGATTTTCTGCGCGATCTGGACCCGGCCATTCCGGTCTTTCCCATGGGCGTGGGCAGCAATCTGATCGTGCGCGACGGCGGTATTCGCGGCGTGGTGATCCGGCTGGGGCGCGGCTTCAATACGGTGACGGTCGAGGGCGATCTGGTCACGGCAGGGGCCGCCGCGCTGGATGCACAGGTGGCCAAACGCGCCGCCGATGCCGGGCGCGACCTGACCTTCTTGCGCACCATCCCCGGCAGTATCGGCGGGGCGGTGCGGATGAATGCGGGCTGTTACGGCTGTTACGTCGCGGATCATCTGGTTCAGGCCCGCGCCGTCACCCGCGACGGGCGCGAGGCGATGCTGACGCCGTCCGACCTGAATTTCGCCTATCGCCATTCGGATCTGCCCGAGGGCTGGGTGCTGACCGAGGCCACATTCCGCGCCGCCCCCGGCGATCCCGACGCGCTGCATGACAGGATGGCCGCGCAACTGGCCAAACGCGACGAGACCCAGCCGACCCGCGAACGCAGCGCCGGTTCGACCTTCCGCAACCCGGCGGGCTTCAGCTCGACCGGGCGCGAGGACGACACCCATGACCTCAAGGCGTGGTCGCTGATCGACCGGGCGGGCCTGCGCGGGCACAGCTGGGGTGGGGCGCAGATGTCGGAAAAGCACCCGAATTTCCTGTTGAATACCGGCGGCGCCACGGCGGCCGAACTGGAGGCGCTGGGGGAACTGGTGCGCCGCCGCGTGCTGGAGGACAGCGGCCATGAGCTGCAATGGGAGGTGATCCGCATCGGCGATCCGCTTCCCGAGGCCGGGGACGCCCCCTGATTCGCCGCATGGGCCGGTAATCGCCAATATTCTGATGCGATTGCGATAAATGGCCCTTTTGTGATTCGTTCTTTGCGGCTATTCTGACCGGGCAGGCAGCGAACCGGGTCAACCCGGCATTGCCAAAATGGTAAAACAGCCCGGAAAAACCGGGCGCGAAAGGCGAAAACGTGGCGGGCAGGTCGAGCAGGACAGCCCATACCGTAGCCGTTCTGATGGGCGGACCCTCGGCTGAACGCGAGGTGTCCCTGTCCTCGGGTCGCGAATGCGCGGCGGCATTGCGGGTGGCGGGCTTTGAAGTGATCGAGATCGATCCGGGTGCGACACCCGGTACCGGCTTTGTGTCCGAACTGGACCGGGCGCGGCCCGATGTCGTGTTCAACGCGCTGCATGGCCGCTGGGGCGAGGATGGCTGCGTGCAGGGCATCCTTGAATGGCTGCGGCTGCCCTATACCCATTCGGGGGTTCTGGCCTCGGCCCTTGCGATGGACAAAAGCCGGGCCAAGGATGCGTTTCGCACCGCCGGTCTGCCCATCGTCGAAAGCGTGATCGCGGATGCCGATGAGGTCCGCCGCCGCCATGTCATCGCGCCGCCCTATGTGGTCAAGCCGAATGACGAGGGGTCTTCGGTCGGGGTCTATATCGTCCATGACGGCGCCAACCAGCCGCCGCAACTGGCTGATACCATGCCCGCGCGGGTGATGGTCGAAACCTATGCCCCGGGCCGAGAGCTGACCACCACGGTCATGGGCGACCGCGCGCTGGGGGTGACCGAGATCATCACCGAGGGCTGGTATGACTATGACGCCAAATATTCCGTCGGTGGGTCGCGTCATGTGATCCCGGCCGAAATTCCCGCCGACATTCAGGCCGCTTGCCTCGATTACGCGCTGCGCGCCCATGTCGCGCTGGGATGCCGGGGTCTGTCGCGCACCGATTTCCGCTGGGACGAGGCGCGCGGTCTGGACGGTCTGATCCTGCTGGAGGTGAACACCCAGCCGGGCATGACGCCCACCTCTCTGGCCCCCGAACAGGCCGCCCATGCCGGGATCGACTTTCCCACGCTGATGCGCTGGATGGTGGAGGACGCGCTGTGTCCCAGGTGATCGACCATCGTCCGGGCCGCCAGCAGGCCGCCGCCCCTCAACCCGCGCCGCAGCAGGTGAACCGGGTCCGTCGCGATCCGGCGCCGTCGCGGCTGAAATACCGGTTGGAGCGGATGTGGCTGCGCCCGATCTGGCGGCGCCTTGTGCGCCTTGGGCTGCCCGTCTTTCTGGTCGCCATGACCGCTGGCATCTGGCTGTCGGACGAGGATCGCCGCGCGACGCTGACCGATGGCATCGACGGCATGGTCCGCAAGGTCCAGAGCCGAGAGGAATTCATGGTCAAGACGATGACCATCGAGGGCGCGACGCCGGTTGTCGAAAACGCCCTGCGCGCCATGCTGCCGGTCGATCTGCCCGCCTCCAGTTTCGATCTGGACCTGACGGCGCTGCGGTTGCAGGTGATGCGGCTGGATGCGGTCGAAAGCATCGATCTGCGGGTCAGGCCGGGCGGGGTGCTGGCGGCTTCGGTCAAGGAGAGGGTGCCGGCGCTGCTGTGGCGCCACGGTCGCGGGATCGAGATCCTTGATGCGGGCGGCCACCGGGTGGCCAGCGTGACATCGCGCGAGGTGCGGGCCGATTTGCCGCTGATCGCCGGAGAGGGAGCCGACCTTGCCGCGGCCGAGGCGCTGGCGCTGATCGACGCCGCCGGGCCGATCCTGCCGCGTGTGCGCGGGCTGGTGCGGCGCGGAGAGAGGCGCTGGGATGTGGTGCTGGATCACGGCCAGCGGATCATGCTGCCCGCCGACGGCGCGGTGATCGCGCTGGAGGTGGCGGTGACGCTGCACGGCAAGGAAGACCTTCTGGGGCGCGATATCGACGTGGTCGATCTGCGCGATCCCACCCGCCCGGTCATGCGGCTGGGCATCAATGCCAGAAACACGATTCGTTCCGCACGCGGGATCCCTCTGCTGGGGCCCGACGGACGGGTTGTTGACGACAAGCAGGGGGGCTGAGCGATGGCGGCACTGTATCAAACGCAACGGGCAATGCGGAACATGCGGCGCGCGGCTTTGCAACGCGGCGTGATCGGGATTCTGGATGTCGGAACCTCGAAGATTTCCTGCCTCGTGCTGAACTTCGACGGCACCGGCACCTTCCGCGAAACCGATGGCGTCGGGCCGATGGCGGGACAGGTGAATTTCCGCGTGATCGGTGCCGCCTCGACCCGTTCGCGCGGGATGCGTCACGGCGAGATCGAGACGATGGGCGAAACCGAAAAGGCGATTCGCACCGTGGTCCAGCAGGCGCAGAAGATCGCCGGTGTCCGCGTCGATCACGTCATCGCCTGCCTGTCGGGCGGGCGTCCGGCGTCATATGGGCTGGCGGGGGAAATCGCGCTGCCCTCGGGCAAGGTGACGGAACAGGATATCGCCGCGGTTCTGGCCGCATGCGATGCGCCGGATTTCGGCCGGGGACGAGAGGTCCTGCACGCGCAGCCGGTGAATTTTGCGGTCGATAACCGCTCGAATCTGGCCGATCCGCGCGACCATTCCGGCAACAAGCTGGCCTGCGACATGCATGTGCTGACGGTCGATGGCGATGCGGTCGGCAATCTGGTGCAATGTATCCGGCGCTGCGATCTGGAACTGGCGGGCATCGCCTCGGCCTCTTATGCGGCGGGTCGGGCGGCGCTGGTCGAGGATGAACAGGAACTGGGTGCGGCCTGTATCGACTTTGGTGGCGGCGGCACCGGCGTTTCGATTTTCATCAAGAAACACATGATCTTCTCGGATGTTGTTCGAATTGGCGGCAATCTGGTGACGCAGGATATCGCGCAGGGACTGCGGGTCTCGTTGCCCGTGGCCGAGCGGCTGAAGACCCTGAATGGCGGGATCGAGGCCACCGGCCGCGACGATCGGGACATGATCGAGGTTGGCGGCGATACCGGCGACTGGGAATCGGATCGCCGCACCGTCAGCCGAGCCGATGTCATCGGGGTGATGCGGCCAAGGGTCGAGGAAATTCTGGAGAACGTGCGCGAAGTCCTTGATGCGGCTGGATTTGATTACCTGCCCAGCCAGCAGATCGTGCTGACTGGCGGCGGCAGCCAGATCCCCGGTCTGGACGGGCTGGCGGCGCGGATTCTGGGGCCGACCATCCGCTGCGGGCGTCCGTTGCGCATCGACGGGCTGGCGCATCAGTTCACCGATCCCAGCTTTTCCAGCGCGGTGGGGCTGGCGCTGTTCGCCGCCCATCCGCAGGACGAATGGTGGGATTTCGAGATCCCGGCGGACAGTTATTCCGCGCGCAGCCTGCGCCGGGCCTATCGCTGGTTCCGCAACAACTGGTGACGGTGCGAACTCTTGTCCTATGGTGGAGGGGTGGCCCTTCCACTATATTGTGGTGTCGTGGCAAGATACCGCCGAGAGTTGCGGAATTCACCGCCAGATTTTGCGTTACTTCGCCCTTTTTCGGGTGACGTGACGCTGCATAGGGGCTACGATTGCCCGTAATACGGGGATTCGAGCGGGCGGCCCGCGCCCGGCCAGATCGACGACAACAGGCGGAAACCATGAACCTCAATCTGATGATGAACGACGAAGAAGAGCTGAAGCCGCGGATCACCGTCTTCGGTGTTGGCGGGGCAGGCGGCAACGCGGTCAACAACATGATCGAAAAACAGCTCGGCGGGGTCGAGTTCGTGGTTGCCAATACCGATGCGCAGGCGCTGTCCAGCTCTCGCGCGAACAACCGCGTCCAGATGGGTCCGAAAGTGACTGAAGGTCTGGGCGCGGGGGCGAAGCCCTCGATCGGCGCCAAGGCGGCCGAGGAAACCATCGAGGATATCGTCGATCACCTGATGGGCGCGCATATGTGCTTCATCACGGCAGGCATGGGCGGCGGCACCGGCACCGGCGCGGCCCCGATCATCGCGCAGGCCGCGCGCGAGATGGGCATTCTGACCGTCGGCGTGGTGACCAAGCCCTTCCAGTTCGAGGGCAGCAAGCGGATGCGTCAGGCCGAAGAGGGCGTCGAAGCCCTGCAAAAGGTCGTCGATACGCTGATCATCATCCCGAACCAGAACCTGTTCCGGATCGCGAACGAAAAGACCACCTTCACCGAAGCCTTCGCCATGGCCGACGACGTGCTGTATCAGGGCGTCAAGGGCGTGACCGACCTGATGGTGCGTCCGGGCCTGATCAACCTCGACTTCGCCGACGTGCGCGCGGTGATGGACGAGATGGGCAAGGCGATGATGGGTGCGGGCGAAGCCTCGGGCGACAACCGCGCGCAAGAGGCCGCCGAGCGCGCCATCGCCAACCCGCTGCTGGACGAGATCAGCCTGACCGGCGCCAAGGGCGTGCTGATCAACATCACCGGCGGCTATGACATGACCCTGTTCGAACTGGACGAGGCCGCCAATGTCATCCGCGACAAGGTCGATTCGGATGCGAACATCATCGTCGGCTCGACGCTGGACCCGGACATGGAAGGCACCATCCGCGTGTCGGTCGTGGCCACCGGCATCGACGCTGCCGCCGCCGCCGCTGGGGGCGAGATCCCGGCGGCGCGTCGCAGCATGGCCGAGCCGCTGACCCAGAACCCGGCCGTCGCGCAGAAAGAGGCACCCGCCCGTGTGGACAGCGCCCGCGTGGACGATGTCGATCAGGTGCCGCCGCGCCGCATGCCCGCGCCTCGCGCCGAGGCCCGCCCGGCTGAACCGGTCGCGCATGACGACGATATGCCCGCCCCGGCCTACAACGCCCGCCCGGCGCGTCCGGCCGCTCCGGCTCCGGCGCCCTCGCTGGATCAGGGCACGGATACCTTCGTCGCCCCGACCCGCGGCACGGCTGCGGCCCCCTCGGCGGCTCAGGTGCAGGAACGTCTGCGCCGTGCGGTCGAAAATCAGCCAGCCCGCGCCGCCCAGAACGCAGCGCCCGCGCCGCAGAACGAGCATGATCGCCATCAGGGCCGCATGGCCGGTCTGGGCCGTATGCTGGAGCGGATCGCGGGTCATTCGGGCGATCAGCCGGCGGGCAAACCCGCCGCCGCCTCGATCGCGGAACGTGTCAACGACCGGATGGCCGTGCGTTCGCGCCAGCAGCAGCCCGAATTTGACGATCTGGCCAACCCGGACAGCGCGCAGGACAATGTCGAAATCCCGGCTTTCCTGCGTCGTCAGGCAAACTGACCCCATCACGAATCTGACACAATCGGAAATCGGAAGGGCCGCCCGCAGCGGCCCTTTTATTTTGTTTTTCAGTATCTTGACGGGGCACCCGCAGGGGTGGTGCCGGGGCGGGGCGCGAATGTTTCACCCCGTCACAAAACGTTAATTGAATGCCCCGGGCACCCGGCCTAGCTGAGATGAACCGGAGTGAATTGATTCCGGATGGAATAATAGACAGGCAGGCATGACATGCAGGCGACGCTGAAATCCAGATGTGTGTTCACCGGGGTCGGGCTTCATTCCGGCGCCCCGGCGCGGCTGGAGATTCATCCGGCCCCCGCCGGGTTCGGCATCATGTTCCGTCGCACCGACCTGAACCCTTCGGTCGATATCCCGGCCCGCTGGGACCGCGTCACGCCCTCGAAGCTGTGCACGCTGATGGATAACGGGCAGGGCGTGACCCTGTCCACGGTCGAACATATCATGGCCGCGCTGGCCGGGACCGGCATCCATAACGCGCTGGTCAGCGTCGATGGCCCCGAGGTTCCGATTCTCGACGGCTCGGCGGCGCCTTTCGTGCGGGGTATCCTGCGCGCGGGGATCCAGATACAGGCCCAGCCGCTGCGCGCCATCCGCGTGCTGCGCCCGGTCGAGGTGCGCGAGGGCGAGGCCTTCGCCCGCCTGACCCCGGCCGATCATCTTGAGATCGATTTCGAGATCGACTTTACCGATGCCGCCATCGGCCATCAGGAGAAGGTGCTGGACATGGCCAATGGCGCGTTCCTGCGCGAACTGGCCGACAGCCGCACCTTCTGCCGTCAGGCCGATGTCGATGCGATGCGCAAGAACGGCCTGGCCCTTGGCGGCACATATATGAACGCGGTCGTGGTCGATGGCGCGCGGGTGCTGACGCCGGGCGGTCTGCGCCACGCCGATGAGGCTGTGCGCCACAAGATGTTGGACGCGATGGGCGATCTGGCACTGGCCGGTGCGCCGCTTCTGGCGCGCTATACCGGGCATCGCGCCGGTCACGCCATGACCAACCGGCTGCTGCGGGCGCTGTTCGCGGACCCGACGGCATGGGAATGGGTGACCTGCTCGGACGAGATGGAGAGCCGTCTTCCGGGTGCCGGAGTCGCCGCCTATGGCGCGGATGCGGGAATCGCTGCGGTGGCCGTCTGAGGCTGCCACCGCAGGGCAAAATACCGCCGCTTTTCCCCATCGGTCAACTTCTGCAAAACACGCGCGGAATTCAACGGATTGCCATTTTGCGCCCCCTGATGTTCTGTGCTAGGAGGTGCCGTCGGCCAGCCAAAAGCGGACGGCACAGCAGGATCTAAGGGCAGGATGCAGATGGCGCGCGCGAAACTTTCGGCTTCTTTGATTGCTGCGGTGGTGTGTTCGGCGATGCTTGCAGGATGCGGGGATCGGAATACGCTCTCGTCAGCCGAAAAGCGCAACCTCGACCGGTTCACCGCCGAGGAGATCTATAAACGCGGCGAGTTCGAGCTGGAAAACAGCCGCCGCCCCGGCGAGGCGGTGTTCTATTTCGCCGAGGTCGAGCGGCTTTACCCCTATTCCGAATGGGCCAAGCGGGCGCTGATCATGCAGGCCTATGGCCATCACCGCGCCAAGGAATACGAAGAGGCGCGCGGTGCCGCACAGCGATTCCTTGACACCTATCCGGGCGATGCGGATGCGGCCTATGCGCAATATCTGCTGGCGCTGTCCTATTATGACCAGATCGACGACGTGGGCCGCGATCAGGGCCTGACCTTTCAGGCGCTGCAAGCCCTGCGCCGCGTGATCGAGGAATATCCCGACAGCGAATATGCCCGCAGCGCGATTCTCAAATTCGATCTGGCCTTCGACCATCTGGCCGCGAAAGAGATGGAGATCGGGCGTTACTATCTGAAACGCGGGCATTACGCCTCGTCCATCAACCGTTTCCGCGTCGTGGTCGAGGAGTTCCAGACCACCACCCAGACGCCCGAGGCGCTGCTGCGTCTGGTCGAGGCCTATCTGGCGCTTGGCCTGACCGACGAGGCGCAGACGGCGGGGGCGATTCTGGGGCACAACTTCCAGTCCTCGCCCTTCTATCAGGACGCTTTTGCCCAGCTTCGCGGTCGCGGCCTGTCCGCCACGGTGCAGGGCGACAGCTGGCTGACCTCGGTCTATCGCCAGATGGTGCAGGGTCGGTGGCTGTAAGGGCCACTCGCGCGCATTAAGGGGGCGGGGATGCTGCGTTCGCTGGACATCCGCGACATGCTGCTGATCGACCGGCTGGAACTGTCCTTTGGGCCGGGCCTGAACGTGCTGACCGGAGAGACCGGGGCGGGCAAGTCCATCATGCTGGATTGTCTGGGCTTTGTTCTGGGCTGGCGCGGCCGGGCCGATCTGGTCCGGCAGGGCGCGGCGCAGGGCGAAGTCACGGCCGTTTTCGATCTGCCCGAAGGTCATCCCGCCCGCGCGATTCTGTCCGAGGCGGGAATCGAGCCCGAGGATGATCTGATCCTGCGCCGCATCAATGGCGCCGATGGGCGCAAGACCGGCTTTGTCAACGACCGCCGCGTGTCCGGCGAGGTTCTGCGCCAGCTTTCGGATGCTCTGGTCGAATTGCACGGCCAGCATGATGATCGCGGGCTGCTGAACCCACGCGGCCACCGGGCGCTGCTGGATGCTTTCGGGGCGCTGGATATGACGCCGGTGCGGCAGGCCTGGGCGGCGCGGCGCGAAGCCAATCGCGCGCTGGCCGAGGCTGAAGCCGCGCTGGCCCGCGCGCGCGAGGAAGAGGATTTCCTGCGTCACGCCGTCAAGGAACTGGACGATCTGGCCCCGGTCGCCGGCGAAGAGGCCGAACTGGACAGTCGCCGCCGGTCGATGCAGGCGGCCGAGCGGATCCGCGAGGATGTCACCCGCGCCTTGCAGATGCTGGGACCCGAGGGGGCCGAAGGCGCCATGCTGGACGCTAACCGCTGGCTGGAGGGCGCGGCGGACCGGGCCGAGGGGCGGCTGGACGATCCGATTTCGGCCCTGTCGCGGGCGCTGATCGAGTTGGGCGAGGCGCATCACGGTGTCGAGGCGGCGCTGTCGGCGATGGATTTCGACCCCGCAGCGCTGGATGCGACCGAGGAACGGCTGTTCGCCCTGCGCGCGCTGGCCCGTAAACATGATGTGCTGGCAGACGATCTGGCGGGGCTGGCCGATGATCTGCGCGGGCGGCTGGGCCGGATCGAGGCGGGCGAGGCCTCGCTGGCGGCGTTGCAGCAGGCGGCGCGTCAGGCGGGCGAGGCCTATGCCGAGGCCGCCGATGCGCTGAGCGTGGCGCGGGCCGAGGCCGCTGTGCGTCTGGACAAGGCCGTGTCAGCGGAACTGGCGCCGCTCAAGATGGAACGTGCAGTGTTCGAGACCCGGCTGTCCGAGGCCGAACCCGGCCCCGAGGGGCAGGACATGGTGGCCTTTACCGTCGCGACCAATCCCGGCGCCCCGGCGGGGCCGCTGGACAAGATCGCGTCGGGCGGGGAACTGTCGCGCTTTCTGCTGGCGCTGAAGGTCTGTCTGGCGCGTGGCAACAATGCGCTGGTGATGATCTTTGACGAGATCGACCGCGGCGTCGGCGGCGCCACCGCCGATGCGGTGGGGCGCAGGCTCAAGCGGTTGTCGGGCGATGCGCAGGTGCTGATCGTTACCCATTCGCCGCAGGTCGCGGCGCTTGGCGACCGGCATTTCCGGGTGGCGAAATCGGTCAGCGATGGCATGACCACCTCTACCGTCACGCCCCTGCAACCCGATCAGCGCATCGAGGAAATCGCGCGGATGCTGGCGGGCGACCGTATCACCGACGCCGCGACCGAGGCCGCGCGCGCCCTGATCGCGGGTTAGTCCAGTATCCGGTCGGCGTGCCGCAGCACCGACAACAACTGCCCGTCATTGGCATCCACCCGCACCAGCCGCCCCGAAATGACGCCATAACGGCTGCCGCTGGGGGCTTCCGCCAGACCATAGCGGCCCGGATGGGTGATGACATGCAGCGAATCCTCGGCCACGGGTTCGCCCACGGGGGGCAGGGCGGTCGGGCTGCCGCAATCGCTGTCATCGCAACTGGCAACATCAGAGATCCCGGCCACGCTCAGCGTGGTGTCGGTCGGTTCGGCGGCGGGCTGGTCGGTCAGGACCCAAGTGGCTGTTGCGGCAATGGCGAACAGCGAGATGCCCACCGCCGCGGCGGTTCGGTCATGCTTCTGTGCCACGGTTTTTTCCTCTGCTCGTTTTCATGACAACGATCAGAAGGGGGAAGGGTTCCGCACAAGGTCGGTTCAGTCCAGCAGGCGTGGCTGATCGCGCAGGATCGACAGCACTTTGAAGGATGACGGGTCGATGCGGATCAGCTTGCCATGCGCCACGGCATAGCTGCTGCCGGGTACGCCCGATCCCAGCCCATAAAGCCCCGGAGAGGTCACCAGATGCACCTCGGCCTGATCCAGACTGTCGCCCACATGGAACTCTTGCGCGGCAGAGGGGGCCGGCGTCTCAACATCTTCGGCGGATGGCGCGATAACGGTCGTGGCGATGATCAGCGCCGATATTACGGCGCAAACCGCGACCGGTCTGGCTATCGTCATCGTGGGCTGTCCTTGCCTGCGTCAATTCCGCAGACAAAACGCCCCGCTTTGGGCTTCGTTCCGCCACCCGCCGGTTGGTTCCCTGAAAAATGCGCCCTTCAGCGATTATTTTCGGCGAACCGTTGCAACATTGCCGAAAAATCGCGTCCCTGACCGCCTTCATGCTCGACAAAACGGTCGTAAAGCTGCCGTGCCAGCGCGCCCATTGGCGTATCCGCTCCCACTGAACCGGCGGCCTGTTGCGACAGGTTCAGGTCCTTCAGCATCAGTTCGGCGGCAAAACCGGGCTGATAATCGTTGTCGGCCGGGGATTGCGGGCCGATGCCGGGTGCCGGGCAATAGGCGTTCATCGACCAGCTGTAACCCGAGCTGGTGGACACAACGTCGAACATCTTCTGCCGGTCCAGCCCCAGCCGGTCGGCCAGCCCGAAGGCCTCGCAGGTGGCGATCATGGTGACGCCAAGGATCATGTTGTTACAGATCTTGGCCGCCTGACCCGCCCCCGAATCGCCGCAATGCACGGCCTTCTGGCCCATGATGTCGAACAGCGGCGCGACGGTGGCGAAATCCGCGTCCGAGCCGCCGACCATGAAGGTCAGCGTCCCCGCCTGCGCGCCGCCGATCCCGCCCGAGACCGGCGCATCCAGCGCACCCAGCCTGGCGGCGCGGGCCTGATCGGCAACCGCGCGGGCGCTGTCCACATCGACGGTCGAACAGTCGCAAAGCACCGCACCCTTGCGCATTGCCGGGATCACCTGATCGGCCACCGCGCGCAGGATATGGCCGTTTGGCAGCATGGTGATGACCACATCCGCCCCTGCCGCCGCCTCGGTCGCGCCAAGCGCGGCGGTCACGCCCTCGGGTTCCGGCGCGGCGGTATCATAGCCCCGAACCTCATGCCCCCCACGGGCCAGATTGACGGCCATGGGCGCGCCCATATTGCCCAGACCGATGAAACCGATCTTCATACATATTCCTCCCACCGAAGTTCCTCTTCGCCCAAGGGTGCCAGCAGCGCCTGCACATGCGTCTCGGACGCGTCGGCGGCCCATTTCGGATTGCGGTCCTTGTCGATGATCTGCGCGCGCACGCCTTCCAGAAAATCGGTCTCGGTCGTCGCGCGCCATGTAAAGCGGTATTCGCGGCTGAGCGATTCCTGCATCCGCTGATCGCCGCGCGCGGCCCGGACCAGCGCCAGACTGGCGGCCATGGACAGCGGCGAATTGCGTTTCAGCGGCTTCAGCGCATCGCTTTCACCGGTCTTTTCCAGCGTATCCATGATCTCGGCCAGGGTCGCGCCGCCAAAGGCCGACAGATCGCGGGTCTGAAGCGAGGCCGAGGGCACATCCTCGCCCTCGATCAGCGACACGTCGCCGGTCTTTTCCAGCCGGGCGATCAGGTCGGGCCATTCCTCTTCGGGCAGATAGGTGTCGGCAAAGCCTGCATGGATCGCGTCGCCCGCGCCGATCCGCGCGCCGGTCAGCGCCAGATATTCGCCGATCCGCCCCGGTGCCCGGCTCAGCAGCCAAGAGCCGCCGACATCGGGGATCAGGCCGATCCCGGCCTCGGGCATGGCGATCTGGGTGCTGTCGCCGACGATGCGGTGGCTGGCATGGCCGCCCACGCCGACGCCGCCGCCCATGACGAAGCCCTGCATGAAGGCCACGATGGGCTTTGGAAAATCGGCGATCGCGGCGTTCATCCGGTATTCATCGGCAAAGAACCGGCGCCCGACGCTGTGATCGCCCGCGATGGCGGCACGCCAGACGGCGGCGATATCGCCACCGGCGCAAAAGGCGCGCTCGCCCTCGGCGTCGATCACGACCAGCGCCACATCCGGGTCGTCGCGCCAGCCCTGCAATGCGGCATGGATCGCCTGCGCCATGTTGCGGCTGAGTGCGTTCAGGGTCTTTTCGCGGGTGAAGGTGATCCGTCCGGCGCGGCCGGTTTTACGGATGTTCAGGTCTTCCATGTCAGCTCCGTTCCGCCAGAAGCGTGCGGCTGACGATCAGCCGCATGATTTCATTCGTGCCTTCCAGAATCTGATGCACGCGCAGGTCGCGCACGATCTTCTCGATTCCGTAATCGGCAAGATAGCCATAGCCACCATGCAGTTGCAGGCATTGATTTGCGACCTCGAAGGCGCGATCGGTGACGTAGAGCTTGGCCATCGCGCAGAATTTGGTCGCATCGGGGGCGCCGGTGTCAAGCTTCCAGGCCGCCTGCCGCAGGAAGATCCGCGCCGATTGCAGCGCGGTTTCCATATCCGCCAGCCGGAATTGCAGCGCCTGAAACCGATCAAGGCTTTGCCCGAAGGCATGACGCTGACCCATATAGGTCAGCGTCGCATCCAGCGCCGCCTGTGCACCGCCAAGCGCCCCCGCCGCGATGTTCAGCCGCCCGCCATCCAGCCCCGCCATGGCATAGCGGAAGCCGTCACCTTCCTGCCCCAGCAGGTTTTCGGCGGCAATGTCGCAATCGTCGAACTGGACCTGTGCGGTCGGCTGGGCGCGCCAGCCCATCTTGTCCTCGGGCGCGCCAAAGCTGAGGCCCGGCGTGCCGTCCGGCACGATCAGCGCGCTGATGCCGCCCGGTCCGTCCTGTCCGCTGCGGACCATGACGATATAGGCATCCGAATAGCCCCCGCCCGAGATGAAGGCCTTGGTGCCGTTCAGCCGCCAGCCTTGCGGCACCCGTTCGGCGCGGGTCCGCAGGGCGGCGGCATCCGATCCCGATCCCGGTTCAGTCAGGCAATAGGAAAAGATCGTCTCCATGCTGCACAGGCCGGGCAGCCAGCGTTCCCTGACCTCGGCGCTGCCGAAACGGGCGATCATGCCGCCACACATATTGTGGATCGACAGGAACGAGGCGACCGAAGGGCAGGCCATCGCCAGCGCCTCGAAAACCAACGTGCCATCCAGACGCGACAGGCCTGCGCCGCCGTAATCTTCCGGAACGTAAAGCCCGCCAAAACCCAGCTGTGCAATCTCGGACCACAACTGTTTCGGGATGGTGCCGGCGGCTTCCCATTCGCGGGCGAAGGGGGCGATCCGGCTTTGGCCGAAATCGCGGGCCATGTCGAAGATCGCCTGCTGTTCCTCTGAAACTGCGAAATCCATTCCGCGCCTTTCTCAGATCCGCATCTGCCCAATCTCTAGTGGCAAGGGGCCGTGGCGGCAATGCGGGTGTGGGTGGTCAGAGATCCTTGCGGAACTCTTCGGCCAGATGGCGGACCACGGCGCGCAGGGCCTCATTGCGGCTGGCCCCGGCGGCCATGGCGCCCGACAGCACCGTGCGCTGACGCTCGGCGGCGCTGCCCTGACGGACCATGTCGCGCATCCCGGCGATGGCGGCCTGCGTTCCCAGCGCATCGGCATCCTCGGCGATCAGGGCGATCCAGTCCTCGGCCAGTTCGGGGAAGGGCTCGATCCGGTGGGCGCCGAAATCGATCAGCCCCTGCGACATGCCATAGCGGATCGCGCGCCAGCGATTCTCGCCCAGCAGGAAGTTGTCATATTCGCGCCAGCGGATATTGGTGCGCGACAATCGCCACAACATGCGGATCGTAGCCTGGATCAGCGCCGCGAGCGTGATGGTCTGTGACAGGCGCGGCGAGGCATCGCAGATCCGGGTCTCCAGCGTCGGGAAGCGGTGCGAGGGGCGCAGATCCCACCAGATCTTGCTGGCATCCTCGACGATGCCCAGCTCGGTCAGCGCCTCGATCGAGCGTTCATATTCCGGCCAGCTGTCGAAGCGCGGCGGCAGGCCGGTGCGGGGCATATTGCCGAAGACGGTCGAGCGATAGGAGGCAAGGCCGGTATCCTCGCCCTGCCAGAACGGGCTGGAGGCCGACAGCGCCAGCAGATGCGGCATGAAATAGCCAAGCTGGTTCATGATGTCGATGCGCATGGCCTGACTGGGCAGGCCGACATGGACATGCATCCCGCAGATCAGCATCCGCCGCGACACCGCCCCCATATCGCGCGAGAGGGCGTTATAGCGATCCTTGTCGGTATGCTGCTGGTCGCGCCAGTCGGCGAAGGGGTGGCACGAGGCCGAGATCGGCGCCAGCCCGTATTCGCCCGCGATCCGGGCGATGCTGCTGCGCAACCTGAGCAGATGGGCGCGGGCCTCGGCGATATTGGCGGAAACCGGGGTGCCGACCTCGATCTGGCAGCGCAGGAATTCGGGGCTGACCTGATCGGCCAGTTCGACCGCACAGGCTGCCATCAGGGCATCGGGGGCCTCGGCCAGATCGCCGGTGTCAATATCGACGAGCAGGTATTCCTCTTCGATGCCGAGGGTGAAATCGGGTTCGGTCATGGCGTGTCCTCGGGTGCCATTGCGTCCCGCGATGGCCGGGGGCTGTCTGCCCCCGGACCCCCGAGGATATTTCGGCACCAGAGATGGGATCAGTCGAGCGCCTTGAAGTTCAGCGCCACGCCATCCTTGATGCCCGAGAACCAGCGGGCGGTGACGGTCTTGGTCTTGGTGTAGAAGCGGAACGCGTCGGGGCCGTATTGGTTCAGGTCGCCGAAGGCCGATTTCTTCCAGCCGCCGAAGGAGTAGTAGCTGAGCGGCACCGGGATCGGGAAGTTGATGCCGACCATGCCGACATTGACGCGGCTGGCGAAATCGCGCGCGGTGTCGCCATCGGCGGTATAGATCGCCGTGCCGTTGCCATAATCGTTGTCCATGACCAGATTCAGCGCGTCCTCGTAGCTTTGGGCGCGGACGGTGGTCAGGACGGGGCCGAAGATTTCCTCTTTGTAGATGTCCATGTCGCGGGTGACGTTGTCAAACAGCGACGGGCCGCAGAAGAAGCCGTTCTCGTAGCCCTGGATCTTGAGGTCGCGGCCATCGACGAGCAGTTTCGCGCCTTGATCGACGCCCGAGGCGATCAGCCGGTTGATCCGGTCGCGCGAGGCGCTGGTGATGACCGGGCCGAAATCCACGTCATCGCCTGCGGTATAGGGGCCGACCTTCAGGTTCTCGATCTTCGGGATCAGTCGTTCGAGCAGCGCATCGGCGGTCTTTTCGCCCACCGGCACCGCGACCGAGATCGCCATGCAGCGTTCGCCGGCCGCGCCGAAACCTGCGCCGATCAGCGCATCGGCGGCCTTGTCCAGATCGGCGTCGGGCATGATCAGCATGTGGTTCTTGGCGCCGCCGAAACATTGCGCGCGTTTGCCGTTCGTCGCCGCGCGGCCATAGATATATTGCGCGATGGGCGTCGAACCCACGAAGCCCACGGCCTGAATGGTCGGGTGATCCAGGATCCCGTCAACGGCGTCCTTGTCGCCATTGACGACCTGCAGCACGCCATCGGGCAGCCCGGCCTGTTGCGCCAGTTTCGCCAGCATCAGCGAGGTCGAGGGCACGCGTTCGGACGGTTTCAGGATCATCGCGTTGCCTGCCGACAGCGCCGGGCCCATCTTCCACAGCGGGATCATCGCCGGAAAGTTGAAGGGGGTGATGCCCGCGACCACGCCAAGCGGCTGGCGCATCGCGTAAAGGTCGATGCCCGGGCCGGCATTATCGGTGAACTCGCCCTTGAGCAGGGCGGGCGAGCCCATGCAGACCTCGATCACCTCGAGCCCGCGCTGCACGTCGCCCTTCGCATCGGGCAGGGTCTTGCCATGTTCGCGGCTGACGAGTTCGGCCAATTCGTCCATGTGTTCGTTGATGAGCGCGCCGAACCTCATCATCACCCGGGCGCGGCGCTGAGGGTTGGTGGCGGCCCAGCCGATCTGCGCCTTTTCGGCGCTGGCGATGGCGGCGTCCAGTTCGGCCGCGCTGGCCAGCGGGACGCGGGCGATCACCTCGCCCGTGGCGGGGTTGTAGACATCGCTGAAACGGCCCGAAGTCCCCTTGACCTCTTTGCCGTCGATCCAGTGGTGAAGTTCTTCCATATCGTCCTCCTGATCGTTGGGTGATCCTTGGAACGTAACTTAGCCTTGCGGAAATGCGACAAGAAGAGGAAGTGTGGCAAAAGCGATTTGCATTTTTGCAAAGGGGCGGCAATGGACTGGGATGATCTGCGCATCTTTCTGGCGGTGGCGCGCGATGAAAGCCTGTCGGCGGCGGGGCGACGGCTGGGGATGGATGCCTCGACCGTGGGGCGGCGGGTGGCGCGGCTGGAAAGCGCCATCGGCAGTGCGCTGTTTTTGAAAACGCCGCAGGGTTATGCCCTGA
This sequence comes from Paracoccus alcaliphilus, assembly GCF_028553725.1. Taxonomy (NCBI): domain Bacteria; kingdom Pseudomonadati; phylum Pseudomonadota; class Alphaproteobacteria; order Rhodobacterales; family Paracoccaceae; genus Paracoccus; species Paracoccus alcaliphilus. Next base: position 1,459,706 of record NZ_CP067124.1, read on the forward strand.
CCGAGGCCGGAGAGCGGCTGGTGGCCCCTGCCGAGACCGCCGAACAGGCCGCGCAGGCCGCGGCCGAGGCCACGCGGCGCGAGGCGGGGATTTCCGGGCAGTTGCGCATCGGGGCGCCGGATGGCTGCGCGAATTACCTGCTGCCGCAGATTGCCAGCGCCATGTGCGCGGCGCATCCGGGGCTGGAGATCCAGATCGTCGCCCAGCCCCGTGTGGCGAATCTGTCGCGGCGCGAGGCCGATATGGCGATTTCGGTTTCGGCCCCAGATACCGGGCGGCTGGTGGTGCAGCGGCTGAGCGAATACCGCCTGCATCTGGCCGGGCAGGCGGATTATCTGGCGGGCCATCCGCCGATCCGGTCGCTGGATGATCTGAAGCGGCACGCGATGATCGGCTATATTCCCGACATGATCTTTGACCGCGAACTGGATTACCTGTCGGCGACGGGGGTGGCCTCGGCGGTGATCAGCTCGAATTCGGTATCGGTGCAGATGCAGGCGATCCGGGCGGGGGCGGGGCTGGGGATCGTGCATGGTTTCGCCATGCCCTTCGTGCCCGAGCTGCGTCCGGTGCTGGGTGACCAGATCGCCCTGACGCGCAATTTCTGGTTGCTGCGCCATGCCGACGACCGCGCGTCGCGCCGCCTGAACCTGCTGGCCGAGGAACTGGCGGGCCGTATCCGGCAGGAAATCCAGCGGCTGGAGGCGCTGTTGTGGCAGGGGGCCTGAAGTCTGACTTGACGGGAAGGTTTTCACCGAAAAAGATGGACATAAACCTGCAAGGAGGGTGTGCGATGTTGGTGAATCAGATGCTGTCGATGAAGGGTGCCTCGGACAAGGCCGGGATCGAGGCGCAGACGATCGTGACCATCGCCCCCGAGGCGACGCTGGCCGATGCCGCGCAACTGCTGGCGGAAAAGCGGATCGGGGCTGTGGTCGTGTCCTCGGACGGGGTCCGGCCCGAGGGGATCCTGTCGGAACGCGATATCGTGCGGCAACTGGGCCGCAACGGGATCGACATCCTGAAGATGCCCATCCACGAGGTGATGACCAAGGCGGTCCAGACATGCGCCATGGGCGAGGATGCGCTGAACGTGCTGGAGCGGATGACGGCGGGGCGCTTTCGTCACATGCCGGTGGTCGATGAGGATGGCAAGATGCTGGGCGTGATCTCGATCGGGGATGCGGTCAGCGGTCGCCTGAAGGAACTGGCCGCCGAGAAAGAGGCGCTGACCGGGATGATCATGGGCAGCTGAACCTTACCCGCGGCGGGCGTCGAAATGGTTGCAATTCCGGCGCAAATCCGTTTTGGCTGACGCGACATTTCTGTTCGAGGACGCCCGATCATGCGCATTGGCCTCTATCCCGGAACCTTCGACCCCATCACGCTGGGGCATGTCGACATCATTCAGCGCGCGATGGCGCTGGTGGATCGGCTGGTCATCGGCGTTGCCATTAACCGCGACAAGGGGCCGATGTTCGATCTGGATGAGCGGGTCGGGATGGTGCGCGCTGAATGCGCCGACATCGTCAAGCGCACAGGCGGCGAGATTCTGGTCCACCCGTTCGAGAACCTGCTGATTGATTGCGCCCGCGATGTCGGCGCCACGGTGATCGTGCGGGGCCTGCGGGCCGTGACGGATTTCGAGTATGAATTCCAGATGGTTGGCATGAACCGGGCGCTGGATGCCGAGGTCGAGACGGTGTTTCTGATGGCCGACGCGCAGCGGCAGGCGATTGCCTCGAAGCTGGTCAAGGAGATTGCCCGGCTGGGCGGCGATGTGTCGAAATTCGTCACCCCCGCCGTGCGCGAGGCGCTGATCCAGCGGGTTCGGCGGGGCTGAGAATCGCGCATTGCCAGCGGGCCGTGGCCGCACTAACCTTTCTCTGCGCGCGAGTGGTGAAAGGTAAGTGATGACCCGTTCCGACTTGTCGATTCCGCGCCCGGTGCCCGAACCGCGCCGAGAGCCGTTGCCAAATCCGCAGCCGGACCAGCCCGACGACCTGCCCGACAGCGAACGGATCGGATTCGACGCGATTCCCGGGGCGCTGGCCGATGGCTGGCGGGATTTCCGCCGCGCGCCCGCCTTCGGGCTGCTGTTTTCGGCCTTCTATGTGGCGGGCGGGCTGGTTCTGGCGACGGTGGCCACGGCCTCGGGGCAGGACTGGTGGCTGATTCCCTTCATCGCGGGCTTTCCGCTGATCGCGCCCTTCGCGGCGGTCGGGCTCTATGATGTCAGCCGCCGGATCGAGGCCGCCGAGCCGCTGGACTGGCGTGCCGTCATCCGCGTCGTCTTTGCCCAGAGGAACCGGCAGATTCCGTCGATGGCGATGGTGATTCTGCTGCTGTTCATGTTCTGGGTCTTTGTCGCCCATACCGTTTTCGCGCTGTTCATGGGGGTTTCGGCGCTGACCAACATCACCAGCTCGCCCGAGGTGATGCTGCAAGGGCGGGGTCTGCTGATGCTGCTGATCGGCACGCTGATCGGCGGGGGCTTCGCGGCGGTGCTGTTCTGCATCACCGTGGTCGGCCTGCCGCTGCTGCTGGAGCACGAGGTCGATTTCGTCACCGCGATCATCGCCTCGTTCCGGGCGGTGGGGCAGAATCCGTTGGTCATGCTGCTGTGGGGCGCGGTGATCGCCGGGCTGCTGCTACTGGCGATCCTGCCGCTGTTTCTGGGCCTGTTCATCGCGCTGCCGGTGCTGGGCCATGCAAGCTGGCATATGTATCGGCGGCTGATGCCGTAAGCTGTCAGCCCCGCCCGATAAAGGGCATGTTCGTCGCCATCACGGTCATGAACTGGACATTCGCGCCGTTGGGCAGGCTTGCCATATGCAGCACGGCCTCGGCCACGGTGCGGACATCCATCATCGGTTCAGGATCGGGCGCGGACTTGCTGACCTGCACCAGCAGATCGGTCGCGGCATTGCCGATATCGATCTGGCCGCAGGCGATGCCGAAATCGCGCCCGTCCAGCGACAGGCTGCGGGTCAGCCCGGTCACCGCGTGTTTCGACACCGTATAGGCGACCGAGCCCGGACGCGGCGCATGGGCCGAGATCGAGCCGTTATTGATGATCCGCCCGCCCTGAGGCTGCTGCGACCGCATGATCCGGAAGGCCGCGCGGGCGCACAGAAACATGCCCGTCACATTGATGTCGATCACGTCGCGGAAATCATCGGGCGCGACACGATCGGGCGTGGCCGGGGTCAGCCCGCGCCCGGCATTGTTGAACAGCGCGTCGATCCGGCCCCAGCGGGTCGCGATCTGGTCGAAACAGGCATCCACCGCCGCGGCATCGCGCACGTCGCAGGGCAGGGTCAGGGCATCGGCATGGTCCTGCGCGGTTTCGGCCAGCGTGTCCTGATGGCGACCGATCAGCGCCACACGCCAACCGGCTTGCAGGAACTGCCGCGCCGTGGCGCGGCCGATGCCGCTGCCCGCGCCGGTGATGACGATTCCCTGCTGCATCCGTTCCTCCCTGTCAGCCTGCGATCACGCGCTGGCACTGGCTGCCCAGACCCTCGATGCCCAGCCGCATCTCTTGCCCGGCCTGCAGATAGCGCGGCGGCTTCATCCCCATGCCGACACCCGCCGGGGTGCCGGTGGTGATGATATCGCCAGGATGCAGCGTGCCATAGCGCGAACATTCCGCGACCAGCCGGGCGACGCCAAAGATCATGCTCTGGGTGCTGCCGTCCTGCATCCGTTCGCCGTCCAGATCCAGCCACAGGCGCAGGTTGCCGGGGTCGGCGATCTCGTCTCGGGTGACCAGCCAGGGGCCGATCGGGCCGAAACCGTCATGGCCCTTGCCCTTGTCCCATGTGCCGCCACGACGCAACTGCCAGTCACGCTCGCTGAGGTCGTTGACGACGCAAAAGCCCGCGACATGCTCCATCGCCTCGCTTTCCGCGATGTTTTTCGCCGTGGTGCCGATGACCACGCCCAGCTCGACCTCCCAATCGGCGGCGGTCGAGCCATGCGGCAGATGCAGCGAATCATCCGGCCCGGTGATCGAGCTGGTCCATTTGGTAAAGATCACCGGCTCGGCCGGGGCCTCCATCCCGGTTTCGGCGGCGTGGCAGGCATAGTTCAGCCCGATGGCCAGAAACTTGCCGACACCCGCGACGCAAGCGCCAAGGCGCAGGTCCTGCTGCGGCTGGCCATCCACCAGCGGCAGATCCTGCGGGTCCAGCGCGGCCAGCCGGCCAAGGCTGGTGGGGTCCAGCATGTCAGGGCCGATATCACTGACATGGGCCGACAGGTCGCGGACACGGCCTTCGCCGTCCAGAAGCCCGGGCCGTTCCTGACCGGGCGCGCCAAAGCGTAGCAGTTTCATCTGTTTCCTCCTCTTGCCGGCCGACAGGGCCGGGCAGGGGCAATCTAACCCCCGATCCGCGCGGCGGCTTTCACCGATCCATGAATGCTGTCTATCGCCCCTGCGGGCAATGGGGCGCGCATGTGGGCCTGAATGTCAAACGGCCCGCAATGCGGGCCGCTGTCACGAAATGCCGGGAACGGGTCAGGCGCCCGTGGGCGGGGCCAGTTTCTTGGTGGCGCCACCGGCCAAGGGGTCGTCCTGACGCTGGACCGAGCCCTCGAAATGCGCACCCGATTCGATGGCGATGGTCTTGTGGATGATGTCGCCTTCGACCCGCGCGGTGGCGGTCAGGCGCACCTTCAGGCCGCGAACGCGACCGACGACGCGGCCATGCACGACGACTTCATCGCCGACGATCTCGCCCTTGATGGTGGCGGATTCGCCGATCACCAGCTGATGGGCGCGGACATCGCCTTCGACATTGCCCTCGATCTGGATATCGCCTTCGGTGCCGATATTGCCGGTGACGGACAGATCCGCCGACAGCACCGAGGGGGTGCTGCGCGGGCGCGACGACGGTTGTGGCGGCTGTGCCTGCGGCGTGGGCGCTTCGCTGCGCTCGGGCAGCGGTGCGGGCGCGGGTTCGGCCGGTTGCGAGGGACGATTTTCAGTTACGCGGGTCTTAGAAAACATTTTCTGCAGCCTTGATGAAGCTCATCGGATCGACGGCGCGACCGTTCACACGCACTTCATAGTGCAGATGTGGCCCGGTCGAGCGTCCGGTATTTCCCATATCACCGATCAGATCGCCTTGCGACACCCTTTCACCAACCTTCACGCGAATGCGCGACAGATGGGCGTAACGGGTTTCGGTGCCCAGTTCATGCTCGATCTTGATCAGGTTGCCATAGGCGCCCTGACGACCGGCAAAGGTCACCACGCCGTCGCCGGTGACATGAACCGGGGTGCCGACCGGCGCGGCCATGTCGATTCCTTCATGCGCGCGACCCCAGCGGCGGCCAAAACCCGAGGAATAGCGGAAAGAGCTTTTGACCGGCATCGCCAGCGGCAGCTTTTCCATGGCGATGCGATAGGTGTTCACCTGATCCAGCGTGACCATGATCTGACGGGCTTTGACCTCACGCTCGCTCAGCGCGGCATCGCCACGGCTGGAGCGCGACAGCGGCGTCAGCGGCCCGCCCTGACCGGCATAGCCCGAGCGGATCTTTTCCAGCACCGTGTCGGGGTTCATCCCGACCGAGCGGAACACGTCGTCCAGCGGCTTGGTCGAGATGGCGACGGCGCTTTCGACCTCGGACAGGATTTCGTCGTTGCGGGCGATGATCGCGTCGCGTTCCTGTTGCAGCTGCTCGACGGCCAGACGCGATTCCTCGGCGTCCTTCTGGGCTTCGCTGCGTTCGGTGGCGGCCTGTTTCAACTCGCCCGACAGAATATCCAGCGCGACCGAGAATTCCTCGTTGCGGCTGGCATTCGCCAGTTGTTCGGGGTCGGCGCCCAGATCGCGGGCGGCCACACGGGCATTGTCGCGTTCGGAAATGGCGTTGCGCAGGGTGGACTGAACAACGCCCAGCCCGGTTTCCAGCTCGCGGCGGCGTTCCTCGGTGCTGAGCAGTTGCGACTGCATCTGCGACACCTGATCCAGCGCCACGCTGAAACGATTCTGTGCAGCCAGAGCCTCGGCGGCGCGGGCATCGCGTTCGGCGGACAGCTGGTCCAGTCGCGCCTCGAACGCGGACTGGCTGCGCATAGCCTCGTCGCGGGTGGAACCGGCGCTGACCGCGTCGATCACCAGAATCGAGCTGGCGATCATGGTCCAGGAAAACATCAGCGTGATGCCACCGATGGCGACAAGCTGGGTGACGGGGCGAAGCCTGATGAACCGCGTTGTGCTGTCCGACCGAAGAAAAAGACGCTTTTCAGGCAACCAATTTTCCAGCGATGCGTTCAGACGGTTCGTAAGGCGCTTTGGCAAGTCGTATCCCCCGGCGAGTCGCGCTCGTTTCAGCCGAGGCACGTTGGTTCCGCTCGCCCTGCGGTAAACAGGACCTGTTCCTTCTTGGCAACAGAGCAGGTGCCTTGCACGGGTCAGATGGGCGGATATGTGCCGCTTTTCGCGAGAATCCGCCGAAACCCTTGCGGATGGGCCACAACTTTCAGGCGATTTCATAGGGCAGGGGACCGTTCCTGTCGCTTGGGATGCGAACCGGCCGGTCTATCGGCGGGACCGATCGCTGATGGCAGTCGGGTCGCGGGCAGATCCGGCAGGAAATGCCGATGGGTTCGAAGATGCGGGGCTTCGACAGATCCAGCCCGTCGGCATAGACCATCCCTTCCGCATGGATGACCTCGCATCCCAGCCCGATGGCAAAGCGGCGGATGGGGGCGTTGAACGCGCCCGCCGGTTTCGAGACATCGCGCGACAGCAGCAGATAGCGCACCCCGTCCGGCGTTTCGGCCAGCTGGCGCAGGAAACGGCCCGGTTGCTCGAACGCCTGATGCACGTTCCACAGCGGGCAGGCGCCGCCGAAACGCGCGAATTGCAGCCTTGTGGCCGAGTGGCGCTTGGTGATGGTTCCGGCCTGATCGACGCGTACGAAGAAGAACGGCACCCCCTTGGCCGCCGTCCGTTGCAGGGTGGACAGCCGGTGGGCCACCTGTTCCAGCGAGGCGTCGAACAGATGCGCCAGCCGTTCCAGATCGTGCCGTTCGGCCTGCGCGGCGTTCAGAAAGGCGCGATAGGGCATCAGCGCCGCCCCCGCGAAATAGTTGGCCATGCCGATGCGGGCGATGTCGCGGGCCGCCTGACTGCGGAAGCGCGCCAGATCCAACGTCGCCTCCAGCAGGTCGCGCTGGCGCTCCAGCGCCACCAGATGCAGCAGTTGAAAGACGCGGGTCGGCGCCTCGGCCGTGGCGTTCATGGTGATGTGGTTGCCCTGCCGGCGAAAGACCGCGCCCGATGGCATATCCGCCAGCGACACCCGGATTCCCATTCCGTCCAGCGCCGCCACCGCCGTCTGCCACGGATCGGCGCGCTGACCGCCGGGGCAGGCAAACCGTTCGGCCGCGCGATCCACCGCGTCGATATAGTTGTCGCAGTAATGGAAGAAGTCGCGCACCTCTTCCCACGGTGTGGTCATGGCGTTTTCGCCTGCCGTGCCGATCGCCTCATCCAGCGCGGCCAGCCGTTCCTGCCCCAGCCGATGCGCACGATAGAGGTCCAGAAAGGCCCGCGCCAGCACCGGCGCATTGGTCGCCGCCAGCCGCAGATCGGCCAGGGGTGGCACGGTGTCGAACAGCGGGTCGGCCAGCGCCTCCTGCATGTCGATGACCATGCGGTCAGCATCGCCCGCCGCCAGCACCGACAGATCGATGCCGAATTCCTGCGCCAGCCGCAGCAGCACCCCGGCCGAGATCGGGCGGTGGTTGTTCTCCATCTGCGACAGATAGGGCAGCGACACCCCCAGCCGGTCCGCGAATTGCCGCTGGCTGAGGCCCGCGCGCGCCCGCGTTTCCCGCAGCGACGCCCCGGCATAGATCTTCTGAGTCGCCATCACCGCCTCCCGCATTTGCAAAGGCGTGTCTATCCTTTGCAAAGCGGGTGGGGCAAGCAGGGTCGTGGTCAGGTTGTCCATGAGGCCAGCATGACATCATGGCGTTAAGATATGGTTGCCGTCAGCCGCTTCTGCGCAGCGCGGCCTCTCGGCGCATGACCCACAGGATCGAGGCGACCGAGCCCGTCGCCGACAGGGCCATGATGATCAGCAGCGGCGTGGCGCCCGCGCCCGGTTTCAGCATCGCACCCGCCAGTGCCGCCATTGCCGCGCCGCCCGCGATGGTCAGCGCGCCGCCCAGACCGCTGGCGGTTCCGGCCAGTTGCGGGCGCACGCTCATCATGCCGGCATTGGCACTGGGCAGCACCATGCCATTGCCGATCCCCATGACCGCAATAGAGCCGAAGAAGATGAACGGATTGACGATATCGGCCAGATCCGCCAGCAGCGCCGCCGACAGGGCGACGACGCAAAGGGTTGCGCCCATCAGGATCATCCGGTTCATGCCCAGCTGCGCCGCCTTGCGCCCCGATATCGCATTGCCCAGCAGATAGCCGATCGAGGGCAGGGCAAAATAATAGCCGACCTGCGCCGGGGACAGGTGAAACACATATTCGCCCACGAAAGGCGCGCCGCCCAGATAGGCGAAGAACGATCCCGAGGCCAGCGTCGCCGCCCCGCAATAGCCCCAGAACCGGACCGAGCGCGCCAGCACCGGATAGTTCTGCATCTGCACGCGCAGGGAAATGCCGCCGTCGCGCACCGTCTCGCCCATGTCGCGCCATGCGACCACGGCAACGATCACGCCCAGCACGCCCATCATGGCGAAATTCGCCCGCCAGCCGAAGGCCTCGTCCAGAATGCCGCCCACCACCGGGGCCAGCATCGGGATCACCGACATGCCCATGGTGACATAGCCCAGCATCGAGGCCGCCCGATCGCCGTCGTAAAGGTCGCGGATCACCGCGCGCGGCACCAGCATGCAGGTGCCGATGGCGGCCTGCACCATGCGGAAGATCAGGAATGTGGTCGCGTCTTGCGCCAGCAGCGTGCCCACGGTGGCCAGCAGAAAGATCGCCAGCCCCGCCAGCACCACCGGCCGCCGCCCCAGCCGGTCGCTGATCGGCCCGGCCAGCAATTGCAGCACCGCCGTCGCCCCGATATAGGCCGAGACCGACAGCTGCATCACCGCGTAATCGACGCCGAAATCGCGCGCCATGCCCGGCAGGGACGGCAGGAACACGTTCATCGACAGCGCCGCGATTCCGGTCAGCGCGACCAGCGTCAGCAGATGGGGCGCGGATCTGCGGGAAGGGATTTCAGGTGACGTCATGGAATATGAACCAGGCCCCCGGACAGATCAGCCCAAGGCCCACGCCATGCCGCCACGGTCCTGACGACGTCCGACGTGTTGGGCAGGCCGATGGCGACGACCGGAACAGGCAGGGACACGTCGTCAGTCCCACTGGCTCTGTCGGTCGCGGGCAAGGTTGCCAAAGCGGGTGAACTGGCCTTCGAAGGACAGCTCGACCGTGCCGATGGGGCCGTGGCGCTGCTTGCCAAGGATCACTTCGGCCTTGCCGTGGCATGTCTCCATCACCTGCTGCCATTTCGCCATCGCGTCCAGATCGCTGTCCGAGGGCTTTTCGCGTTCGCGGTAATATTCCTCGCGGAAGACGAACATGACGATATCGGCGTCCTGCTCGATCGAGCCGGATTCGCGCAGGTCGGACAGTTGCGGGCGCTTGTCCTCGCGGTTCTCGACCTGACGCGACAGCTGCGACAGCGCGATGACGGGGATGTTCAGCTCCTTGGCGACGGCTTTCAGCCCTTGTGTGATCTCGGACACCTCGTTGACGCGGTTGTCGCGGGCGGATGCGGCCTTCAGCAGTTGCAGATAGTCCACCATCAGCACATCCAGCCCATGCGTCCGCTTCAGCTTGCGCGCGCGGGCGGCCAGCTGGTTGATCGGCAGGGCGGGCGTGTCGTCGATATAAAGCGGGCAGTTCTGCAACGCATGGGCGGCCTCGACAAAGCGGCGGAACTCGGCCTCGTCCATATTGCCGCTGCGGATGCGCTCGCTTGGCACTTCGGCGGCCTCGGACAGGATGCGGGCGGCCAGCTGTTCGGCCGACATCTCAAGGCTGAAAAAGCCGACGACGCCGCCCTCGATGGTGCCGACAGAGCCGTCGGGACGTTCGCCGGCCTTGTGCGTCTTGGCGATGTTGAAGGCGATGTTCGTCGCCAACGAGGTTTTCCCCATCGAGGGGCGACCGGCCAGAATGATCAGGTCGGATTTGTTCAGCCCACCCATCTTGCCGTCCAGATCGACCAGCCCGGTCGAGATCCCCGACAGCTTGCCGTCGCGCTGATAGGCGGCATTCGCGGTCTCGACCGCGCCGGTGACGGCCTTGAGGAAGGACTGGAAGCCGCGCTCGGCCACCCCCTGCTCGCCCAGCTTGTACAGTGTCTGTTCGGCGGTCTTGATCTGTTCTTCGGCGTCGTCGCCGACCTCGACCGTCGCCGCGCGCGAGGCGATGTCCTGCCCCAGCGCGATCAACTCGCGGCGCAGGGCGAATTCGCGGATCATCTGCGCATAGTCCCGCGCCGCATAGGCCGAGATCGCCGCCCCCGCCAGCCGCGCCAGATAGGGTGCGCCGCCCAGTTCCTTCAGCCCCTCATCATGCTCCATGAAGGCCTTGATGGTGACCGGGCTGGCCAGCGCATTCTTGCGGATGCGTTCGGCACAGATATCGAAGATGCGGGCATGGACCGGGTGATAGAAGTGATCGCCCTTGATGATCTGGCTGACCCGGTCGAACACGTCGTTATTGGTCAGCAGCGCGCCCAGAAGCTGCTGCTCGGCCTCGATCGAATAGGGGACGGCCTGCTTGTCCTCGGCGGTGCCGTCCTGCCCCGGAATGATCGCGCGCAAACCGCTCATTTTGACCCATGCCCCGATTTTGTGGTTATGACGACCCTTCTACCTCATGTGAAGGCCGCGCGAAATCCCGCGCGGCCGCATTTCGGTGGGCAGGTCTGTGGATGGCCTGTGGATAACCTCGCCGTCAGCCGTTTGCCGCCTGCCATGCGCGCGGATCGGTCAGGAACGCCTCGACCTCGGCCAGTGTTTTGTCGTCGAAGGCCTTTTGCGCGCGGGCCTCGGCCAGCACGTCCCACCATGTGCAGAGATAATGCAGGGCGACCCCGTGATCGGCCAACCGCTGCGTCGTTTCCGGAAAGATGCCGTAATAGAAGATCACCGCCGTATGCGCGCAGCTTGCCCCGGTGTCGCGGATCGCATCGACGAAGGACAGCTTGGATCCGCCATCCGTGGTCAGATCCTCGACCAGCAGCACCCGCTGGCCCTCGGTCATCACGCCCTCGATCCGGGCATTTCGGCCGTAACCCTTGGGCTTCTTGCGCACATAGGTCATCGGCAGGGCCAGACGTTCGGCCATCATGGCGGCAAAGGGGATGCCTGCGGTTTCGCCCCCCGCCACATTGTCGAAGACCTCGAAACCGGCATCGCGCATCACCGTTGCGGCCATGAAATCCAGCAGCGTCTGGCGCACGCGCGGAAAGCTGATGATCCGGCGGCAATCGACATAGGTCGGCCCCTTCAGGCCGGACGCATAGGTAAAGGGAGTTTCGGCGTTGAAGTCCACCGCCTTGATCTCCAGCAGCATCCGGGCGGACAGGCGGGCGATTTCCTCGCGCGTGGGAAAGGTCAGGCTCATGCGTCCTCCAGATGCCAGTACAGGGGATGGCCGGGGTCGAAGACCGTCACGGTCTCGTCCCCGGCATTGATGGTTGCCGGATAATCGGCGGGCGTGTCGCGTTTCACCAGCCGGATGCGGTCCGCGTTCGCGGGCAGGCCATAGAAGGCGGCGCCGTTCAGGCTGGCAAAGGCTTCCAGCCGGTCCAGCGCGTTTTCTTCCTCGAAGACATGGGCAAGGATCGACATGGTATTGGGCGCGGTAAAGCACCCGGCGCACCCGCAGGGTTGCAGCTTGGCGCTGTCGGGATGGGGCGCGCTGTCGGTGCCAAGGAAGAACCGCGCCTCGCCACTGGTCGCCGCATCGCGCAGGGCAAGGCGATGGGATTCGCGCTTGGCCACCGGCAGGCAGTAATAATGCGGCCGGATGCCGCCCGCCAGAATGGCGTTGCGGTTGATGACCAGATGATGCGTGGTAATCGTCGCGCCCAGATCATCCCCGCCGCTGCGCGCATAATCCACGCCGTCGCTGGTCGTGATATGTTCCATCACCACGCGCAGGCCGGGGGTCGCGCGGCGGACCGGGTCCAGCACGCGGTCGATGAACACCGCCTCGCGGTCGAAGATGTCCACGGCGGGGTCGGTCACCTCGCCATGAACACACAGTGGAATGCCGGCTTCGGCCATCGCCTCCAGCACCGGGCGGACGCGGTCGAAATCGGTCACGCCGCTGGCGGAATTGGTGGTCGCGCCTGCCGGATACAGCTTGACCGCGCGGATGATTCCGTCCCGATGGGCGGCCACCACATCGGCGGGATTGGTGCCGTCCGTAAGGTAAAGCGTCATCTGCGGCTGCAACGCCGCGCCGTCGGGCAGGGCGGCAAGGATGCGGTCGCGATAGGCGGCGGCCTGGGCGCCCGTAACCACGGGCGGCACCAGATTGGGCATGATGATCGCGCGGCCAAAATCCGCGGAATGCCCTGCAACTGCTTGCAGCATCGCGCCATCGCGCAGATGCAGGTGCCAGTCGTCCGGGCGGCAAAGGGTGATGCTGTGCTGGTCCATGGCCTGTCTCTATACACGGGCCGCGCGGCTTGCCAAGCCGCCTCGAACCCGGCGCCAGCCATTCGTTCCGGCGATGAGAGCTATACCAAAGTGCCGGTTGTGCGAGCGGCGAATGACTTGCAGCATGCACCACCTGCCTTTGAACCACGCCATTATAACGGATTTATGTATATGACCCCATCGGACGCAAAGCGTATCATCTCGCAGAACATGCCGCTTTATCTGTGGTTTCAGATGGGGCGGATTGCCTTTGAATCGCAGATGGTGATCGCAATGCGGATGGCGGGCATGATGGGCATCGTCGAGCAAAGCCCCGGAGAACCGTACCGGATGGTGGCCGAAAAGCAGGCCGCCGCGTCCGAGGCCTTTCACGGCGTCGTCCGCGCCGCCAGTCGCGGGCAGGGCTATGACCGGATGATGGCGGCGGCGCTGCGGCCCTATAGCCGTCGCACCAATGCCAATTCGCGCCGCCTGACCCGCGCCAAGGCCCGCTGAACGGGTCCCGTCAGGCCGAGATGAACTCGACCCCCGGAAGCGCCGCGATTTCGGCCACATCCGCGTAATAGGTCGCCGTCACCTCATCCACCAGCGCCTGATCCCAGCCGGGCAGGTTGATGTCCTGTTCCAGCGCGCCGGGCAGGGCGTGCTGATCCAGCGCCTCGGCAAAGATCCGGCGACGGTCGGCGATGGACAGCTGATCGCGTTCGCCCAATGCCGCGCGCAGATGCGGCAGACCGGCATCGCCCAGCAATTCATGCATATAGACCAGAGAGCCAGCCAGAGGCTGATCGGCCGGCAGATCGGCAGCCAGCCGCACCACCTCGGGCCAGATCATCGGCACATCCTCGTGGCACCAGACGACCAGCCGCCGTCCGCGCAGGGATTGCAGCAGCCTGCGGATCGCGTCGTTCCAGCGCAGGTCCAGAGGGGTGATCCCCTGCATCAGCGCCTGATAATTGCCGCCCGCGACAAGGGGGCTGATCTCGGTCAGCAGCGGGCCGGGATTGCGCAGGGCCAGAAAGAACTCGGCCTCGATGCTGGGAAAGAGGTTCGCCAGTGCCAGCGCCCGCGATGCGATCTGCGGATACATGACGCCGCGTCCCGCCACCCGTCCCGGTGCGCCCAGAAAACCGGAATTGGACAGGACCACGCGTTGGGTGTCGTCATGCTCCAGCACCGCGTCCAGCATGATCTGTTCCATGTCCGGCGTCGCCATGCCGCCGTTCAGCGCCATCAGCGCCTCTTCGAAGATCCCGCGATAGCGGGCGGGCGTGACGATCTCGGTCTGCCGCGCCAGCAACGGGGTGCGGTTGTTCAGCAGCGTCTTCAGCATGCGGTCGCCGTCGGTGCAATGCACCCCGAGATGGAAGACCATATGCATGTTGGCTGCCCCGTCCGTTTCCGTGTCCTGCCCCTTGCGGGTCGCGCGCACATTATCGCCCCCGGTCGCGCAGTCAAATCGGTTTCGGCAAGCCCTTGCTGACATCTGCGCGAACGCCCGCGCCCGATCGTTCCGGGCCACCCGGCGCACAGCCCGCTTGCAGAATTGGTCCAGTCGCGCTATCGCAACCCTGCGGTGCCGCACGCGCCGCCGCGCCGGTATAGCTCAGCTGGTAGAGCACGTGATTTGTAATCTCGGGGTCGGGGGTTCGATTCCCTCTGCCGGCACCATCTTGACCTTAATAATAACTTGTTATCAATAACTTGGACTGAAGGGTGTATTTTTGGCTCCCCTTTAGGTCAACCTTATCCTCGCGCGCGTAACAGCATGTTAGGGTGCGGCAAAGAAGCAACAGCAACCATAACGGGCCAACTCTGCTGGGCTGCCCCTCGATCCGGCCATGTAAAGGCCGACGATATCCTGCACCTTGTCGACAAACAGCGGATCGGTCGAGAGCTTGAAGGTCTCGCTCCGATGTGGCTGCAGTCCGAAGGCGGCCCAGATCCGGCGGATCGTGGTATGCGACAGGCCCGTCGCCGCAGCCATCGAACGGATCGACCAATGGGTGGCGTCCTTCGGCGTGGTGTTCAGCGTCCGTTCGATGACCTCGGCCACCTGGTCGTCCGATACCGTGCGGGGCCGGCCGGGACGATATTCGTCGGTCAATCCTTCAATCCGGTCCTTCACGAACCGTCTGCGCCACTTGCCGACAGTATGCTCATGCACCCCGAGCCGCGCGCCGATCTCCTTGCTTTGCTAGCCCTTCCGCGCAGAGCAGAACCATCCGGCATCGGTCCGACAGCGACCGCGCGGCCTTGTGACGCCGGACCTGCGCCTCGAGAAAGTCGCGTTCATCGGCACTCAGAACCACCTCGTCCGCCACCCGGCCTACCATATCATCCATCCGAAATCGTCAGGGTCAATGATATGAACTACAGTTCCAGGTGACTAGAGAAACCCGCGCCGCACCGGCAGATAGGTGATGTCGGCGCACCAGACCTGATTGGGCCGATCGACCCGCAGCCCACCCAGCAGATAGGGATGGGTCTTGTGCCCCTTCGCCGGCCTGCTGGTAGCGGTTTTCTGCTAGATCGGCATCGGACACCGAAGAAGGGCGTTTCCAGGAACTGTTCATCGATCAGCCGCATGAGGGCGAGGTTCTGCGCGCTCTCGCCCTTTGCTGCGTAATGGAAGGACGGGCGCGAGATCGACAGCAGCTTGCACCGCCGAGTGATCGACAAGTCCGGATGATCCGGCTCAACCATGCCGCGCCCCACTTCCCGTCCAGGGCTTCAGCCTTCTTTCCAAAAAAAGCACTGGCCACCACCAGTTCCCCGATCCAGGCGTGGAGGTCCCTCACCTGCACCTCGTCGATCTCGGGCTTTTCCGACCCCCGCGTTCGAACACATCCAAGGCGCCTTCCAGCAGGGCGCGTTTCCACTGCTGAACCATCGTCAGATGAACGCCGAACCGGCTTGCCAACCCGGCCGCAGTCTCTTCGCCCTTCAAGGCTTCCCGGGCGACATCCGCCTTGAACCCGGGCGCGGGCTGCTTGCGTTTCGACAGCTCTGATCTCCTTTTCGACGAAGATCAGCAGGCTGCAAATCATAGCTTATATCAGTGCCCAAAAATCGGGGGGTGGCTCAAAATTAGCGAAGAAGGCGTCCGTGAAACATCGGCATATTCAAAAGACGCGACCATCAAACGCTTCCCTTACGAAGACCAAACAATTTCGCACCCATCTCGCTTACTTCATGGTCGCCTGCAACTTCGCGCATAGGCCCAAGCCCCCCGGCGGCCTCATCCCTTACGAATACATCTGCAAGATGTGGATTTCAGGGCCAGACAGATCCATCCTGAATCCGATACACCGGATGCCGGGACTGAACAGCTAAAGCATTTCTGTTTTAACCTGCGACATATCCTGCGGCCTTGAAGTAGTTCCAACATTCGCCGATGGCCTTGAAGACGTCGGTAAATGTTCTTGCCCCGATCCTGCGCAGGTGCGCCTTGAGTTTTGCGAATGCCATTTCGATGGGGTTCAGGTCCGGCGAATATGGCGGCAGATAGAGAAACCAGCAGCGATGGGCACGCAGAGCCTCGGCAGCCTGCTTGTTGTGGTGGGTGGCAAGGTTGTCGAGGATCACCACGGTTCCCGGCTCGATCTCCGGGATCAGGACCTCGCGAACCCAGGCTGCGAAGGCGGGGCCGTCCATTGCGCCCCGGATGCACCAGGGCGCAATCAGGGCATCCGGTGTGAGCCCGGCGATCAGGGTCTGTGTTCCCCAGCTGCCGAAGGGCGCATCCATGGTCAGGCGTGTGCCGCGCAGGGCACGTCCCCGCAGGCGGGTGAGGTTGGTCTTCACCGAGGTCTCGTCTATGAAAACCACGCGTTCCGGCCGATCCGCGATGGCTGGCAAGCGATGCTCGAACCAGTCGGTTCGCCGCTGTCTTACCCTGGCACCACGGCGTTCGGCGGCCACCAGCGACTTTTTTTATAGGTGAACCCAAGCCGCGACAGCAGACTGGCAATGGACGAGTGATGGACACGAACGCCTTCCGCTGCGACCAGCGCGTCCCTGAGTTCGAACAGCGTGATGTCGGGATCCTGTGCGAGCAGTTCCTCGAAAAAGGCCCGGTGCGGGGCAAGCTTTCCATGCCCTTTGGGACGTCCCTGGGGCAATGGTTCGGCATGCCCCCTGGTCCTGATCGCCCGGCCCCAACGTGCTCCGGTCGCCGGCGAGAGTTTCAGCCGCAGCGCCGCCGCCCGACCGCTTAAACCCTCCTCGATATATAGCTGAAACCGCGTCCGGAGGGCCGACGGCAATGGTGCTGACATGATCTATCCTCCCAGACAGAAGGGAATCACGATCCGCGCTGCGACGGAACCCCAAACGATTCAGGGTTCAGTAGAAATGCTTTAGCTATAACTGCGCACCAGCGCCCCGGCGATCATCGTCCATCCATCCACGACGACGAAGAACGCCAGCTTGAAGGGTAATGAGACCACGACCGGTGGCACCATCATCATCCCCATTGACATCAGGACCGCCGCCACCACCAGATCAATGATCAGAAAGGGCAGCGCCAGAAGAAAGCCGATCTCGAACGCACGCTGAATCTCGGACAGCATGAAGGACGGGATCAGCACCGACAGCGACTCGGCGTCGGCCGCGCCTGCGGGGGCGATCTCAGCCATGCTTTGCAAGGTGCCGGGATTGGTGCGGGCCTCCATGAAGGCACGAAAGGGGACGATGCCGCGCCGGAAGGCTTCGTCAAAGCCGATGCTACCCTGACTGAGAGGCAGACCGGCGATCTCCCATGCCTCGCGCAGGACCGGATCCATGATGAACCAGGTCAGAAACATCGCCAGACTGACAATCAGCAGGTTGGGCGGCGATTGCTGCAAACCGAGCGATTGGCGCAGAATCGACAACACGATCACGATGAAGGGAAAGCACGTCACCATGATCGCCAGACCGGGCGCCAGTGACAACGCGTTCAGCATCACCAGCAGCATGACCGAGTTCTGCCCCAGACCCTCGGCCATTTGACCCAGATCCTGGGCATGCGCCAGCGAGGGAAGCAAAAACAACAGCAGTGCCAGACGGATCACATCGCCTCCGTCGGGCCGATGATGCGGACGCACAGCCGGTCCTCGGGCGTGCCATCGCCGACCAGTTCGCCGCGCGCGATGACCTTGTCGCCCACGCAGATTTCGACGCCGTCGCCGATGGCCTGATCTAATACCATGATGTCATCGGGGCGCAATGAGGCCAGTTGTGCCACCGACTGGCGGGTCCGGCCAAGGCGGATCGTCACCTCGACCTGAATGGCATCGGTGTCGATCAGATGTGTCAGTGAGTCCATTTTTCTTCGCCTTCCGTGATTTCAGCGATCAGCGCCCGGATATTCTCAGCCACCCTTTCAGGGACGAATTCGATGCGACCACCCTCCAGTGACAGGCTGACGCAGGTGCCCGGCTGGTCGTCCAGTTCGATGCCGGAAATACCGGCCTCGTCCAGGCAGCGCACGACCATCGCCCTGAGATCGGGCCGGCAGGCGATCCGGCAATGCAGCGGCGTGGCCTGTGCCGACAGCCGGTGCAGTTCCTCGACCAGCGACCGCTCCATCCGTTGCGATTGCGCTGATGGCACCAGCGCGTCGAGCATTTCCGACAGGATCGGTGCCAGCGACGCCACGGCGTCGGCACGCAGTTTCTGCCGCCTTGCCTCATCTGCCGACAGCGCATCGGCCAGATGCTTCATGCCACTGCGCAGGCCCTGCAGATCCTCATCCTGCCGCTGTGCCCGGCCGTGAGCCAGACCATCGGCAAAGGCCAGATCCAGATCGTCGCGGGTATAGCTGGACGATCCCCCCGCCCCCGGCAGGCCTGTAAAAGATTCAAGTTTGATCAAAGACGCGGACATCAAGCGTTCTCCTTGTTGTCGATCCAGCCGGAAATGATCTTGACGCTTTCCTCATGCCGTTCCCGCATCATGCCGCGCAGACGCGCCACAGGATCCGCGGGCGGCAGCGACAATTGCTGCTGGCGCGGGGGCTGCATCACTTCGGGCTCGGCGGGCGGCAGGATCGAGGCATTCTCATCCAGCGCGGATTCGGCGGCGAGTTGCCGGGGCTGACTGCCATCGATCCCACTCGCCAGCCCGCTGCCACGTGCGCGCAGCATGGGCCGCAGGATCAGCATCACCACCGCCAGCGCGAACAGCCCGACCAGCAGCAGCTTCAACAGCCCGTTCAGCTCCAGCCGGTCCAGCAGCCCCGGACTGGCGCTGGTTCCGTATTCACCCAGTGCCGCGAAAGGCAGGGATTTTACCGTCAACTGGTCGCCACGCGCCTCGTCATATCCCACGGCCGAGGCCACAAGCTCTCGCAGCGTCTGCAATTCGACCTCGGATCGCGCCACAAGCGTCGTTTCGCCGCCACTGGTTTGCGGTACGCCGTTGACCAGAACGGCAACCGTCATACGTCGGACGGCTCCCGGCTGGCGCGAGATCTCTCGCGTCAGGGTGCTGACCTCGTAGTTCTGCTGCTGGCGAGCCTCGGTGCGGGACGCCTCGCTGCGATCACCGCCCGTCCCGTCGCCATCGGGCAGGTTCGAGGCGGCTGTCACCGTGCCCGAGCCGACCGAATTGCTTTGATCCGTCGTTTCTTCGTTCACCTGCGAAATCAGTGCGCGCTGGTCGGGATCGAAACGCTGCTCCAGCAATTGCTCGGTCTCGGTGATCAGGTCCAGATTTAACTCGACGATGGCGTTGCCTATACCCACATGCGATTCAAGAATCCGCTCGACATTGCGCTTCATGGCGGTGGCGCGGTCCAGACTGTTCTGATCCTCGCCCGTCGCGACGATGCCGGACACCGAATCGATGACGGTCACATGATCCGGCGACATGCCCGGCACGCCGGATGACACCAGATATTTCAGCGCCGCCGCCTGTTCGCGCGTGATCGCCGTCCCGTTCGTCGTCAGCGTCACCGAGGCACGACCGCCCAGCTCGCGCCGATAGCCACGCCCATTTTCCACCGCCAGATGTACACGGGCGGATTTCACATTCGGCAGCGCAAGCACCGAGCGCGCCAGCTCACCCTCTTTCGCGCGCCAATATGCAGCGTCGAACATCTGCGAGGTGGTGCCAAAACCCGACATCCCATCCAGAAGCTCATACCCCGCGGTGCCGCTGGCGGGCAGGCCCTGGGCTGCCAGATCCATGCGCAACCGGTCGCGCTGGGTCGTATCCACCCAGATCGAATCGCCCTGCACGCGATAGGCAACACCCGACCGCTCGATACCCGCGATCACCTCACCCGCCTGCGCCGGATCCAGCCCGCCATACAGCAATGCCATGTTCGGCCGATTTGCCAGCCAGCCAAAGCCCGCCACGGCAAAGAAAGTCGCAAGAAACGCAGCCGCAAGCAGCGCTTTCTGCTGAGAGCTTCGCTCTTTCCAATAGTCCTGCAGTTTTTGCAAAACCGGCCCTTTCGAATCAGCAATTGGTTTCCGTTGAGCCCTTTTTGCCTTGCCGACATTAAGAATTGGTTAGTCGCAAGGTGATAAATCCGATCCATCAGGACGGAGAATCGCCATGTCAGAAACCGCCGATTCGGCAGCCGGAAAGACCGGTAAGAAATCGCGAATCCTTATTCCGATCATTGCGACGGTCATTCTGGGCGGCGCGGGCTTTGCGTCGACTTTTCTTGGCTATTGGTCCCCGGCGGACCTTTTCCAGGCCACCCCCACGAAGGCCGCGGAACGGCTGGCCTTTCTGGACATTCCACCGGTCGAGATTTCAGTGCCGGGCGGCTCGCGCAGCGTGATTCTGACCGCTTCGCTGGAACTGGCCGAGGCCGACCGGGGTGCCGTTGAAAAGCTGATGCCGCGCATTCTGGATACCATGAACGGCTTTCTGACCGAAATAGACGCCGCCGCCTATGACAAGCGCGGCGTGCTGGAAATCATCCGCGCCGAGCTGTCCACGCGCATCGGGACGGTTCTGGGCGACATCCCCTTCAGGGATCTGCTGATCACGGAGTTTCGTATCAAATGAGCGTTTCCGAGCTTATGCAATTCGCACTTGTCATCGCCTCTCTGGGTCTGGCCGGGTTCTGCGGGCTGCTTGCGCGCCGTCTGCGGCGTCTCAACAATCTGGAAACCGGTCTGGGGGGCGCCATCGCGGTGATGGCCTCTGAAGTGGACCGGCTTGAGAAGGCCATATGCGCGGCGCGCGACGAAGCCAGCGCGGCAGGCGAGGCGCTGGCGGTCGAAGTCCGCCGCGCACGCGGCGAGCGTGCCGCGTGGGAGCTGCGCCAGCGCATCGGCGATGCTGCCGGGCCGAATGCAAGGCCCGCCAGATCGCGCCGCCTGCGCAAACGCATGGAGAGCCTCGATGCGTAAGGGCCTGCTTCCGGGCATGGCCGCCCTGCTTGGCCTGCCCGTCATCATATTCGGGTTGCAGCGATATGATGTTTCTCAGTTTTTCACCGCCATGGCCGACCCTCCGGCGCTGATGCAGGGCTGTATGGATGTGCCCGAGGCCGTCGCCCTGGCCGAGACATTGCGCGACCGTGCCCTGCGGATCGAACGCTATATGGAGGCGCTGGATGTGCGGAAGGCGGATCTTGCGACCGCCGAACAGACCTTGCGCGAACGTCTGGCCGAACTGAAGTCCCACAAGACCGACACCCAGACGCGACGCGACACGCACACCAGCGAAGTACGCACCGATATCGACCGGCTCGTGGCGGTTTACGACCAGATGAAGCCCACCGAGGCCGCTGCGATCTTGACCAACCTTCCGGCGGATTTCGCCGCCGAGATCCTCATGCGTGTCCAGCCCGAAAACGGCGCCCGCATCATTGCCGCGGTCGAGCCGCGGCAGGCCGCCCTGCTGACCGCGCAGATGGGCGCCCGCAGCATCCGCACCCGTTAAGGAGCATCGCCCATGTTTGGTATCGTCGGCATCTTTCTCACCATGGCGATGGTGTTTGGCGGCTATTTGCTGGCGGGGGGCAAAATGGCTGTCATCCTGCATTCATTACCGTTCGAAATGATGATGATCGCCGGCGCTGCTGTCGGCTCTTATCTGCTGTCGAATGACAGCCATGTGCTGAAGGCGACGCTTGGCGGTCTTGTCCGGGCATTCAGGGGGCCGAAATGGACCGCGCAGGACCATCAGGATGTTCTTTGTCTGATGTTCCAGTTGCTGAAGGTTGCCCGCGAAAACCCCGTCGCGCTGGAACAGCATATCGAGCAACCCGCGGAATCAACGATCTTCGCTGCCTATCCCCGGTTGTTGGCGGATGGACATATCGTGTCGCTGATCGCGGATACGCTGCGCTCGGCCAGCCTGAATTACGACGACCCCTATCAGGTCGAAGAGAGGCTGTCGCGCCGTATCGCCACCATGCGCGAGGATGAAATGCATGTACCACACGCGCTGCAATCGACGGCGGACGCGCTGCCCGCGCTGGGGATCGTCGCGGCGGTGCTGGGGGTGATCAAGACCATGGGTTCGATCAACGAACCGCCCGAGGTGCTGGGCCAGATGATCGGGGGGGCATTGGTCGGCACCTTTCTGGGGGTGTTTCTGGCCTATGGGTTCGTCGCGCCACTGGCTGTGCGGCTGGGCGCGGTGATCAAGCAGGATCTGGGTTTTTACGATGTGATCAAATCGGTGCTGATCGCCGGGCTGCACCAGCATGCCACGAACCTTTGTGTCGAGGTCGGACGTCAGGCCGTGCCGGATCACGTCCGCCCCAGCTTTGACGAACTGGAAACCGCGTTGCGCGAACTCAAGAAGGCTGCGTGATGATCCTGCCCTTCCTTCTGGCCGCACTGACCGATGGGGCGATCGTGGCCGCACAGCCCGATCTGCCCCCCGCCGTCGCGGCCATCGCCGCCGAGGCATCCGAGCGCCTGCTGGCCGGAGAAAACCTTCCCCCTGACTATCGCCTGCGCCTGCTGGCACTGCCCCCGGAGGAACGGATGCTGGCCATCGTCTATCTCCGGCGCACAGGTCTGCTGCGCGGTGAGGCCTTCCCGCTGGATGACATCCTGCGCCCCGTCGTACCATCAGATGAGGCCACGCAATGACCGCAAAGGCCACGATGGCATCCCGCGCGGGACGGTTTCTGGACGGCCCGATCATCGTGACCGGGGCAATGGTGATGATCGTGATCTCGATGGTGATCCCGATGTCGCCACGGGTTCTGGATCTGGGCATTGCCCTGTCAATCGCCAGCGCGATGCTGGTGCTGGTCATGGCCTCTCTGGTGGACAAGCCAACGGATTTTCAGGCCTTTCCCGTCCTTTTGCTGATCAGCCTGGTGATCCGGCTGGCACTCAACGTCTCGTCCACACGGCTGATCCTGACGCAGGGTCACACGGGAACCGACGCCGCAGGTCATGTCATCAACGGTTTTGCCTCTTTCGTCGCCGGGGATTCGCTGCTGGTCGGGCTGACGATCTTTGCGGTGATCTCGGTGGTCAATTTCATGGTCATCACCAAGGGCTCGACCCGGATGGCCGAAGTCTCGGCGCGTTTCGCGCTGGATTCGCTGCCCGGCAAACAGCTGGCCATCGACGGTGACCTGAATTCCGGCGCCATCGACCACGCCGAGGCGCGACGCAGGCGCGCGCAGGAACAGGGCGAGATCAGCTTCTATGGCTCGCTTGATGGCGCATCGAAATTCGTTAAGGGCGATGCCATCGCCAGTATCGTGATCACGCTGATCAACCTGATGGTCGGACTGGGCGTCGGCATCACGGTCCACGGCATGTCGGTGGGCGACGCGATTGCGACATATTCGCATCTGACGATCGGCGACGGGCTGGTCACGCAGGTGCCTGCGCTGATCACCTCGATGGCGGCGGCGCTGCTGCTGTCGCGGGGCGGCGCATCCGATCCGACGGCCACGCTTCTGTCGTCGCAATTCCTGCGCAGTTGGAAACCCGCCGCCGTGGTCGGGGGCGCGATGGTCGTCGTGTCCCTGATCCCCGGCATGCCGAAGCTGCTGTTCCTGACGATTGCGGCGATTTGCGCGGCGGCAGCCTGGTATCTGGCGCGACGTGGCGATGACCCGCATCCCGAACCCGTCACGGCCGAGGCCACGACCGCCCCCACTGAAAGCCGCATTGGCGACGTGCTGGATACCGATGAGATCAGCATCGAGATCGGAACCGATCTCATCGCCATCGCGCTGGACCCGGCGCGCGGGCTGGGAACTCGCATCAACAATCTGCGCATCCATATCGTCCGGTATTTCGGGCTGATCCTGCCCGATGTCAGGATCACCGATACCGAGCTGCTGCATCCCGGCGATTATGTGATCCGGATTCAGGGCGTGACCCGTGGGCGCGGCACATTGCGCCCGCATGAAATCCTGGCGCTGGGACCCGATCAGGTCTTGTCACAGCTTCAGGGTGGGCCGGTGCGCGAACCCGTCTATTCCAGTCCTGCCAAATGGATCCCGCGCAACGATCAGGATGAGGCCGCGACGCTTGGCGCGACCGTGGTGACCCCGATGGAGGTGCTCTCCACCCATCTGATGGAGGTCGTGAAGGCGAACCTGCCGCAACTGCTGACGCTGTCGGCCATGCAGCGCCAGATCGAGGAGTTGAAATCTCTTTCCGATCCCGCCCGCGCCGACCGCTATCGCCGTTACTTCGAGGGCATGATCCCCGAGAAGGTCAGCCCCGAGACATTGCTCGGCGTCCTGCGCGCCCTGCTGGAAGAAAAGGTGTCGATCCGCAATCTGCCGCTGATCGTCGATGCCATCGCCGAGTTCCGCGCGATCGAGACACCCGAAGCCCTGTATGAACTGGTGCGCAAACGCCTGCGCGGCCAGATTTCACAGCAATATGCCAACGATGCCGGGCAACTCAGGGCGATACAGTTGCATCCCGCGTGGGAGGCGGAATTCGTCCGCGCGGATGCGGAAACCGGTCGCGGCAATGCGGGCGCCATCACGCCCTCGCTTTCGGCCAAGCTGCTGGAGATGACGCGCAATGCCCTGACGCTGGCCGACGCAGCCGAGACCCCGGTGATCATCGCGCCGGACCACCGCCGTCGCCTGATCCGCGCCATTCTGGGATCGAACAGCATCCCGACGCCCGTGCTTGGCTTCGAAGAGGTTGATCCGTCGATCGACATCCGCTTCGTCGCCACCATCGAGGCCGCGTGATGTGGGAGGATCTGGCGCGCCTTGTTCCGGGACTGGAATGGGCCATGGTGCTGACCTATCTGCGCGTGCAGGCCTTTATTCTGGCCCTGCCCGCCATCGGAGAGCGGACCATCCCCGCCCGCGTCAAGATCTCGCTTGCTCTGGCGGTCACGCCGTTGTTTTCCGGTCTGGCCGCCAGCCCGGAACCGCCTTCGACCATGCCGGGCATCGCCGCTCAGGCCGGCCCGGAAATCCTGATAGGCCTCGTCTGCGGCGGATTGCTGCGGCTGATGACGCTGGCCATCGATATCGCAACCTCGGCCATCGCGGCGACGGCGTCACTGTCGCAGATCGTGGGCGTGCCGAATGAATATTCGCCGCATCCGATCGGCAACCTGCTGCATCTGGGTGGCATCGCCGTGCTGATGGCACTTGGCCTGCCGGTGATGCTGATGCATCTGATCGCCGATAGCCTGACCCTCTGGCCGCCCGGCGAATGGCCCGGCGCAGAACTGCTGACGATGGAGGCGGTGCGCCTTCTGGCCTACAGCTTTTCGCTGGCGATGTTGCTGGCCGCGCCCTTCATTCTGGGGGGCTTTCTGTTTCAGGCGCTGTCTGGCGTCATTAACCGGGTGATGCCCGCGCTGCCCGTCGTCTTCATCGGCTCTCCGGCGGCGATCATGCTGGCGCTGATCGCGCTGGCGATCCTTGCGCCGCTGATCATCTCGCTCTGGGCTGACTCGATCCTCGATTTCATCCTGCCGGTGCCGTGATGGACAAGGACAACAACGACAAGCAATACGAGGCCACCGAACAGAAACTGCGCAAGGCCCGGCAGCAGGGCGACCTGCCGCGCTCGACCGAGGTCAATGTCGCGATGATGTATCTGGGCGTCTGGCTGGCCCTGACCTTCGGCGCGGGTTTCGCGGCAAAATCATGGCTGGCAATGGCGTCCCGAACGATGGGCAGCGAACCCTGGCCGGACAGCCCGGTCACCGGGCTGGCGCAGCCGCTGTGGCAGTCCGCGGCCATTGCCGTCATCGCGATGGCAACGGTCCCGCTGATCGCGATCATTCTGGGCCTTGTGGTGCAGAGGGCACTGGTCTTCTCGCCCCAGAAACTGGCCATCGACTTCAAGCGGATCAACCCGGTCAAGAATGCCGGGCAGAAATTCGGCAAATCGGGTCTCGTGACCTTTGCGATATCCGTCTCGAAGGCGGGGTTCGTCGGAGTCGGCGGCTGGTTTCTGTTCAGCATGCTGTGGAACCGGATGGCCGGCAGCATGCTGGGTGCGGGCGATATCTGGGTGCTGGGTTTGCCGGATCTCATGGGACGGGTACTGATCATGGCCGTCGCGATCTCGGCCGGCTTCGCGGTGCTCGATTTCCTGTGGAAGCGGTTCGAACACCTGCAAAAAAACCGCATGTCGCGCAAAGAGATGGAGGACGAACACAAGGAAGTCGAAGGCGACCCCCATATGAAGGCCGCGCGACGCCAGAAGGCTGTGGATCTGGTGTCGCGACAGATGCTGGCCGATGTCGCCAAGGCGGATGTGGTCATCGTGAACCCCACCCATTACGCCGTCGCGCTGGAATGGAAACGGGGCAGCGGTCGCGCGCCGGTCTGTCTGGCCAAGGGCACCGACGATATCGCGGCCCTGATCCGTCAGCGCGCCCGTGATCACGATGTCCCGATCTGGTCCGATCCCCCCAGCGCCCGCGCCATTCATGCCACGGTCCGCATCGGCGAAGAAATCCAGCGCGAACATTTTGCCGCCGTCGCCGCCGCGATCCGCTTTGCCGAGAAGATGCGTGAAAGGGCCCGCGCCGGATGGTAGGGCAACGCGCAAAACTGGCCCAGCTCGAACGTCTGGCCCGCCTCAAGGCAGAGCGTGAGCTGAAAAAGTTCGCCGCCTTCAGTGAACATATGACCGTGGCGCAGCGGCATGTCGATTCACTGCAAACCGCATTGCGACAATGCTATGATAACAGCGCCCCCCTTTCAGTGCCCGAAGCCAGGATGGCGAACGCCCAATCCGCACGCTCCGCACGAGAACTGTCCCGTGCCAAGGCGGAGCTGGAGCGCATCAAGCCCCGTTTCGAAAAAATGCGCGACCAGGCCGCCCGCGAATTCGGCCGCGCCGAAGTTTTGCTGCAACTGGCAGAGACCGCAAGAAAAACGCTCCATCGGTTCTAGTCATCTGAATCTAAAGTTCGGCACATAGATTTTGCTGTGTTTTCTGGCAGAAGCGTTTGACGGATGCGAGGATTTCGTCGGCGGATTTGACCCATCGATAGGGCTTGGGGTTCTCGTTGTGCGCGCTGATGAAGGCGGCGATGTCCGCTTCCAGGTCGGCGGTGGAGCGGTGGACACCCCGTTGCAGTTGCTCGCGGGTCAGTTCCGCGAACCAGCGCTCCACCTGGTTGATCCAGCTCGCCGAGGTGGGCGTGAAGTGGACATGCCAGTGCGGGCGGCGCGCGAGCCAGGCCTTGATCTTCGGCGTCTTGTGGGTGGCGTAGTTGTCCATCACCAGATGCACGTCCCATCCTTGTGGCATGGCTGTATCGATCCGCTTCAGGAAGTCGAGGAACTCGGTCGCCCGGTGGCGCTTGTCGCATTCGCCGATCACCGCCCCTGTCGCGATGTCGAGCGCCGCAAACAGCGAGGTCGTGCCATGACGGATGTAGCTGTGGGTTCTGCGTTCGGCGACACCCGGCGCCATCGGAAGCACCGGTTGGTTCCGATCCAGCGCCTGGATCTGCGTTCGCGGGCGGCTCGAACCGGTGGCGCTCGCCCGCTCACTCTCGTCCACGCACAGCACGATGGCCCGGTTCGGTGGGGCCATGTAAAGGCCGACGATATCCTGCACCTTGTCGACAAACAGCGGATCGGTCGAGAGCTTGAAGGTCTCGCTCCGATGCGGCTGCAGTCCGAAGGCGGCCCAGATCCGGCGGATCGTGGTATGAGACAGGCCCGTCGCCGCAGCCATCGAACGGATCGACCAATGGGTGGCGTCCTTCGGCGTGGTGTTCAGCGTCCGCTCGATGACCTCGGCCACCTGAACGTCCGATACCGTGCGGGGCCGGCCGGGACGATATTCGTCGGTGAGACCTTCAATCCGGGCCTTCGCGAACCGTCTGCGCCACTTGCCGACAGTATGCTCATGCCCTCCGAGCCGCGCGCCGATCTCCTTGCTTTGCTAGCCCTTCCGCGCAGAGCAGAACCATCCGGCATCGGTCCGACAGCGACCGCGCGGCCTTGTGCCGCCGAACCTGCGCCTCGAGAAAGTCGCGCTCATCGGTACTCAGAACCACCTCGTCCGCCACTCGACCAACCATATCATCCCTCCGAAATCGTCAGGGTCAATGATATGAACTACAGTTCCAGGTGACTAGCTGTTTGATCCCACGGTTTGATGATGCGCTGTTTTCTCAGCCTTGGAAGGAAGCATTATGGGGCAAATTCGTCACGGGAGCGCCACGACCACGCATGCCGTCAGAGCTGCAATACAGCGATCGCAAGCTTCGCTCGCGCAGCTGAGCCAAGAGCTCGGTATCAATCCCAAGACCGTCGCGAAGTGGCGCAAGCGCGCGACGGTAGAGGATCTGAATACCGGGCCGAAGGAGCCGCGGTCGACCGTTCTCACGGAAGCTGAAGAGGCAATGATCGTCGCATTCCGACGGCATATGTTACAACTTCGTACGCAGGCTCAAGACCCTCAACGGTCTCACACCCTACGAATACATCTGCAAAATCTGGACTTCAGAGCCAAATCGATTCATCTTAAATCCGATCCACCAATTGCCGGGACTGAACACCTATCTGGTTGCCATCATGGATTGGCACACCCGAATGGTTCCGGCTTGGCGCATCTCGAACATCGAGCCATGGTCCGCCACCGGTCCGGGGACCATGGCGAGGGAGGCCGATTTCTGCGTCGAGGCGCTGAACGAGGCGGTCTACTGCTTCGGCACGTCCGGGATCACGAACACCGATCAGGGCAGCCAATTCATCTCTTTCGCCTGGACCGACCGCCTGCGCCGCACCGGCACTCGCATCCCGATGGACGGAAAGGGACATTTCCTCGACAGTATCTTCATCGAAAGGCTGTGGTGGACACTGAAATACGAGTGCGTCTACCTGCATGCCGGGGAGACCGGATCAGAAGCGAAGGTGGGCATCCGGAAACGAAACCCAACCCGATCAGCAGGTGCAGAGAGCAGCTTAATTTACGCCAGATCCTGTCCAATGATCGTGGCGGCGCTCAACTTCACCAGACCGCACGGTGCCTTCAACGGAAGAACGACTCACGAGGCGCTCCGTGAGAAGCTGCAATTACAACACCAGATGTCCCAAAGTGCCTGCGGATTACGGGCGTCAAGCCAGCCACCTGAACCCATGCATTCGCATGTGGAACCTGCCTCCAGGAGACTTGCACCATGCCGGGCCGACCGTTGAGTAATGATCGTCAGATGGCGGGCGACACTACATCTCGGTCACGGTTTGCAGTCGGTCCTGCACCAGCCCGCTGATGCGCGCCAGATCCGCGGCCACCGCGTGGCCTGCCAGATGATCCCGTGCCAGCGCTGATGCCGCCGATTCCAGTGGCTGATCATGCGATGACCGGGCCACCCCGGCCAGAAAACGGGCGATATAGTCGATGGCATTCGTGTCGCGCGCATTGGCCAGAATGTCGGCAATATGGATCAGGTCGTCGCGCAGGCCCGAACTGTCGGGCTTGATCACCTCGTCGGGCAGCAGGCGCGGGCCGATGCCCTGCGCCTCGGGCGGCAGGGCCTGAAGGATGGTCTGCTGGAACAGCGCAAGGCTTTCCACCGGCTTGGCCAGAAACCCGTCCGCCCCCGCATCCATCGCCGCCTTGCGCATATCGGGATCGCCCGACATGCCCAGAACGACCGGCACCCTCGGCTCGGCCTGCGTCATGTGACGGATCAGTTCGGCGCCGTCGCCATCGGGCAGGCCCAGATCGACGATCACCACCGCCGGGCGATAGGTCTGAAGGTGCCGCGCCGCCGAGCGCCGGCAGTCGGCCCGGCGGATCCGCGCGCCAGAGCGCAGGCAGAGCAGTCGCACAGCCTCGCTCGCCAGTCGCGAATCCTCGACCACCAGCAGGGTCAGCCCGGTCAGCGGGCGCCCCGGCAGGGACATGCGCCACATCGGCAATGCGTCCGATGGCGCGGTTCCGGTTTCTGTCAGCATATCCTTTCCTTTCCGAATCGGTTGCAGGACCAGTAAACGCCGTCTTCGCTAAGAAGCGGTTAATGGCCGCAGGCCAAACTGCTTTTCCTTGGGCGCAGGACGGCCTACAAACCCCCGAAACGGAGGTTTGAGATGATCGGACGACTGAATCACGTGGCGATCGCGGTCCCGGATCTGAAGGCGGCGGCGGCGCAGTATGAAAACACCCTGGGCGCGACGGTGGGCGCACCGCAGGACGAGCCCGACCACGGCGTCACCGTCGTCTTCATCGAACTGCCGAACACCAAGATCGAATTGCTGTATCCTCTGGGCGAGGACAGCCCGATCAAGGGCTTTCTGGACAAGAACCCCTCGGGGGGCATCCATCACATGTGTTTCGAGGTCGAGGATATCATCGCCGCGCGCGACAAGCTGAAATCCGAAGGCGCGCGGGTGCTGGGTACGGCTGAGCCGAAGATCGGCGCCCATGGCAAGCCGGTGCTGTTCCTGCATCCCAAGGACTTCAACGGCTGCCTGATCGAACTGGAGCAAGTCTGATGAACCTGACCGGCGGCATCGTCCTTTATGCGTCCCTGTGGTTTCTGACCCTGTTCGTGGTCATGCCGATCGGCCAGCGCAGTCAGGCCGATATGGGGCAGATCGTGCCGGGAACCCCGGCTGGCGCGCCCGCGAATCTGAACTGGCGGCGCAAGCTGCTGTGGACGACGCTGGTGACATCCATCCTGTGGGGAATCATCGCATGGGTGATCCTTGGCGGTTTCGTCACCCGCGCGGATATCGCGAATCTGGACCATCTGCTGCGCTGATCAGGTGGAACAGATGGGTAAAGGCCGCCGCCGCCAGCAAGGGCATGGCGATATTCACCAAGGGCAGTGACAGGGCCACGGCGACCATTGCCCCGGCCAGCGTGACGCGCCCGGCATGGGCCTTGCGCAGAGCCGTCGCGGCAGGGGCGTCCATATGCCTGCGCGCGGCCATCTGAAAGAACTCTCGCCCCAGCAGCCAGCCATTGGCGCCGAAGAACAGGATCGGCGTCAGCGGCCCGGCAAAGGGCGCCAGCATCAGCGACAGCAGCGTGACCCCCAGCACCGCCAGCACCACCGCCAGAGATTCCAGCACTCCGTCCAGAAAATCGGGAGAGCGGCCCCGGCGCGCGGGATAGTGGATCTCTTCGACCTTGTCGGCGACCTGATCGGTGAACAGTCCGGCAAAGCCCGCCGCGACCGGGGCCATCAGAAAGATGCCCAGCACCGGCAGCAGCGCCAACGAGCCCCAGGACAGGGTATCGCCCAGATCCAGCCTGCCGATCCAGGGCAGGCTGATCGCGCCGGTGACGAAGTATCGGATCGCCCAGAAGATCGCCGCCTGCAACGCGATCAGCAGCGCCAGCGTCAGCCCCAGCCCCATCAGCGCCAGCGACAGGATGCGCGGGCGCAGCAGGTCGGCCCATGCCAGCGCCACCGCGCGCAGGATGGTCATTCCAGCCAGCTTGTCTTGGCGGCGATATCGGGGCGGGGACGCTCGGGCGGCGGGGTGCCGCGGCTGCCGATATGGACCAGCCCGGCCACACGCTCGGACGGTTTCACGCCCAGATGGGCTTCGGCAAAGGCCTGGTTCAGCGCGGCATGGCCGGTCAGCCAGGCCGCACCCCAGCCCGCGGCCAGCGCCGCGTTCACCAGCCCCAGACAGACCGCCCCGGCGGACAGGATCTGTTCCCATTCGGGCACTTTCGGGCTGTCCACTGGCGACGAGATCACCGCCACCACCACTGGCGAATCGAAGGCCGAGGCCGCCTTGTCCGCCGCCGCCTGATCCTGCCCGCCAGCCAGAACCTCCTGGTGCAGGACCGGTTTCAGCCGGTCCAGCGCCGCGCGGGTCAGCACGACGAAACGCCACGGCTCCAGCTTGCCATGATCGGGCGCCCGCGCGGCCAGAACCAGCAGCTCAGTGATCTGGTCGGGATCGGGGGCGGGACCGGTCAAAAGCTTGGGCGGATGCGACCTGCGAGCGGCCAGAAAGGCCAGCGCGGCCTCGTTGCGATGTTCCATGAGGGTCTCCTCCTGCGGGGTTGCCATGTTCTTTGCAGAGCGACGGGCGGGACGCAAGCAAGCCGCACTTGCGAAGGGCGCCGACAGCCGCGATCATCGGCGCCATGAACGACCCGGACCTGAGCCATCTTGCCCATGAGGGCGCCCAGATCGCCATTCGCGTGACGCCGCGCGCGCGGCGCAACGCGATCACCGTCGAGGACGGCGCGATCCGCATCCATGTCACCGCCGTGCCCGAGGACGGCAAGGCCAATCAGGCGGTGGTCAAGCTGCTGGCCCGTGCGCTTGGCGTGGCGAAATCGCGGCTGACCCTGCTGCGTGGGGCCACCTCACGCGACAAGCTGTTCCGGCTGGACTAATCCAGATTCTCGACCCGGTAATTCCCCTCGGGCAGGTTCAGCGCCAGCCGCAACTCGGTCAGCTGCTGCATGGTGAAGGTGATGCGCATCACCTCGTCATTGGTCGGGTTCACCTGTTCCAGCACGACCCGGTCGTCGAAGGTCAGAATCACCACATCTTCGTTCAGGGGGCGTGAATTTGGCTCGGCCTCGTCGATCAGGGTGATGACGGTGGCGTCGAAATCATGCTCGATGGTGAACATCCGGTCCTCCTTGGCTGGCCCGACAATCGCGTGAATGATGCCTGTGGGCAAGCAGTCGGGTTTGCGCCTGTGCCGAGAGGGCTTTAAGATGGCGGTGAAGGCGCGGATGAACCGCGTCCGCAGGAATGAGGTGCAGGGGTGTCGGGCAGCATTCAAGGGGTGCGGCGTCTTCGCCAGATGGTTGCAATGGCGGCGGTCGCTTTGCTGACGGCCTGCGGCACGGTGCCTGCGCCGCCCCCGCAGACCCAGCCCACGCCGGGCCCGGCGCCGACCTTCACCACCAACAACACGCCCGAGGCCGCCGCGCGCAACTTCGTCGGCGTGATGCAGCGCATGGAACCCGCGATCGAGCGGGAATGCCTGCAGCGCCGGACCCAGCCGATCAGCTGCGATTTCCAGTTCGTCGTCGATGACCGGGCGGGGCAAGAGATCAACGCCTTCCAGACCGTGGATAACGCCGGTCGTCCGGTGGTCGGCTTTACCCTGCCGCTGATCGCGGCCGCCCGCAATGCCGACGAGATCGCCTTTGTCGTCGGGCACGAGGCCAGCCACCACATCCTCAACCATCTGGACCACAAGGCGGGTGCGGCAACGGCAGGGGCGGTGATCCTCAGCAGCATCGCCTCGATGTATGGCGGCAACGAAGCCGCCATCGACACCGCCCGGCGCATCGGCGCCTCGGTCGGGTCGCGCTATTACTCCAAGGACTGGGAGCTTCAGGCGGACTATCTGGGCGCGATCATCGCGCTGAATGCGGGCTATGATCCGGTCAACGGCGCGCGCTTCTTTGAACGGATCCCCGATCCCGGCGACCGCATCCTGGGTACCCACCCCTCGGCTGCGGCGCGAATCACCCATGTCCAGCGTGCCGTCGCCGATGTCCGTTCCGGGCGTGTCCGCTGAGGAAATCAACCTCACGGTATGGTATTCCCGCATTGGTTGATCGTGGGTGACTGTGGCATTTATGCAATGAAGCTGGTCCGATCATCGAAATTTGATCGTTTTCTGGTCCTTTTGGCCGATACCGCAGGAAATGGCTTACAAATGCTGAAAAAACTTCTGGCCAGTAGGCGGTTTTTTGCTTTAGTCAGATAACAATGCACAAAAGCAAAAAGTTGTGTTGACATATCCACGGCGGATGGTCGGCCATGACGACAAGGAGTAGATCGCCCATGATCGGCGTGATTGTTTGGAGCAGCGAGAGCCGGGAAAAGGCCGTCATCTGGTGCGAGGATCAGGCCGCGCTTGCCTATCTTCAGGGCCGTGGAGAGATGGCCGATCCACGGCACTGGCCCCAGCCCGGCGATCTGGTCGAGCTTGAGGCAGAGATGATCGGCAACCTGCGCCACGCCCGCAAGGTCGCGCTCCTGTCCGAACAAAGCCGTCCCGACCTGCCGCGCATGCTGGAACAGCAGGCGGGAACGCAGGCAGAGCCCCGGCTGAAACTGGTGGCATCGCGCGATGCTGGCCGGGTGGCGGATGACGGCGATGATGTCGCGGCGCGCCACGCGCTTCGGATCTGCGCCGCCGGCTGATCGCAGAATTCGATCGGGCCCGCGCCATATGGCCGGGCCCGATCCCCTTCCTGACCGGCCGTGTTCAGACGCCGCGCGCCAGCGCCGCCACGCCGGTCCGGGCCAGATCGCTGAGACCCAGAGGGCGCATCAGTTCGGCAAAGGCGTCCAGCTTGGACGGCGTGCCGACCAGTTCGAAAACGAAGCTCTCCAGCGTCGAATCGACCACATTGGCGCGGAAGATCTCGGCGATCCGCAAGGCTTCAACCCGCTTTTCGCCCTGACCGCGCACCTTGAACAGACCCAGTTCCCGCTCGACCGAATCGCCTTCGACCGTCAGGTCATGCACCTCATGCACCGGCACGATCCGGCCCAGCTGGGTCTTGATCTGCTCGATCACCGCAGGCGTCCCGCTGGTCACCACGGTGATTCGTGACCGGTGCCCGGTATGATCCACCTCGGCCACGGTCAGGCTGTCGATATTATAGCCGCGCCCGGAAAACAGCCCGATCACGCGGGCCAGCACGCCCGGTTCGTTCTCGACCAGAACCGCCAGCGTATGGCTTTCCTCAAGCTGGATGTTCGGATCGCGCAGATCATAGGCCGAATGGCTCGACGAGCCCTTCTTGATATTCAACGCATTCATCGCTTTGCCCTGTCTTTGGTGCAAAAATATCCCGGGGGTGCGGGGGCAGGGCCCCCGCGACCGGCTGTCAGACCAGAACCGCACCTTCGGACTGGATCACACCCTGCGTTTCCGCCTCGCCCAGCAGCATCTCGTTATGCGGCTTGCCCGAGGGGATCATCGGGAAACAGTTCTCATGCTTCTCGACCAGCACATCCAGAATGAACGGCCCGTCATAATCCAGCATTTCCTGAATCGCCGCGTCCAGATCCTTCGGATCGCGCACCTGCGCGCCCTTGCAGCCGAAGGCCTCGGCCAGCTTCACAAAATCGGGCAGGCTGTCCGACCAGCTCTGGCTGTAACGCTCGCCATGCAGCAGTTGCTGCCATTGCCGCACCATGCCCAGACGTTCGTTGTTCAGGATGAATTGCTTGACCGGCAGGCGGAACTGAACCGCGGTGCCCATTTCCTGCATGTTCATCAGCCAGCTTGCATCGCCCGCGACGTTGATCACCAGTGCCTCGGGATGGGCCATCTGCACGCCGATGCTGGCCGGCAGGCCGTAACCCATCGTCCCCAGCCCGCCCGAGGTCATCCAGCGGTTCGGCTCGTCGAAATGCAGATATTGCGCGGCCCACATCTGGTGCTGGCCGACCTCGGTGGTGACATAGCGGTCACGCCCCTTGGTCAGCGCCTCCAGCCGTTCCAGCGCATGTTGCGGTTTGATGATGGTGTCGCTGCCGCGATAGAACAGGCAGTTTTTCGACTTCCAGCCCTCGATCTGTTCCCACCATTTGCCGATCGCCTCGCGGTTCATCTTGCGGCCACGCGATTTCCAGACCTTCAGCATGTCCTCCAGCACATGACCCACATCGCCGACGATGGGGATATCGACATGGATGACCTTGTTGATCGAGGACGGGTCGATATCGATATGCGCCTTGACGCTGCCGGGGCTGAAATCGGCCACGCGACCGGTAATGCGGTCGTCGAAACGCGCGCCGACATTGATCATCAGATCGCAGCCATGCATGGCCAGATTGGCCTCATAAAGGCCGTGCATGCCCAGCATCCCGATCCAGTTCTGACCCGAGGCAGGATAGGCGCCCAGCCCCATCAGGGTCGAGGTCACCGGGATTCCCGTCGCCTCGGCCAGTTCGCGCAGCAACTGGCTGGCACCGGGGCCAGAGTTGATGACGCCGCCGCCGGTATACAGCACCGGACGCTCGGCCCGCTCGATCAGTTCGACCAGCCGGGTGATTGCGCCCAGATCGCCCTTGCGCACGGGTTGATAGCGCGGGGTCTCCATCTGTTTCGGCCCGACATATTCGTCCGAGGCGAATTGCACATCCTTGGGAATATCGACCAGAACCGGCCCCGGACGACCGGTGGTGGCGACATGGAACGCCTTGTGGATCGTCTCGGCCAGCCTGGCGGTATCCTTCACCAGCCAGTTATGCTTGGTGCAGGGGCGGGTGATGCCGACGGTGTCGGCCTCCTGAAACCCGTCGGTGCCGATCATGAAGGTCGGAACCTGCCCCGACAGCACCACCAGCGGGATCGAATCCAACAGCGCATCGGTCAGCCCGGTGACCGCATTGGTCGCGCCCGGCCCCGAGGTGACCAGAACGACGCCGGGCTTGCCGGTCGAACGGGCATAGCCTTCGGCCATATGCACCGCGCCCTGTTCATGGCGGACCAGAACATGGGTGATGTCGTTTTGCTGGAAAATCTCGTCATAAATGGGTAGTACCGCCCCACCCGGATAGCCGAATACGGTATCGACGCCCTGATCCCTCAGTGCTTCGACCACCATTCTCGCACCCGTCATCGTTCGGGACATGTTCTCTACTCCATCAGGTAAACCCATTGCGGGCCGATGCCGGTCACCGCGTCGGGCAAACTATGAGCGGGCGCAAGAGGCGTCAATGGGGCGATTCCAAGAAAATGACGCTGATCGGCCGAATATTGAAATAATCTTGCGCGAAATGGCCTAGCGGTCGAATTGCGGCAATGAAATTCGCGCCACCTGTTCGACGATCGGATCGACCGACAGGGGGTGTGCCTCGTCGCAATGATCCTTTGGGTTGCCGATATCCTGCCAGACCCCGGCCTTATAGATTTCCAGCGCGGCGAAACGCGCCTTGTAATCCATCTTGCGGCTGCCCGGCACCCAATAGCCCAGATAGACATAGGGAAGACGCGCGGCGCGGGCGATCTCGACATGGTCGAGGATGATATAGGTGCCAAGGCTGGCCGAGGTCAGCTCGGGCTCATAGAAGCTGTACACAAGGCTCAGCCCGTCATCCAGCACATCGGTCAGGCAGACGGCGGTCAGCCGATCCGTTCTGTTCCCGGCCCTGTCGTCACCGGCATCGCAGCGATATTCGATCACCCGCGTCTTGACCGGGGTTTCCTCGATCATGGCGGCGAATTCGAAGATATCCATATCGGCCATGCCGCCATCGGAATGGCGCTGGTCCAGATAGCGGCGGAACAGTTCATATTGTTCCTCGGTCGCCCAGGCGCTGGTCGCCATCCTGCGGATCGCTGGGTTGCGCTTCATCAGCCGCCGCTGCGTGCGCGAGGGCTGGAAATCCTTTACCCGGATCCGTGCCGACATGCAGGCCACGCAGCTTTCGCAACTGGGCCGGTACAATACATTCTGCGACCGGCGAAAGCCCTGCCGCGACAGGGCGTTGTTCAGCTCGGCCGCGTGTTCGCCCTGCAACGCCGTGAACAGCTTGCGCTCGGCCCGGCCATGCAGATAGGGGCAGGGCTGTGGCGCAGTCACATAGAACTGCGGAGCATGCGGCACAGTATGACGCATCAGGCGTGGGCCTTGTGCAGGGCGGACGGGATGGGTCTCGTCATGCGGGCGTCGGTGCTCCGGTTCTGCATCGCCGTTGTGGTGAATTGAGCAAAGCCTAGCAACGAATCACAGGCAGGCCAAGCGCGGAAAGACCTGCCGCGCCTCCCATTTCAGTCGTAGTTAACGCAGCCGCCGCCAAAGGCCGACTTGCGGGGAATTGACGGGTGACCGGCATCGGCTACTGTGACCGGCATGAGCTTTGCCGACCGCATCACCCGCTGTCCCTTGCCGCTTGATGCGGTCCGCGCCCGGTCCGTCACGGATCGGTTTCCCGCCTTGCCGCAGCCTCTGCGCGACCTGATCGCGGGGGCGGCCGGAACCAGCCCCTATCTGACCGGCCTGCTGGAGCGAGAGGCCGAATGGCTGCCCGGCGCGCTGGATCACGACGATGTGGTGGCCCGCGAAACCGCCGGGTTTCAGGATCTGGATGCGACCGATCTGGGCGTGGCGCTGCGCCGGGCCAAGCGCCGGGTGGCGCTGCTGGCCGGGCTGGCCGATCTGGGCGGCGTCTGGCCGCTGGAGCAGGTGACCGGCGC
This sequence comes from Paracoccus alcaliphilus, assembly GCF_028553725.1. NCBI lineage: Bacteria > Pseudomonadati > Pseudomonadota > Alphaproteobacteria > Rhodobacterales > Paracoccaceae > Paracoccus > Paracoccus alcaliphilus. The sequence goes on from NZ_CP067124.1 coordinate 1,497,922, forward strand.
GCTGTCCGATCTGGCCGACCGGGCGGTGGATCTGGCCTTGCGGGCGCATCTGGCGCATGAGATCCGGCGCGGCAAGCTGCCCGCGACCGAGGCCGATGCAGGCGGCATCTTCGCGCTGGCGATGGGCAAGGGCGGCGCGCGCGAGCTCAATTACAGCTCGGATATCGACCTGATCGTGCTTTACGACGATGCAGCCTATGCCCCCGACGACCAGCACGTGGCCCGCGCGGCGCTGATCCGGGCCACGCGCAAGATGGCGGCGACCCTGTCGGATGTGACCGCGCATGGCTATGTCTTTCGCACCGATCTGCGGCTGCGCCCCGATCCGTCGGTCACGCCGGTCTGCATCTCGGCCTCTGCCGCGCTGTCCTATTACGAGGCCGAGGGCCGTACATGGGAACGCGCCGCCTATATCAAGGCCCGCCCCTGCGCGGGCGATATCGAGGCCGGGCACCGTTTCCTGCGTGAAATGCGCCCCTTCATCTGGCGCAAGCATCTGGATTTCGCCGCCATTCAGGACGCCCACGACATGCGGCTGCGGATCCGCGAACACAAAGGTCTGGGCGGGCGGCTGGAACTGGCCGGGCACAACATGAAGCTGGGACGCGGCGGCATCCGCGAGATCGAGTTCTTCACCCAGACCCGGCAATTGATCGCGGGCGGGCGCGACCCCGATCTGCGCTGCCGCGATACCGTCGGCGGTCTGGCGGCGCTGGCCGCCAAGGGGTGGATCCCGCCCGAGGCGGCCCGTGAACTGACCGCGCATTACCGCGAACATCGCGACATCGAACACCGCATCCAGATGGTCAACGACGCCCAGACCCATTGCCTGCCCAGGGATCACGAGGGCCTGCGCCAGATCGCCGCGATGATGGCGGAATCCGACACCGACGCATGGTGCGCCCGGCTGACGACGCGGTTGGAACGTGTCCACGAACTGACCGAATCCTTCTTTGCCCCCGGAGAGGTCGCCGAACGTCCCGACCTGTCGGACGAGGCCCGCGCCACCATCGACCGCTGGCCGTCCTATCCGGCGCTGCGCTCGAACCGGGCGCAACAGATCTTTCGCCGGGTCGAGCCTGAACTGTTGGCCCGCATGGCCCGCGCCGGTCATCCCGACGAGGCGCTGGCGCGTTTCGACGCCTTTCTGTCCGGCCTGCCCGCCGGGGTGCAGCTTTTCGCGTTGTTCGAGGCCAATCCGCAGCTGATCGAGCTGATCGTCGATATCTGCGGCACGGCGCCGGCGCTGGCGGGCTATCTCGCGCGGCATTCGGCGGTGCTGGATGCGGTGCTGGGCGGCAGCTTCTTTGCGCCATGGCCCGGCGTGGCGGGGCTGCGCGAACAGGTGACGCAGGCGATGGAGGCTGCGCTGAACGCGCCGGGCGGCGGTTACGAGCGGGCGCTGGATGCCGGGCGGCGATGGGCGCATGAATGGCATTTCCGCATCGGTGTGCATCACCTGCGCGGCCTGATCGACGCCGACGAGGCCGCGCTGCAATATGCGGATCTGGCCGAGGCCAGCATTGCCGCGCTGTTTCCCGTCACGACCGCGGAATTCGCCCGCAAACACGGGGCGCCGCCGGGACGTGGCGCGGTGGTTGTGGGCATGGGCTCGCTGGGTGCGCGGCAGCTGAACGCGCGGTCGGATCTGGATCTGATCGTGATCTATGACGCCGCCGGTGCCGACAGTTCCGACGGGCCGAAGCCGCTGGCCGCGCGGCCCTATTACGCGCGGCTGACGCAGGCGATGATCACGGCGGTCTCGGCCCCCACGGCGGAAGGGCGGCTTTACGAGGTCGATATGCGGCTGCGCCCCTCGGGGCGGCAGGGGCCGGTGGCGACCTCGATCCAGAGCTTTCGCGACTATCAGATGAGCGAAGCATGGACATGGGAGCATCTGGCGCTGACCCGCGCCCGCGTCGTCGCCTGTGCGGGCGATCAGGGGCTGGAACTGGCCAATGAGGTCGAGGCCCTGCGGCTGGAGGTCTTGCAGCAACGCGGCAGCGACGGGCGCGTGATGCCGGATCTGGCGCAGATGCGGGCACGGCTGTTTGCCGCCCGGGCCACGGATAATCCGTTCGAGGCCAAGGCCGGGCCGGGGCGGTTGCAGGATATCGACCTGCTGGCGCAATCCTGCGCGCTGAGGGTGGCTGAACCGTCGCGCCGCAGCCTGACGCAATTGCGGGCCGGGCGGCGGGGCGGGTTGCTCAGCGCCCAGCAGGCCGACACGCTGTCTTCGGTTCAGCGTCTGCTGTGGCGGCTTCATGCCTCGGCGCGGCTGCTGACCGAGGGGCGGCTGGATCTGGACGCCATCGGGCGCGGCGGGCAGGAGTTCCTGCTGCGGGAAACCGGCATGGCGGATCTGGACGCCTTGCGTGTCGGGCTTGAGCAAAGGATCGCGCAATCCGCCGCGCTGATCGAATCGCTCATGCCCGAGCCGCCCGAGGCTGGGGCAGCGTGACCTCGGCCAGCCGCAGCCGGGGCTTTGCGGGATTGTCCGCATCGGCGGGCGATGCGCCGTCGGCGATGTCCTCTGTGCGCTCGGTCAGGCTGATCCCGCCGATCTGACCAAGAACCGGCAGGGATACCATATCGGGCGCGGGGCTGGCGGTTTCCTCGGCCACATCGAACAGGCCATGCGCGGTCTTGTCCCAATAGAAGGGCTTGAACACGACCTCATAGATGGCCTTCCAGCCCGCCACACAGCCAAGCGGAAAGTACAGATGCATCGTCGGCACCCATGCCAGCAGATGCCGGTGCTTGGCACCGCTGACCGCCCACATGCCGACGATGATGCCAAGGATCTCGGCGCTGACGAACAGCGCGAACAGGGTCAGCCCCGCCTGCGCGCCCGGCAGGGCCGCTGCGGTCGCGCTCAGCGGATGGGGCAGGGCGAAGGCCAGCAGCCAGAAGCTCCACAGCAGGGGGGCCAGCAGATATTGCGACAGGCTGCCGAAGAACTGGACCTGAAACGCCAGAAAACGCAGCGGTCCCAGATCGCGCCACAGTGCCACCGGGTTGCGCATATGCACGCCCCAGGTCATCGCATAGCCCTTGAGCCAGCGAGAACGTTGCTTGATCCAGGGCAGGACGCGGCAATTCGCCTCTTCATCGGTGGTGGTGTCCAGAATCTCGGTCCGCCAGCCGCGCCGGGCCAGCCGCACGCCCAGATCGGCATCCTCGGTGACGTTCCAGGCGTCCCAGGCATCGACGGCCTCCAGCGCGGCGCGGCGGAAGAACAGCGTCGTGCCGCCAAGAGGCACCACCAGCCCCATCCGCGCCACACCGGGCAGCAGCACCCGGAACCATGTCGCGTATTCGATGGTAAAGCAGCGCGCCAGCCAGTTGCTGCGCGGATTGTAGTAATCCAGCGCCCCTTGCAGGCAGGCCACGTCGTCGGGCGCGAAATGAAAGCGCCGGGCGACCTTGTGCAACTGGTCGGGATCGGGCCGGTCCTCGGCGTCCCAGATGCCGACGATCTCTCCGCGGCAGAAATTCAGCGCATAGTTCAGCGCCCGCGGCTTGGTCTGGATCGGTCCGTCCGGCACCTCGATCACCCGCAGCCAATGGGGCAGGCGGGCATCGCGCAGCGCCTCGCGCGTCACCTCGTCGCTGACCTCGACCACCAGAAGGATATCAGTCAGTTCGCGCGGATAGGTCAGCCGCGCCAGTCGCGCGACCAGCTTGCCCGCGACATCGCTTTCGCGAAACAGCGGCACCATGACCGAGATCAGCGGCAGGGGCGCGGTCATTTCGGGCGCGTGCAACCGACCCTCGGCGATGGCCTGACGGCTGCGGGCATCCTCGGCACGGGCGCGGCGGGTGGCGATGGCGGCCAGCAGCTTCAGCGCCGACTGACACAGCAGCGCCAGCACTGCCCATGCGGTCAGCGCCGACAGCACCGCGATCGGTGCCAACCACAGCCCCAGCACGGTCAGCGCGATCAGCAGGGCGGCAAGGCGGCCGCTGCGCGCCTCGTTACGGGTGCGGCAGCTCTCGACCGGTGACACGCGGTTCTCGGCGCGGCGGATCAGGGCGGTGCGGCGACTGGCCAGAACCGCCTGCTGCGCCTGCTCCTCGCTGCACAGCAACATGCGGATGGTGCCGAATTCCGCCGGCAGACGCGGCAGCAGCGCCGCAAAGCGTTCCGGCCGGGCGGTCGCGATCCAGGTCACGCCGCCGATCCGCCGCCAGGGCAGGATCGCCTCGGCCAGACAGAAATCGGCCCCCGCCGCATCGATCAGGCGCGGGTCGCCGGGCGTCTCGGCAGGGTCCACCGCCGTGGTGCGCCACTGTCGCGACAGCGCACGGCTGAGGGCGGCGGGCGTGACCCAGCCATGGGTCAGCAGGATCTGCCCCAGCCGCACATTCTGCCGCTGCCGCATGACCGAGGCCTTCAGCAGATTGGCCGGATCGACCGCCCCGTCTTCCAGCAATATCTGGCCCAGAGGTCGCTGGTTGCGTGGCGCCAGCGCAGGCCCGATCAGCCGCGAGGGTGCGGCGCGCGCGTCGATCTGTTCGGCCGCGGGCGCGGAGTCCTGATTGCGATATGCTGTCTGTGCCATGGGGCGATCCCTTCCGAGTCGCCCCTTGCTGGCATGGATGCGGTTAACAAGCGGTTAAGCCGGATGACTTAAACGCGCCGCCCCCGCATGGAATCGACGAAACGGCGGAACAGATACAGGCTGTCCTGCGGGCCGGGCGTTGCTTCGGGGTGATGTTGCACCGAAAAGATCGGCCGGTCCTCGACCCGGATGCCGCAATTGCTGCCGTCGAACAGGCTGACATGGGTTTCGACCACGCCTTCGGGCAGGGACTGCGAATCAACCGCAAAGCCGTGGTTCATCGAGGTGATCTCGACCTTACCGCTTTCGACATCGCGGACCGGGTGGTTGGCGCCGTGATGGCCGTGGCTCATCTTGACGGTCTGCGCCCCCAGCGCCAGCGCCAGCATCTGATGGCCCAGACAGATGCCAAAGATCGGCAGATCGCGCTTCAGCAACTCCTGGATCATCGGCACCGCATATTCGCCGGTCGCCGCCGGATCGCCGGGGCCGTTCGACAGGAACACGCCTTCGGGCTGATGCGCCAGAACCTCTTCGGCGGTGGCGGTGGCGGGCAGCACGGTCACATCGGCGCCATGCGACACCAGAGAACGCAGGATATTGCGCTTGGCGCCGTAATCCAGCGCGACGACCTTGAACGGCTTGCCCTCGGGCGAGGTGCCAAAGCCCTTGCCCCATTCCCAGCCGCCCTGATCCCAATGATAGCTCTGGGCGCAGCTGACCTCTTTGGCCAGATCCAGCCCCACCAGCCCGGACCAGTCGCGGGCGCGGGCGATCATCGCCTCGATATCGAAATTCCCTTCGGGATCATGGGCCAGAACGACATGCGGCGCGCCCTGCTGCCGGATCGCGCGGGTCAGGCGGCGGGTGTCGATGCCGCCGATTCCGATCCGCCCGCGCCGCTCCATCCAGCCCACCAGATCACCGGCCGCGCGCCAGTTCGACGGCTCGGTCGGGTCCCAGCGCACGACGATGCCGCTGGCGACGGGCTCGGCGGCCTCGTCATCCTCGGGCGTGACGCCGGTGTTGCCGATATGGGGGAAGGTGAAGGTGACGACCTGGCTGGCATAGGACGGATCGGTCATGATCTCCTGATAGCCGGTCATCGCGGTGTTGAACACCAGCTCGGCCACGACGTCGCCCGTGGCTCCGAAGCCCTGGCCGTAAAAGACGGTCCCGTCGGCAAGCGCAAGGCAGGCGGTCGGTTTCATGGCCATGTGGCACCTCTGTCTGAAAATCAGCCGGTGAATAGGGGGCGCGCGGTCCAAGGTCAAGACGCCGCCCCGGCTTGAAACCATGCCGTGCCCCGCTTACATCGCGAGACCTGACCCGTTCGGGCCGGAACGACATCCCGAAAGGAGCGCGTCATGGAACTGAAGGCAAGGCTGCAAGCCGCCACCAAAGAGGCGATGAAGGCACGCCAGACGGAACGTCTGTCCACCTTGCGCCTGATCGCCGCCGCCATCAAGGACCGCGAAATCGCCGCCCGCGCCGAGGGGGCCGAGGATGGCAGCCTTGGCGATGCCGACCTGATCGCGATCCTGTCGAAGATGGTCAAGCAGCGCCAGGAATCGGCCAAAGCCTATGAAGAGGGCGGGCGGCTGGAACTGGCGGAAAAGGAACAGGCCGAGATCGCCCTCATCCAGGAATACCTGCCCCGGCAACTGGACGCGGCAGAAACCGCCGCCGCCATCGACAAGGCGATCGCGGATCTGGGCGCCGACAGCATCCGCGACATGGGCCGGGTGATGGCAGAGCTTCGCAACCGCCATGCCGGACAGATGGATTTCGGCGCCGTCGGCCCGATGGTCAAGACCCGCCTGCTGAACTGATCGCGCACCTCCTGCGTTATCCCCGCAGGAGGTGACCCCATGCCCGCACAATCCAAGGCCCAGCAACGCGCCGCAGGTGCCGCCCTTTCCGCCAAGCGCGGCGAGACGAAGGCCGGCGACCTCAAGGGCGCATCAAAGGACATGTATGACAGCATGTCCGAATCAGAGCTCGAGGAACTGGCCGCGACCGACCACGACCAACTTCCCGAACACAAAACCCCGGACTGACCCCGCCAATAGGGCGCCCGGCACCCCTTCGCACTCCTGAAAAATACCTCGGGGGGTTGCCGGATGGTGCGCCACTGGTTCGAGAACCAGCCGGCGACGGGCGAGGCGCCCCCGGCCATCGCGGGACGCAAACGCACGCGCCCCTATCGCAGCGCCACCAGCCGCTGCTGCAACTCACCCAGCAACTGCCGCCGCTCTTCCGGCGTCAGAAACCCGCCCAGTTCGATCTCGCGTTTGCCGTCGCTCAGCGTCAGATAATCTTCGACCGGGCCTGGCCGCAGCATGGCGCGCACCCAATAGGTGTTGGTCTCCCATTCGCGCGGCGGCTGGCCGGGATCGGTCCGGCGCAGATACAGCCGCGAAGCCGACAGCCTCAGTTCCTCGCGCGTCTCTCCGCTGCGATAGCTGTGCTGCAACGCCAGCCAGATGCCGACAACGGCCAGCACCTCGAAGGGCAACAGCCCCCACAGCGCGCTGCTGCCCAGCAGCGCCACCATCGGCAGCCCCAGCAGCACGGCGGTCACGCCGATGAACCAGACGAAACCGCGCCGGGGCAGCGAACGATAGGGCCACAGCAGCAGCCGATGTGAAACGGCCCCGGAAACATCCGGGGCCGTCTCTGTCCATTGATAAGGCATGGCCTGACCTTAATGCGCGTGGCTGCGGTCCCAGTCCTCGCGCTTGGGCAGTTGCTCGAAGGTATGCTCCGGCGGGGGCGAGGTCAGGGTCCATTCCAGCGTATCGGCATGCTCGTTCCAATAGTTGTTCTCGGTCACGCGCTTGCCCGCGAACAGGGTGTAGAACACGATGCCGATGAAGAACAGGAACGAGGCGAAGGACAGATAGGCGCCAAGCGAGCTGATATTGTTCCAGACCGCATATTCGACCGGATAGTCGATGTAACGGCGCGGCATCCCCTGACGGCCCAGGAAGTGCTGCGGGAAGAAAGTCAGGTTCGCACCGATGAACATCATCCAGAAATGCAGCTTGCCCGCCCATTCCGGATATTGCCGGCCCGACATCTTGCCGATCCAGTAATAGACACCGGCGAAGATCCCGAAGACCGCGCCAAGCGACATCACATAGTGGAAATGCGCCACAACGTAATAGGTGTCGTGGTAAACGCGGTCCAGCGGCGCCTGCGACAGCACCACGCCGGTCACGCCGCCGACGGTGAACAGGAACAGAAAGCCGAAGGCCCAGAGCATCGGCGTCTTGAACTCGACCGAACCGCCCCACATCGTCGCGATCCAGCTGAAAACCTTGATGCCGGTGGGCACGGCGATGGTCATCGTGGCCAGCATGAAATAGGCCTGCTGGGTCAGCGACATGCCGACGGTGTACATGTGGTGCGCCCAGACGACGAAGCCCAGCACCCCGATCGCCGCCATGGCCAGCACCATCGGCAGGTAACCGAAGATCGGCTTCTTCGAAAAGGTGGCGATGACATGGCTGATGATGCCGAAGCCGGGCAGGATGATGATATACACTTCCGGGTGGCCGAAGAACCACAGGATATGCTGATACAGGATCGGGTCACCGCCACCGGCGGGGTTGAAGAAGTTGGTGCCGAAATTGCGGTCCATCAGCAGCATGGTGATGGCACCGGCCAGCACCGGCAGCGCCAACAGGATCAGCCATGCGGTGATGAAGACCGACCAGGCGAACAGCGGCACCTTGAACAGCGTCATGCCGGGGGCGCGCATGTTCAGGAAGGTGGTGATGATGTTGATCGCGCCCAGAATGGACGAGGCACCCGAGACGTGGACGGCGAAGATCGCCAGATCCATCGAATAGCCGCCCTCGTTGGTGGACAGCGGCGGATAAAGCACCCAGCCCACGCCGGAACCCAGCTGCTCGGACCCGCCGGGGGCGAACAGCGACGAGATGCCAAGCGCCACACCCGCGACATACATCCAATAGGACAGGTTGTTCAGCCGCGGAAAGCTCATGTCCGGGGCGCCCAGATGCAGCGGCATGAAATAGTTGCCGAAGCCCCCGAACAGCGCCGGAATCACCACGAAGAACATCATCAGCACCCCGTGATAGGTGATCATGACGTTCCACAGATGGCCGTTGGGGGTGCATTCCGCCGATGCGTCGGCGATCAGGCGCGCGCCTTCAAGGCACATGTATTGCACACCCGGATGTTGCAGCTCCATCCGCATATAGACGGTGAAGGCGACCGAAATCAGGCCGACCACACCCGCCGTGAACAGATAGAGGATGCCGATGTCCTTGTGATTGGTGGACATGAACCAGCGGGTGAAGAACCCGCGTTGGTCGTGATGGTCATCGTGGCCATGAGCGGCTGCGTCTGCCATACCCGAACTCCTCAGATATACTTATCCGGTCCGGCAGACCGGCTTTTCCCTGCATTCTTACTAGACCAGCCGGATCGGAGCGGCAATGCCCTATAGGGTTGAGACCGGGCAGCGGTCAGCGCGGCTCGCAAGGCCCTTGTCCCGACCGTTCCGGCGGGGCGATCAGCGCGCGGCGGCCTGTTCTGGCAGGCCAAGTCTGGCAGGAATGGCCAAAGCTGTCACGATCTCGACCACCCTGCCGCCGGCGCCCGGCCTGCGTTATTCTGCCGCAGGTGGCTTCCGGCGTTACCTTGCGCGAGGGCTGTCGATTCGGCTGGTGATCCGGGTGGTCGGGCCCATTTTCGCGCCATCCGCGTCAGGGAAAATGCGCCCCAAAGCTGTCCTTCAGCGCCAGATCCAGATCCGCCATGCCGACCGGCAGGCCCAGATCGACCAGACTGGTGACGCCGTGGCCGCTGATTCCGCAAGGCACGATCCCGGCGTAATGCGTCAGATCCGGTTCGACATTGATCGAGATGCCGTGAAAGCTGACCCATCTGCGCAGCTTGACCCCGATCGCCGCGATCTTGTCCTCTCTGCCCGCGCCGTCGGGCAGGGGGGGCTTGTCGGGGCGCGCCACCCAGACGCCGACCCGGCCCTCGCGAATCTCTCCGGTCAGGTTGAACCGCGACAGGGCGTCGATCACCCATGCCTCCAGGCCGGCGACGAAGGCACGGATGTCGCGGCCGCGCCGGTTCAGATCCAGCATGACATAGACGATGCGTTGCCCCGGCCCGTGATAGGTATATTGCCCGCCGCGCCCCGCCGCATGGACGGGAAAGCGCGCCTCCAGCAGATCGGCGGGCTTCGCGCTGGTCCCGGCGGTATAGAGCGGGGGATGCTCGACCAGCCAGATCAGTTCATCGGCGTCACCGGCGCCAATCGCGGCCACGCGCGCCTCCATGAAGGCCAGCGCCTCGTCATAGCCGGTCAGGCCGTCGCTGATGATCCATTCCACCATGCCCGGGATCTGGCCCCATATCCGGCCCGCGTCAAGATGCAGGTGCAGAGGCGGCAAGAAACCCCTTTTCATTTCCGGGCACCTATTATATCAGGCGCGCACTGCCCGGATGCGGTCGTGGCGGAATTGGTAGACGCGCAGCGTTGAGGTCGCTGTTCCTTAACCGGAGTGGAAGTTCGAGTCTTCTCGACCGCACCATCTTGACCTGAGTAACGACGCGATATCAGCGCATTATGCTTCCGGTTGGGTTTTCAGCCCCCCTTTCAGTCCACCCTTCGGCGCGCGCCTGACTGCGTGTGGGGGTGCAGTAAAGGCGCGACAGCAACCATACGCCCCAAGCCTCCCCCGGCATCCCCTCGATCAGAACAGGGGGTGGCTCATGGGGGGCTATTGAGGCAGAGGGGCGGGGCAAAAATCGGGCGCGCGGGCCGCCCGCTCGTCTTCCCCTTGGGCGGCTCAAAAATTTTTCCCATTTTTTGTGGACGATGCACTTTGGAGGCACATCATGCCGGAGGCGGGAATGAGCGACGAAACACAAGCGTCCGCATTGGGGCTATTCAACTACGCCCATGGTTACTGGGTCTCTGCGGCTGTACTCGAAAAATCTCACAGCGAAGTCTCCCACCATGCCGCCCAGCAGGACAGCCATCGTGAACTGCGCCACCACATCTGCATCGGTGCGCTGAAGCCGCGAAAGCAAGATGCGCTCATAGGCAGAGAACCCGGACCGTTTGAACTGCGGCGCGCAGCTGGCCATCGCCCGCGAACTGACTGGCCGGGCGGCGCCGGATCTGATCCTCGGCAATGTGCGCAGCTGCGTGCCGAATGCGACAGTGCTGCAGAACCTCGCTGCGGCGAAGCTGAAGGATACGCAGGACATCATGTCGGGCGCGTTTCACATTGCCATCGCATGACGAGGCGCGGGTCGCCCCTCCTGCGATTTACTCGATCGGGCGCGAGGAAATGACCGTCTGGTGGGGCGGGAGGCGGCGGGTTGATTGCGGGTCTCAGCCCAATGTGGCGCGGGCGCGGGCGATCAGGTCCTGCATTTCGGACAGACTGATTTCACCGAACAGGGCCTCGTCGCCTGCGATGAAGGTCGGGGTGCCCATCAGGCCCATATGCTCGGCCAGCTCCATCGAGGTGGCGATATGTCGGATGACAGGTTGCGCCTCCATATCCTCGCGCAGCTTCGCCTCGTCCAGCCCGACCCGGCGGGCGACACGCATGACCGATGCTTCGGCGGCGCGGTCCTTCATCCCCATCAGCGCGGCATGGAATTGCCAGTATTTGCCCTGTTGCAGCGATGCCAGAGAGGCGCGGGCAGCGAAATCCGACCCTTCGCCGAACACCGGCACCTCGCGATAGACCACCCGCAGCTGCGGATCGGCCGAGATCAGCCGCTGGATCACCGGCATCATCTTGCGGCAGAAGGGACAGTTGTAGTCGAAGAATTCGGTCAGGGTGATGTCGCCATCGGGGTTGCCCAGAACCGGCGCGGTCGGATCGCGTTCCAGCGCCTGCCGCAATTCCTCGGGCATCGGGTTCGGGCGGTCGGCACCTTGCGACAGGACCGGCAGCGCGGTCAGGCTCAGCGCGGCTCCGCTGGCAAGAAAAAGGCGACGGGTCGGCATGGCGGGTCCTTTCGGCAAGACACCTGTCCCGACCGGGTTAACCCATTCGCCGCGCTTGCGTAAGCCGACCGCCATGGTGGATCGGGTCACGATGGCGTCAGGGGCGGATGGCACGCAGAAGTCCGTTCCCCGACGTTCAGCGCCCCTCGCTTGATCCGCCGGCACTGTGCAGGCGTCACCATTGACCGACGACAGATGTGCGCTGACGCAGCCATATCAAGATCATGAAACGGCCTTCGCGGAAAATCACCTATGCGCCAGAGCCATTTCTCGGCTGCATCCTTTCTGGACGGGGTCAGCCCATGGCAGTAACCCGCAGCGGTTGCGGTCTATTCGGATGTGTATGCACAATGGCGCTACGATCATCAGCGATGGCGCGAAATCCGGCCTTGCCGCATCCTGTGCAACATTGGTCGCAAACCTTGTTGCAATCCCGTCGGCCCGCTGCTTAAGCTGATAGTCGCGCCGAACAACAAGCCGATAACAGGGAGAGCGCTGCTTGCTTGACAATACTCGCGGTGAAGCCTTCGTCGTTTTTGACCATGTGCAGAAAAGTTATGACGGTCAGACCCTTGTGGTCAAAGACCTGAACCTGTCGATCGGCAAGGGCGAATTTCTGACCATGCTCGGGCCGTCCGGTTCGGGCAAGACCACCTGCCTGATGATGCTGGCGGGATTCGAGACCGCCACCCATGGCGAGATCCTGCTGGATGGCCGCCCGATCAATCAGGTGCCGCCGCACAAGCGCGGCATCGGCATGGTATTCCAGAATTACGCGCTGTTTCCGCATATGACGGTGGGAGAGAACCTGTCCTTTCCGCTGGAAGTGCGCGGTCTGGGCAAGGCCGAGCGTGAAAGCCGCGTCAAGAGTGCGCTGGACATGGTGCAGATGGGCAGTTTCATCAGCCGCCGCCCGGCGCAGTTGTCGGGGGGGCAGCAGCAGCGGATCGCGTTGGCGCGGGCGCTGGTCTTTGACCCCAAACTGGTGCTGATGGACGAACCCCTTGGCGCGCTGGACAAGCAGTTGCGCGAACATATGCAGTTTGAAATCAAGGCACTGCATGAACGTCTTGGAATTACCGTGGTCTATGTGACCCATGATCAGGGCGAGGCTCTGACCATGTCGGACCGGGTTGCGGTGTTCAACGATGGCCGCATCCAGCAGCTTGCTCCGCCCGCCGATCTGTATGAACGCCCCGAAAACAGCTTCGTGGCGCAGTTCATCGGCGAGAACAACAAGCTGCCCGGCACCGTCGAAGAGCTGTCGGGCGACAAGGCGCTGGTGCGGCTGGCCAATGGCGAGCTGATCGACGCGACCCCGGTCAATGTGACGCAGAAAGGACAGCAGACGCTGGTTTCGGTGCGTCCCGAGCGGGTCGAGTTCAAGCCCGAGATGATGCCTCCGGGCGCGCATATGATCGAGGCGACGGTGATCGACACGATCTATATGGGCGACATCCTTCGGGCCCGGCTGAGCGTGGCGGGCAACGACGATTTCGTGATGAAGATGCGCAACACGCTGGGTCAGACGCGGCTGGAGCCGGGGCAGAAGATCAGCGTCGGCTGGCACCCCGCGGATGCCCGCGCGCTGGACCCGGTGTAAGACAAGGGGAAGGGCGATGATCTCCCGGATCGTTTCCTGTCCTGTGCCGGTTCCCGCGATCTGCCGCCGCCGTTCCGCCATTCCTTCCGACCGGGCACGAAGCCTGCCCGGCGGATCATCGCCCGCAACCGGGCGGATCAATAAAGACGGCGAAATTGCCGCGATATCATGCAGTTGGAGAAATCTATGAAGAAAACACTTGCCCTCTCGACCGCGCTTGGCCTGATGGCTTCGCCGGGGCTGGCCGATGTGAATCTGCTGTCCTGGGGTGGCGCCTATGGCAACAGCCACCTTGAGGCCTATGTCAAACCCTTCCAGGCCGAGACCGGCAAACGGGTCAGCATGGCCGATGCCGACAACCCGGCCACCCCGATCAAGGCGATGGTCGAGGCCGGGAATGTCAGCGCCGATGTGGCCTCGGTCGAATATGCCGATGCCGTGCGGCTGTGCGACGAGGGGCTGCTGGAGGAAATCGACCCCTCGATTCTGGCCGCCGCGCCGGATGGCACCCCTGCCGAGGATGATTTCATCGAGGGCGCGATCACCGATTGTTTTGTCGCCACGGATGTCTATTCCATGGTGCAGGTCTATGACGACAGCAAGTTCCCCGACGATGCCAAACCGACCTCGCCTGCCGATTTCTTCGACAGTGAGGGCTTTCCGGGCAAACGGACCATGCGCAAGGGCGCCAAGTTCAATCTGGAATTCGCGCTGATGGCCGATGGCGTGCCGGCGGAAGAGGTCTATGACACGCTGGCCACCCCCGAAGGCGTCGATCGCGCCTTTGCCAAGCTGGACACGATCAAGTCCGACGTGATCTGGTGGGAGGCCGGCGCGCAGCCGCCGCAATTGCTGGCCGATGGCGAGGTGTCCATGGCCTATGCCTTCAACGGACGGATTTTCGACGCGGCCCATGGCGAGAACAAGCCCTTCATCATCGTCTGGGACGGCCAGATCTATGAGATGGAAGGCTGGGTGATCCCGAAAGGCGCGCCGAATATCGACGACACGCTGGAGTTCATCACCTGGACCACCTCGGCTGAACCGCAGGCGCGTGCTGCCGAACTCATCAGCTATGGCCCGCCGCGCCGTTCGGCGGCGGCGCTGGTCGGCAATATCGACGGCACCGATTCCCCGATGGGGCCGAACCTGCCGACCTATGAGGAAAACATGACCAATGCGCTGGCCTCGAACCTGGATTTCTGGGTCGATCACGATGCTGAACTGAACGAGCGTTTCAACAGCTGGCTGGCCAACTGATACCTGCGGCGGGCGGCCACGGTCGCCCGCCACGCCCCGTCAGGGGCCACCAATCGCGCCCCGAACGGGGCCATCAGGGCGGCCAATGCGCCGCCAGTCCAACGGGAGGAAACCAAGGTGTCATACACAAGCAGAACGCTGGCCCTGACGACGATCCTTGCCGGGGTCGGCTTTGCCGCCGCCGCGCAAGAGGTCAATGTCGTCTCATGGGGCGGCTCGTACGAGGTCAGCCAGGTCGAGGCCTATAACCGGCCCTTTACCGAAGCGACCGGTATCAAGGTCAACATGATCGCCGCCGACGATCCGGCCTCGCCGCTGAAGACGCAGATCGAGGCACGCAACGTGACCGGCGATGTCTTCGATCTGGCCATGTCTGACGCGATCCGGCTGTGCGATGAAGGCGCGCTGGTCGAGTTCGATCTGGCCGATATGCCCGATGGCGCCGACGGCACCCCCGCGACCGAAGATTTCGTCGAGGGGTCGGTGTCCGACTGCGCGATCGGCAATATCGTCTGGGGCACGGTCATCAGCTTTGACACGACGAAATTTGCCGATGCCGCGCCGCAGACTGCCGCCGATTTCTTCGATACTGAGAACTTCCCCGGCAAACGCGGCCTGCCGAAATCGGCCAAGCGCACGCTCTATCTGGCGCTGATCGCCGATGGCGCCGACGCGGCCGATGTCTATGACCTGCTGGCCACCGAAGAGGGTGTGGACCGCGCCTTTGCCAAGCTGGACCAGATCAAGAACGATGTCGTCTGGTGGGAGGCCGGCGCCCAGCCGGTGCAACTGCTGGCCGACGGAGAGGTGGTGATGACCACCGTCTATAACGGCCGCATCTTCGATGCCATGGTGGGCGAGGGCAAGCCGTTCGAGGTGATCTGGGACGGGCAATATCTGGAAATCAACTCTTTCGTCATCCCCAATGATGCGCCCAACATGGATGCGGCATTGGAATATGTGAAATTCGCGACGGGAACCGAGCCGCTGGCCGGGCAGGCGCGCTATATCAGCTATGGTCCGGTGCGGGTGTCGTCGGCGCCGCTGGTCGGGCTGTATCAGGATGACGAGACCGAGATGGCGCCGCATATGCCCTCGGCGCCCGAGAACATGAAGACGGCGGTGATGGATAATCCCGAATTCTGGGCCGATCACGACGCGGAACTGAGCGAACGCTTCAACAGCTGGCTGGCCGGTTCCTGATCCCAAGACTGACTGCCGCCCCGTCCAACCGGGGCGGCGGATATGAATAAGCCGAGGACCTCCATGTCGAACGCATATGATCCGCATGCCGCCATTGCCACCACCGCATCCGGTGTGGCCGCGCCCCTGACGACAGCTGATGGCAAGCCCTTGGCGCGGGCGCTGGCGCGCAGTCAGGGGCGGGCGCGGCGGCGGGCGTTTCTGCTGGTGCTGCCGCTGCTGGCTTTCATCGTCATCACCTTCGTGGTGCCGATCGGGCAGATGTTGCAGCGGTCGTTCTATAATGACGGGTTCTCGCGCAATATGCCGCAGATCTCGGAATGGTTCGCGGAAAATCCCCGTGGAACCGATCCCGATGACGCCGCATGGGCCGCGCTGGCCGCCGATCTGATGGCGGCGGCCGAGGGGCGCACCATCGGCGTCGTCGGCACCCGGATCAATTACGACGTGCCGGGGACGCGGTCGCTGTTCACCTCGACCGGGCGTCAGGTGCGCAGCGGGATCGAGCCGCCCTATCGTGAGGCGCTGGTCGAGATCAACGAGGCCTGGACCAGCCCCCGGCTGTGGAACGCCATGCGAGAGGCTGCGCGTCCCTTCACCACGAACTTCTACCTTGCCTCGATGGACCGCACGCGGGCCGAGGATGGCAGCATCCAGAAGGTGGCGCCGCAGCAGCAGGTCTATGGCATGCTGTTCATGCGCACCTTCTGGCTGTCGGCGCTGATTACCGCGCTGACCTTTGTGCTGGGCTTTCCGATCGCGCATCTGCTGGCAACGCTGCCGATGCGCAAGTCGAACCTGCTGATGATCCTTGTGCTGCTGCCCTTCTGGACATCGCTTCTGGTGCGAACGACCAGCTGGATGGTGCTGCTGCAACAGCAGGGGGTCATCAACGATATCCTTGTGTGGATGGGGGTGATCGGCGGCGGCCAGAGGTTGCAGATGATCTATAACCAGACCGGCACGATCATCGCCATGACCCATATCCTGCTGCCCTTCATGATCCTGCCGCTGTATTCGGTGATGCGCACGATCAACCCGTCCTATGTGCGGGCGGCGCGGTCGTTGGGGGCGACCAGCTGGACCGCGTTCCGGCGGGTCTATTTCCCGCAGACGCTGCCGGGACTGGGGGCGGGGGCGCTCTTGGTCTTCATCCTTGCCGTGGGTTACTATATCACCCCCGCGCTGGTGGGCGGATCGTCCGGGCAGCTGATTTCCAACATGATCGCCATGCATATGACCGATACGCTGAACTGGTCGATGGCGGCGGCGCTGGCGGCGCTGCTGCTGGCGGCGGTGCTGGTACTGTATTGGGTCTATGACCGCATGGTCGGCATCGACAATCTGAAACTGGGGTGATCAAGATGGCGCTTCCAACCTATGCCAGCCCGCTGGAGAAGATCTGGCACTATGCCTATCTGGTGATCTGCGGGCTGATCTTCTTCTTCCTGATCGCGCCGATCGTGGTGATCATTCCGCTCAGCTTCAATGCCGAGCCCTATTTCACCTTCACCGAGCGGATGCGCAGTTTCGACCCCGACGGTTACAGCCTGCGCTGGTATCGCAGCCTGCTGACCTTCGGCATGCAGAACCCGGGGGCCGAGGGATCGGGCTGGTGGTGGGATGCGTGGAACAATGCCCGCTGGGTGCAGGCGGCGAAGAACTCGGTCATCATCGGGGTGTTCGCGACGATTCTGGCGACGGTTCTGGGCACGCTGGCGGCGCTTGGCCTGTCACGGCCCGAAATGCCGTTCCGCCGCGCGATCATGGCGGTGCTGATCTCGCCCATGATCGTGCCGCTGATCATCACCGCGACGGGGATGTTCTTCTTCTATTCGAACCCCTGCGAGTTGCTGGGGATGGTCGGTCTGCCCAGCAATTGCGGGCGTCTGGCGGGGACCTATCTGGGGGTGATCCTGGCCCATGCGACGCTGGGGATTCCCTTCGTCATCATCACCGTCACCGCGACGCTGGTCGGTTTCGACCAGTCGCTCAACCGTGCGGCGGCGTCGCTGGGGGCGGGGCCGCGACGGACGTTTTTCCGGGTGACCATGCCGCTGATCCTGCCCGGCGTGATCTCGGGGGCGCTGTTCGCCTTCGTGACCTCGTTCGACGAAGTGGTTGCGGTGCTGTTCATTGCCGGTCCCGAGCAACAGACCATCCCGCGGCAGATGTGGAACGGTATCCGCGAGCAGATCAGCCCGGCCATCCTTGCGGTGGCGACGATCCTGGTGCTGTTCTCGATCGCACTGCTGACCACCGTGGAACTGCTGCGGCGCAGGTCCGAGAGGTTGCGGGGGGTGACGCCGCATTGAGCCTGGGTGAAGGCGGCGAGGCCGGGGGCGCTTCGCCCCCCCCGGACCCCCCAGAAGGTATTTGGCAGGAGTGCGAGGGGAGCGTTGGTCTGGGCTTGGTGATGGAGTCAGGGCAGGACGGCGAGCCAGAACCAGATGGTGACGATCGAGAAGGCGGTGCCGACCAGAACCGATGAGGCGGCGACCCGCTTGGCTCGGCCATAGATATTGGCGAAGAGATAGGCGTTCACGCCCGGCGCCATTGCCGCCGTCACCACCGAGGAACGGATGCCCGCGATATCAAGCCCGAAGACCGTTGCCAGTCCCAGCGCGATGGCGGGGTGGATCAGCAGCGAGCAGATGCAGCACATCAGGATCGTCGCCATGTCGCCTTCGGGGCGATAGCGCACCAGCACGCCGCCAAGGCCAAAGAGGGCGGCGGGCAGGGCGGCGCGGGTGATCATGTCGACCGCCGCCCAGAAACCGTTCGGCAGGCTGAGACCGGCGCGCAGCAGCAGATTCATGGCCAGCCCGCTTAGCACGCCGATGACCAGCGGGGTGCGCAACACGCCGGTCAGCGCGCGCAGCGCGATCCTGCCGATGGAAAGGTTGCTGCCGCGGGCGCGGGTGAACTCCATCGCGGTGATGCCGAAGGTATAGAAGAACGGCGAATGCAGCGCGATGATCACCCAGTTTCCGTCCAGCGCGTCGGGACCATAGGCGCGCTCGGTGATCGGGACGCCCAGCAGCAACGTGTTCGAGAACAGGCAGACGAAGCCGATGGCGACGCAATCCTCGGGCGGGCGTTTGAAGAGGAACCGCGCCCCCGCCCAGCCCAGAAGATAGCTGGCAAGTGCCCCGCTGTAGAAGGGCAGAAGCAGCGAAGCGCGGAACTGCGTCCCCAGATCCAGCCGCGACATCGAGGCGAAAAGCAGCGCCGGAACCGCGAAATTCTGGGCGAAATTCATCAGCCCGTCCACGGCGCTTTCGCTGAACCAGCCGCGCCATGTCACGAAATAGCCGAAGCCGAGGATCAGGAAGACCGGCAGGATGATGTCGAAAAGGGCGTTCATGCGGGGCTTGCCGGGGTCATTATCACCATGCCGTCATGGGCGGGGGCGACGTGATCCGGCGTGGCGCCCATCACCCAGTCGTAATCCATGTCGATATGCATATTGGTGATGATCCCACGCCTGGATTGCGCGCGCTCGATCCATTCCAGCGTCAGCGCCAGATGGGCATGGCTGGGATGCGGGTCGGGTCGCAGGGCGTCGCAGATGAAGACCTCGGCCCCTTCGATCAGCGGCCATGCGGCGTCGGGAATGTCCGAGACATCGGGCAGATAGACCAGCCCGCCGATGCGAAAGCCAAGCGCGGTGATGTCGCCATGCTCGACGCGGAAGGGCTGGAATGTGATCTCTCCGCCCGGGCCGTCGATGGTCACCGGCCCCTCGATCAGCGCCAGATCGCAGATCGGCGGATAGCTGGAGCCTTCGGGCGCGGCAAAGACATAGCCGAAACGGGTGGTCAAAGCCTCGGCCGTTTGCCGGTCGGCCCAGAGCGGCATCTTGCGCCGGGCGTTATAGACCAGTTGCCGCAAATCGTCGATGCCGTGGACGTGGTCGGCATGGGGATGGGTATAGATCACCGCATCCAGCGTCGCCACGCCCGCATCCAGCAGTTGCGGCACCAGATCGGGGCCGGTATCGATCAGCACCTGCGTGGTGCCATTTGGCCCCGGCCTTTCGACCAGAAGCGAGCAGCGGCGACGGCGGTTCTTTGGGTTGGCCGGGTCGCAGGCGCCCCAGCGATCACCCAGTCGCGGCACCCCGCCGGACGAGCCGCAGCCGAGAATGGTGCTTCGGATCATGCCGTGGCCCCGGCGGCCTTCCAGAACAGGCGGTCGAAATTGTCCGATGTCAGGCGGGCGAATTCGGCATCGTTCATGCCGAACAGATCCGCGCCGACCCTGGCGGTTTTCGCGACATAGGCGGGCTCGTTGCGTTTGCCGCGATGGGGCGGGGGGGCAAGGAAGGGACTGTCGGTCTCGATCAGGATGCGGTCGCGGGGGGCGGCGGCAAAGATCTCGCGCAGCTCGGTCGAGCGGGGGAAGGCGGCGATGCCGGACATCGACAGATAGAACCCCAGATCCAGCGCCGCGCGGGCCAGATCCGCGCCCGAGGTGAAGCAATGCATCACGCAGGAATAGGCGCCGGCGCGATATTCCTCGGACAGGATGCGGGCCATGTCGTCATCGGCGTTGCGGGCATGAATGATCAGTGGCAGGCGGGTGCGGCGCGCGGCCTCGATATGGATGCGCAGGCTGTCCTGCTGGGCGCGCGCACTGTCGGCGGTATAGTGGTAATCCAGCCCGGTTTCGCCGATGCCGACGAATTTCGGATGCCCGGCCAGCGCGACCAGTTCCTCGACCGTGGCCATGGGTTCGTCGGCGACGCTCATCGGGTGGGTGCCGGCGGCATAGAACACGCCGTCAAAACGATCGGCCAATGCGCGGACCTGCGGTTCCAGCCGCAGTTTCGTGCAGATCGTGACCATGCGGGTGACCCCGGCGGCGCGGGCGCGGGCGATCAGGTCGTCATGTTCGCCGTCGAAATCGGGGAAATCCAGATGACAATGGCTGTCAACGATCGGGGCAGGCGATCCCGTATGGGTCATGGCTCAGCTCTTTGCAGGCGGGGCGGATCGGGCGGGTGGCAGATGCGCCAGTTCGACCAGCATATCCATCACCAGCGCCGAAGGGTCAAGGTTGACCGCCCGGCCCGCGCGCGCCCGCGCCGACAGCCGCGCCTGCGCGTCGGCCCAGTCCCGTGCGGCGCGGTCATCCGGGGACAGCCGCGCCAGCAACGCGCCTTCGCCCCGCGCGGCCTGTGGCAGGGGGGCGCCCATCAGCCCGGCGCGGGCGGTGCGGGTCAGAAAGCGGTCCAGCAGCGTGATCGTCAGATCGAACGGATCGCCACCGCTGCCCGCGCGTCCGGCGGCGGCATCGGCCAGCTTGGCGGCGGCCATCCGGTTCAGCCCCGGCAGGGTGGCGAACAGATCGACGATCTGCTGATAGCGTTCCAGCCCGTTCTGACCCGCCAGTCTCAACGCCTCTCCGACCGAGCCATCCGACAGCGCGGCCAGTGCTTCGGCATCGTCATCGACGC
The DNA here is from genome assembly GCF_028553725.1 of Paracoccus alcaliphilus. Classification (NCBI taxonomy): domain Bacteria; kingdom Pseudomonadati; phylum Pseudomonadota; class Alphaproteobacteria; order Rhodobacterales; family Paracoccaceae; genus Paracoccus; species Paracoccus alcaliphilus. The sequence continues at coordinate 1,519,032 of NZ_CP067124.1, forward strand.
CCAGCCCGGCCAGCGCCTGCGTCATCTGCGCGGGTGGCAACGGCCCCAGCCGCAGCGTCCGGCAACGCGACCGGATCGTCGGCAGCAGCCGTGCGGGTTGGTGCGCGATCAGCAGGATCAGGGCATCTGCGGGCGGTTCCTCCAGCACCTTCAGCAGGGCGTTGGCGGCGGCGGTGTTCATTTCGTCGGCGGCGTCGATGATGGCGATGCGCCAGCCGCCTTCGGCCGATGAGAGGTGGAAGAAAGACAGCAGGCGGCGGATTTCGTCCACCGTGATCTCGGCGCGCAGGCGGCTGGTCTTGTCGTCCCAGGGGCGGCGGATCAGTTGCAGCCGGGGTTCGGACAGGGCGCTGATGCGGCGGGTTTCGGGCGCGTCGGCGGGAACCGACAGGTCGTGGCTGTCCGATCCCGACAGCAACCAGCGGGCGATGGCCCAGGCCAGCGTCGCCTTGCCGGTTCCGCGCGGGCCGGTCAGCAGCCAGGCATGATGCAGCCTGCCGCTGCGCGCGGCCTCGGTGAAGGCGGCGATGGCGGGATCCTGTCCGATGATCCGCGAGGTGTGCCGGGGATGGGGCGCGCCGGGAACGCGGTCGGGTTCGGGGATGTCGTCGGGCACCGTCATAGCGCGTCACGGATCCGGGCGGCGACCTGATCGGCGCTGCCGCTGCCATCGATCAGCCGCACGCGGTCGGGATATTCGCGGGCCAGCGCGTGAAAGCCCTGCGCCAGCCGTTGCTGAAAGCCGAGGCCGAAGCTCTCGAAACGATCCTCGGTCCCGCCACGCGCATTGCCACGGGCCAGCGCGGTGGCCGGGTCGATCTCGATGACGAAGGTCAGGTCGGGTTCGACCCCGATCATCAGCTGATGCAGCCGGTCCACCAGTGGGCGCAGATCGCCGCGCGCGGCACCCTGATAAACGCGGGTGGAATCGGCGAAACGGTCCGAGACGACGACCTTTCCGGCCTGAAGCGCCGGGCGGATGGTCCGTTCCAGATGGTCGCGGCGGGCGGCGGTGAACAGCAGCGATTCGGTCTCGGGCGACCAGCGTTCGCCCGCACCCTCGACCAGCAGGCGGCGGATTTCCTCGGCGCCGGGACTGCCGCCGGGTTCGCGGGTCAGCACCACCTCGCGGCCCGCCGCGCGCAGGTGATCCGCCAGACGCGCCGCCTGAGTGGACTTGCCGCAGCCGTCGATGCCTTCAAAGCTGACGAACATCAGCTGCCCGCAGCCTCCATCGCCTTGTGGCCCAGCCGCAGGACCGCGCCCTTGATCCGACCCAGAAAATTCGCCTCGGGCACATCGGCATTGGCGACCAGCGGTGTCACCGCCTCGCGCGTGCCGGGGATGCTGACAACCAGACGGCCAAGCGGCTGACCTTCGGTGATGGGCGCGGGCAGGGGGCTGTCATAGACTGCCTCGACCGTGACCTGATCTTCGGCCCCGGCAGGCAGCAGGACCCGCACCCCTTGCTGCGTGGTCAGGCCAACATGCGAACGGGTGCCCAGCCAGACCGGCGCCTCGACCACGGTTTCGCCTGCCGGAACAAGGGTTTTCATCGAGAACTGGCGAAAGGCCCAGTTCAGGATACGCTCTGATTCCTCGGCCCGGGCGGTTTCCGAGGACAGGCCGCTGATCGCAAAGATCACCCGCCGGTCATCCTGCACCGCCGAGCCGACAAGGCCATAGCCGGCCTCTTGCGTGTGGCCGGTCTTCAGCCCGTCGGCGCCGATGCCCAGACGCAGGATCGGGTTGCGGTTGAAGCGGTTCGAGGGCACCCGGTCGCCATAGCGGTATTCGGTCAGGGCGAAATCGCCGTAATACTGGGGGAAATCCTCGATCAGGCGCAGCGCGACCATGCCCATATCCTCGGCCGACATGCGGTGTTCGGGGTCGGGCCAGCCGGTCGAATTGCGAAAGACCGAATGTTTCAGCCCCATCTGGCGGCCGCGTTCGGTCATCTGGCGGGCAAATGCCTCTTCGGTGCCGGCCAGATGTTCGGCCACGACGACGCAGGCGTCATTGCCCGACAGCACGATGATGCCCTTGATCAGCTCATCCACGGTGGGTGTGTCGCGCGGTTCCAGAAACATCTTCGAGCCGCCCATGCGCCACGCCTTGGTCGAGACCGGCAGCGTGTCATCCAATGAGAGCCGCCCGTTCTCGACCGCCTCGAACAGCATATACAGTGTCATCAGCTTGGACATCGAGGCCGGGGGAATCGGCTCATCGGCGTTCTTTTCCAGCAGCACGGTCCCGGTCCCGACATCATAGACCCATGCCGAGGTCGCATTGGTTTCGAAAGCATGGGCCTGCGCGGCCAGACCGAAGACCGCAACAAGCCGAAGCAGGATCATGCGCATTTGAATTTCCTTGCCGTTTGCCCCGATGGTTACAGTATGGCCATATCGCAGGCAACGCATTGCCCGTCACCGGAACAGCGTTAACGCGAATTTGTCAACAAATGGTTGACGGATCGCCGACCGCTTCGCGCCAGTGGCGGCGGCACAGCGAGATATAGGTCTCATTGCCGCCGACCTGCACCTGCTGGCCCTTGGTGATCGCACGGCCCTGTTCATCGCGCCGGATCACCATCGTCGCCTTGCGCCCGCAATGGCAGATGGTGCGCACCTCGCGCAGGTCATCTGCCAGCGCCAGCAGCGCGGCCGAGCCGGGAAACAGCTCTCCGCGGAAATCGACGCGCAGGCCATAGCACATCACCGGAATGCCCACATCGTCGGCCACACGCGCCAGCTGCCAGACCTGGTCACGGGTCAGGAACTGCGCCTCGTCCACGAAGATGCAGGCGCAGTCGCGACCCTTGTCCGCGATCAGGGCGAACAGATCGTCGGTATCGGCAAAGACCAGCGCCGCGTCCGAGATGCCGATGCGGCTGGCGATCCGGCCCGCCCCGGCGCGATTGTCCAGTGCGGCGGTCAGCAGCAGGGTCTGCATCCCGCGCTCACGATAGTTATAGGATGCCTGCAACAGCAGCGTGCTTTTGCCCGCATTCATCGTCGAATAGTGGAAATAGAGCTTGGCCATGCAGGCGCAATAACCGCGCCCCGGTTTCGTCGCAAGACCGGTCGCAAGGCGGGTTTTGGCCGATGGCGCAGGGAAAGGTTGCGACGAAGGGCGGATTGTGGCAAAGGACCGGTCCGGCGGAGGCAACATCCCTTGATGCGCGATTTTGCGCGGCCTTTTCCCATATCATTCTGACAGGTTTTCCGATGCGCGACCCATTGTTCCGCATGGCCCTGATTCTGGGCCTTCTTTCCGCCGTCGGTCCCTTTGCGATCGACATGTATCTGCCCGCGCTGCCCGATGTGGCGGCCGATCTGGACACGTCCGAGGCGCGGGCGGCACTGACGCTGACTTCTTATTTCATCGCCTTCGGTCTGGCGCAGATGGTCTATGGCCCGATGTCGGATGCCGTCGGGCGCAAGCTGCCGCTGCTGCTGGGGGTGGGCGTCTTTCTGGCAGCAACCGTGGCTTCGGCCCTGGCGCCCACCATCGGCTGGCTGATCGCGGCCCGCGCGGTGCAGGGCTTTGGTGCCGCCACGCTGATGGTGGTGCCGCGTGCCGTCATCCGCGACATGGCCACCGGGCCGGATGCGGCAAGGATGATGGCGGCGATCATGATCGTCATCTCGGTCTCGCCCATGCTGGCGCCGCTGAGCGGGGCGCTGATCATGGCCTGGGGCGGCTGGCGAGAGATCTTTGCCGTGCTGGGCCTTGCCACGCTGGTCAGTCTGGCGCTGATCGTCTTTGCGCTGCCCGAAACCCTGCCGCCCGCCCGCCGTCAGCCGGTGCGGCTGGCACCGATGCTGACCGGCGCGCGCCGCCTTCTGGGCGACCGGCGCTTCATGGGGCTGACGATGATCGGCGGCTTTGCCATGTCCAGCTTCTTCGTCTTTCTGGCGACGGCCAGCTTTGTCTATACCCGCCAGTACGGCCTCAGCCCGACCGGCTTTTCGCTAGCCTTCGCGATCAATGCGATCGGGTTCTTCTCGGCCTCGCAGATGGCGGGACGGCTGGCGCAGAGCTTCGGGATGGAGAGGGTGATCTCATTGGCGATCACCGGCTTTCTGGCGATGACGCTGCTGTTGTCGCTGGTGGTGCTGGGCGGGTTCGATGCCTTGCCGGTCGTGGTGGCGGGGCTGTTCATGGCCAACGCGGCACTGGGGCTGGTGATGCCGACGACGATGGTCATGTCGCTGGACCCGCATCCCGATATCGCCGGGCTGGCCTCTTCTCTGGGTGGCACGATCCAGATGCTGACCGGGGCGGCGATGATCGGGGTGACCAGCCCGTTCATCGACAACAGCAGCGCGACGATGGTTCCGGCCATCGCGCTGTGCGCGGCGCTGGCATGGCTGGCGGCGGTGTTGTCGCTGCCGCGCCTGCGGTTGCTGGCCTGACATTGCCCGCCGGATGAAAAAGGGCCGCGGATGATCCCGCGGCCCTTTCCTGTTCTGACAGCCCGCGCTTATGCGTTCGAGCGTTGCCCCGCAGGTTTGCGCGAGGGGCGCCGCGCCGGGCGGGCATTGCCGCCATTGGGGCGGGCAGGCCGGCCCTTGGCCGCACGAGAGGACGTTGCCTGCGCCGGCGGCGCCTCGCCCCCGATCACCGGGATCGAGGTCTTCATCGTCTTTTCGATGGCGCGCAGCTCGTCGATTTCAGCCGGGGCGCAGAAGGCGACGGCACGGCCGTCACGTCCGGCACGCGCGGTGCGACCGATGCGGTGGATATAGTTGTCCGGCACGTTCGGCAGGTCATAGTTATAGACATGCGCGACCTCGGGGATATCCAGCCCGCGCGCGGCGACATCGGTCGCAACCAACACCTGCGTCTGACCCTTGCGGAAGGCCTCCAGCGCGCGTTCACGCTGACCCTGGCTTTTGTTGCCGTGGATCGCGGCGACCGAAAAGCCCCACTTTTCCAGCAACCGCGCCAGCTTGTCCGAACCATGCTTGGTGCGGCCAAAGACGATCGCCAGTTCGCCGATATGTTTCGACAGATATTCGGCCAGCAGCGTCGCCTTGTCGCCCTGACTGACGAAATGCACGCCCTGGTCGATCTTTTTCGCGGCCTGACCCGGAGGGTTCACGGCGACCCGGACCGGATTGGTCAGATAGGTCGCGGCCAGTTCCTCCATCAGCTTCGGCATGGTGGCCGAAAACAGCAGTGTCTGGCGCTGTTTCGGCAACATCTTCGCGATCCGGCGCAGCGCGTGGATAAAGCCGATGTCCAGCATCTGGTCGGCCTCGTCCAGCACCAGATAGGTGGTCTCGCGCAGGTCAATGGCACGGCGCTCGATCAGGTCGATCAGGCGGCCGGGCGTGGCGATCAGCACATCCACGCCGCGCGACAGCCGCTCGGTCTGGACGTTGATCGAGGCACCGCCCACCACGCGATAGGACCGGATCGGCGTGCCTTCGGCATAGGCTTCGATATTGGTGGCGATCTGCGTCGCCAGTTCCCGCGTCGGCGCAAGGATCAGCGCGCGGCAGGTCTTGGGGTCGGGCTTCTTGCCGTATTTGATCAGCCGGGTCAGCATCGGCAGCCCGAAAGCTGCGGTCTTGCCGGTGCCGGTCTGGGCAAGGCCCATCACGTCGCGGCCTTCGACCACGGCGGGGATGCCCTGCTCTTGAATCGGCGTCGGCCGGGTCAGGCCCATGGCGGCAATATTGGCGTTGATGCGATGGTCGATCCCCATATCCGCGAACGGCCCGGTGGCCAAAGGTTCGCGCGCCGGTGCGTTGCGTCCGGCATTGGGCGAGAAATGCGACTGGGCCGGGCGCGGGGAATTGCCGTCACGGAAACGGCGGGGACGTTTATTGTTATCCATAATGTCTTTTCATTCCGGCATCCCCGTATCGGATGCAGGATCGGGCCGCGCTGATGCGCGACGAATGGCAGGGGTGCGGGCGTGATACAGGTGCCCGCTGCCTCCCCGCGTGAATGGGAAACTGATGAATTCAGGGGTCGGGCCGTTGGCGATTGGAACGCGGCTGCTCACGCGGCAGCAGGCATCGACCAGTGCCAGATGGGCTGTTGCGGCGGGAAAGTCAAGCGCGGTCGGTGCTGTCCAGCCAGATCGTGACCGGACCGTCATTGATCAGCGCCACCTGCATATCGGCGCCGAACCGTCCCTGATCGGTCGCAACCCCCTGATCGCGCAGGCAATCGGCGAAATGCTGATACAGCCGCTGACCATCTTCGGGTGCCGCAGCCGAGGAAAATCCGGGGCGGTTCCCCGTGCGCGTATCCGCCGCCAGCGTGAACTGGCTGATGACCAGAGCCGAGCCATCCATATCCAGAACCGAGCGATTCATCCGCCCCTGATCGTCGCGGAAGATCCGCAGCCGGGCCACGCGGGCGGCCAGCTTTGCGGCTGTGGCCTCGTCATCGCCGCGCATCGCGCAGACCAGAATCAGCAGCCCCGGCCCGCAGCGTCCGATCACCTGCCCCCCGATCGAGACCGAGGCTTCGCAAACGCGCTGGATCAACGCCCTCATGTTGCTCAGGGCGCCAGAATGATGCCGGTAACGACGGCGATCAGCCCCAGCGCCGAGGCCGCCAGCGCCGCCATATTCACCGCCAGCACGCTGCGCATCTTGAGGCGCAATGCCTCGTCATCCAGCCCCTGCCGCCTTGCGCGGGCTACGGTGAAGATGCACCAGATCAGCGCCGCCAGCCCCGCCAGCGTCACAGCCGCCCCGGCCCAGATCATGGTCTCGAACACGCTCATCCCAAGGCTCCCTTATCGCCGCGTCATGTGCCGGACCTTGCCCTAGCGGCGATTGCACCTTGCGGCAAGAGCGCCTATTGGAAGCGCAATCAGCGCGGGGCCGGGCGGCCTGCCGCCGAACGACAGATTGCATAGGGAAACGCATCATGGATCAGCCGGGCGCACAGGACCAGTACAACGTCACCGCCGGCGAACTTCGCCAGTTCGTCGAACAGATCGAGCATCTGGAAGCCGAGAAGAAGGACATCGCCGAGCAGATCAAGGAGATCTATGCTGAAAGCAAGGCGCGCGGCTATGATTCCAAGGCGCTGAGGACGATCGTCAGCCTGCGCAAGAAGGACAAGGACGAACTGGCCGAGCAGGAAGCGATCCTTGACGTCTACAAACAGGCGCTGGGTATGATCTGAACCCACTGGTCGGACCTGGTCCGCGGCCGCGCCTCGCTGCCGCTGGCGCACTTCTTCCGGCCCGACGGCAAGCTGGGCTGAGACCCGCGGAAAGCCCATCGAATGGTACGTCCGGCGGCATTGTCACTTCAGGGCGTGTCAACCCGTGAGCATGTCGGCGATGAGGACGAAGTTCAGGAAGGCTCGGAACATGATGTCGGGCTTCCCGCGCTGGACGGGCAGATAGGGGCGGATCAATTCATACTGCGCTTCGCTTATCTCATTTATTTCAAATGAATAGCATATCCGCTGATATGCGGAATAATGGTAACACGCCCTAACTTCGCGTCGAGCTCGGGATCGTTTGCTTGACCGGCCTGCAGCCGTCTGTCCCGATAATGCTTGACCAGATGGTGATAAGGATTGCGCGGAAAGGCGAGGGGGTTCAATCAGAGCGTGTCGAGCGCCGCCTCCAGCCGATCAAGGCCGCTCTCAAGCTGCCCTTCTTCCGCACGGATCGTGGCGACCGCGCCATGCCGGAGCGCGGCGAAGGCAAAGGGCCGCGCCGTCCCGGGATCCACCTCCAGGCCTGCCGACAGACATTGCCGCAGCAAGCGCCGGCGGTCCGATACAGCGGTCAGGGCGTATTGCTGGCCGGCGCGGGAGACGACCGCATTCTTCCGACGGTAATCTGCCAACCGAGCGTAGACTGGCAGAGGGCGGCGGCTTGCATGACAGTATGTCTGAATGATTATGTCCAGGGATACGATTGCGTTATTTCTGGATAACGGCCGGACTTGAGCGTAGGGAATAATGCGGCGACGTGAGCACTGTCGGGCTGTCCTGCCGCGCATTGGTCTATGGACTGGTACGCATGTATGTCGATGGCCATTTTCCCGAATGGCAACCCGAAGGCGAACCGGCCGTCTGGATGGAACGCGCCCTGTCCGATTTCATTCAGCGGCTGCGGAAGGATTGCGGCTGAAGCACCCGTTCAGTTCGCCAGCACGATACAGCGTCCGCCCAGACGTTGCAGGCGCAGGCAGAAGCTGGCGGCCTCGTTGCGGCTGTCGAACCCGACCTGTGCGGTATAGACCGCGCGCTGCATTCCCGTCAGCCGTTTGCGGACGTAACCGACGCGCCTGCCTTCGAGGATCGGCCGCAGCGAGCGGTTCAGCCGCGAGACCTGTTGCGCCGCGCCCGACTGGCTGGGATGGCTGGCGACGATCACCCCCCAGGGATGGACGCGCGGCTGCACCATGAACTCGCGCAGCTGGCGGTCTCCGCCCAGTTTCTCGCAGGCGGCACGGAAGGGCAGGTCGGGATTCAGCGCCAGCCGCAGATCCTCGGGTTTGGGCGGGTTGTCGCGCCATGACAGGGCGTCGTGGCCGGTGATCGCCTCGACATAATCCAGCGTCTCATAGGGCAGGGTCGTCTGGCGGGCGACAAAGCGGGCGGCCCGGTTCTCGCCGCCGTTATAGGCGATTGCGGCCATGCCGATGCTGCCGAAGGTATCGGTCAGATAGCGCAGATACCACGCCGCCTTGACGATTGCCTGCGCCGGGTTGAACGGGTCGTGCAGGTCATAGAGATCGGCGGTGCCGGGCATGAACTGCGCGATGCCCTGCGCGCCGACCGGGCTGATCGCCCCCGGCTCGAACCGGCTTTCCTTCCACAGCAGCCGGGCCAGGAAATTCGGGTCCAGCCCGTTCTGCGTCGCGTTCCGCTCGATCAGCTTGCAGACATCGGCGACATAGGCGTCCAGCCGCACGCAGTCGCGCCCGTCATCGGTGCAGCGGATCTTTTCGCTGTCGGGCAGGGGCGCGCGACCCTCGACCGCATCGACGGCGGGGGCCGCCATCGCGGTGCCCGCCATCAGCCAGATCAGCGCCAGCCAGAGCGATAGGAGCAGGGCAGGAATGCGCTTCATGGCGACCGCCACCACAGGGCCGGGCAATCAGGCCCCGGCGTTCTTCTTCTTGCCGGATTTCTTCTTGTTCGCCGCCTTGTTCGCTGACTTCTTTTCGGCCTTGCGGGCGGCCTTTTCAGCCTCTTTGGCGGCTTTGCGTTCGGCCTTGCGGGCTGCCTTTTCGGCTTCCCTGGCGGCCTTGCGCTCTGCCTTGAGAGCCGCTTTCTCGGCCTCTTTGGCGGCTTTGCGCGCAGCCTTGCGGGCGTCCTTGGCAGCCTGCTTGTCAGCAGCCGGGGCTTTCGGGGCCTTGACCTTGGGCGCGGGGGTGGCGACGACGGCCACCGGCGCGACAGCCCTGACCGGGCTTTCGACCTCGGTGCTGGCCGCAGGTGCCTTGGCGACACGGCGAGAGCCGGTGCGAAGGTCCGTCTTGCGGCTGTCGGCGGCTTTGCGGCCTGCGGGCTTGCGGGGTGTCGTGGCGGGCGCACGGCGCGCCTTGCTGCGCACGACGGTGCCGGACTTTTCGGCTTCGGGCTTTGCTGCGGTCGCGGGTTTGGCGGTCGCGGGCTTGGCTGCCGCAGTACGTCTGGCCGTCGCGTCGGTGCTGCGCGTGGTGGCAGCCGGTTTCGCGGCAGCCGCGCGCGGCGCCCCGCCCGGTTTCAGCCCGCGTTTGCGGCGTTCGGCACTGGCGCGGTTCAGCGCGGCCTTCATCAGGTCCGCCGCCGTCTTTTCGCCGCCGACACCTTCGGGGCCTGCGGCAGCCTGCGCCTTCCGGATGCTGTCGATCAGACCCATCAACGCGGCGTCATCCAGCGCGGCCAGTTGCGGCTGTCGGCTGGCGGTGCTGAGTTTCTGCTGGCTGTTGGACAGAAGGTCCTGTTCGCGCTTGGAATAATTGGGCATCTTCGCTCTCGTTAATGCGGATCGACAAGGCGGATCGGCGGCTGCGATACGGGCGCAGATTGCGACACCGGACCGGAATTTGCAATTGGAAAGACCCCGACCGATGGCCGGGGTCTGTCGAAGTCACGTCCCAAGTGGGTTCAGCGCGCGGGAACGGCGCTTTCCACCGGCGAGACGAAGGCGGTATCCGTGGTCATATCCGCGAAAGGGTCCGAGACCTGAGGCGCAAAGGCGACCGCCTGCTGCGCATAGGGATCGGCGATCTGCGCCGCGGCGGTCGTTGCGGCCGGCGTCGGATCGGCGGTCACGAAGGGCTGCGAGCTGTCGGTATAACCAAGCGCCGCGGCCTCGGACGCGGGCAGGACATAGCCTTCGGGCGTCTCGATCAGCGGTCCTTCCATCTGGCGGCTTTCGGACTGGCTGCGCACCCGGACAGTGGTGCCGGTCGAAACCTCGTCGAACAGGTCCATGATGTCCTGATTGAACAGGCGGATACAACCGGCCGAGGTGGCCTTGCCGACCGAGGACGGGTCCAGCGTGCCGTGGATGCGGTAATAGGTGTCGCGGTCGCCTTCATACAGATACAGCGCGCGCGACCCCAGCGGGTTTTCCGTGCCGCCCGCCACGCCGCCCGCGAACTGGGCATACAGTTCGGGCTGGGTGCGGATCATGTTGTCGGTCGGGCGCCAGCTGGGCCAGCGGGCCTTGCGGCGGATCGTGGCGGTGCCGTAATAGCCGGTCCCGGCCCGGCCCACGGCCACGCCAAAGCGCATCGCCTCGCCGTTTTCCAGCACATGATACAGGACCCGCGCATAGGGGTCCACGACGATCGAGCCGGGTGCCTCGGTGCCGTTATAGGGCACGCGCTGGCGCTGGTTGCGTTCGTTCAGATAGGCCGCGCGAACCGCCGGGATCGTGATCGGCTCGCCATTCGGCCCGGTATCCTGACGGGCCTGATAGATCGCCGGAACCTCACCATTGGCGACGGGCATGGTATATCGGCTCGTATCCGAGCAGGCTGCCAGCCCAAAGGCCAGTGCCGTAATCATGAAAGCGAGGCGCATTCTTCTGTTATCCTTTGTCTCAGCGGGCACCGGGTTCCGATACATCCGCAGCAGCCATACTACAATTCCCCTGTCGCCCGGTGGCAGAACCGGGCCGGGGCGTCATGCTGGGTTTCATCAGCCTGTCATGTATGGGGCGCGTCAACCCCTGCACGGCCGGGGCGTCAAGGTTTTTTCCGCCTCTGTGGCGGGCATGCGGCATTCGTTCAAATTTGCGCAGGTGCTGGAACAAATCTGCGTCATCACGCGGCCCGGTCTTCGTGAGGTTGCCGCATAAGGTCGCAGCACGGGATCCGGGAATGCGTCCGCATGACGCAGATCACCGCCGCCGATGGATTGCCCCCATGCGCCAGCCGTCCTAGGGTTCGCCCCGAAACCCCATAAAGATCCACCAAGCTGTGCCAGACGCCGTTCCGCCCCCGCCTTCAGCCCTTGCCCCGTTCCGTCATGCGGATTTCCGGCTGTTGTGGAGCGCCACGCTGGTGTCGAATTTCGGCGGTCTGGTGCAGGCGGTCGGCGCGGCATGGCTGATGACGCAGCTGACCGACAGCGCGACGCTGATCGCATTGGTGCAGGCCTCGAACACATTGCCGATCATGCTGCTGGCGCTGGCCTCGGGGGCGCTGGCCGATATCTTTCCGCGCAAGGTGATCCTGCTGACGGCGCAGCTGATCATGCTGGCGGTCTCTGTCGCGCTGGCGGTGGTGGCATGGCAGGGGTTGCTGACGCCGTGGCTGCTACTGGGCTTCACCTTCCTGATCGGGGCGGGGCAGGCGCTCTACAACCCGCCGTGGCAGGCCAGCATGGGCGATCTGGTGCCGCGCGCCGATCTGCCTGCGGCGGTGACGCTGAACTCGGTCGGCTTCAACCTGATGCGCAGCGTGGGTCCGGCGGCGGGCGGTTTCATCGTCGCGGGCTTCGGGGCGGCGGCGGCCTTTACGGTGAATGCGATCAGCTATCTGCCGCTGCTGGGGGCGCTGATGCGCTGGCAGCCCCGCACCACCCCCAGCCGCGCGCCACGAGAGGCATTTCTGCCCGCCGTCGGCGCCGGGCTGCGCTATGTCGTGCTGTCGCCCAACCTGATGCGGGTCATCCTGCGCGGCGCGTTGTTCGGCTTTGCGGGTGTCTCGGTGCTGGCGCTGCTGCCTCTGGTGGCCAAGGCCCATCCGCAAGGCGGCTCGCTGCTGTTCGGCGGGTTGCTGGGCTGCTACGGTCTGGGGGCGATCGTCGGCGCGGTGGTCAATCCGCAGATCCGGGCGCGGTTCAACAATGAAAACGTCATTCGCGTGGCCTTCGCCGGTTTCGCCGCGGCGGCGGTGGTGCTGGGACAGACCGACTCGATATGGCTGCATGCGCTGGCGATGCTGCCTGCGGGCGCGTCATGGGTGATGGCGCTGTCGCTGTTCAACGTGACGGTGCAGCTGTCCACGCCGCGCTGGGTCGTGGCCCGGGCGCTGGCGCTCTATCAGACGGCGACCTTCGGCGGCATGGCGGCGGGGTCGTGGATCTGGGGCGCGGTGGCGGGCTCGCAAGGATTGGGTCAGGCCCTGACCTGGGCAGGCGTGGTGTTGCTGGCCGGTGCGATCATCGGCTTCTGGTTCCGGGCGCCGGAATTCGGCAAGGTCAATCTGGAACCCCTGAACCGCTTCCGCGAACCGGCGCTGCGGCTGGACCTGCGCGGCCGTTCCGGCCCGGTCATGGTGATGGTCGATTACCGGATCGAGCAGGACGACGTGCCCGAATTCCTGCGCCTGATGCAGCAGCGGCGCAATATCCGCCGCCGCGACGGGGCGCGGAACTGGTCGCTGCTGCGCGATCTGGAATATCCCGACCTGTGGACCGAGGCCTATCACATCGCCACCTGGGACGAATATGTCCGCCACAACCTGCGCCGCACCAAATCCGACGCCGAGGTGACCACCGCCCTGCGCGCCCTGCATCGCGGCGAGGGCGATCCGCTCGTACACCGCATGATCGAGCGCCATACCGTCACCCCCGAGGATGACGTGCCCCTGATCGGCAAGCTCGAAGTCCCATGACCCGCATCCCCGCCAGCGCAACTTCTCATCCCGACCGCCAGCCCGGAAGAAAACGAATGGCCCATCTCTGGTGTTCAAATATCCACTGGCCCGCGACACGCCCGCCACACCCGCCCCGGGCAAGGGCGCTTTACCCCGCGTCACGCGCGCTTTAGCGTCACCGCCATGTGGCGATATGTTCTGCGACAGGTGATCTCACTGGGGCTCAGCCTGCTCATCGCCTCGGCGGTGATCTTCGGGGTGGTGTCGCTGGTGCCCGGCGATCCGGCCAGCTTCATGCTGGGCACCGGCGCGCAGCCCCAGACGCTGGCGGCTTTGCGCCAGCAACTGGGCCTCGATCAGCCCTTGCCGCTGCGATACCTGTCATGGCTGGCGGGCATCCTGCGGGGCGATCTGGGCCACAGCTTCACCTATCGCACGCCGGTGGCCGGGATGATCCTCGACCGGTTGCAGGTGTCGCTGCCGCTGGCGCTGCTGGCGCTGGTGCTGGCGGTGGCGCTCGCCGTGCCGGTGGCGATGCTGGCTGCCGCGCGGCGCGGAAGGGCCACCGATCTGGCGGTCATGGGTGGCACGCAACTGGGCATCGCCCTGCCGAATTTCTGGTTCGCGATGCTGCTGGTGCTGCTTTTCGCGGTCAATCTGCGTTGGCTTCCGGCGGGCGGCTTTCCCGGCTGGGCCGATCCGCTGGCGGCGCTGAAATCACTGCTGCTGCCCAGCCTCGCGCTGGCCCTGCCACAGGCGGCGATCCTTGCCCGCGTGCTGCGCTCCGCGCTGATCGAGACGCAGGATCTCGACTATATCCGCACCGCCCGCGCCAAGGGGCTCAGCCGCGCCCAGACCCTGCGCCGCCATGCGCTGCGCAATGCCATGATTCCGGTGCTGACCATCATGGGCATGCAGTTTTCCTTTCTGCTGGCCGGGGCGATCATCATCGAGAACGTGTTCTATCTGCCCGGCCTCGGGCGGCTGATCTTTCAGGCCATCACCCAGCGCGACCTGATCGTCGTCCAGTCGGCGGTGCTGGTTCTGGTCGCCGCCGTGATCTGCGTCACCTTTCTGGTCGATCTGGCCTATGGCCTCATCGATCCAAGGCTGCGCCGCGGATGAGGGCCGGGCTGGCGACCGGTGCCCTGCTGGCGGGGCTGGCGCTTGGCGCGGCGCTGCTGGCGCTGGTGTGGACGCCCCATGACGTGACGCAGATGGCGATCGCGGACAAGCTGCAACCGCCCTCGGTCGCGCATTGGCTGGGCACGGACCACTATGGCCGCGACATCCTGTCGATGCTGATGGCGGGGGCGCAGGTCTCGATGGCGGTGGCGCTGGTGGCGGTGGGCATCGGCATGGGGCTGGGCGTGCCTCTGGGCCTGATCGCGGCGGCGGGACATGGCGGCTGGCTGGATCAGGCGGTGATGCGCGGCAACGACCTGATCTTTGCCTTTCCCTCGCTGGTCATCGCCATCCTGATCACCGCCATCCTCGGCCCGTCGGCGCTGAACGCGATCATCGCCATCGGCATTTTCAACATCCCCGTCTTTGCCCGCGTCACCCGCGCAGGCGCGCTGCCGATCTGGGTGCAGGACTATATCCGCGCGGCCGAGGTTGCGGGCAAGGGCCCCGCCCGCATCAGCATTGAGCATATCCTGCCCAATATCGCCCATCTGCTGATCGTGCAGGGCACCATCCAGTTCAGCCTCGGCATTCTGGCCGAGGCCGGGCTCAGCTATGTCGGCCTTGGCGCGCAGCCGCCCACCCCCAGCTGGGGGCGGATGCTGGCCGAGGCCCAGACCATGATCACACTTGCCCCCCATGTCGCCGTCTTTCCCGGCCTTGCCATCCTGCTGACGGTGCTGGGCCTGAACCTGCTGGGCGACGGGCTGCGCGACGCGCTGGACCCAAGGCTGAGGGCGCGGCGATGATCCGGCTTGGCAACCTGTCGGTCTCGCTGTCGGATATCCCCTTCCTGCGCGATGTCTCGCTGGATCTGGCACCGGGCCAGATCACCGGGCTGGTGGGCGAATCCGGCAGCGGCAAGTCGCTGACGGCGCTGGCGATCATGGGGCTGTTGCCGGGCGCCGCGCGGCCTTCGGGTCAGGTGCTGCTGGACGGCCAGAACCTGCTGGACCTGTCCGAGCGCGCCATGTGCGCCATCCGCGGCCGCCGCATCGGGATGGTTTTCCAGGAACCGGCAACCGCGCTCAACCCGCTGATGAGCATCGGCGATCAGGTGGCCGAAACCCTGCTGATCCACCGCAGCATCACACGCGCCGACGCACGGATGCAGACCCGCGCGCTTCTGGACCGGGTCGGCCTGACCGCGCCGCGCTTTCCGCTCGACCTCTACCCGCACGAACTGTCGGGCGGCCAGCGCCAGCGCGTCGCCATCGCGCTGGCCATCGCCCATCGGCCCGACCTGCTGATCGCGGACGAACCGACCACTGCGCTGGACGTGACCACACAGGCGCAGATCCTGAAACTGCTGACCGGGCTGGTTCGCGAACAGGGTATGTCGCTGCTGCTGATCACCCACGATCTGGCCGTCATCGCCGGAATGGCCGATCATGTCGCGATCATGCAGGCGGGCCGTATCGTCGAATCCGGCCCCACCGAAACCGTCTTTCGCAGACAGGCCCACCCCTATACGCAGGCGCTGTTTCAGGCCTCGAACCACAGCCCGCCGCAGATCGCCACCCGCGGCGGCCCGCTGTTGCAGGTGCAGGGCGCGATCCGCGACTACCGCCTGCCCAAGGGCGAAAGGCTCAGGGCGGTGGACGGCGCCAGCCTGACCGTCGCGCAGGGCGAAAGCATCGGCCTCGTCGGCGAAAGCGGCTGCGGCAAGACCACCCTGACCCGCGCGATCCTCGGACTGGAACCGCTTCAGGACGGCACGATCCACCTTGACGGACAGCAGGTCACGGCAGGACGCCGGATGCCGCGCGCCCTGCGCGCCCGGATGCAGGTGGTCTTTCAGGACCCGTTCGGCAGCTTCGACCCCCGCTGGCGGGTGGAACAGCTGATCGCCGAACCCTTCTACCTGACCCGCCGCCCCCCGGACTGGCGCGCGCGGGTGGATCAGGCGCTGGAACAGGTCGGCCTGTCCCCCGCCGACGGGCGCAAATACATCCACGAATTCAGCGGCGGCCAACGCCAGCGCATCGCCATCGCCCGGGCGCTCATCACCCGCCCTGCGCTGATCGTACTGGACGAGGCCGTCAGCGCCCTCGATGTCCGCATCCGCGCGCAGGTGCTGGATCTGCTGGCCGATCTGCGCCGCAGCCACGGGCTGAGCTATCTGTTCATCAGCCACGATCTGGGCGTCGTGCGCGGCATCACCGACCGGGTGCTGGTGATGGATCGGGGCCGCATCGTCGAAGAAGGCCCGACCTGTCAGGTCATCGACACCCCGCGCCACCCGGCGACACAACGCCTCGTCGCCGCCATGCCTCGCATCCCCGCCGACTGGATGCCTGCCCCCGCCTGACGACGCCCAACCATCTTTGGTGTACAAATATCCCGGGGGGAGTCGCGCAGCGACGGGGGCAGCGCCCCCCAGACCGATTACAGCCGGTCGCGCCACCGGTTGATCAGCGGATAGCGCCGGTCCAGCCAGAAGGCCCTGGTCGAGATCCGTGGCCCCGGCGCCGCCTGATAGCGTTTCCACTCGCTGGTATACAGCAGCGTTTCCACCCGCCGCACCGTCTCTGCGTCAAAGCCTTCGGCGACCAGATCCTTCAGCGCCAGATCCTTTTCGATCAGCCCCTCCAGAATCCGGTCCAGAACCTCATAGGGCGGCAGCGAATCCTCGTCCTTCTGGTCGGGGCGCAGCTCGGCCGAGGGCGGTTTCGCGATGATCCGGGGCGGGATCACCTCGCCCGCCGGACCCATCATCCACGGGCGGTGATTGGCATTGCGCCAGCGGCAGGTCTGAAACACCCGCGTCTTGTACAGATCCTTGATCGGGTTATAGCCCCCCGCCATGTCGCCATAGATCGTGGCATAACCCACGGCGACCTCGGACTTGTTGCCGGTGGTCAGCAGCATTTCCCCGAACTTGTTGGAAATCGCCATCAGCATCACCCCGCGCAGGCGGGACTGGATGTTTTCCTCGGTTGTATCGGGGCTGGTGCCCTCCATCAGATGCGCCAGCGCGCCGCCCACGGCATCGCGGGGGCCTTCGATATGGACCGTATCCAGCCTTGCCCCCAGACGCATCGCGCAATCGGCGGCATCGTCCAGACTGGTCCGGGAGGTATATTCCGACGGCAGCATCACGCAGCGGACGTTTTCCGGGCCGATGGCATCGGCGGCGATGGTGGCGACCAGCGCGGAATCGATGCCGCCGGACATGCCCAGCACCACCTTGCCAAAACCCGATTTGCGCAGATAGTCGCGCAGACCCAGCATCATCGCCTGATAATCCTGTTCCCAGGCATCTGGCTGCGGGGCCATCTGGCCGGGTTCGGCCCGCCAGCCCTCGTCGGTCAGGGTGAAATCGACATGGGCGATGGCCTCCTCGAAGGGCGGCAACTGCACGACCTTCCGCCCGCCGGGGTTCAGCACGAAGCTGGCGCCGTCATAGATCTGATCGTCCTGCCCGCCGACAAGGTTGACATAGACCAGCGGCAGCCCGGTCTCGACCACGCGGCCGACCATATGGCCCATGCGCAGGTCCAGCTTGTCGCGGTGATAGGGGCTGCCGTTGGGCACGATCAGGATGCCGGCCCCGGTCTCGGCCAGCGTCTCGGCCACGTCGGGATACCAGCTGTCCTCGCAGATCGGCGATCCGATGCGGGCATTGCCCACGACGTAAGGCCCGCTGATCGGCCCCGAGCGGAACAGCCGCAATTCGTCGAACAGCTGCTCATAGGGCAGATGATGCTTCAGCACCCGCGCGACCAGCCTGCCATCGCTGAATACCCACCAGGCGTTATACAGCTTGCCATCCGTATCGCGCCACGGCCCGCCGATGCCGATCGCCGGGCCACCGGTCAGGGATGTGCCAAGCGCGGTGATCGCTGCCACCGCGTCATCGGTGAAGGCGGGTTTCAGCACCAGATCCTGCGTCTGATAGCCGGTGATGAACATTTCCGGCAGCGCCAGCATGTCCGCCCCGGCCGCTTTCGCGGTCTCCCATGCGGCGCGGGCCTTGGATGCATTGCCCTCCAGATCGCCGACGGTGGCGTTCAACTGGCCGATGGTCAGGCGGAAACCTTCGCTCATGGTCATGTCCCTGTTCGTTGCGCGATTATGCCCGGCTCACAGATAGGGGATCGCGGGGCCAAGTGAAAGTCGCCCTTTGCGCGGACCGTTCCCATGCGCTAGACCATGGGGCAAAAGAAGAAGGGCATGGACGATGAAGGCGGCGACACGGGCAGCGGTTCTGATCGGCGCGCTAGCGATGGCGGGCGCGGTGGATGCGCAGGTCATCACCAAGGAATACGATGATGGCGGTGTCTATGAGGGCACCTTCCGCAACGGCCGCCAGCATGGTCAGGGCGCCTATACGCTGCCCAATGGTTACCAATACGAGGGCGACTGGGTCGAGGGAGAGATCCTGGGCCAGGGCCGCGCGACCTTCCCCAACGGCTCGGTCTATGAGGGCCATTTCGCCAAGGGCAAGCCCGACGGCAAGGGCCGGATCACCTATCCCGATGGCGGCAGCTATGAGGGCGACTGGATCGGCGGCGAGATCACCGGCGAGGGCGAGGCCCGTTACGCCAATGGCTCGGTCTATGTCGGCCAGTTCGCGCGCGGGCTGCATCAGGGCCGGGGCGTGCTGACCCAGCCCAACGGCTATCGCTATGAGGGCGAATGGAACGCGGGCGTCAAGGAGGGGCAGGGCCGGATCACCTATCCCGATGGCGCGACCTATGAAGGCGGCATGCTGGCGGGTCAGCGCGCGGGCAAGGGCAAGCTGACCATGCCCGACGGGATGACCTATGACGGCATCTGGGCTGCGGGCCAGATGTCGGGCGATGGCATTCTGGTGCAGGCGTCGGGCGACCGTTACGAGGGCCGGATGCAGGGGGGCCGCCGCGAGGGCGAGGGCGTCGCCACCTATGCCAATGGCGATGTCTATGAGGGGCGTTTCGTGGCCGATCAGCGCCACGGGCAAGGCACCTTCACCGGCACCGACGGCTATGTCTATACCGGCGACTGGGTCGAGGGCCGGATGGAGGGACAGGGCCGGATCACCTATCCCGACGGTTCGGTCTATGTCGGCCAGATGAAGGCCGACCGGCCCGACGGCAATGGCCGGATCACCTATCCCGACGGCTCGACCTATGAGGGCCAATGGGTCGCGGGCGTGATCGAGGGCGACGGCAAGGCCACCTATGCCAATGGCATGATCTATGAGGGCAGCTTCAGGAATGCCCGCAATGACGGGCAGGGGCGGATGTCCTATCCCGACGGCTATGTCTATACCGGCAGTTGGCAGGACGGGCAGCGTCATGGCGAAGGGCAGGCGACCTATCCCGACGGCACCGTCTATACCGGCAGTTTCGTGGCTGGTCTGCGCGAGGGGCGGGGCAAGCTGACCTCTCCCAACGGGTTTATCTATGAAGGCGGCTGGGCTGCCGGAGAGATCGACGGCGACGGCACCGCCACCTATCCCAATGGCGATATCTACGAGGGCCATTTCGAGGCCGGCAAACGGCAGGGTCAGGGCGTGATGCGCTATGCCACGGGTCAGGTTGCCGCGGGCGAATGGCGCGACAACACATTGGTCGAGGCCGGACCCGCGCCCGAGAGCGACGGGGCTGATGGTGACACCGCTGATGCTGACACGCCCGAAAGTGACGGGGCCGAGATGCCCGAGATGCCGCAGGACGGCGCCCCCGCGCCCGATACGCCGTAACGGGTCACGCGCCTCGGATCAGTTTCAGCGCGATCGCCCACATGACCAGTGCGATCAGCCCCTCCAGCACCCGCCATGCCGAAGGGCGCGCAAAGACCGGGCGCAGCCAGCGTGCCGCGTAACCCAGCGCAAAGAAGAACAGCACCGATCCGCTCATGGCGCCCGCCGCAAAGGCCGCCTGCTGGCCGGGAAAGCGGGTCGAGATCGTGCCCAGCAGCACCACCGTATCCAGCCAGACATGCGGGTTCAGCCATGTGAACGCCAGACAGGTCAGCAGCGTCGGGCCAAGCGGGGCAGGGCGTGACCCCTCGGTCACGATCAGCGCCCCGGCCGGACCAAGGGCCGAGTGCAGGCTGCGCGCGCCATAGGCGATCAGGAAGGCCGCGCCGCCATAGCGCATCACCGGGTCGATCCAGGGCAGCCATGCGGCGATCCGGCCAAAGCTGGTCACGCCCAGCAGGATCAGCATCGCATCCGACAGCGCGCAGGTCAGGCAGACGGCAAAGACATGCTGCCCCCGCAGCCCCTGCCGCAGCACAAAGGCGTTCTGCGCCCCGATCGCGACGATCAGCCCAAGGCCCATCGTCAGGCCGGTCACAAAGATCGCAAGGCTCATGCTGTTCCCCAACGTCAACCGGCTTGCCGTAACCCCCGGCGCGGGGTTAATCAAATTAAAGTGGCTCGAGCCAGTGAGGGCCAAGAAGCCTACATATTGTTTTCGGCCGATGTCGGACGGGAAACCGTCATCGGCGTGGGTGTCAGCAGCGTAAAATGCGTTCGGGTTACCGGAGGTTTTTGGGTAATGCTGGCGTTACCGTGGAACGCAGCGATGCGATAATTCCGATATCCCGGTTGATCGCGCTTGCGGCGCAAACTCGTCCTTTGCCGTTCAACCCCACAACGCGGCCAGCGTGGCCACCGGGTCGTCGTGGCCCCAGATCTCGGGGCCGATGGCAATGAAGTCCGAGACCGGGGACAAGCTTGTGATAAGTTCTCGGGTCAGGGCGCCTTCGGCGACGATGGGGGCCTCGATCATTTCGGACCACCATTCGAACAGTTCCAGCGGGGCGGGGGTGCCGCGGCCCAAGGCGGTGTCGCCGACGGGGCCGAAGCTGACGTAATCCGCGCCCGCCTCTGCGGCGGTGATGCCGTCATGGCGCGACGATCCGCAGAAGGCGCCGACGATGGCATCCGCGCCCAGTTCCTTGCGGGCATAGCGGACGCTGCGGGCGCCATCGGTCAGATGCACCCCGTCCAGCCCGTGCCGCAGCGCCAGTTGCAGGTGATCGTCGATCACCACCGCCACATCGCGGGCATGGGCGATCTCGCGCGCCAGATCGGCCAGACGGCCCAGTTCGTCCTCTTCCGCGCCGCCGCGGATACGCAGGCAGGCAGGGGGAAAGCGGTCCATCACCTCGGCCAGAAGCGGACCAAGGGCAGAAGCCTGCGCGCCTGCGGGGGTCATCAGATAAAGCTGTGGGGCATCAGACATGGCAAACTCCGCTGGTTACAGATCAGATAGCGCAGCTTGCCGCCCGCTGCCAGACGGACTATGCGGCGGGGCATGAACGAATTGCGTGAACCCGTCATCATCCTTGTCCGCCCGCAGATGGGCGAGAATATCGGCGCCGCCGCCCGCGCTATGCTGAATTTCGGCCTGACGCGGATGCGGCTGGTCGATCCGCGCGACGGCTGGCCCAATCCGCGCGCCGTTGCCATGGCTTCGGGCGCGGCGGGGCGGGTGCTGGATCAGGCGCGGATCTATCCCACGCTGGCGGATGCGATGGAGGGGATCGATTTCGCCTTTGCCACCACCGCGCGGGGACGGGAGCTGACCAAGCCGGTCTTTACCCCGGCCACGGCGATGGAAAAAGCCCGCACCGACGCGGGACGTTGCGCGATCATCTTCGGCCCCGAACGCGCCGGGCTGGAGAACGAGGACGTGGCCCGTGCCAATGCCATCGTGACGGTGCCGGTCAATCCCGAATTCGCCTCGCTCAATCTGGCGCAGGCGGTGCTGTTGATGGGCTATGAATGGGGGCGCGACCATTTGCCGCCCCAGCCCGCGCCGCATCATGGCCGCGCTGAAAGCGAAGCCCCCGCCGACCGGATCGAGATCGAGAAGCTGGGCGATCATTACGAGGAAAGGCTGACCGAGGCCGGTTTTTTCTTTCCTGAAACCAAGGCCGCGACCATGCGGCTGAACCTGCGCAACATGTGGTCGCGCCTGTCGCTGACCCGCAGCGACGTGCGTATCCTGCATGGCGTGCTGCGCCAATTGACCCGCCGTTAGGGGCGGCCTACTGTCCGCCCGCCCGACCCTGAAGGAGCAAGCGATGGCCAAGCGCCCCGTTTTCGAGGAAGTCTCGGACCCGACCGCCAGCCGCCCCGTCCAGACCACCGGCATGATCGACGCCGCGCCCAAGGGCGCCCGCCGCGCGATCCGGCTGTGGCTGATGGTGCTGTTCGCGCTGGTCTGGGCAACGATCATTCTGGGCGGTGCCACGCGGCTGACCGGCTCGGGCCTGTCGATCGTGGAATGGGCGCCCGTGGTCGGGACCATCCCGCCCATGACCGAAGAGCACTGGCTGCGAGAGTTCACCGCCTATCAGCAGATCCCGCAATTCAGCATCATCAATCCCGACATGGATTTGCAGGGGTTCAAGTTCATCTATTGGTGGGAATGGTCGCACCGGCAGCTGGGCCGGCTGATCGGGCTGGTCTGGGCGCTTGGGTTCCTAGGTTTCCTTGTCGCGCGGAAAATCCCCGCGGCCTGGACGCCGCGTCTGCTGGGCGTGGGCGCGTTGGGGGGCATGCAGGGTGCGATCGGCTGGTGGATGGTCAGCTCCGGCCTGAATGAGGGCATGGTGCGGGTGGCCTCTTACCGGCTGGCGACGCATCTGGGGCTGGCCTTCCTGATCCTTGGGCTGATCGCCTGGTATGTGCTGCAACTGTCGCGCTCCGAGGCCGAGTTGCTGCGCGCCCGCCGCGCGGCCGAGCCAAAGCTGTTCTCGATCTCGACCGGGCTTTTGCATCTGGCCTTCATCCAGATCCTGCTGGGCGCGCTGGTGGCGGGGATCGATGCGGGGCGCAGCTATATCGGCTGGCCGAAGATGGGCGGCGAATGGATACCGGAATGGATCTGGGATACCGATCTGGGCTGGCGCAATTTCTTTGAAAACCCCGCCACGGTGCAATTCACCCATCGCATGGTGGGCTATCTGCTGACGATCTTTGCCGTGGTGGTGTGGCTGCGTGCCCGCCGCTCGCCCCATCCGGTGACGCGGGGTGCGTTCACGGCGATGCTGGTGGCGATGGCTGCGCAGATCGGGCTGGGGATCCTCAACGTGCTTCACGCCTCGCCTCTGGCGCTGGCCCTGTCGCATCAATTCGGCGCGGTTGTGCTGTTCGTGCTGATTTTGCGCGCCCGCCACCACGCCCGTTATCCGATTGAAATCTCGGTCAGGGGAGTCCGGAAATGACTGCATTCGACGATCTGATGGCGTTCCAGCGCCAGACCGAGGCCCTGTCATCGGTTGCCGAACGGCTGGGCTGGGATCAGGAAACGGTGATGCCGCGCGGTGCCGTCGAACAGCGGTCCGAGGAAATGGCCGCGATCGAGACGCTGCTGCACGAACGCCGCACCGATCCGCGTCTGGGCGAATGGCTGGCCAGCGCCCAGCCCCGCAGCCAGACCGATGCCCGCACCATCGAGCTGATCGCCCGCGACTATGGCCGCGCCAGCCGGATTCCGGCGCGTCTGGCCACGGAACTGGCGCGGCTGACATCGCTGGCGCAGTCGGTCTGGGCCGATGCCCGCGCCGCCGACGCGCCGGATGATTTCCTGCCGGTGCTGGATCAGGTGCTGATGCTGAAACGCGAAGAGGCCGCCGCGCTGGCCGATGGCGGCGATCTCTATGACGCGCTGCTGGACGATTACGAGCCCGGCATGACCGGCGCGCGGATCGCCTCGCTGTTCGATGCGATGCGGCCGCGGCTGGTGGCGCTGCGCGAAAACATCCTTGGTGCCGAGAACCAGCCCGCCGCGCTGACCGGCCATTTCCCGCAGGAAACCCAGCTGCGACTGGCGCGCGCCTGCGCCACCGCCTTCGGCTATGACTGGACGCGGGGCCGTCTGGATCTGGCGGTGCATCCCTTCAGCAGCGGTTGCTGGCAGGACAGCCGCATCACCACGCGGGTGGTCGAGACCGACCCGTTCAACTGCCTCTATTCCACCATTCACGAGGTTGGCCATTCCAGCTATGAGCTGGGCATCGACGACGATTACGCCTTCACCCCGCTGGGTCGCGGCGTCTCGATGGGCGTGCATGAAAGCCAAAGCCGCATCTATGAAAACCAGATGGGCCGGGGCAGGGCGTTCTCGGGCTGGCTGTTCCAGCGCATGTCGGATGCTTTCGGCGGGCTGAACATCCCCGATGCCGACGCCTTCCACGCCACCGTCAACCGCGTCACCCCCGGCTTCATCCGCACCGAAGCCGATGAAGTGCAATACAACCTGCACATCATGCTGCGCTTTGACCTGGAACGCGATCTGATCTCGGGGCGGCTGGACAGCGAGGATCTGCTGGAGGCATGGAACGCGCGTTTCCTCAAGGATTTCGGCGTCGCCGTGGACCGCCCGGCCAATGGCCTGCTTCAGGACGTGCATTGGGCGGTGGGCCTGTTCGGCTATTTCCCGACCTATGCGCTTGGCAATGTCTATGCGGGCTGCCTGCATGACAGCCTGCGTCAGGCGGTCCCCGATCTTGATACATCGCTGGCACAGGGCGACGCCTCACCCGCCGTCGAATGGCTGCGTGAAAACATCCAGCGCCACGGTGGCGCCCTTCCGCCGCGCCAGCTGATGGAGAACGCGACGGGTCAGCCCATCACGCCTGAGCCGCTGCTGACCTATCTCGAAATCAAATTCGGCGAGATCTACGGCCTCTGACGGGGCCTTGGGGCATGGCTGCGCAGACGCGCCGGGTCACGCCGTCTGCGCCCTGATGGCCGCCGCCGCCCAACGCAAGGCCCGCGCCCTGGCCCCGGTTTCGCGCTTTGCGTCATCGCGATAGTTGACGGCCAGCATCAGCAGGGTCTGATGACAGAATGCGTGGGCCTCGGCCTCCGCGATCAACTCAGCCATGGCGGCTTCGGTCTCGACTTCGGCGGCATCGGGGCGCAAGGCGTCGAATATCCGGCCCATGATCGGTTCTCCATCAGATTGGCGCTGTCCTGCGCCGCTTCGGCGGGTGGGGAGGGCAATCACCGGATCAGCCTTCCGCCATATCAATCCTCAGGCGGCGAGGGCAGCAGCAGGTCCACCCAGACCAGCCGGTGGTTCGAGGCGGACTCGACCGCTTCGGCCAGAGGGTGCTGCGGGGCGGGCCACAGCACGCCGCTGTCCAGAACCGTCAGGCGGCGGTCGGGCAGGACGTAATCCACGCGCAGATTGCCCGGGCCGTCATCGCGGAAAACCGCGGTATCCAGTGCCGGATCGCCCCGGTGCATGGCGTTCGCTCCGCTTTGCGGCGGTTGCCATGCGCCCCGGGGTTCGGTGTCCAGGGCGTGGTCCAGCAACGCGGTCAGCGCCTCGGTCCGGCCATCGCCATCGGCCATGTCCAGATTGATATTGCCGATCAGCACGAAGGGCGCGTCGGGCAGGTGATGCAGCCAGAAGGCGGCCTCGTCATGGTTGCGTCTGGCATTGCGTTCCTCGGGGCCGTCGAAGACCGGAGGGGTCGCGGACCATGCCAGCAGATGCAGGGGGCCCCGAGCGGTCTGCACCACCACATCCCAATGCGCGGTCGAGGACAGGCGCTGGATCGCGGCAACTTCGGGCGCGGTGTCGGGCGGCATCAGGTGGCCGGGCAGGTCGCGCCACAGAAAGGCGGTGTGATCGGTGACCGGGCCAAGCGGCAGGCGCGACATGACGGCCATGCCGTTCTGGCCGGTGAACATGCCGAAACCCTGCGCGTCGTCTCCTTCGCCCAGACGGCCGTCGCCGTTCAGGTCCAGCCCGGTCGCCATGCCGCTGTTGGGCCGGGCGGTGAACTGGTGCAGCATCGGATACCCGGCCTTGAGCAACTGGTCCGAGAAACCCGCCAGCGCCAGCCCGTCATGGTCCCAGTCTATACCGGTCAGCAGGATCACATCGGGCGCCGCGGCGGCGATGACACGGGCGGCGGCGGCAACCTGCGGATCGCCCGCGCGGATGTCGCGCAGCAACAGGCCGGGGCCGTCACGCGACAGGCCCGGATCCCATGAGGCGATGCGCAGGGGATGCGCCGTGGCCGGCAAGGCCAGCAACAACGCGACCAGCGCCGCCGCGCCAGACCTCAGATCCAGGGCCGGGCCTGCGACATCTGATCCTCGAACGTGTCGATCGAGGCGGCTTTCTCCATCGTCAGCCCGATATCGTCCAGACCGTTCAGCAGGCAATGCTTGCGGAAGGGGTCGATGTCGAAATGGAATTCCTGCCCGTCCGAGGTGCTGACCGTCTGGTTTTCCAGATCGACGGTCATGCGGGCATTGGCGCCCTTTTGCGCGTCGTCCATCAGCACATCCACCGCCTCTTGCGGCAGGGTGATCGGCAGGATGCCGTTCTTGAAGCAGTTGTTGAAGAAGATGTCGGCAAAGCTGGTCGAGATCACGCAGCGGATGCCGAAATCCAGAAGCGCCCAGGGCGCATGTTCACGCGACGAGCCGCAGCCGAAATTGTCCCCGGCCACAAGGATCTGGCTGTCGCGCCAGGCGGGCTGGTTCAGGACGAAATCGGGCAATTCGTTGCCGTCGCGGTCATAGCGCATCTCGTCGAACAGGTTCACGCCCAGTCCCGAACGCTTGATCGTTTTCAGGAACTGTTTGGGGATGATCATGTCGGTGTCGATATTGACCAATGGCATCGGGGCTGCGATTCCGGTCAGCGTGGTGAATTTGTCCATGCGGTCCTCTTGGGTGGCGTGGCGGCGGCGGGGATGGGCCCGGCCGGGCGGATTGATGACGGCGCGGATGCGCGGGCAAGGTGGTAATGATGGAAGACGGTTTGATGACCTGCCTGTGGCAGGGGTGGCGTCCCGAAATCGGCGATCCCGAGGTGACGGGCTGGATCACCGTCGCGATCTATCTGATCGGTTTCGCGCTGGCGCTGACGGTGTGGCGGCGCCACCCCGAGATGACCGGGCGCGGGTTCTGGGGCGTGCTGGCGGTGGCGCTGTTGTTTCTGGCCGTCAACAAGCAACTGGACCTGCAATCGGCGCTGACCCAGATCGGGCGCTGCCTGTCGCAAAGTCAGGGCTGGTATGAGAACCGCCGCCCGGTGCAGTTCGCGGTGATCGGCGCCATTCTGGTGATGCTGGGCATCGGCGTCGTGGTCACAATCCGCAGCCTGCAACATGCCATGCGTCCCAATGCGCTGGCGATCACGGGGCTGATCCTGCTGGCCGGGTTCGTGATGATCCGGGCCGTGGGCTTTCACTTTGTCGATCTGCTGATCGGTCAGCGACTGTTCGGCATCAGCGCCAATTTCGTGATGGAGAATACCGGCCTGATCCTCATTTCGCTGAACGCACTGATACTGCTGCGGCGCGAGGGCGCGCGCGCCGCAGAAACGGGCTGATCGAAGGATCGGGGCAGGCATCGCGGGGTCAGGCCGGCTGGGCCGCGAATTCGCGGATATCGACCAGATGGCCCGCGACGCCCGCCGCTGCCGCCATCGCGGGCGACATCAGATGCGTGCGGCCCTTGTAACCCTGACGCCCCTCGAAGTTGCGGTTCGAGGTCGCGGCACAGCGTTCCCCCGGCGCCAGCTGGTCGGGGTTCATGCCAAGGCACATCGAACAGCCCGCCAGACGCCATTCGAAACCGGCATCCTTGAAGATCTGGTCCAGACCCTCTTCCTCGGCCTGCGCGCGCACCAGGC
This sequence comes from Paracoccus alcaliphilus, assembly GCF_028553725.1. Lineage (NCBI taxonomy): Bacteria > Pseudomonadati > Pseudomonadota > Alphaproteobacteria > Rhodobacterales > Paracoccaceae > Paracoccus > Paracoccus alcaliphilus. The sequence continues at coordinate 1,546,861 of NZ_CP067124.1, forward strand.
CCGAGCCGGGAACGACCATGCCGCGCACGCCCTCCGCCAGCTTGCGCCCACGCAGCACATCGGCGGCGGCGCGCAGATCCTCGATCCGGCCATTGGTGCAGGAACCGATGAACACCGCGTCGATGGCGATATCGGTCAGCTTCTGCCCGGCGGACAGGGCCATATAGTCAAGGCTGCGCCGCGCGGCATCGACCTTGCCGCCCGAGAAACTTTCGGGTGCGGGCACGGTCGCGGTGATCGGCAGCGCGTCCTCGGGGGATGTGCCCCAGGTGACGGTGGGCGCGATATCCTCGCCGCGAAGGGTGACGACCTTGTCCCAATGCGCGTCCTCGTCGCTGAACAGCGTCTTCCACCAGTTCAGCGCGGCCTCCCATTGGGCGGCCTTCGGCGCGTGGGCGCGGCCGTTGACGTAATTGAAGGTGGTTTCGTCCGGGGCGATCAGACCGGCGCGGGCACCGCCTTCGATGGCCATGTTGCAGATCGTCATGCGGCCTTCCATCGACAGGTTGCGGATCACCTCTCCGCAATATTCGATGACATGGCCGGTGCCGCCCGCCGTGCCGGTCTCGGCGATGATCGCCAGCACCACATCCTTGGCGGTGACGCCGGGGGCAAGGCGGCCGGTGACCTCGACCTTCATGTTCTTCGATTTCTTCTGGATCAGCGTCTGGGTGGCCAGCACATGCTCGACCTCACTGGTGCCGATGCCGTGGGCCAGCGCGCCGAAGGCACCATGCGTCGCGGTGTGGCTGTCGCCGCAGACCACGGTCATGCCGGGTAGGGTCCAGCCCTGTTCGGGGCCGACGATATGCACGATCCCCTGCCGGATGTCGTTGACCGGGTAATAATTGACGCCGAATTCACGCGCATTGCGGTCCAGCGCATCGACCTGAATGCGCGATTCCTCGTTGTCGATGCCCTTTTCGCGGTCCCATGTGGTGGGCACGTTATGGTCGGGCACGGCGATGGTGCGTTCGGGCGCGCGGACCTTGCGACCGGTCATGCGCAACCCCTCGAAGGCCTGCGGGCTGGTCACCTCATGGACCAGATGGCGGTCGATATACAGAAGACAGGTGCCGTCGTCCTGGCGTTCGACGACATGGGCGTCCCAGATCTTGTCATAGAGCGTGCGCGGCGCAGCGGCTGCGGTATTCGTCATGGCTGTAACTTTCGGCTGTGATGCGAATGGATTTATGGTTGGGCAGAGGGCGATCAAGCCCGCGCAGGTATCAGCCCCTCGCAATCACCTTGCGGTCAGGCAAAGCGTCTCGCCATAAAAGCGCTGCGGCAGGCGCGCGCGGTCGTGAATGTCGAAATAGACAAATCCATGCATGGTTCCCATGTTTACGCCGCCTTGCGCGGCGAAACAAGAATGATGGCGTGAAATCGGGCAGGATTTAGCGATCCTGAAGGAAATGATGGCAAACCGCCCGTATTTCGACCCGATTTCCGGGGGAACGCGGTTCGTGCGGCGGGATCTGACCTGACGGCACGGGCGGATCGTGACCGGGCGGGCGATCTGGGCATTGAGAAAAGGCGGTGTGATCGCTACATTGGGGGTACCCTTGCGCCGGGGGCGATCGGCGCGCTGACCGGAGGATACAACCCTGTCAAAACAAGTCTCGCCGGCCGACGGGCCGGCCACGACCGTCGCGGCGAAGGAACTGACCAGCGATCAGCTTCTGGGCCGCATTCTGGCCTCGCTTGATGACGACAAGGCCGAGGATATCGTGACCATCGACCTGCGCGGTCGCTCGGCAATGGCGGATCACATGGTGATCGCCACCGGGCGCAGCACGCGGCAGGTGGCCTCGATCGCCGAAAAGCTGGCCGAGCGTTACAAGGAACTGACCGGGCACAGCCCCCGGATCGAAGGCAAGGATGCCGGCGACTGGGTGCTGATCGACACGGATGACGTGATCGTCCATGTCTTCCGCCCCGAGGTGCGCGAATTCTATCAGCTTGAGAAGATGTGGCTGCCTGCCGATGCGCTTGGCCGCGGCAGCCGCGAGATGCCGCACAGCGCGAGCTGAGCGATGCGGATCGATATTGCCGCCGTCGGGCGCCTGCGCAAGGGACCCGAGGCGGCATTGGTTGACGATTATCTGGACCGTTTTGCCCGGACCGGTCGCGGGCTGGGCCTGCCCCCCATCGGCGTGATCGAGGTCGAGGACAGGCGCGGCGGCGGCATGGCGGCCGAGGCGGAGCTGCTGCTGCGGGCGATCCCGCAGGGTGCGGCGCTGGTCATGCTGGACGAGCGGGGCGAGCAGGCGAGTTCGCCCGATCTGGCGGCGCGACTGGGCCGCTGGCGCGACGGGGCGCGGGATGTCTGTTTCGTGATCGGCGGTGCCGACGGGCTGGACGCCGCGCTGAGATCGGCGGCGGACTGGCAGATCAGCTTTGGCCGGATGGTCTGGCCGCATCTGCTGGTGCGGGTCATGCTGGCCGAGCAGCTGTATCGCGCGGCGACGATTCTGGCGGGCTCTCCCTATCATCGGGTTTGAGTGGGGCGGCGGGGCAGGGGGCTGTCCGCCCCCGTCCCTGCGGGACTCCCCCGAGGATATTTGCACACCAAAGATGGGGCGGGCGGTTGCCGCTTGCGTCCGGCGGGCGTAACAAGGCGCAAATTGCGACGAGGCGGACATGACGAAACCGGTGATCCTGTGCATTCTTGATGGCTGGGGCATTTCGGACCGGCCCGGACAGAGTGCCCCCGATCAGGCCGAGACCCCGAATTTCGACCGGCTGATGCGGGATTGCCCGCATGCGACCCTGATCACATTCGGGCCGGATGTCGGATTGCCGACCGGACAGATGGGCAATTCCGAGGTGGGGCATACCAATATCGGCGCGGGCCGGGTGGTGGCGATGGATCTGGGGCAGATCGATCTGGCCATCGAGGATGGCAGCTTCTTCCGCAACGAGGCCTTGTTGGACTTCATCGCGCGGCTGCGCGAAAGCGGCGGGACGGCGCATCTGATGGGGGTGATCTCGGACGGGGGGGTTCATGGTCATATCGCCCATGTTCTGGCCGCGGCCCGGGCGGTTGCCGGGGCGGGTGTTCCGGTGATCGTGCATGCGATCACCGACGGGCGCGATGTGGCGCCGCAATCGGCGCAGGGGTTCATGGCCGCGCTGGAGGCCGGGTTGCCGGACGGCGCGCGGATCGGCACGGTGATCGGACGCTATTACGCAATGGACCGGGACCGGCGCTGGGAGCGGGTCGAGCGGGCCTGTCGCGCCATCACCGGCGGGATCGGCGAGGCGGCAGTCAGTGCGGGTGCGGCGGTGGCGGCAGCCTATGCGCGCGGCGAGACGGACGAGTTCATCCAGCCCTTCGTCGTTGATGGCTTTGGCGGGGCGGCGGATGGGGACGGGCTGTTCTGCCTGAATTTCCGTGCCGACCGGGCGCGCGAGATCCTGTCGGCGCTGGCCGATCCTGCATTCGCGGATTTCGATGTTCCGGGCCGGCCTGAATGGGCCGCGATCCTGGGCATGGTTGATTACAGTCAGCGCCACAATGATTTCATGTCCACCGCCTATCCCAAGCGGCAGGTGGTCAATACGCTGGGGGCATGGGTTGCCGCGAAGGGATTGCGGCAGTTCCGTCTGGCCGAGACCGAGAAATATCCGCATGTCACCTTTTTCCTGAATGGCGGCAAGGAGGCGCCCGAGCCGGGCGAGGATCGCGTCATGCCCGCCAGTCCCAAGGTGGCGACCTATGATCTGGCGCCCGAGATGTCGGCGGGCGAGGTCAGTGACCGGCTGGTCGGGGCGATTCATGCGGGCTATGACCTGATCGTGGTCAATTACGCCAATCCCGATATGGTCGGGCATACCGGCAACCTGCCTGCCGCGATCCGCGCCTGCGAGGCCGTGGATCAGGGTCTGGGCCGGATGCTGGAGGCGCTGGAGCAGGTCGGTGGCGCGGCGGTCATCATTGCCGATCACGGCAATTGCGAGACCACGGTGGACCCGGACACCGGCGGGCCGCATACCGCGCATACGGTCAATCCGGTGCCTGCGATCGTCTTTGGCGGGCCGGCGGGCATTGCCTTGCGCGACGGTCGGCTGGCCGATGTGGCGCCGACCGTGCTGGAGTTGATGGGGCTGGACCAGCCCGCCGAGATGACCGGCCAGAGCCTGATTGTTACCGGATGAAGTCGCGCTTTTTCCTTGCCCTGACGCTGGCCCTTGGCCTTGGACTGACCGCTGCGGCGGGCGGGGCGGCGACCCCTGCCAATGAGGCGGTGACCGAGGCCGAGGCGGCGGCGGCGCAGTTGCGCCGTGCCATCGCCAAGCTGGACGATGCGCTGGCCGCCGACGATCAGGTGGTGGCGCTGACCGAGGTGATCCGGGGCTATGAGCAGGGGCTGGCGGCGCTGCGGTCCGGTCTGCGTCAGGCCAGCATGCGCGAAGAGGAATTGCGCAGCCGTTTCGAGGCCGAGCGCGCACGTCTGGCGCGGGTGCTGGGGGCGATGACCGCGTTGCAGCAGGCGCCCGAGGCGACGATGCTGCTGCATCCTGCCGGGGCGCTGGCCAATGCCCATTCGGCGATGATCCTGTCCGACGTGGCGCCGGGGCTGCGCGAGGAGGCCGAGCGGTTGCAGGCCGATCTGGACGAGATCCGCATCGTGCGCGAATTGCAGCAGAACGCCGCCGAGATGCTGGGCGAGGGACTGGCCGCCGTGCAGGAATCGCGCCGCCTGCTGGCCAGCGCGGTCACCGACCGGTCTACCATGCCGATGCGTTTCGGCGAAGAGCCGCAGGAATTGCAGAACCTGCGCGATGCCGCCGACAGTCTGGACCAGTTCGCGCAGGGCATCAGCCGGATGCAACTGGATGTCGGCCCGCCGATGGAGGATTTCGAGGGCGCCGAGGGCAGCCTGCCGATTCCGGTGATGGGCACGGTCCGGCGCGGTTATGACGAGGCCGACGCCGCAGGCGTGCGCCGGCCGGGCTGGGTGATCGCGACCGCGCCGGCCTCGCTGGTGGTCACGCCCTGGCCCGCGACGATCCGTTATCGCGGTCCTTTGCTGGATTACGGCAATGTGATGATCGTCGAGCCCGCGCGCGGTTATCTTCTGATCTTCGCCGGCATGTCGCAGCTGTTCGGAGAGGTCGGCGATGTGCTGGGCGCGGGCGATCCCGTGGGACTGATGGGCGGAACCGAGGCCCCGGCGCAGGAATTCGGGGCGCAGTTTGTCGCCGATGCGATGCGGGGCGGGGATGCAGGGCAGCCCGAAACCCTGTATCTGGAACTGCGCAAGGGCAATGAAACGCTGGACCCGGCGGATTGGTTCGTGCTCAATCCGGTTGTGGAGACCGAACAGGACTGAGGCAGGAAGGGCCGAATGAAACATTATCTGATCGCAGGACTTGGCGGCGCCGTGGCCGGGGTCGTTCTGGCCACCCAGGTCGCCGGCCCGCTGATCGCGCAGGAGGCGGGGCGCAATGCCTCGGTCTATGAGCAGCTGGAACTGTTCGGCAATATCTTTGAACGTGTGCGCGCCGATTATGTCGAAGCGCCCGACGACAAGGATCTGATCGAGGCCGCCATCAACGGCATGCTGACATCGCTGGACCCGCACAGCTCTTTCCTGTCGGCCGAGCAATATCAAGAGATGCAGACCCAGACCCGCGGCAGCTTTGGCGGGCTGGGGATCGAGGTCAGTCAGGAGGACGGGCTGGTCAAGGTCGTCTCGCCCATCGACGACACGCCAGCCGATCAGGCCGGGGTGAAGTCGGGCGATTTCATCACCCATGTGAACGGCGAATCGCTGATGGGGCTGACGCTGGATCAGGCGGTGGACATGATGCGCGGCCCGGTGGGCAGCGAGATCACCGTGACCATCCTGCGCGAGGGCGAGAACGAGCCCTTCGATCTGACCATGACCCGCGACACGATCAAGCTGACCGTCGTGCGCTCTCGTGTTGAAGGTCACGCGGTGATCCTGCGTGTCTCGACCTTCAACGACGAGACCTATGACACGCTGAAGGCGGAACTGGACAAGGCCATTGAAGAGGCGGGCGGCATGGACCGGGTTACCGGCTTTGTCGTCGATCTGCGCAACAATCCCGGCGGGTTGCTGAATCAGGCGATCAGCGTCTCGGATGCCTTCCTGAACGCGGGCGAGATCGTCTCGACCCGTGGCCGCAAGGCCGAAGAGAGCGAGCGCTGGAATGCCGAACCGGGCGATCTGGCCGATGGCAAGCCGATGGTTGTGCTGGTCAATGGCGGCTCGGCCAGCGCGTCCGAGATCGTGGCGGGCGCATTGCAGGACCACCGTCGCGCCATCGTCGTGGGCGAGAAAAGCTTTGGCAAGGGCTCGGTCCAGACGGTGATGCCGGTCACGTCCGACAGCGCCATCCGGCTGACCACGGCGCGTTACTATACGCCCTCGGGCCGGTCGATCCAGTCGCTGGGGATCCAGCCCGACATCATCGTGGCCCAGCCCCGCACCCCGCCGCGCAGCGAAGAGGACGAGGACACGCCGCGCAGCCAGTCCAGCTTCAGCCGGTCCGAGGCCGATCTGCGCGGGGCCCTGGGCAATGATTCGATCTCGGATGACGAGCGCGAACAGATCGAGCGCGAGGCCGCCGAGGTCGAGGCGACCGCCAAGCTGCGCGACGAGGATTACCAGCTGGCCTATGCGGTCGATATCCTGAAGGGTCTGGCGGCGGTCGATTTCACCGCCGGTCAGGTGCCCACGGCATCGACGCCGGCCGTCACCGGCGAAGGCTCGGCCACCGGCGACGAGGGGGCGGCCAATCAATGACGGCGCCCGCTATGGGGCCGGGTGGTCTGCCCTATCGCGCCTGTGCGGGCGTGGTGCTGATGAATGGCGACGGGCTGGTCTTTGCGGGCCAGCGCATCGACACGCCGGGCGCCTGGCAGATGCCGCAGGGTGGCATCGACAAGGGCGAAACCCCGCGTCAGGCGGCGCTGCGCGAATTGACCGAGGAAATCGGTGTCGATCCCGCGCAGGTCGAGGTGGTGGCGGAAACCCCCGGCTGGGTCCGCTATGACCTGCCGCCGCATTTGCTGGGCAAGGTCTGGAAGGGCCGATATGGCGGCCAGCAGCAGAAATGGTTCCTGCTGCGCTATCTGGGCGAGGATTCCGGGATCAGGATCGAGACCGATCATCCTGAATTCGACTGCTGGCAATGGATGCGCGCGGATGATCTGCTGGAAGCCATCGTGCCCTTCAAGCGCGAGGTCTATCGCGAAGTTTTCGCGGTCTTCGGCGACCGGCTGGCGTGATCGCAGCCAATCCAACGGAAAAAGGCGGCCCGGGGGCCGCCTTTTGCGTCTTTGCTTGATGGATCAGCGACGAAGCTGATCCAGAAGGATCGAGGTCGGATAGCCGTCAGGGGTGGTGCCGATGGAGCGCTGATAGGCCGAGACGGCCTCCATCGTGCCGGAACCGAACAATCCGTCGATCTCTCCGTCATAGAAGCCCTTGGCGCGCAGGCGCTGCTGGATCTCTTGCCGTTCGCTGGTGGACAGCGGGCGGTCGCTGCGCGGCCAGTTGCCCTGAATGCCCGGACGCCCGGCGATGCGTTCGCCCAGAAATGCCACGCCAAGCGCATAGTTGTCCGAGTTGTTGTAGCGCAGGATCGAACGGAAGTTGTCGAGGATCAGGAAGGCCGGCCCACGCGCGCCCGCCGGCATGATGATCGAGCCGTTGCCATTGGGCAGCCCGCCACCACCGATGCGGCGCACGCCCTGCGACGACCAGTCGCCGCTGGAACGCCGTGTGCCCTTGCCGATCAGGCCCATGTTGAAATTGGCGGGCAACTGCACCTCGGCGCCCCATGCCTGGCCGCGCTGCCAGCCATTGCGGGCCAGATAGGCGGCGGTCGATGCCAGTGAATCGGTGGGATCGTCCGACCAGATGTCGCGGCGGCCATCGCCGGTGAAATCGACGGCATATTGCAGATAGGATGTCGGCATGAACTGGGTATGGCCCATCGCGCCCGCCCAGCTGCCCAGCATGTGTTCGGGGTCGGTATCGCCCGCCTGGATGATCTTCAGCGCCGCGATCAGCTGACCCGCGAACATCTCGCCGCGCCGCCCGTCATAGGCCAGTGTCGCCAGCGAGGGGATGATCTGCATCCGGCCGCGATTGGCGCCGAAGTTCGATTCCATCCCCCAGACGGCCAGCACGATTTCGCGCGGCACGCCATATTGCGCCTCGATCCGCGACAGGGTCGGGCCCAGTTGCGCCAGTTTCTGCCGGCCGGTGGTGATGCGCACATCCGATACGGCGCTGTCCAGATACAGCCAGACCGGGCGCGAGAATTCGGCCTGACGGCGGTCCAGCCGGATCACCTCGGGGTTATAGCGCGCGATCCGCATCGCCCGGTCATAGGTCGCGGGCGAGACCCCGGACGACACCGCGCGCGAGCGGAAATTCTGGACCCAGCGTTGCAGCCCGGCCTCGTCTCCGGGACTGGCGGCGGGGATGGGCGTGGGCGTGACCGAAGTCGAGCTTCCCGCCCCGATGGGTGCAGTCGCCAGCGGCGCGGCGCAGGAGGCCACCGCCCCGATCAGCGTGGTCGAAATCAGAATCCGTCGTGAAATTGCCATAAGGTCGCCTGTTTTTTACTGCCTCGAACATTATTGTGAGGCAGTCTAGCGAAACCCCGCCCGCTTGAATAGGCCCGCAGGCGCGCGCGAAACCCGCGGGCAACAGGTTGCCGGGATCAGTGCAGCAACTCGGTTCCGTCCGCCGTGTCGTCCTGAAATAAGGGCTGCATCTGGGCGATGACCACTGAATCCTCGTCCAGCGCGCGCTGCATCAGGGCGCGTTCCTCGTCGTCGATCTCGTGACCCTCGGCCAGACGTTCGGCCAGCGTGCCATAGCCGGTGACATCCAGCGGCGCCATTTCGGCCTGCTTCAGCATGGCCACGGTTTCGCGCACGGCCTCGGCCTCGTCGCGGGCGGGACAATAGCAGATCAGCGCGGCGCCGGTCGCGCCCTTTGGCAAGCCGTCGCCTGTCTTGCGGCCCAGTTGGACCAGCAGCGTAAAGACCTCCATCCGTTTTCCCTTTCGATTGGCCGTTGTCGTGACGGGCACAGCATGTCCTTGCGGCGCTGGCAAGGGTCAGTTCAGCAGCCGTTCGATCAGCGGGCTGTCGGGCTGGCAAAGCGCGTCGATCACGTCGAAGTGATGCCGCCCCGGATCGATGACGCATTCGGTGGCCGCGCCCAGCCCCGCCCAGATATCGGCCAGCAGCCGCGACTGACGGATGAATTCGGGGCGTTCGGCCCCGCCGACCCATGTGGTGACGGGGATATGGGGCGCGGGCTCCAGCAGGGCGGGGCTTTCGGCCAGCGCCTCGCGCCCGTCGATGCGCAGTACAGGGTTCATGGCCGTGCGCATCAGCGGCCGCAGGTCCACCAGCGCCGAGAGCGGCACGCAGGCCCGGATCCGCGCCAGCACCGGCGCAGGCAGCGTATCATCGGCGCAGACCATCCGCGCCGCCAGTTGCCCGCCTGCCGAATGGCCGGTCACGGCGATGGGGCCGGCGATCCGCTCGGCGGCATGGGTAAGAGCAAGGGCGATCTGGCGGGTCATCTGCCCGATCCGCGCATCGGGCGCCAGCGTATAGGCGGGGATGGCGACCGCGTGCCCCCGCGCCAGCGGCCCGGCGCCCAGATGCGACCACAGCGAGGGGTCGAACTTCATCCAGAAGCCGCCGTGGATAAAGACGCACAGCCCCTTTGGCTGGGTTTCGGGCAGGAACAGATCGCCTTTGGCCAGAATGCCCTCGGCCCCCAGCGGCTGGTGCCGGGCGGTGGCGCGGAACGCGGCGGCCTGCCGCCGCCATTTCGGCACAAAGCTGTCGGCCTGCGGAATATGCGCGCCATTGGCATAGGCGTCGTCCCAGTCCTGCACCTGATAAAGCATCGTCCCCCCTTTTGCGGGCAGGGGAACCCGGCGCGGGCCGACGGTCAAGGGGGTGGTCTTGCACAATGTGACGCAAGGGCACGATATGCCTTGATTTCGAACCGCATTATAATCATCCCTTCGGAGGAAGATGCCCTTGTCTGGATCACGAAAGATTTCAGAAAAAGGTTGCGATCGCGTAATTGCCTGTTCGTCACCAGTCAGTTTTTCTGTCGCATTCAAACCCTGCGCGCGAGGTCGGGGATGAGGCCCTGTTTTCTGGTGGTTGCGATGACTGCATTGGCGGCGCCCGCGGCTTTCGCCGATCACGACACGATCACCGTCGAATTCGTGACGGCAACGCTGCAGGAGATGCTGGAAAGCATCGAGCTGACCGGCAGTATCGAGGCCAGGGACAGCGTCGATCTGGGCTTTCGCCAAAGCGGCCGCGTGACCGAGGTGCTGGTGGAAGAGGGTGACCGGGTGACCCGCGACCAGCCCCTTGCGCGGCTGGATGCGGTGCAGCAGGAACAGGGCCAGAATGTGGCGCGGGCCAGTCTGGCGGCGGCGCGGGCGACGCAGGAACAGGCGCGGCAGGCCAGCGACCGGGCCGGGGCGATGCTGGAACGCGGCGTCGGCACAAGGGCGATGCGTGACGCGGCGTTGCAAAGCCTGTCCGAAGCCGATGGCGCGGTCGAGCGTGCCGAAAGCGCCCTTGAACAGGCCGAACGGGCATTGGCCGATACGGTGCTGCATGCGCCCGACGATGCGGTGGTGACGGCGCGTCATATCGCGCCCGGCCAGATCATCGGGGCGGCGCAGCCCGCATTCTCGCTGGCGGAACTGGACGGGCTGGAGGCAGTGTTCCAGTCGGCGGATCTGCCGCAGCTGGACAATGTGATGGGCGCGGGGGTGCGGCTGGATACGATTGATATCGACATGGCCACGATGCGCGGCACGATCACCGAAATCTCGCCTCTGGTCGATCCGCAGACGGGTACGGTGGGGGTGCGCGCGCTGATTGATGCCGATGCCGATATCGACCTGCTGGGGACTGCGGTGCGCGGGCAGATGCAGGTCGGCACCGGCTCGGGCGTGGTGGTGCCGTGGACCGCGCTGACCCGGCAGGGCGAGGATGCCGCCGTCTGGCTGGTCCAGGATGGGAAGGCCGAACTGGCCCCGGTGCGGATCGCCAATTTCAGCGACAAGGCGGTTTTCCTGTCGGACGGGATCGAGGAAGGGCAGATCGTTGTTGGTGCCGGATCGCAGTTGATGTATCCCGGCCGGCCCGTGCAGCCCGAGCAGGTGATCGAATGAGCGCGCGGATCGCCCTGCTGGCGGTGTTGTTGACCGCCTTGACGGGACCGGCGGCGGCGCTGAGCCTGCCGGACTGGCTGGGCTTTGGCGCTGGGGCGCAGGAAACCGCGGCGCCCCGCCCGGTGGTGACCGAAATCGTCGAGGATCGCGACCCGAACCTGCCCTGGATTCCGGGTGTCGTCGCCTCTCGGACGCAGGTGGCGATGGCGTTTCAGACGCTTGGCCGGATGGTCGCGCGCGATGTCGATATCGGCGACCGGGTGGTTGCGGGCGATCTGCTGGCGCAGCAGGCGACCGAGGATCTGGAAGCCTCGACCCGTGCCGCCCGCGCTGCCGTCGATGCCGCCGAGGTGCAGCTTTCGACGGCTCGGACCACGCTGGAACGCACGCAGGCGCTGACTGAACGCAATGTCGCCACCGCCGCGCAGCTGGAAGAGGCGCAGCGGATGATGGCCTCGGCGCAGGCGGCGGCGGATCAGGCGCATTCGGAACTGGTGCAGGCGCAGGACGCCGAGGGTTTTTCGCGCATGATCGCCCCCTTTGACGGGGTGATCAGCGCGGTGCATGTCGCGCCGGGCACGGTCGTCGGCGCCGGAGAGCCGGTGCTGGAACTGTCGGCCGAGGACGGTCGCGAGGCGCTGATCGACCTGCCCGAAGCCGCCCTGTCGGGGATCGGGCGCGGCGCGGTGTTCAGCGTCTGGCAACGCAGCGCCCCCGAGGCAGAGGTCGCCGCGACGCTGGACCGGATCGAGCCGCTGGCCGACCGGGTGTCCCGCACCCGCCGCCTTTACCTGACCCTGCCCGGGGATGCGCCCTTCCGGCTGGGCGCGCTGGTTCAGGCGCGGTTCGGTTCCACCGGAGAGCCGGTGCTGACGCTGCCCGAGGTGGCGATCATCACGACCGATCAGGGCCCGCGGGTGTGGCGGGTGATCCGCGACGGCGATGCCGCTCATGTTCAGGCTGTGCCGGTTCAGACCGGCCCCGGCTGGCAGGGCAGGGTAATGATCCGGCAGGGTCTTGCCGCCGGGGATGAAATCGTCGTGCGTGGCGTCAACTCGCTGCAAGACGGGCAATCCGTCGGACGGAGGGAGGAACCGTGAAAGGCTTCAACCTGTCGGACTGGGCGCTGCATCACCGCAGCTTCGTGTGGTTTCTGCTGATCATCTCGATGATCGCGGGGGCGATCAGCTATGCCAATCTGGGTCGTGAAGAGGACCCGAATTTCACCATCAAGACCATGGTGATCGGCGCCGCCCTTCCCGGCGGCAATATCGAAGAGACGCTGAAACAGGTCACCACCCGGATCGAGACCAAGCTGGAGGAACTGGACGAGCTGCATTTCACCCGCTCGGTCACCATGCCGGGTCAGGCGGTGGTCTATGTCGAATTGCTGCCCACCACGCGCGGCCCCGAGGTGCCCGAGATCTGGAAGCGCGTGCGGCAGATGATGTCCGATATCCGCCCCGATTTTCCGCAGGAATTCGCCGGGTTCCAGTTCAACGACGATTTCGGCGACGTGTTCGGCAATATCTATGCCTTCACCGCCGACGGATTCAGCCAGCGCGAATTGCGCGACCGGGTCGAGGATATCCGCAAGCGCGTCGCCGCCCTGCCATCGGCGGGCAAGACCGAACTGCTGGGAGAGCAGAAGGAACAGATCCATCTGGAGTTTTCCTCGGCCCGGCTGGCGGCGCTGGGGATCAGCCCGACGCAGCTGATCCCGGTCCTGACCTCGCAGAATTCCATCGTGCCCTCGGGCATCGTCGAGGCCGGGCCCGAGCGGATTCTGGTCCGCATCAGCCGCGACATGGACGATGCCGAGGCGATTGCCGCCGTCAACCTGCGGGTGGGCGACCGCTTTTTCGCGCTGTCGGAACTGGCAACGGTCAGCCGCGGCTATGAGGATCCGCCGCAATCGCTGTTCCGCTATGACGGCAAACCGGCCATCGGGCTGTCGATCGGCATGCGCGCGGGCGGCAATATCCTTGAATTCGGCCGCGAACTGGACGGGCTGATGGCCGCGGTCTCGGCCGATCTGCCGGTCGGCATCGAGATGGCGAAATTCGCCGACCAGCCGCAGGTCGTGAAACATGCGGTCGGCCATTTCATTCAGGCGCTGGCCGAGGCGGTGGGCATCGTGCTGATCGTCAGCTTCATCAGCCTTGGCTTTCGCGCGGGTTTCGTGGTGACGCTGACCATCCCGCTGGTTCTGGCGATCACCTTCGTCATCATGGAGCTTTACGGCATCACCCTGCAACGCGTCTCGCTGGGGGCGCTCATCATCGCGCTGGGGCTTCTGGTCGATGATGCCATGATCGCCATCGAGACGATGATCTCGCGGCTGGAGGTCGGCGAATCGCTGGAACGCGCCGCCAGTTACGCATGGACCTCGATCGCCTTTCCGATGCTGACCGGCACGCTGGTCACGGTGGCAGGCTTCGTGCCCATCGGGCTGAACAGCTCTGCCGCGGGAGAGTTCACCTTTTCGCTCTTCGTGGTAATCGCGGTGTCGCTGGTCATCTCATGGATCGTCGCGGTGCTGTTCGCGCCGCTTCTGGGGGTCACCTTCCTCAAGGCGAACATGGGCCATCACGACCCCCGGCCCGGCTGGCTGCGGCGGCGGTTCCACGGGCTTTTGCGCCTTGCGATGCGCTTCAAATGGGCCACCATTGGCATCACCGTCGCGATCTTCCTGCTGTCGGTCTGGGGCCTGCGCTTTGTCGAGCAGCAGTTCTTTCCGACCTCGGACCGGACCGAGCTGGTGATCGACATCTCGGAACGCCAGAACGCGTCGATCGCCAAGACCCGCGCCGATATGGACCGGCTGGAGGCCACGCTGGCCGAGGATGACGACGTGCTGTTCTGGACCTCATATGTTGGGCAGGGGGCGCCGCGCTTCATTCTGTCGATGGATGTGCCGACGGCGGGGCCGCATATGGGCCAGATCGTGATCCAGACACCCGATCTGGCTGCCCGAGACCGGGTCAAGGAGCGGCTGAACCAGCTGGCCCACAGCGATTTCCCCGGCGTCGATATCTATGTGAAATATCTGGAAATCGGTCCTCCGGTGGGCAAGCCTGTGCAATACCGGGTCAGCGCCCATGATATCGACGCGGCCCGCGACGCCGCGCGCGGCCTTGCCACCGTCCTGTCGTCCGAGCCGCGCCTGCGCGACATCGCGCTGGATTGGGGCGAACCCGCCCGCGTCGTCCGGCTGGAGGTCGATCAGGAACAGGCCCGCCGCCTCGGCCTGACCAACGAGGATATTGCAGGCGCCCTTGCCGCGATCTATTCCGGCCAGCAGGTGACGCAGCTGCGCGACGACATCTTCCTGATCGACGTGATCGCGCGGGGCGACCCCGCCGACCGCCAGTCGCTGGATGCGCTGCGCAACCTGCAACTGGTGCTGCCCTCCTCGGGCCGCAGCGTGCCGGTCTCGGCGCTGGTCAGTCTGGAATACGACACCGAACAGCCGCTGATCATGCAGCGCGACGGCCGCCCCACGGTGACGGTCAAGGCCGCCATCGCCGGGGCCGATCAACCGGCGACACTGGTGGACAGCCTGTCGTCCCGGGTCGAGGACTATCGCGCGACGCTGCCCCCCTCGATCACCATCGCTATCGGCGGCAGCGCCGAAACCTCTGCCGAAAGCCAGGAGCCCATTGCGGCGGTGGTGCCGGTCATGCTGCTGATCATGGGCTTTCTGGTCATGGCGCAAATGCAAAGTTTCCGGCTGTCGCTGATCGTCTTTGCCGCTGCGCCGCTGGGGCTGATCGGCGTCGTCGCGGTGCTGGTGCCCTTCGGCGTGCCGATGGGCTTCGTCGCCATCCTTGGCGTGCTGGCGCTGATCGGCATCCTGATCCGCAATTCGGTCATTCTGGTGCATGAAATTCAGGAATTGCTGCACCGGGGCCGATCCCAATGGGACGCGGTGTTCGAGGCCTCCGACAGCCGCGCGCGCCCGATCCTGTTGACCGCCGCCGCTGCAAGCCTTGCGCTGATCCCGATTTCGCGTCAGGTCTTCTGGGGGCCGATGGCCTATTCGATGATGGGCGGGATCATCGCCGGAACGCTGGTCACCCTCGTCTTCGTCCCGGCCCTCTATTGCGCCGTTTTCGCCGTCAAACCCCCATCAGACAAATCCTGACCCGATCCCATCTCTGGTGCGAAAATATCCTCGGGGGGTCCGGGGGGCAGACAGCCCCCCCGGCCATCGCGGGACGCAAAGCTCTGGTTCAGCCGACCTTCTGGCGCGGCAGAACCCAGTCCGGGCGTGGGAAATGGCAGGTATAGCCGTTCGGGAAGCGCTCCAGATAATCCTGATGCTCCGGCTCGGCCTCCCAGAATTCGCCCGCAGGCGCGACCTCGGTCACGACCGGTCCGGGCCAGATGCCCGAGGCGTTCACATCGGCGATGGTCTCCTCGATGACCTCTTTCTGCCGGTCGCTCAGGTAATAGAGGGCCGAGCGATAGCTGGGTCCGATATCGTTGCCCTGACGGTTCGGGGTGGTCGGGTCGTGGATCTGGAAAAAGAACTCCAGCAGCCGTCGATAGGTCAGCATCGAGGGATCGAACACCACCTCGATCGCCTCGGCATGATTGCCGTGGTCGCGATAGGTCGCGTTGGCGACGTCACCGCCGGTATAGCCGACCCGGGACGAGATCACGCCCGGCAGCCGCCCGATCAGATCCTGCATTCCCCAGAAACAGCCGCCGGCCAATATGGCTTTCTCGGTCATTCAACTCTCCTCCACCTGATCGAGCAAGGCGCCGTAGCCCTCGGCCTCCATCTCCTCGCGCGGCACGAAACGCAGCGCGGCCGAGTTGATGCAGTAACGCAGCCCGCCAGCCTCGGGCGGGCCGTCGGGAAAGACATGGCCCAGATGGCTGTCGGCATGGGCGGAACGCACCTCGGTGCGGACCATGCCGAAGGCGGTGTCACGATGCTCGGTAATGTTGTCAGCAATGGGTTTCGTGAAGGCGGGCCAGCCGCAGCCGGAATTGTATTTGGCGGAACTTGCGAAAAGCGGTTCTCCGGAAACGACATCGACATAGATGCCCGGCTGGAAATGATGATCGTATTCGCCGGTAAAGGCGCGCTCGGTGCCGCTTTCCTGCGTGACGCGATACTGTTCCGGGGTCAGCCGGTCGATCGCCTCCTGCGTTTTCTGATAGGCCAATTCGTCCTCCGCCGATGGTGGGCTTTGCAACCCAATATGGGGGCGCTGGCCGCGATGGCAATGTTCACAGGCGCGTCATATCGGTTTTTGCCTGCCGGTATTCCGTCACAAGCCGCTCGACACGTTCGGCGGCGGGAATGATGTCGCGCACGGCGCCGATCCCCTGACCGGATCCCCAGATCTGGCTCCATGCCTTGGTCTTGGCGCCCCCGAAATCCATCGCTTCGGCATCCGCCGCGCCAAGCTGCGCCGGATCCATCCCCGCCGCCCGGATCGAGGGGGCCAGATAATTGCCCGAAACGCCCGTAAACAGCGACGAGGTGACGATATCCATCGCCCCGCCATCGACGATCATCTGCTTGTAGTCGGGCTGGGCATTCGCCTCGGTGGTGGCGATGAAGGGGCTGCCGATATAGGCCAGATCGGCCCCCATCACCTGCGCCGCCAGCACGGCGCGACCCGTCGCGATGGCGCCTGACAGCAGCAGCGGCCCGTCGAACCATTCGCGAATTTCCTGCACCAGCGCAAAGGGCGATTGCGGCCCGGCATGGCCGCCCGCGCCCGCGGCCACAGCGATCAGCCCGTCCGCGCCCTTCTCGATGGCCTTTTTCGCAAAGACATTGTTGATAACGTCATGCAGCGCGATGCCGCCGCAATCATGGGCGGCGGCGTTCACTTCGGGGCGCGCGCCAAGGCTGGTGATCCAGATCGGCACCTTGTGGCGATGGCAGATCTCGATATCGCGCTCCAGCCGCGCATTGCTGCGATGCACGATCTGGTTGACCGCAAAGGGTGCCGCAGGCTGGTCGGGATTGGCCTGATTGTGGCGATCCAGCTCCTCGGAGATCCGGGTCAGCCAGGCGTCCAGCAGGGGCGGTTCGCCGTCACCCTCGCGGGCGTTCAGCGCCGGAAAGCTGCCGACGACCCCGGCCTTGCATTGCGCGATGACCAGTTCCGGTCCCGAGACGATGAACATGGGCGAGGCCACGACCGGAATGCGCAGGTTCTGAAGGATTGGCGGCAGCATGGGACCCCCCTTTTGCAATTTCGGCAAGGATGGCGTCCCGATGGCGGGCGGGCAAGCCGTGACGCGGCGACAGTTGCCCGCACGCCGCGCATGGCACAAAGTCGAAGGCCCCGGAGCGACCGGGGCCTTCGGGCGATGTCAGTGAACGGTGGCTTCGGGTTTCGGCCCTTCGCCCACCGCGCCCAGCTTGTGGCCGGCGCGGCCGATGCGGTTGCCGACGACCAGCCCTTCATCGCTGGCGGTGACATGGACGGTCTGCCCGTCCAGCACCTCGCCCGACAGCAGCAGTTCGGCCAGCGGGTCCTGAAGCGCGCGCTGGATCACCCGTTTCAGCGGGCGGGCGCCGAAGACCGGGTCATAGCCCTGATCGGCAAGCCATTTCCGGGCATCCTCGTCCAGTTCCAGCATGATCTTGCGACCGGCCAGACGATGTTCCAGCCGCATCAACTGGATATTGACGATGCCGTCCATGTTGTCCCGCGTCAGGCGGCGGAAGATGATGATCTCATCCAGCCGGTTCAGGAATTCGGGGCGGAAATGGGCCCGTACCGCCTCCATCACCTGATGGCGGGCATCGGTCGAATCGGCCTCTTCGGGCAGATGCGACAGCGCATGTGATCCAAGGTTCGAGGTCAGGATGATCAGCGTCTGCTTGAAATCCACCGTCCGGCCCTGACCGTCGGTCAGCACCCCGTCATCCAGCACCTGCAACAGCACGTTGAACACGTCGGGATGCGCCTTTTCTACCTCATCGAACAGGATCACCTGATAGGGCCTGCGCCGCACGGCCTCGGTCAGCACGCCGCCCTCGTCATAGCCGACATAGCCCGGAGGGGCGCCGATCAGCCGCGCCACGGAATGTTTCTCCATGAATTCGGACATGTCGATGCGGACCATCGCGGAATCGTCGTCGAACATGTATTCAGCCAGCGCCTTGGTCAGTTCGGTCTTGCCGACGCCGGTGGGGCCAAGGAACAGGAAGCTGCCAAGCGGGCGCCCCTCGTCGTTCAGCCCCGCACGCGCCCGGCGCACGGCGTTGGACACCGCGACCACCGCCTCGGACTGACCGATCACGCGGTTGCCGATCTGGTCTTCCATCTTCAGCAGCTTCTCGCGCTCGCCCTCCAGCATCTTGCTGGTGGGGATGCCGGTCCAGCGCTCGACCACCTCGGCGATCTGCTCGGGGCGCACGGCCTCTTCGACCATCAGCCCGTCGGCGCCGCCGTTCTCGGCCTCGGAAAGCTGCTTTTCCAGACCGGGGATGATGCCATAGGACAGTTCCCCCGCGCGGGCCAGATTGCCCTCGCGTTTCGCCTGATCCAGTTCGGCGCGGGCACGGTCAAGCTGTTCCTTGAGGTCGCGCGACCCTTGCAGCTTGTCGCGTTCGGCCTGCCAGCGGGCGGTCATCTCGGCGGATTGCTGTTGCAGGTCGGACAGGTCCTTTTCCAGCTTTTCCAGCCGGTCGCGCGATGCGGCGTCGTCTTCTTTCTTCAAGGCTTCGGCCTCGATCTGCATTTGCAGGATCTGGCGGTCCAACTGGTCCAGTTCCTCGGGTTTGCTGTCCACCTCCATCCGCAGGCGCGATGCGGCCTCGTCCACAAGGTCGATCGCCTTGTCGGGCAGGAAGCGGTCGGTGATATAGCGGTGGCTCAGCTGCGCCGCCGCGACCAGCGCGGCATCCGAAATGCGCACACCGTGGTGAAGTTCATACTTCTCCTTGATGCCGCGCAGGATCGAGATCGTGTCCTCGACCGTCGGCTCCTCGACCAGCACCGGCTGGAAGCGGCGGGCAAGGGCGGCGTCCTTTTCGATATACTTGCGGTATTCGTCCAGCGTGGTGGCGCCGACGCAATGCAATTCACCCCGCGCCAGCGCAGGCTTGATCAGGTTGGCGGCGTCCATCGCGCCATCGGTCTTGCCCGCGCCGACCAGCACATGCATTTCGTCGATGAACAGGATGATCTCGCCAGCGGCAGTCTCGATTTCCTTCAGGATCGCCTTCAGCCGTTCCTCGAATTCGCCGCGATACTTCGCCCCGGCGATCAGCGCGCCCATATCCAGCGCCATCAGCCGCTTGTCGCGCAAGGATTCGGGCACGTCGCCGTCGATGATGCGCAGCGCCAGACCTTCGGCGATGGCGGTCTTGCCGACGCCGGGTTCGCCGATCAGCACCGGGTTGTTCTTGGTGCGGCGCGACAACACCTGCATGGCGCGGCGGATTTCCTCGTCCCGGCCGATGATCGGGTCGATCTTGCCCTCGCGCGCGGCGGCGGTCAGGTCGCGGGCATATTTCTCCAGCGCCTCATAGCTGTCTTCGGCAGAGGCCGAGTCAGCCGTGCGGCCCTTGCGGATGTCGTTGATCGCGGCGTTGAGGTTCTGCGCATTGACGCCCCCGGCGCTGAGCGCATCGCGGGCATTGGTGTTGACCATCGCCAGCGCCATCAGGATGCGTTCGGCGGGCACAAAGCTGTCGCCGGCCTTTTTGGCGACCTGTTCGGCCTCGTCCAGAACCCGCACCATCGAGGGATCCACATAGACCTGACCATTGCCGCCCTTGACCTTGGGCAGCTTGGCCACGGCCTGATCGACGGCCTCTTTCACGCGCCGGGCATCCGCGCCCGCGCGGGTGATCAGATTGGCGGCCAGCCCCTGATCGTCATCCATCAATGCTTTCAGCAAATGTTCCGGCACGACGCGCTGGTTTTCCTCGCGGATCGCGATGGTCTGGGCGGCCTGCATGAAGCCGCGCGACCGCTCGGTGAACTTTTCCATGTTCATCGGCTATTCTCCTTGTCACTAGCCCCCGTGTCGCAAGCGCCCTGATGCGGCACGCCCCCGGTCCGGGTCTTCGGAAATAGAAATGGGGTGTTTCGGGGCGCTTTCAAGCCGTCTTGTCCTATGTCATAACGCCGCGATTTTGCGGGCAATGGGGGCAAGCATGGATGACAGGCTGATCGTGGCGCTGGATGTGCCGAACGCACTGGCAGGGCTGGATCTGGTGGAAAAGCTGGGCGATGCCGTGGGCTTTTACAAGATCGGGCTGGGGATGCTGACCGGAGGCGGGATGGCGCTGGCCAATGAACTGAAGGCCGAGCATGGCAAGCGCGTCTTTCTGGACATGAAACTGTTCGATATCGGCGCGACGGTCGAGGCCGCCGTGCGCGGCATCGCGCAATATGATCTGGATTTTCTGACCGTGCATGGCGATCCGCATGTGATCCGTGCGGCCAGGGAAGGCGCGGCGGGCAGCAATCTGAAGATCCTCGGCGTGACCATCCTGACCTCGCTGGAGCGCGCCGATCTGGATGCGGGCATGATCCAGCCCGGCGATCTGCACGAGATCACCGTGGAACGCGCCGCCCGCGCTTTTGATGCCGGGGCCGACGGCATCATCTGTTCCCCGCGAGAGGCGGCCGCGATCCGCGCCCTGCCGGGATCGCGTCTGATCGTGACGCCGGGCGTCCGTCCGTCGGGGTCCGATCTGGGCGATCAGAAGCGGGTCGAGACTCCGGCCAGCGCCATTGCCGCCGGGGTCGATCACATCGTCGTCGGCCGCCCGATCTGGAAGGCCGCCGATCCCCGCGCCGCCGCGCAGGACATCATCGCCCAGATGGGGGCCGCCTGACGCTGATTGGCCGGACAGGTGCAAAGAAAAACGCCCGCGACTTTCGTCACGGGCGCATCTTCGAGATCGTGGCCGACAGGATCAGCGGCGCAGGCCCAGCTTGGCGATCAGGGCGGTATAGCGGGCTTCTTCCTTGCCTTTCAGATAGTCCAGCAGCTTGCGGCGCTGCGCAACCATCATCAGCAGACCACGACGCGAGTGGTTGTCTTTCTTGTGGGTCTTGAAATGCTCGGTCAGCGTGGCGATGCGCGACGACAGAATCGCCACCTGCACCTCGGGCGAGCCAGTGTCGCCTTCCTTGGTGCCGAATTCCTTGATGACGCGGTTCTTTTCCTCAACAGTGATCGACATCGGGGTCTCCTTTTCAGATCAAAGGGTTATGGCGCAGGCCGGGATGTCGTCCAGCACAGGCCCGTGGAGTGTCCGCCAAGGCTGCGCCCCGACGGATGAGCGCCTATAGATGATCGGTGCGGCAAAGGCAACAATCGTGACGTGCGGTCAGGTGTTTTGCGGCACGATCAGGATATCCCCGACCCTCAGCCCGCCATCCTGCAACAGCCGTGCCACCGCGTGACCGTCCACGCGCAGCAGCAGCGTGCCATCGGTGTCGCGATGCAGATCGACCACGGCGGTCTCGGCCATGTCGTCGGGCAGGTGCAGTTCGATCCGGTCCTCGGCGGCGTCGAAATCGGCAATGATCGGCGCTTCGGTCATGCCATCGCGCAGCACGAACAGATCGGCGCCCGCCTGACCCTCGGCGAAATCGCCCGAGCCGGGATGCAGCGTGTCGTCGCCCTCGCCTCCGTGCAGCCAGTTCATCCGCGGGCCGTCATGGCCGATCAGCACATCGTTGCCGCGCCCGCCATCCAGATCGTTCATGCCATTGGGACCGGCGATCAGCACATCATCGCCGTCATGGCCCGACAGCCAGTCATTGCCGCGACCGCCGATCAGGGTGTCATTGCCCTCTCCGCCCAGCAGGGTGTCGTCGCCGGACCCGCCGTGCAGAAAGTCGTCGCCGCCCTGACCGGCCAGCGAATCATTTCCCGCGCCGCCCCAGATGACATCGTCGCCGCCCGGACCATAGACGCCATCGCCCTGCACCCAGTCGTCGCCATCCCCGGCCCGGATGGTATCATTGCCCAGGCCGCCGCGAATGTCGTCATGCCCCGCGCCACCCCGGATCAGGTCGTCGCCATCGCCACCATGCAGCAGATCATCGCCGCCGGTGCCCAGAAGGGTCAGGCCCCCGGTGT
Organism: Paracoccus alcaliphilus; assembly: GCF_028553725.1. Lineage (NCBI taxonomy): Bacteria > Pseudomonadati > Pseudomonadota > Alphaproteobacteria > Rhodobacterales > Paracoccaceae > Paracoccus > Paracoccus alcaliphilus. The sequence goes on from NZ_CP067124.1 coordinate 1,569,163, forward strand.
CGGGATCGGGCATGATCGGAGGCAGCAAGGGCAGGTCATCCGGCGGCGGCTCATCGCTGTCCTGATCGGATCCACCGGACAGATCCGCCGTCAGGCCTGCCATCAGCAGGGTCAGCAAACTGGAAAAGAGCAACATGCCACACGATCCCGAACAAGCGGCGCCCACGGGGCCCGCAACGCAGGATATCGCAGCCGCGCCGCGTTAACGAAACACTTTGTTAATAAAAGGTTAATGATATCGGCGGGGCAGGGCGCCCGGTCCGGAGCAGGGACGTATGAAAAAACCCGCCGTTTCGGGCGGGTCGCTTCGTTCTCAATGTCGATCTGTCAGGATCGCGCCGGTTCAGCCCTGACGGGCCTTGAAGCGGCGGTTCGTCTTGTTGATGACATAGATGCGGCCCTTGCGGCGCACGACCTGACAATCACGGTGCCGGCTCTTGAGCGAGCGGAGCGAATTGCGAACCTTCATCGGTCTTCTCCATCGTCGCGGCTCGCAGCCGCAGGAAAACGAAATGCCCCCGACAATCCGGCCGGGGGCGGCGAATAAATGGTGGGCGGTACTGGGATCGAACCAGTGGCCACTACGATGTCAACGTAGTGCTCTACCGCTGAGCTAACCGCCCGTCCTTGTGATTCTGTCAGCGTTTCCTGTGGTTGCGCCGGGTCAGAACCCCTTGGTCCGCGTGTCTATATAGTCCTGTTCCGACGGTTTCAAGGCCTATTGGAGATGTCTTTTTTTAAGCTATATAGAATATCATCTCCGGCTGACGGGACGAGACATTGACTGCCCCAGACCTGCCCGTAATTCTGACGCGCCCGAAGCATTGGGCCAGCGGCGTGATCTTCGGCTCGCCCCATTCCGGCAACTGTTATCCCGACTGGTTCATGGCGGAAACCAGCCTTCCGGTGCAGCTGTTGCGCAGTTCCGAGGACGCTTTCGTCGATCGCCTGATCGCCTCGGCGCCAGAGTTTGGCGCGGCGACGATCTGTGCGCAGGTGCCGCGCTGCATCGTCGATCTGAACCGCAGCCCGGACGAGATCGACCCGCAGGTGGTGCGCGGCACGCCGCGCCATCCGCAGAATCAGCGCACTCTGGCCGGGCTGGGGGTGATTCCGCGCGTGGTTTCCCATGGGCGGCAGATCCTGAACCGCCCCATCGACCGGGCCGAGGCCGAGCGGCGGCTGAACGCCTATTGGCACCCCTATCATCAGACGCTGTCATCGCTGATCGCCGAGGCGAAGGCGCGTTTCGGCCATGCGGTCCTGATCGACATGCATTCGATGCCGCGCGAGGCGCTGTCGCATCTGCATGGCCAGCGCCCCGAGATGGTGCTGGGCAACCGCCACGGCCTGTCCGCCGCCGCCCGCGTCACCGATTCCGTCATCGAGGCGGTCGAGGCCGGGGGCTGGATCCTGCGCCGCAACTCTCCGTTTTCGGGGGCCTATATCACGCAGGCCTATGGGCGGCCCTGCCAGAACGTCCATGTCCTGCAACTGGAAATCGACCGCTCTCTCTATATGGACGAGGCGACGATCCGGCTGCGCCCGGATTTCCCGAATTTTGCGCAAAAAATGCAACAACTTGTCCGAAAGTTATCGGTGCTGGACGCCAGCGGCAGCGGGGGAAGGCGCATCGCTGCCGAATAGCTGGGCCATTTTCGTATTTTCATTATCCGAAATTTAACGGCTATGCGGCACACATGCCCGCAAGAAGGAGTTGAGCGATGGATGACCTGACTTATGCGGTGACCGATCTTCTGGGCAGGAACCTTGCGCTGATCGTTCTGGCGGTGGTGATCTTTTTCGCGGTCAGTTCCGCCGTCCGCATCGTGCCTCAGTCAGAGAAATTCGTGGTCGAACGGTTCGGCCGCCTGCGCGCCGTCCTTGGGCCGGGGATCAATTTCATCGTCCCGTTCCTTGACCGCGTGGCGCATCGGATCTCGGTTCTGGAACGGCAATTGCCCACCAACAGCCAGGATGCCATCACCGCCGACAACGTGCTGGTCGAGGTCGAAACCAGTGTTTTTTATCGTATCATCGAGCCGGAAAAGACCGTCTATCGCATTCGCGATGTCGATGCCGCCATCGCCACCACCGTCGCCGGGATCGTGCGCTCGGAAATCGGCACGATGGAGCTGGATCAGGTTCAGTCGAACCGCGCCCCGCTGATCGGCCGGATCCGCGAATCGCTGGCCAATGTGGTCGATGACTGGGGGATCGAGGTGACGCGGGCCGAGATTCTGGACGTGAATCTGGATGACGCCACCCGCGCCGCGATGCTGCAACAGCTGAATGCCGAGCGCGCCCGCCGCGCGCAGGTGACCGAGGCCGAGGGCAAGCGCCGCGCCGTCGAACTGGCCGCCGATGGTGATCTCTATGCCGCCGAGCAACAGGCCAAGGCCCGGCGGGTTCTGGCCGAGGCCGAGGCTTTCGCGACCACCACAATCGCCGAGGCCATCGCCAAGAACGGGCTGGAGGCCGCGCAATATCAGGTGGCGCTGAAACAGGTCGAGGCGCTGTCGCAGGTGGCACAAGGCGACGGCAAGCAGACGGTGATCCTGCCGGCTGCGGCGCTGGACGCCTTCACCGACGCCTTCGGGCTGATGAAAGGGCGGGGCTGATGCTGAACGGCTGGTATTGGCTGATCGCCTCGCTGATTCTGGCGGCGCTGGAACTGGCGGCACCGGGCTGGATCTTTCTGGGCATCGCCGGGGCCGTCGCGGTGATGGGGCTGGCGTTGTTGTCGGGTCTGTGGACCGCGGGGCTGCCGTTGACGCTGGTCGTTGCCGCGATCCTGTCGGGCGTGATCTGGCTGCTGCTGCGCCGCCTGATCGGTGTGCGCGAGGGGCAGGTCCGCATCTGGGACCGCGACATCAACGACAACTGATGCCCCAGCGGCCATTTCACGGCGCGAAGCTGCTGCTGATGAATCACGGGCGGATGCTGACGCTGTTGCGGGACGATCTGGCACATATCCCCTTTCCCGCCCATTGGGACCTGCCCGGTGGCGGGCGCGAGGGGGATGAGCTGCCCGTGACCTGCGCCCTGCGCGAACTGTCCGAGGAACTGGGCCTGCATTTTCCATCGACGCGCGTGCAGGGCAGGGCGTTCCCCTCGCATCAAGACCCCGGCATGGTCTCATGGCTGTTCACCGGCATGATTTCAAAGGCCGAAATCGCGCGGATCAGGCTGGGCGACGAAGGGCAGGAATGGCGGATGATGGCGGTTGCGGACTATCTGTGCCACCCGCGCGCCATCCCGCATTTTCAGGGATGGATCCGGGCGCTCCTGTGATGGCTGCGGTGGGTGACGCCGCGCATCGGTTTTCCTTTTCAAACAGCCATATTTGCTGTAAAGCCGCCCAATCTGTGACGTGAGGCCCGGCCCCGGGGCACATGCAAAGGATAAGGGGGCGGCGGCAATGGGGCCGCCATATGACATGGGACGGCCGGAGGGCCGGCGCGTCCTCAGAGGAAATCAGATGTTTGATGAAGTGAAGAAATCCATCCAGTGGGGTCAGGAAACCCTGACGCTGGAAACGGGCAAGGTTGCCCGTCAGGCCGACGGCTCGGTTGTTGCCACTTTGGGCGAAACCAGCGTCATGGCCAACGTGACCTTCGCCAAGGAACCCAAGCCCGGTCAGGACTTTTTCCCGCTGACCGTGCATTATCAGGAAAAATACTATGCTGCGGGCAAGGTGCCCGGCGGCTTTTTCAAGCGCGAGGCGCGCCCGACCGAAAAAGAGACGCTGACCGCGCGTCTGATCGACCGTCCCTGCCGCCCGCTGTTCGCCCCCGGCTTCAAGCATGAAGTGCTGGTGATGTGCACCGTTCTGAGCCACGATCTGGTCAACGATCCCGATATCGTCGCCATGATCGCCGCTTCGGCTGCGCTGACCATTTCGGGCGTGCCCTTCATGGGCCCGATCGGCGCCGCGCGGGTCGGTTTCGCGCATGGCCAATATGTGCTGAACCCCGAAATCGCGGATATGGATCAGCTGCGGGGCAACCCCGAGCAGCGTCTGGATCTGGTCGTCGCCGGCACCAAGGACGCCGTGATGATGGTCGAATCGGAAGCCTATGAGCTGACCGAGGAAGAGATGCTGGGCGCGGTGAAATTCGGCCACGAGCAGATGCAGCCGGTCATCGACCTGATCATCGACCTGGCCGAAGCCGCCGCGAAAGAGCCGTTCAACTTCCAGTCGCCCGATTACAGCGCGCTTTATGCCCGCGTGAAATCGCTGGGTGAGGCCGATATGCGCGCCGCCTATGCCATCCGCGACAAGGGTGAGCGTCGCGATGCCATCGACGTCGCCAAGGCGAAGGTCATCGAAGGTCTGACCGAAGAGGAACTGGCCGACGCGAATCTGGGCTCGGCGCTGAAAAAGCTGGAATCGGGCATCCTGCGCGGTGACATCATCAATGGCGGTGCCCGCATCGACGGTCGCGACAACAAGACCGTCCGCGCCATCGACAGCGAAGTCGGCATCCTGCCGCGCACCCACGGCTCGTCGCTGTTCACCCGTGGCGAGACTCAGGCGCTGGTCGTGACCACGCTGGGCACCGGCGATGACGAACAGATCATCGACGCGCTGCACGGCAATTTCCGGTCGAACTTCCTGCTGCACTACAACTTCCCCCCCTATTCGGTGGGCGAGGTCGGTCGTGTCGGCAGCCCCGGCCGTCGCGAAATCGGCCATGGCAAGCTGGCATGGCGTGCGTTGCAGGCGGTGCTGCCCGCCGCGACAGATTTCCCCTATACCATCCGCGTCGTGTCCGAGATCACCGAATCGAACGGCTCAAGCTCGATGGCCTCGGTCTGCGGCGGTTCGCTGTCGATGATGGATGCGGGCGTGCCGCTGAAGGCGCCGGTTGCCGGTGTCGCGATGGGTCTGATCCTGGAAGACGACGGCCGCTATGCGGTGCTGACCGACATTCTGGGTGACGAGGATCACCTGGGCGACATGGACTTCAAGGTGGCCGGAACCGCCGAGGGGATCACCTCGCTGCAGATGGACATCAAGGTCGCGGGCATCACGCCCGAGATCATGGAGCAGGCGCTGGCGCAGGCCAAGGACGGCCGGATGCATATCCTGTCCGAGATGTCGCATGCCCTGACCGAAGGCCGCCGCGAGTTTTCCGCCCATGCCCCGCGCATCGAAACGATGCAGATCCCGACCGACAAGATCCGCGAAGTGATCGGCTCGGGCGGCAAGGTGATCCGCGAGATCGTGGAGACCTCGGGCGCGAAGGTCGATATCAGCGACGACGGCACCATCAAGATCGCCTCGGCCAATGCCGATTCGATCAACAAGGCCTATGACATGATATATTCGATCGTGGCCGAGCCGGAAGAGGGCAAGGTCTATACCGGCAAGGTCGTCAAGCTGGTCGATTTCGGCGCCTTCGTGAACTTCTTCGGCAAGCGCGACGGGCTGGTCCATGTGTCCCAGATCGCCAACAAGCGTCTGGGCCATCCGAACGAGCTGCTGAAGGAAGGCCAGGAGGTGAAGGTCAAGCTGCTGGGCTTCGACGACCGTGGCAAGGTGCGCCTTGGCATGAAGATGGTCGATCAGGAGACCGGCGAGGAAATCACCGAGAAGAAAGAGGAATCGGCCGAAGGCTGATTGCTATTGCCAAATCGCAGAAAATGCCCCCAATCCTTGGGGGCATTTTTCATGGAGGCCATGCGTGGCTGAACTTGCGTCGTTCTGGGTTGGTGATCGGCTTGGGCCGATCGAAATCGCCAGCCTGCGGTCGTTTCTGCGTCAGGGCGATCATGTCACGGTTTACTCACCCGCACCGATGGAAGGGCTGCCCGAGGGCGTCCTTTGGCGCGATGCCTCGGAAATCATGCCCTGCGACCGGATCATCCGGCATCGCAGGACACAAAGCCCGGCGCTGCATTCCGACCTGTTCCGCTATCAACTGTTGGCGAAAACAGACCAGATCTGGGTCGATCTGGACATGATCGCCCTGCGTCCCTTCGAGTTCGGAAGCGAATGGGTGTTCGGCCATGAAACCCCGCAAGAGGTGAACGGCGCGGTGCTGCATCTGCCCCGACAGTCGGAAACACTGCGCAAGCTGCTGCTTCTGACACCCGAAACGCGTGGCCTGCCGCCATTCCTGACCGGGATGCGCCGTGCGAAATACTGGCTGCGCAGCTTCGGACGGGGGTTGCCGCTTGATCGTTGGCCTTGGGGCGGGATCGGGCCGCGCGCTTTGACCTATTACCTGAAGCAGACCGGAGAAATGTCCCATGCGCTTCCGGTTTCGGCCTTCTATTTCGTTCCCATGCAGGAGGCTGCGCGTTTTGTTGAGCCGGGCGGTATAAGGCGTGCCGATCTGCCGCAGGACGCATGGGCGGTCCATCTATGGGGCAAGCAGTTGCGGCAGGCGATGGCCGCATATCATTCGGGCCAGGTTCCGCGCGGCAGCTTTCTGGACCTTGCCCTGCGTGAGGAGCTTTGATGAAACTTCCCGTCTATCTGATCAACCTCGACGGTTCGGACGAGCGGTTGCAGGAAGCCAGCGCCCAGCTTGAGGCGGCGGGCATCGGGTTTCAGCGCGTTCCCGCCTTCGACGGGCGCAAGCTGCGGATCGAGGAGTTTCCCGATTACGACGCCAAGGGCGCGCGGTCCTATATGGGGCGTCCGCTGCGGGGTGGTGAAATCGGTTGCTATCTCAGCCATCTGGAGTGCGCATGCCGGTTTCTGGAAAGCGACGCGCCGGTCTGCCTCGTTCTGGAAGACGACATGAAGCTGCAGGAAGGTTTCGCCGGGGGGGTCGAGACCGTGATCGACTGGTTCGCCCGCAGCGGCGAGGATTGGGATATCGTCAATATCGGCGCGAACCGCCACAAGATCTATTCGCCGATGTTCGGCTTCGACGCCGGGGGGCGGCATTACGAACTGACCCACGCCCATTACTTCCCCATGACCACGACCGGGCTGATCTGGTCGCGGACGGGGGCAGACGCGTTTCTGCGCGAACACCACCGCATTTTCGCGCCCGTGGACAATTATATGCGCCATTGGCAGACGCGGCGAAACCGGGGCTGGGCGGTCTGGCCCGCGCTGGTCACGACCACCGGGGTGGACAGCGTGATTACCCCGGCCACGGGGCCGAGGCGGCAGGTCGGCGACAGGCATCCGCTCTATGGGTTGATAAAGCAGCGCCGCCTGATGCTGGACAAGCTGATTGCGTGGTATCACAAGCGCCGCCGGGCAGCGCGAAAGCCGTCATGACAAAGGCTACGTTTCCCGCTTCGCCTTCTCGCACAGGAACCTTGGCACGGCGCGTATAGGGCACGTCTGTTCAGCTTGCCGCGCTCTTCTGCGCGACATCACGCCTAACCCGGAAACGCGGCCTTGCCGATGGGCGGGTGAAGGCAAAGGCTTGGGGCAGTTCAACGATTGTTCCGGGTTTCATGTTTCAGAATATCCAGATCCTGCGGGCCGTGGCGGCGGTGATGGTGGTGATCTTTCATGTCGTGCTGTGGTTGCCGCGCGATGCCGCGTCAGAGTCGATGCTGTTCAGGCTTTTTTCCGAATGGGGAAAAAGCGGCGTGGATCTGTTCTTCGTGATATCGGGCTTTGTCATCATGCTGTCGCAGGCGCGCCAGCCGCGTCCCTTCGGCGCCTTCATGCGCAATCGGGTGCTGCGGATCGTGCCGCTCTATTGGCTGGTGACGGCGCTGTTTCTGCTGCTGGCGGCACTGCGCCAGATTGTCCATGCCGAGGCGATGCCGCAGCCGGGTCATGCGGCGCTGTCCTTGGCGATGATCAGCTGGCTGGCCGCGGCCGAGATGCCGGTGGTTTTCGTCGGCTGGACGCTGGAATACGAGATGCTGTTCTATCTGCTGTTCGCGGGGGTCTGCCTGCGGGTGCCGCTGCGGCATGTGGTCTGGGTGCTGGGTGGCCTGCTGGCGATGGCCGTCTGGCTGGGGCTGGTCGAGCAGATGGTGCTGGAATTCGTGCTGGGTATGCTGATCGCGCAGGCGCGGCTGCTGTTTTACCGTATTCCTGCGCCCTGGCTGCTGTTCGCGGCGGGCTGCGCGCTGTTCATGCTGCCCGCCTTTCAGTCCGTCACAGGGCCGCGTCTGCTGCATCTGGGTCTGCCCGCTGCGATGATCGTGGCCGGGCTGGCCTTCATGTCGCAATGGCGCAGCCGTGTCGGGTCATATCTGGGTGCGGCGTCCTATTCGATTTATCTGGGGCAGGCGCTGGCGATTCCGATCATGCAGCGGGTGGTGCTGGTGGTCCTGCCCGATGCGCCGTTCGATCTGCAGGCGGGGCTGATCACGTTGCTGGCGGTGCTGGCGGGATGCGCGCTGTATTCGCTGATCGAGCGGCCATTGAGCGTCTGGCTGAAAGGTCCTGCCCGGCAAGCGGCCACGGTCGGACGCGTGCAGCGATGAAAAAGGCCGCGCCGGATGGGGCGCGGCCTTATGGGATCAGGCCGGATCCTTGGCGTAACGCAGATAGGGCAGCTTGATGTTCAGGGGGCCGTATTTTTCCTCGGCCGCCTTGTCATCCAGTGCCAATGCGACGATCACATCCTCTCCGGGCGTCCAGTTCACCGGCGTCGCCAGCGGCACGCCATCGGTTTTCTGCACCGCGTCGAGGGCGCGCAGGATTTCCGCAAAGTTGCGACCGACCGACATCGGATAGGTCATCGTCAGGCGCACCTTTTTGTCCGGCCCGATGATGAAGACGCTGCGCACCGTGGCCGTATGGGCGGGCGTGCGGCCCTCGGTCGGCAGATAATAGTCGGCGGGCAGCATGTCATAGGCCTTGGCCACGATCAGGTCGCTGTCGTCGATCATGGCGAAATTCGCGGGCGTGCCGGCGACGGCTTCGATGTCGCGCTTCCATTTCTGGTGATCGTCCACCGAATCGACCGACACGCCAACAACCTTGGTGCCGCGCTTTTCGAACTCCGGGACCAGCTGCGCGACGGCGCCGAATTCCGTGGTGCAGACCGGGGTGAAATCGCGGGGATGGCTGAAGATCACGGCATAGCTGTCGCCCAGCCACTCGTGAAAGCGGATCTCTCCCTCGGTGGAATTGGCGGTGAAATCCGGGGCGTTGTCATTGATACGCAGGGACATGGCGCGCGTCCTTTCGGTTGGTTGATCTTGGGTCTCAACATAGGTCGCCGCCGCGGAATTGCCAGACAATCCCTGCACACGTCCGGAGAAGTTTCTGCCAAATTTCGCGCCCGGGCAGTGCTTGCAGTCCCGGCCGTCCGGTGCCACCTTCGGTCAAACCTGAAATCGGAGGACAAGATGGCGGGACTGCTGGACAAGCGCAAATTCTATATCGACGGTGCATGGGTGGACCCGATCAAGCCCCATGACCTGGAGGTGATCGACCCCTCGACCGAGGAACCGGTGGCCGTGATCAGTCTGGGCGATCAGGCCGATACCGATGCCGCCGTCGCGGCGGCCAAGGCGGCATTTCCGGCATGGTCGGCAACCCCGGCTGCCGAGCGGCTGGCCTATGCTGAGAAGATCCTGGAAATCTACAAGCGCCGGGCGCCGGACATGGGGGCGGCAATCAGCGCCGAGATGGGGGCGCCACAGGATCTTGCGCTTGGCGATCAGACCGGTGCCGGCGTCTATCACATCAGCAATTTCATCACGGCCTTCCGCGATTTCGAATTCATCCGCCCGCTTGGCGATCATGCGCCCTCGACCATGATCGCGTGGGAACCCGTGGGTGTCGTCGGCCTGATCACGCCGTGGAACTGGCCGATGAATCAGGTGACGCTGAAGGTCATTCCGGCGATCCTTGCGGGCAATACCTGTGTGTTGAAGCCGTCCGAGATCGCGCCACTGTCGTCGATCGTGTGGACCGAGATCATGGATGAGGCCGGGCTGCCCAAGGGCGTCTATAACATGGTCAATGGCGACGGTGCGGGCGTCGGCACGCAGCTGTCGGTCCATCCCGACGTGGACATGATCAGTTTTACTGGCTCGACCCGAGCTGGCACGGCGATTACCAAGGCAGCCGCCGATACGCAGAAGAAGGTCGTGCTGGAACTGGGCGGCAAGGGGGCCAATCTGGTCTTTGCCGATGCCGACGATCAGGCGGTGATCCGGGGTGCGCGGCATTGCTTCAACAACAGCGGCCAGTCCTGCAACGCGCCCACCCGGATGCTGGTCGAGCGTTCGGTCTATGACCGCGCGGTCGAGACGGCGGCGAAGGTCGCGGATGAAACGGCTGTCGCCACCGCGCATCAGCCGGGCAGGCATATCGGGCCGGTCGTGTCGAAACAGCAATGGGACAAGATCCAGGACCTGATCCAGCAGGGTATCGACGAGGGCGCGCGTCTGGTCGCCGGAGGCACCGGCCTGCCCGAGGGCGTCAATCGCGGCTATTTCGTGCGCCCGACGGTCTTTGCCGATGTGAACAACGACATGACCATCGCCCGGCAAGAGATCTTCGGCCCGGTCCTGTCGATCATCCCCTTCGACACCGAGGAAGAGGCGGTCGAAATCGCCAATGACACGGTTTACGGCCTGACCAACTATGTCCAGTCTCAGGATGGCGCGCGCCGCAACCGTCTGGCGCGGCAATTGCGCGCCGGGATGATCGAGATGAATGGCGAATCCCGCGGGGCAGGGTCGGCCTTTGGCGGCGTCAAGGCCTCGGGTCGGGCGCGTGAAGGCGGGCTGTGGGGGATCGAGGAATTCATGGATTCCAAGTTCATCTCGGGCTGGGACCGCAACGCCTGAAGGCTGTACAAGGGCGCGGGGAACAACCTCGCGCCCTTGATGCGATATAGGTCGCATTTGATCCATTAACTTGTTTTTGCAGGCATTCGGCCTGACATTCGCTTCGGTTTTATCAAATCGGAGTGGTGTCATGGCCGCTGGAAAGGGCTCTTCCGGGGCCACGATCATCATCAAGCGTGGCGGGCTGGCTCCCGAGGCGGCCCATCACGGCGGTGCATGGAAGGTCGCCTATGCGGATTTCGTGACCGCGATGATGGCGTTCTTCCTGCTGATGTGGCTGCTGAACGCGACCACGGAAGCGCAGCGGCAGGGGCTGGCGGAATATTTCAATCCGACCATCGTTCACCGCCCCGGCGCCTCGGGCGAGGGGGTCGAGCAGGGGGCGCGGCAGGCGGTTCAGCAACTGACCCCCGACAGCTTCAAGCAGGCCGATTTCGAACGTCTGGCCCAACAGGTTCAGGATCATCTGACCGGCACCGGCGCGGAATCGATGCAGATGGCCAATCTGCTGCGTCATGTGGTGACCCGCATGACGGACGAGGGGCTGGTGATCGAACTGACCGATCTGGCCGAACAGCCATTGTTTGTCGAGGATACGTCGCAACCGCAACCCGCGCTGAGAGAACTTTCCGCCATCCTGACCCGCGCGCTGGGGCATGTCCGCAACGACATCGCGCTGTCCGGCTATGTGCGCGGCTATCCTGAAATGCTGGTCGCCTCGCCGGTCTGGGCGCTGTCGGATGCCCGCGCGCATGAGGTGCGCAAGTTGCTGGAACGGTCGGGTCTGGACCCGCAACGGGTGCAGCGCGTCAGCGGCCACGCCGACCGCAGGCTTCGCAGCACGAACCCGATGGATCCCGCCAACAACCGGATCGAGTTGATCCTTCTGCGATAGGGCAAAGAAATTTCGGCGATTAGGCGAATCTTAAACTGTCATCCGGATACTGGGCTGAAGCTCAGCCAATGAAAGGCCCCAAAGATGTCCATGTCCTCTGCCATGAATGCCGGTGTTGCCGGGCTAGCGGCACATTCGACCAAGCTGGCCACGATCTCGGACAATATCGCGAATTCGGGCACCAACGGCTACAAGCGGATGGAGACCGAGTTCGACTCGATCGTTCTCAACCAGCATCGTGCCAGCGGCCATTACGCGGCAGGCGGTGTCCGCACCACCACCAAACGTATCGTGACCGAGGATGGGGCGCTGATCACGACCACCAATCCTCTGGATCTTTCCATTGACGGGCGCGGCATGCTGCCGGTGACCTCGGCCGTCGATCTGGATAACAATTTCGAAACCCTGCCGATGATGATGACCCGCACCGGATCGTTCCGGCCCGACGATTCGGGTATCCTGCGGACAGCTTCGGGGCTGGTGCTTCTGGGCTGGCCTGCGCAATCGGATGGTACGGTGCCGATCATGCCGCGCGATACGATGGGTACGCTGGAACCGATCCAGCTCTCGCCCAGTCAGACGGTGGGTGATCCGACCACGCGCATCTCGATGGGGATCACCTTGCCCGCCGCACATACCCGCCCGGATGCGACGGGCGATTCCCTGCCATTGAAGATCGAATATTTCGGCAATCTCGGCACCTCTGAATCGCTGAGCATGACCTTCATTCCAGAGACGGGCAATCCGATCGGCATGTCGAATACCTGGGTGATGGAAGTCAGGGATTCGGCTTCGGATCCGGCCAATAACCTGATCGGCTCCTACCGGATCCAGTTTGATGACAGCCAGGCGAATGGCGGCAGCATCGCCGACGTGGAGGTTCTTTCCGGTGGGGCTTATGACGCTGCTTCGGGGACGTTGAACCTGCAGGTCGCGGGCGGCCCGCTCAGCCTTGTGATCGGATCACCGGGTGCGACTACGGGAATGCGGCAATTGTCGGCAAGCTTCTCGCCCGCGCCGATCTCGAAGAACGGCTCGCCTGTGGGCAATCTCGTCACTGTCGAGGTCGATGAGGATGGCTTCCTCCGGGCGACTTATGACACGGGTTTCGTCAAGACGCTGTATCAGATCCCGTTGGTCGATGTGCCGAACCCCGATGGATTGCTGGCATTGGACGCGCAGACTTTCAAGATTTCGCCGGAATCCGGCAGCCTGTTCATGTGGGATGCGGGCGATGGTCCGACCGGTGCGGTGATGGGCTATGCGCTTGAAGCATCGACAACCGATATCGCCTATGAGCTGACGCAGATGATCACCACTCAAAGGGCCTATTCATCGAATGCCAAGGTGATCCAGACCGTCGATGAAATGCTGCAGGAAACGACGAATATCAAACGGTAACGAGTTTTAACGGCCTAAGAGGATGCATGGATGAGTATCGCAAGAGCCCTTTCAAACGCAGTGTCCGGTCTGGCCGCTGTTTCGCGAGGGACCGAAACGGTTGCCGCCAACCTCGCCAATCTTGCCACTCCCGGCTATGCAAGGCGTGATGTCGCCCTGTCCCCTCTGGGGTTCGGGGCAAATAGCGGCGGCGTTCGGGTCAACGGCATCATGCGCATCGTCGATGCCGGGATACTGGGCGAAACCCGCCTGACCGAAGCCGCCCGATCCAATGCGGCGATCCATTCGGGCTTTGCTGCTGAAATGGAAGCGGTTGTGGGTGTGCCGGGGAATGCCGACAGCCTCGCCAGCAAGCTGACCGACCTGCAATCTGCGCTGGTTTCCGCCAGTACCCGCCCAGAAGACGAGGTGCGTTTGCAAATCGCTGTTTCGGCAGCGGAGAAACTGGCGGACAAGTTGAATGAGATCAGTAACACGATACAGGCGGCCCGAACCGCAGCTGACAATGCCATAGCTGCCGATGTTGAGGTCCTGAATGGCAGCCTTGACCGGGTTGCGGACTTGAACCGGCGCATTGCGACGATTTCCGCCAAAGGCGCTGATCCATCTTCGCTGATGGATCAGCGCCAGCAGGTCATTGATCAGATCGCGCGGATCGTCCCGGTTCAGGAGGTTGTCAGGGACAATGGTCACGTTGCCTTGTTTACGACCGAAGGCGCGGTTCTTCTTGACGGCAGCCAGCCCAATCATCTGACATTTCAGCCCTCCGGCTCCCTGACTCCGGAGATGAGCGTCGGGACGCCGCCCGTCGGCATCCTTCAGCAGGACGGAAGAGAACTGACCGCTGGTGGTATGGGCCTGTTCGTCGGCGGCTCTCTCGCGGCCAGTTTTGCTGTACGAGACGAGTTTGCCCCGCAGATGCAGGTCGAGATCGACACTATTGCGCTTGAGCTGCACGATCGATTTGCGTTGAGCACCACCGATCCGACGCTAGATCCAGGTGAGCCGGGATTGTTTACCGATGCAGGCGGTTCCGCGTCATTGGCCACGTTGACCGGGCTGTCGGGGCGCATCACCATAAACGAGACCGTGCAGGATGCGCTGTGGCGACTCCGTGCGGGGATAGGTGCCGACAACCCCGGTCCTATCGCGGACAGTGCTCAACTGCTCCGTCTCAGCAACTCTCTCACGGCCGTGCTCGCACCTCCAAACAGCGGGGCTTTCAACGGAAATACGACCCTTGCTGCGCGCTTTTCCCAGTTAGAAGCAATGACGGTATCACGCCGAGTCGCGTCCGAGGCAGATACTGCAATTCAGAATGCGCGCCACGAACGGATAACATCAACCTTCCTGTCTCAGGGGGTTGATAGCGATTTCGAGATGCAGCGCCTGTTGCAGTACGAGCAAGCCTATGCCGCCAATGCACGTGTAATCCAAGCCATTGATGAAATGATGCAAAGCATCCTGAGGTTGTAACAATGTCTGTTTTTTCTATAGGTGATCAGGCACGGTCATACGCATTGCAATCATCGGTGCGCAGTATGAAGAAAACGCTCGATGTTCTGGGCGTTGTTGCAGAAGTCAGTGTGTGAGCGCAGTTTTCCCTTTCCGCGTTGAGTTCATGCCACGCGTTTGATCTCGGCGGATCCGAGGGCATTGAAGCGGTTCATGAGGGCGATGCGGATATGGATTTCGGCGGTCTGGCGGTCCGGGTCTCGTGATGAGATGCGTTCACCGAAGGCCTTGAGGCAGCGCATCCTTGCCTCGATCCTGCTTCGGACGTGATAACCTGACCAGCGCTTCCATATGGCCCTGCCCAAGCGCTGGGTTGCCCGGAGGATCTCGTTGCGCGCCCTGGCTGCGGGGCAATCCTCCTTCCAGAGACGGCCATTCCTCCGGATCGGGATGATAGCGGTGCCGCCTCGATCCAGGATCGCGGTGTGGCAGCGTCGGGTGTCAAAGGCACCGTCGCCGGTGACGGTGCCGATCTGTTCATCCTCTGGGATCTGGTTGAGCAGGTCGGGCAGAACAGGGCTGTCGCCTTCACGGCTTGAGGTGAATTCGACGGCGCGGATGTCACCTGTAGCCGTGTCCATCGCCAGATGAACCTTACGATATTGGCGTCGGCGATGCGGGCCATGCTTGCGGGCAAGCCATTCCCCATCACCAAGAAACTTGATCCCGGTGCTGTCCACCAGCAGGTTCAGCGGCCCCGGCGCACGGCGGCTCGTGATCTGAACCGTGATGCGCTTCTGCCTGCGGCTCAGGGTCGAGAAATCGGGCACCCGCCAGTCGAGCCCGGCCATCGAAAGGATGCTCGCCACCATCCCTGTCGTTTGCCGGAGAGGCAGGCCGAACAGAACCTTCACCATCAAGCAGAACTGGATCGCGGCATCAGAGAAGACCGGCGGCCGACCATTGCATCCGGATTTGGGTGCGCGCCAAACCATGTCCTTGTCCAGCCAGATCAGAAGGGACCCGCGCCGCTTCAAGGCATCGTTGTAGGACTTCCAGTTCATCGTGCGGTAGCGGGTGGGCTCAGGCTTGCTCATACTCGCCCCTTAGCCCACTGGATTCGCAGTGTGAATCCCTCAGAAAACGGAGTTCTGCAACAACGCCACTTCAAGGCCGCAGGATATGTCGCAGGTTAAAACAGAAATGATTTAGGTGCAGGCATGTCCGTGATGGTTCCTCGATTCATGATCAAATGCCGATGCCTTGCGCGACATCGTGCGCGACTATGCGCTGGAGATCACCCATTCGGATTCCGGGTTCATGCGCGACACCCGCTTGTCGGTGCGGGGAACCTTGACGGAGGTGATCGCGACGCCAAGACCGACCGAGCCGGTGGAGAAGTCCACATCGTCCACGTCCTTGGTCCGCGACGGGTAGGATTGCACCCCGCCATAACCGCGAAAATTCTCCATCCGCTCCCGGTCAAGATTGCCCATCAGATACTGGATGGCATGGAACACCGGCGAGGTGTGCGGCTTGACCGCCACCCGGTCCTCGGGCCGCAGCGCCGAGAAGTAGAGCGCGGTCAGGATCGAGACCATCGAGGCCGAAAACGCCTGGTGCCCGCCGATCTTGATGCCGTCCAATTTGGGTCGGACATGATTGGCGTTGTGGATCATCCAGTGCGAGAGCCACAGCAGGCGCTGCTCGATGGTCTTCAGGTGGGCGTCGGTCACGGCAGTTCCTCTCCTCTTTCGGTCTTTCCGGCTCAGCAGTCTTCCGCGCCGGTCTTGGCGCGGCCCGCCGCAAGCATGGCCTCGCCGATGGTTCTGCTCCCCAGGTCGTTCAGGGCATGACCGGCGCCCTCGATGTCCCGGACCTCCTTGTTCTGGCTGAGCTTGGCCTTGCCCACGAGGCGGATGATCCCGATCTCGATCCCGACGATGGCTTTCAGCATCATTTCGGTATAGTCGCGCGGCGCATCGCCCATCTTCCACGGGACCGGCTGCGATGCCTCATGAGTCCTGGTCAGCAGGGCGACGTTGCGGCGCACGAAAGGCTCGTCATCCCGGATCGTCACCCGGCCATAGGCATGGGCGACAAGGTAGTTCCAGCTCGGCACCTGCTTATGGAACTGGTGCTTGCTGGGATACCACTGTGGGGAGATATAGGCGTCCGCGGCGCGGAAGACGACGAGCACCTCGTCTCCGTCGCTCAAATCCTGCCAGAGCGGATTGTTGCGGGCGACGTGGCAGGCCAGCGTGCCGTGTTCGCCCTGACCGCGGGCCAGGTGGAAAGGAATGTGGTTCGCGTCGAGGCCGCTTTTCCCGTTCGAGAACAGGATGCCGAGTGGGTTTTTCTCGATCAGATTGAACAGAACCTCGGGGCGGGATTCATCGAAATGGGGAGGAACATACATGATCTCACCTGGCGGATAGGCGTGGTAGGGACAGGCCGCCCCCGGGGATTGCCTGCGGCGGCCGCTCGTTCTGCCGAAAGATTGCCCGAATACTGGCGTGGCAGAAAGAACCAGTTGCGCGGAAAACACCCATTCCAGTTGGCTGCACTTTCCAGCTCCCGTCGACTGGTGAAGCGGTCGGGGGCCGGACATGGTTTTACGCCAGTCCGTCCAGAGCCTGGGTCAGGTCGTCGATGATGTCCTGAGGATGCTCCAGTCCGACCGATACGCGCAGCAGCCCCGCCGGCGCCATCGACTTCGGCCCCTCCACCGAGGCGCGATGCTCGATCAGGGAATGCGCCCCGCCGAGGCTGGTGGCCCGGACGATCAGGCGCAGCCGGCCGGCGACGGCCATCGCCGCCTCGGCCCCGCCCGCGACGATGAAGGAGAGCATGGCACCGTAACCGCTCATCTGGCGGGTGGCAAGCGCATGACCGGGATCATCCGGCAGGCCGGGGAACAGCACCTGTTTCACATGCCGATGCGCGTTCAGGGCATCAGCCACCTTGCGCGCGCCCTCGCAATGGGCCTCCATCCGCAGCGGCAGGGTTTGCAGCCCGCGCAACGCCAACCAGCAGTCGAACGGGGCCGCCACGCTGCCCTTGTGCCGCTGGATCATCCGCAGCGGCCGCTCCAGCGGCGAGCCTTCGGGAGTGACGACGACACCCGCCATCAGGTCGGAATGGCCGCCGATGTATTTCGTGGCCGAGTGCATGACCGCATCCGCGCCGAATTCCAGCGGGCGCTGGAGCACCGGCGTCGCCCAGGTATTGTCGACCACGGCCAGCGCCCCGGCCTCATTGGCGATCTGGCAGGCGGCGGCAATATCGACAACCCGGATCAACGGGTTGGAGGGGGTTTCGATCCAGACCAGGCCCGTATCCGCCCCGGTCACCGCGGTGTGCAGCGCATCCAGATCGCGCATGTCGACCGGCACGAAGTCGAAGCGGCGCCCAATGTCGGTCTCGTCCATCAGCGAGCGGATACCGAAATACATGTCATCCGGCACGACGATACGGCCCCTTGAGGGATGCCCCTCGATCACCGCCGAGATCGCCGCCATGCCGGAGGAAAAAGCGATGGCCTGATGCCCGCCTTCAAGGGCAGCCATCGCGGCCTCGAAGGCGTTGCGCGTCGGGTTGGCGTCGCGGGTGTACTCGAACCCCGACGGGAAGGCGCCGTCGGCCCCACGCTCGAAGGTCGTGCTGGTGTGAAGGGGGATCGAGACGGCTCCGGTCGAAGGATCGACGCCGCGCCCGATATGGATCGCTTTGGTCTGAAGACGCATTGGTAAGCTCGATGCCGTGGGGGTTGGCGCCGAAGGATTGCAGCCTGTTGCGCCGGTCATTATAGTGACCATATCCGGACCAGCGATAAAGTCAATATAATGACCGACACGACACTCCTTGCCGATGCCGAGCGGGAACTGGGCCTGACGCTGGCCTCGCATATCCGGGACATCCGGCAGAGGCAGAAGCTGAGCCTAGACGGCCTGGCCCGGCGCAGCGGGTTGTCGAAGGGCACCGTGGTCGCCCTCGAACAGGGCAAGGCCAACCCGAGCATCGGCATCCTGTGCCGGCTGGCTGCGGCCTTCTCGCTCTCGGTCACCGACCTGCTGGGTGATCCGCCCACTGGCGTCTCGGACAGCCCGATCGAGCGGACGGCTTCCAAGACCCTTTGGGAGAGCGCCGGCGGCAGCTTTGCGCGGCTGCACGCCTCTACCTCGGGCCGCACCATGTTCGAGTTGTGGTCGTGGAGGCTGATGCCGGGCGACGTGTTTCATTCGGATGCGCACAGCCCGGATACGCGCGAGCTGATTACTGTCGTGGAAGGCCGCCTTCAGATCACCGTCGGCAGCGAGACGCTGGTCCTCGCCGCGGGAGAAAGCGCGCGGCTCGTCACGGATCAGGCCCATTCCTACGCCGCCGCGGCGGACCAGCCTGCCGTCTTTAACATGTCCGTCTTGGAGCGTGGGGCAGCTTTGGGCTGAAACCGCCCTCGACCGCATAGTTGTTGAATCGGGTCAGATCACGCCGGAAATGATGAGAATTGCCGCTGCGAACAGGACGCCGACCACCACCATGGCGAAGGGCAGCATCACGCGATACATCTCGCGCTCGCGTCCGGGTGTTCCGGCCAGTCCGCAGACGATCGACATGCGGACCGGCCCGACCATGTTCAGCGAGAGCGCCGCAGCATGTTGCAGGGCGATGACCGCGGGGACGCTGAACCCCGCCTCGACCGCCAGGCTGACCTGGGAGGCCATGAACAAGCCGTTCGCCGCGTTTCCGCTGTTCGCCAGCGCGCCGAATACGGCCGAGAGCTGCGGTGTCAGAAGGATGGCCCAGTCCCCCATGGCTGCGAAGATCCCGACAGCCAGGCCATTCGCGATGCCCGAGCCGGACAGGAGTTCGGCCATCATCGAGAAGATGATGATGGACAAGACGGCGAGCTTTCCGGGTTTTCCAGGCGGTGCGGATCTCGGGTCCCAATGCCCGGGTGTGGGGTACCGTGCGCAGAGCCACGATCAGCGCCAGTCCGAGGCCGATGATCGAGGCTGCCAGTGTTCCCGCCTTGCCGGTGGCGATGACTCCGATGACGGCAAGCGCAGGCAGGGTCCAGATCAGGTATTGCAAGGTCTTTCCATTCTTGCCGTCGATTATCGAAAGGGGACCGGCGAGATGGAAAAGCCCTGTCCTGACATCCGCTTCATGGCGCTGACCGATCCGGGCGCGGGACCGGTCGGAAGCCTGGCTTACTTCGCCATGCCGGCCGGGAGACCGCGCAGCACGGCCGCTATGTCCTGTTTCCCCGCTTCGCAGACAGGCAGGATGGGGCGCGGCGGTTCCGCGTCGGAAAGCCCGAGCTGCCGGATGATCTCGTAGACCGTGCGCTGGCTGGTATATTTGCGGAACAGGCCCCAGACCGGCGCAAGCGCGGTATCGAGCCTCTGCGCCTCCACGAGGTCTTCCGCTTGGGCGGCTCGGGTGATGGCCAGACAGACCTTCGGGAGGGTTCCACCCAGCACACCATACCAGCAGTCGGCGCCGACCATCAGGGCCGTGGGGCAACACCAGTCGTCGCTGTAGCCGATGGAAAAGCCATCCGCCGTTCCCGACCGCTGATCCCGCAAATGCCGGACCATCTCGCCCTCGGGCGGCGGATTCTTGATGCCGACGATCCCCGGTACGCGCGACAGGCGAGACACCAGCTCGGGCATGAACGTGAAATGCGTGGTGCCGGGATTGTCATAGATGCAGATCGGCAGCCCGCTTTCCCGCGCCACCGCCGAGAAATGCTCGAACACCTCGTCCTGGCTCAGAGGCGCATAGGACACCGGAGAGAGCAGGCCGACCGCGGCTCCCATGGCCTTGGCATCCTGCGCGAGGCGGGCCGCATCACCGGTGCGCAGGGCGCCGACGCCGACCACCAACGGGGTCTTGCCGCATTGTTCCTGGGCGGCCTCCATTGCCCGACGCCGCTCCTCGCGGGTCAGATACATGTAGATGCCGGTGCTGCCCAGAAGGCCGATGGAGTCGACCCCCGCCGCCGTGAGCCGGTCGATCAGCCGGCGCTGCGCCACGGTATCGACGCGGCCCGCGGCATCGGCTGGAGTGATCGGAAAGGCGGAAAGCCCTTTGAGCGGGGACATGATCTGGCTCATGTCAGGGGGGCGAGGTGAAGGGGAAGCCGGCAAGCCGCATTTCCTCGGTACCAGCGGCTTCGGTGCGTGTGAGAACGGCATGGATTTCTGCGGTGGCCCGGGCTGCGGCCTTTGCCAGCGGAACACCCGCCGCCAGACGGGCCGCCAGCAGGCCGGTGAACAGATCGCCGGTGCCGCAGGGTCGAATGGGCAGGCGTTCGACCGTCGTGCGGGTGATTTCTCCGGCAGCGCAGGCGATGGTTTCCCCATGGCCGAGGGCGGTGTCCTCCAGCAAGCAGCCCGTCACTGCTGCGTCGATCTCCGGGCCGATGCCGCGGATCGCCGCGACATGCTCTTCGGGATTGCCGTCGGCCATCTCGATCGCGACGCGACTGTGACGACGGGCATAGGTACCTAGGTTCATTGCGCTTCCGAGAATTGCTGCATCCCGAGTTCGAGTGCTCGCGGTTGCTATCTGGTTTTGCCGATCCGGATCGTTTCAATCTTTTGGCTATGGGTTCGTCGGCTTCTCGCACATCTTTCCTCTGTGCCGGGTGACGATGCCCGCACCACCCTCCATCTCTGCTCGCCAAGCCCGGCCCCGCCCAAACTGACCTTATTGCCTTCGTGCAAATAGCAAGGGGGGCTCTGCGCGACACCGATCCCGGCGGGGGTTCCGGTCTGGATCACATCTCCCGGTTCCAGTGCCATATAGTCCGAGATATGCGCGATCAGTTCCGCGACCGGCCAGAGCATGTCGGAGGTCGATGCCTGCTGGATGCGTATGCCGTCGATCTCAAGCCACAGACCGATGTCTTGCGGATCAGGGATTTCGTCGGCGGTCACTATCCACGGACCCAACCGCGCAAAACCATCATGTCCCCGGCCCTTGACGCTTTCGCCGCCGTGGTGACGTTGGTGGTCACGTTCCTCGTTTCATGTAACAACATATGTTACGATTCGGCGGAGATGTCAAGACCGATCATCTTTCCGGTGGGTCCGGGTCTTGTTGCCCGCCAATGGGGGCGCGGAGGTTGTTGGCCTCGAGCCAAGCCGGGTTTTCGGCATACATGTCGCGGATCAGTTGCTTGACCAGAGCAAGATAGCGCGAAGCGTCGCCTGCGCGGTGATTGAGGATGACCGGCGAGATCGCCCGCGGGCTGTCGATCACTCGATATCTGACGTCTGAACGCATCTGCCGGGCCGATGAAGGGATGATGCAGATGCCCGAATCCGCCGCGACCAGCCCCAGCGCCGTCTGGATTTCGCGCACATCCAGCACATCAGAGGGGCGCACGTTTTCGTCTTGCAGCAGGCTCAGGACATGGTCGGCATAGCTGGGGCGAGGCTCCTTGGGATAGACGATCAGCTTCTGTCCGGCCAGCGCCGCCAGCGGCAGCGGTGCGGAATCACGCGCCAGAGGCGTGTCCAGAGGCAGGGCGGCCACAAGCCGTTCCTCGCGCAGGACGGTGCTGACGACATTCGGATCGCTGTGCCTGAGGCGGCCAAAGCCGACGTCGATCCGCCCCTCCTTCAGCGCGGGGATCTGCTGGATCGACAGCATTTCAAGCAGCTGGATGTCCAGGTCGGGCACATTCTGGCGCAGCTTCCGGACCAGCACCGGCAGGCCACCGTAAAGGGTCGATGCCACGAAACCGATGGACAGCACCGGGTTCCGGTTCAACCCGACCCGGCGCGTCGCCTCCTTCATCTGATCGACGCGCCCCAGCACCTGAAGCGCCTGTTCATAGAACAACCGCCCCGCATCGGTTAGCCTGATGGGGCGGGTCTTGCGCAGGATCAGGGTGACGCCCAGTTCTTCCTCCAGCAGCTGTATCTGGCGGCTGAGGGGTGGCTGGGCGATGTTCAGGGTCTCGGCCGCGCGGGTAAAGTTCCGCTCGCGCGCGACGGCGGTAAAATAGCGCAACTGTCGCAAATCCATCCTGATCCCCGGCTTGCAAGACCAAAATCAACGTTTGTTCTGGGTATTCTGCGGCGTAACAAGTGGCTGATGCGTCGGTTTTTCTCAGGTATAATACCCTCAGGGTATTCTTGTAAACCGAAACGGTGTTGGACAGACAAGGGTGCCCCGACGCAGATTTATGACATGAACCAGTCATTCGCCCCTCTCGCCCCGGTCACCGATATCCGCCCTGTCGTCTCGAAGGTGGAAACCGTGATCGTCGATCTTCCGACCATCCGGCCGCACAAACTGTCGGTCGCAACGATGAACGGGCAGGTGCTGATGCTTGTCCGCGTCCATTGCAGCGACGGGATCGTGGGCATCGGCGAGGGCACGACCATCGGCGGCCTCGCCTATGGCGGCGAAAGCCCGGAAAGCATGAAGACCAATATCGACAGCTGGTTTGCGCCGGTAATGGTCGGTCAGGATGCAACGCGGGTGCAGGCGCTGATGGCGCGCATCGGCAAGATGGTGCGCGAGAACCGCTTTGCCAAATCGGCGGTGGAAACGGCGCTGCTGGACGCGCAGGGCAAGCGGGTCGGTCTGCCGGTCAGCGAGCTTCTGGGCGGGCGTCGGCGCGACCGGCTGCCGGTGGCCTGGACGCTGGCCTCGGGCGACACCGCACGCGACATCGCCGAGGCCGAACAGATGCTGGATCTGCGCCGCCACCGCGTCTTCAAGCTGAAGATCGGCGCGCGCGGGATCCGTGACGACATCGCCCATGTGGCCGCGATCAAGGCCGCGCTTGGCGACCGCGCCGCGGTGCGGGTGGACGTGAACATGGCCTGGTCCGAGGGCGAGGCCGCATGGGGCATGGCGGCGCTGGCGGATGCGGGCTGCGAACTGGTGGAACAGCCTGTGGCGCAGGTCGCGGCCCTGATGCGGCTGGTGCGGCGTTTCCCTGTGGCGCTGATGGCAGATGAATCGCTGACCGGCCCCGAAAGCGCGTTCGAGATTGCCCGCGTGCAGGGTGCAGATGTCTTTGCCGTCAAGCTGGAGCAAAGCGGCGGC
Organism: Paracoccus alcaliphilus; assembly: GCF_028553725.1. Lineage (NCBI taxonomy): Bacteria > Pseudomonadati > Pseudomonadota > Alphaproteobacteria > Rhodobacterales > Paracoccaceae > Paracoccus > Paracoccus alcaliphilus. Next base: position 1,592,729 of record NZ_CP067124.1, read on the forward strand.
GCCTTCAACGCGCTGCGCGTCGCGGCCATCGCTGATGCCGCCGGGATCGGGCTTTACGGCGGCACCATGCTGGAAGGCGCTGTGGGGACCGCGATTTCGGCCCATGCGTTTTCCACCTTCGCCAATCTGCAATGGGGAACCGAGCTGTTCGGCCCATTGCTGCTGACCGAGGAAATCCAGACCGAGCCGCTGGATTACAGCGAATTCGAACTGACCGTCCCCAATGGCCCCGGCCTTGGCGTGACGCTAGACGAGGATCGCGTGGCCTTCTTCGCCCGCGACGGGATCCGCAAGACAATCAGCCTGCCCGGCGGAAAGGTGTGACAATGCTTTATCATGTGTTCATGGATGTGAAGATCCCGCGCGATCTGCCAGCCGAGGAAGCGGCAGAGATCATCGCCCGCGAAAAGGCCTATTCGCAGGATCTTCAGCGCAGCGGCAAGTGGCGCCATATCTGGCGGGTCGCGGGGCAATACGCAAATATCAGCATCTTCGATGTGCGCGACAATGCCGAGCTGCACGAGATCCTGTCGGGCCTGCCCTTGTTCCCGTTCATGGACATCAAGGTCACGCCGCTTTTGCGCCATCCGTCGGCTGTCAGGGAAGACGACAGCTGACCCAACACCCACGGGCAGGCGGAGGGGCCGGCCCAACCCAGTTTCCAAGTGAATCCAGGAGGAGAGACAATGACCGTCAAGATTTTCGACCGACCCGATACGCAGGCGTTCCTGAAAGAGCTGAGCGGGCTGAACAGCGACAGCGGCAGCCCCCGCGTCAAGGCGCTGATTCACCGGATCGTCTCGGACCTGTTCCGCACCATCGACGAGATGAACGTGACGCCGGACGAATACTGGACCGCCGTCGCATGGCTGAATGACATCGGCGCGGCAGGGCAGGCCGGGCTGATCTCGCCGGGTCTGGGCTTCGATCACTTCATCGACGAGCGGCTGGATGCCATCGACGATGCGCTGGGGATCGACAACCCGACGCCGCGCACCATCGAAGGCCCGCTCTATGTGGCAGGGGCCCCGGAATCGGTGAGCTTCGCGCGGCTGGATGATGGCACCGATGCGGACGGCCATACGCTGATCATGCACGGCACGGTTCACGGATCGGACGGCAAGCCGCTGCCCGGTGCCAAGGTCGAGGTGTGGCATTGCGACACCCGCGGCTTCTATTCGCATTTCGATCCGACCGGCAAGCAGGCGCCGTTCAACATGCGCCGCAGCATCATCGCGGACGAGAATGGCCGCTATAAATTCCAGAGCATCCTGCCCAGTGGCTATGGCGTGCCCCCCGGCAGCCCGACCGAGGCGCTGTTGTCGGCGCTTGGCCGCCATGGCCAGCGTCCGGCGCATATCCATTTCTTCGTCAGCGCCGACGACCACCGCAAGCTGACCACGCAGATCAACATCGAAGGCGATCCGCTGATCAACGACGACTTCGCCTATGCGACCCGCGAAGGGCTGGTGCCTTCGGTTATCGAGTGCACCGACGAGGCAAGCATCCACGGCAACAATCTCAACGGTCCCTTCGCCGAGATCGCCTTTGACATCCATCTGACCCCGCTGGTCGATGGCATCGACAATCAGGTCAACGAACAGCGCCGCCGCGCCGTCGCCTGATCTGCATCTCCGGGCGGCCCCGAGAAAGCCGCCGCCCGGCCCCAACCTTTCATCACCGACATCTGGCAGGGGGCTTGCCCGCGAAAGGCGCATCCCCCGGGGAGGAGACTTATGTCCGCGATTATCGAAAAGGCCCGTGATCTGGATCATCTGCTGGCAATCGCCGTGCAGGACGACAAGGAGGCCGAACTGTTCCGCTGCCGCCGCGACATCTTCACCAACGAGGATCTGTTCGCGCTGGAAATGAAACACATCTTCGAAAGCAACTGGGTCTATCTGGCGCATGAAAGCCAGATCCCGGAAAACAACGACTATTACACGACCTTCATCGGCCGCCAGCCGATCGTCATCACCCGCGACAAGACCGGCACGCTGAACGCCGTCATCAACGCCTGCGCCCACAAGGGCGCCATGCTGTGCCGCCGCAAGCAGGGCAACAAGGGCAGCTTCACCTGTCCGTTTCACGGCTGGACCTTCTCGAACACCGGCAAGCTGCTGAAGGTCAAGGATGCCAAAACCACGCAATATCCCGACCAGTTCGGCAAGGACGGATCGCACGACCTGACCCGCGTGGCGCGGTTCGAGTCCTATCGCGGCTTCCTGTTCGGCAGCCTGAACGCCGATGTGGCGCCGCTGGAGGAGTTTCTGGGTGAGACCAAGGTCATCATCGACCAGATCGTCGATCAGGCCCCCGAGGGGCTGGAGGTGCTGCGCGGCAACTCCTCCTACATCTATGACGGCAACTGGAAGTTGCAGATGGAGAACGGCTGCGACGGCTATCACGTCAGTTCGGTCCACTGGAACTATGCCACGACCATGGAGCGGCGCAGCGAGACCGGCACCAAGGCGGTGGACGCCAACAGCTGGAGCAAGTCGGTCGCCGGCGTCTATGGCTTCGAGAACGGCCATATCCTGCTGTGGACCAACACGAAAAACCCCGAGGTGCGTCCGGTCTGGAACCGACGCGAGGAAATCGCCGCCCGCGTGGGCGAGGAAAAGGCGGGTTTCATCGTCAACCAGACGCGCAATCTGGGCATCTATCCGAACGTGTTCCTGATGGACCAGTTCAGCACCCAGATCCGCGTCATCCGCCCGCTGGACGTGGGCAGGACCGAGGTCACCATTTTCTGCTTTGCCCCCAAGGGTGAAAGCGCCGAGGACCGCGCGCATCGCATCCGCCAATACGAGGATTTCTTCAACGTATCCGGCATGGGCACCTCGGACGATCTGGAAGAGTTCCGCGCCTGCCAGACCGCTTATTCCGCGCCCCTGTGGAACGACATGTCGCGCGGCGCACCCTTGTGGATCGAAGGGCCGGACGACAACGCCCGCCGCATGGGGCTGAACCCGCTTCTGTCGGGGGAACGCAGCGAGGATGAGGGTCTGTTCGTCTGCCAGCACGAATTCTGGGCCAAGTCGGTGCGCGATGCGCTTGCCGCCGAAAAGAAGGGAGAAGCAGCATGAGCCTTGATCATAACACCACTGGTCTGGATTACGCCGCCATCTGTGCCTTTCTCTATCGCGAGGCACGCCTGCTGGATGACCGGCAATGGGACGAATGGCTGACCTGCTATGCCCCGGATGTCACCTATTGGATGCCCGCCTGGGACGACAACGACCAGATCACCGAGGACCCGCAGTCGGAAATCTCGCTGATCTACTATCCCAGCCGCGAGGGGCTGGAAGACCGGGTATTCCGCATCAAGACCGAACGTTCGGGCGCATCCACGCCCGAGCCGCGGACCAGCCACACCGTCAGCAATGTCGAGGTGGTCGAGGATCGCGGGACCGAGGTGGATATCCGTTACAACTTCCACACGCTGAACCACCGCTACAAGGTCACCGACCAGTTTTTTGGAACCATGTTCGTGACCCTGCGCCGGACGGATGACGCTCTGCTGATCGCCAGCAAGAAGATCGTCCTGAAGAACGATTACATCCGGCAGGTCATCGACGTCTATCACGTCTGAGGCCGCCGGACCCAGCACAACCGCAAGGAGGAAGCGACCATGTGCTACAGGATCGCACTGAATTTCGAGGACGGGGTGACCCGCTTCGTCGATTGCAAGGCGGGCGAAAAGGTTCTCGATGCCGCGTTCCGCGGCAAGATCAACCTGCCGATGGATTGCTCGGACGGGGTCTGCGGCACCTGCAAGTGCCGTGCGGAAAGCGGCGCCTATGACATGGGCGACGATTACATCGAGGACGCCCTGACCGAGGATGAGGCCGCCGGGGGCCTCGTCCTGACCTGCCAGATGGTGCCGTCATCCGACTGCGTGCTGTCGGTGCCGGTCACGGCGGCGTCCTGCAAGACCGGCCAGCAGACATTCGCCGCCACCGTGACCCGGATCGAGCCGCACCATGATGCGGCCGTGGTTCTGGAACTGGCGGTGGATGATGGCGACGCCGCGCCCGCCTTCCTGCCCGGCCAATATGTCAATATCGACGTGCCGGGCAGCGGCGATCACCGGTCCTATTCCTTCAGCACCGCGCCGGGGGAACGGCAACTGGGCTTTCTGATCAAGAAGATCCCCGACGGGCTGATGGGCGGTTGGCTGGCGGGCGCGAAACCGGGCGACCGGCTGGAACTGACCGGGCCGATGGGCAGCTTCTATCTGCGCGACGGCGAAGGCCCGCTGCTGTTTCTGGCGGGCGGCACCGCTCTGGCACCATTCCTGTCAATGCTGGAGGTTCTGGCCCGCGCCGATTCGCAACGCCAGATCCATCTGATCTATGGCGTGACGCGCGATCTGGATCTGGTGCTGGTCGACGAGATCGCTGCCTATGCCGCCCGCCTGCCGAACTTTACTTTTGCGACTGTCGTGGCGGATCAGGCCTCGGACCATCCGCGCAAGGGCTGGGTCACGCAGCACATGCCCGAGGACATGCTGTCGGCGGGCGGGTTTGATGTCTACCTGTGCGGCCCGCCGCCGATGGTCGATGCCGTGCGCCATTATCTGGACGATCAGGGCATTCAGGCCGCCAGCTTCCATTACGAGAAGTTCACGCCGAACGTGCCGTTGAAGGCCATCGCATGACCGGGGCGGTTTTCGCGGGTCGCTTTTCCGGCAAGGTGCTGGTGGTGACCGGGGCGGCGCAGGGCATCGGCCGCGCCGTGGCCCTGCGCGCGGCGGCCGAGGGCGGCAAGGTGCTGTTCGTAGACCGGGCCGATTTCGTGACCGAGGTGGCGGCTGAGGCCGAAGGCGATACCGCCGCCTTTACCGCCGATCTGGAAAGCTGGGACGGCGCAGACGCCGCGATGCGCCATGCCGTGCAGACCTTTGGCGGCATCGACATCCTGATCAACAATGTCGGCGGCGCCATCCGCATGCGGCCCTTTGCCGAGTTCGAACCGACCCAGATCGACGCCGAGATCCGGCGGTCGCTGATGCCGACGCTCTATTGCTGCCGCGCCGTTCTGCCACATCTGACGACGCGCGGCGGCGGCACCATCGTCAACGTGTCCTCGAACGCGACGCGCGGCATCCACCGCGTGCCCTATTCGGCGGCCAAGGGGGGCGTCAACGCGCTGACCCAATCACTGGCGATGGAACTGGCCGCGCAGAACATCCGCGTGGTCGCCACCGCGCCCGGCGGAACCGAAGCGCCACCGCGCCGTATTCCGCGCAATACCGAAGGCGACAGCGCCACCGAGAAAGCCTGGATGGCCGAGGTCGTGGATCAGGTGACGCAATCGGCCTTCATGAAACGCTACGGCACCATCGGGGAACAGGCCGCGCCGATCCTGTTTCTGGCCTCGGACGAGGCCTCCTACATCACCGGCACCGTCCTGCCCGTCGCGGGAGGCGACACGGGCTGACCGGGCCTTCAGGCAAAAAACAAGGGAGGAACGACAATGCGAAACATAGACGTAAGCGAGGCGATAGATCAGGGCCCCTTCGGCAGCTTTCAATGGATGGTGGTCGCGCTGTGCGGTACGCTGCTGGTCGTTGACGGTTACGACGTATTCGTGGCGGGGACGGTTCTGCCGACGCTGATCACGGAATGGGGATTGACCAAGCCGCAGGCCGGCGCGCTTCAGGCCTGGGCACTGTTCGGGATGATGTTCGGGGCGCTGGTCTTGGGCCCGCTGGCCGACAAGATCGGCCGCAAGAAGGGCGTCGCCATCAGCTTCGTGCTGTTCACCTCGGCGACCGTTCTGACCGGCTTTGCCAATTCACCCGAGCAGTTCAAGACCTTCCGCTTTATCGCCGGTCTGGGCTGTGGCGGGCTGATGCCGAATGCGGTGGCGCTGATGAACGAATATGCGCCCAAACGGCTGCGCGGCACCATGGTCGCGCTGATGTTCTCGGGCTATTCGATCGGCGGCATGGTCGCAGCGGGGCTGGGGGTCGGGCTTATCCCCAGCTTTGGCTGGAAGCCGATGTTCTTCCTTGCTGCTGTGCCGTTGCTACTGCTGCCGCTGGTGCTGTGGAAGCTGCCGGAATCTCTGGGTTTTCTGATCCGTCAGGACAGGCAGGACGAGGCAAGGCGCATCTTTGCCAGAATCAGCCCCTCGACGCCGCTGGCCGCCGATGACCGGCTGGTCTTCAGCGAAACCAAGGGCGCCTCGGCCTCGGTCGCGGAACTGTTTCGCCACAATCGCACCCTGCGCACGCTGATGCTGTGGGTGTCGTTCTTTTGCTGCCTGCTGCTGGTCTATCTGCTGTCCTCCTGGCTGCCCAAGGTGCTGCAAGAGGCCGGTTATGCCGAACGCGCCAGCCTTCTTTCGCTGTTCTCGCTGAACTTCGGCGGCATGGCGGGGGCCATCGCCGGAGGGTGGATGGGCGACCGGTTCGGGCTGCCGAAGGTGGTGGTCGCCTTCTTCGCGGCGGCGGCGGCATCCATTGCGCTGATCGGCTTCAACCCGGCGCCCGGCCTGCTATTCCTGCTGGTCTTTGTCGCCGGCGCCACGACCATCGGCACGCAGATCCTGCTTTATGCAAGCGTGGCGCAGCTTTACAATCTGTCGGTCCGCTCGACCGGACTTGGCTGGGCTTCGGGCGTAGGACGGATCGGCGCGATCGTCGGGCCGACATTTGGCGGGGTGCTGCTGGCGCGGGAACTGCCGCTGGAGCAGAACTTCCTGATCTTCGCAATCCCGGCGGTGATTTCGGCCCTGGCGATGCTGGTCTTTGCGCTCAGCAACGCCGACAGGCGCGACACGGCGCGGCTTGCCGCCGCCTGAGAACCACAGCAACAAGGCGCGCGGCCGCAGTCGCGCGTCCCATCGTCATGAAAGGCCTGCCATGCCCTGTCTGGACCTGCCCACCCACCGCCTTCACTATCGCATCGACGGCGATTCCGAGGAAAAGCCGTGGCTGACCTTCTGCAATTCCCTGGGCACCGACATGCATATGTGGGACGCGCAGATCGCTGGTCTTTCAGACGACTTCCGGATCCTGCGCTATGATCGCCGCGGGCATGGCACGTCCGGAACCCCGACGCCGCCTTACAGCATGGCCGATCTGGGCGGCGACGTGATCGCGCTGTGGGATGCGCTGAGGATCGAGCGCACCCATTTCTGCGGGTTGTCCATTGGCGGGCTGACCGGGCAATGGCTGGCCATCCATGCCGGGGCACGTCTGGACCGTATCGCGCTCTGCGCCACTGCCGCCCGGATTGGCACCCCCGAAAGCTGGAGCGTCCGCATCGGCGAGGTCAGGGCAAACGGTCTGAACAGTCTGGTGCCCGCGACTGCGGAACGCTGGTTCACGCCCGCGTTTCGCACAGCCCGGCCGGATGTCGCGGGCGCGATCCTGACCAGCTTCGCCGCGACCTCGGTCGATGGCTATGCGGGGTGCTGCGCCGCGCTTGCCGGGACGGACCTGCGGGACCGGCTGCATCAGATCGCCATCCCGCTGCTGGCGATTTCCGGCGATGACGATCCGGTCTGCCCGCCCGACCAACTGAAAGCCATCGCGGATGGTGTACAATACGGACGTCACATATGCCTGCCGGGGCGGCATATCGTGAATCTGGAATCCGCCCCGCAGTTCAATACTGTTCTCAGGGACTTCCTGACCGATGCGTCTCCTTGCGCCTGAGGGGTTGTCCGGTAGCGCGTCGCGCCTCGCGTGACGCCCAGAAGAACAAGGCCAACCCTGCGGTCGATGCGGGCCAGGACATCAGGTATTTTCGGGCTTGAAGCGCAGCAGGCGCAGCGCGTTCAGGGTCTGGACCATTTGCCGGTCGCCGGTCGGCACCTTGCCCAGCTTGCGCTGAACGCGCCTGATCGCTGGCGGCAGTTCCCATTCCTTGAAGGGAGCTCCGTTCCGGAGTGCGTCGGGCTTGCGGGCCAGGACCGGAATGTAGTGCAGCGGATCGTAGATGGCCTTGTCGCGACCGAAGGCGCGTTCGTGCTGCCCGACGATCTTGCCGTCCTGCCAGAACTCGACGCGCTCGGCATAGGCGCGGATCTCAACCGGGCGGCCGACGGCACGCCCGTCGACCGAGTAGCGGTTCTTATCGAAGCGCACGAGACAGGTCTTGGAGACCGAGGCCGGCACGGCATGGAAGCCGTCGAAGGGACCGACATAGGGCACCAGACTCGGCCGCTCGTCCTGGAATACCTCCCAGATGGTGCGCTCGCGCAGCTCGGGATGCCGATGGGACTTCGCCCATGCGACACAGCGGTCCTCGAGCCAGACGTTGAGCTCCTCGTAGCTCTTGAACCGCGGACGTGGGACGAAGAACCGCCGCCGGACAACACCAACCTGGTTCTCGACTTGTCCCTTCTCCCACGGCCTGCACACGGCCATCTGCCATGCGATGCCGGTGGCCATCAGCGATGCGGACGCGGGTTGCGGCGAACTGGCAAGTCAGCCTGCCTTTGGTCCCGCGCCGCCAACTGACCTTCCGCCATTTTTCGTCCCCCAGCATCTGCTCGGCGGAAACGGCAACGCGATCGGGGAGGTGATATTTGCGGCGCCGACCGCGCCCGGCCTGGGGAAAGACCAGCCCGACATCTGCCGGATAGACGTTCTGGCGCCGCGACAGGCCGGCAGCCCAGGCGAGGCCCCGCGCGCTCAGAGCCTGGCGGAAAGGCCCGCTCGATTCGTAACCCGCATCGGCCAGCACACAGCTGAAGCGAAGCGCCACCTGCGGCGCCAAGGCCATGTCGTCGGGCGCAAGCGGGTGTGGGTTCACATCGGTTCAGAGAGCTGCATGCGCTCGAGCCCCGGGACTGAATCTTCCTGCCTTGAACTTCGAAGTCCGTGTCGCCTACTCCTCGTCGATCGCTCACCCCGGCCTTTCGGCCATGCCGTGCCGTCGCCCCTTTCCGGGCTCGGGTCACGCCATTCTGTAATCCTGTTCTTTTGTCGTCAGCGCCCAGATCATCCGGGCCATCTTGTTCGCCAGCGCAACGGCCGCGACCATCTTCGGCTTGCGCATCACCAGCGCGGCCAGCCAACGGTTCGCGCTGCCCCCCTTGCGGACGACCCAGCGGATCACACTCATGGCGCCGACGATCAGCAGGCGGCGGATATCGGTCTGCCCCATTTTGCTGACCGAACCCAGTCTGGTTTTTCCACCCGTCGACCTCTGTCTCGGCACCAGGCCGAGCCAAGCGGCGAAGTTGCGCCCACTGTCGAACGTGGCAAGATCCGGTGCGAATGCCGCAACAGCTCCGGCGGTGACCGGGCCGATCCCGGGGATGGTGCACAGCCGACGAAGTTGCGTATCTGTCCTTGATGCGGCCTCGAGCTCCTCCGCCAGTCGTCCGATCACCTCTGTCAGCCTCGCGATCTGCTCGACGTAGATCGCGCCCATCTCCCGGACAGGACTTGGCACATCGCTGGCCGGATCTGCCAGTGCATTCTCCAGAACCTTCAGGCTCGCGGGCCCCTTCGGCGCCACCAGCCCGAACTCGGCCAGATGTCCGCGGAGGGCGTTGATGAGCTGCGTGCGCTGCCTGACCAAGCATTGATGCGTCCGAAACGCCACTGCGCGGCCCTGCGTCTCGGCACTCTTCACGGCCACGAACCGCATGGTCGGGCGCGACGCGGCCTCGGCGATGGCTTCGGCATCCGCCTTGTCGTTTTTCTGTCGTTTCACGAACGGTTTCACATACACCGCTGGCACCAGACGCACCTCGTGACCGTGGGACTGCGCCACCCGGCCCCAGTAATGCGACGTGGCGCAGGCCTCCATCGCCACCACGCAGGCCGACTGTTCGGCAAGGAGATTCGTCAGACGGGTCCGCGACAGCACACGGTTATATAGAACCGCCCCATCCAGCCCGATCGCGCAGACCTGGAAACTGCCCTTCGCCAAGTCGATCGCCAACATGCTGATCGTTGTCATCATTGATGTGCCCTCCGTTCGGTTTCGATGCAACCATCATGGCATAAGAGATGCCGATGGGTGGGGACATCCACATGGAGTAATCGCGGGAGCGATTCGCCCTTGATCAAGTTGTGTTTTGGGGGTGGCTGCTCCCCGATAGGATGGAAATACGGGCTCACGACTGGACGCCGGGCCCACACATCGAATGGAGAACAGCCATGGAAGAATATATCGGTCTGGACGTGTCCATGAAAGAGACGGCGGTGTCGATCCGCCGTGATGGCAAGCGCGTCTGGCGTGGGAAATGCGCCTCTGACCCAAAAGTCATTGCCAACGTGATCCGCAAGCGAGCGCCGGTCGCAAAGCGCGTGGTGTTCGAGACCGGCCCCATGTCGATTTGGTTCTATCATGCGCTTTGTGCCGAAGGGTTGCCCGCGATCTGCATTGATGCCCGGCATGCCAAAGCGGCACTCGACATGGCACCGAACAAGACGGATGCGAATGACGCCGATGGTCTGGCCCATCTCGCTGAGGCGGGATTTTATCGTGAAGTGCGTGTAAAGGAGTTCGACAGCATGCTGACGCGCTCGCTCGTCGCCGCGCGCAGTCGGCTGGTTCGTATCATTACCGAGCTTTCCAACCATATCCGCGGGGTGATGAAAACATTCGGCCTGCTCGTTCCCGCTGGAAAAGGAAGCACATTCGAGAACAATGTACGAAACCTGCTTGACGATCATGCGCCCCTTGCCGGCATTATCTTGCCGCTTCTGGACAGCTGGCTGATCATTCGCAGACGTATGGCGGAACTGGGGCGTCGGTTGGTCCTGCATGCGCAGCAAAACCAGGCTTGCCGTATCCTCATGTCAATTCCCGGCATCGGCGCAATCACGGCCACCTCTTTCGCCGCAGCGATCGAAGATCCGGGCAACTTCAGAAAATCACGGTCTGTGGGTGCTTGGATAGGGCTGACGACGCGCCGCTACCAATCTGGAGAAGTGGATTATGACGGCCATATATCTCGACGCGGCGACAATCATCTGCGGGGACTGCTCTATGAAGCAGCGGCGGTCATTCTGACACGTAGCGCAACCGACAGCAGCTTGCGCAGATGGGGTCTCGGGCTGCGAGAGAGAGAGTTGGCTTCAAACGAGCTGCAGTGGCGGTGGCACGCAAACTGGCGGTGATCATGCATACGATGCTCAAGACCGGCGAACTCTTCGATCCGAAGGCGGGACAGGCATTGTGACATCTACGGGATAGCGTTCAGTGTCTGAGCGCTAGAGGCGTCCCGACCGGGACGTGGGCAGAGCCATTCCGTTGATGCGGTTGCACCGTCGATCCGGCGAAGTGCGTCATCCACATTGAAGGCTCGGTCGCGAAGCTCCATCATGCGGCGACCGATGTCGACCGCGAAGACAACCATGCAGCCGGTCGTGTCGTTTTAAAAGAGCCGCCGCTTGACGCAACGCTTGCGATTAGACAACCGCATCAGTACACCCTGCTCTGCGCCTGCGGTCACAACATCCGAAAGATCCTCGCCCATATCAGGGCTCTTTGGGCCGTCGTCATCCGCTTCATCCGCGCCATCGTTGAGCGAACAGACGGATCCCTCCGGGGACTCACCGCAGCATAACCGCCTTGTTCAGCGGCGACTCTATGAGGCGGCGGCCTTCCAATCCTTCGCGCAACGTCGCAAGGTATGCCCCGGGCCAAGATGCCTGCCCTGGTTTCCGCTTCCCGAGAACGATCATGACCAATACGCCGGATTTGCTACGACTGATCGCGACAGTCTTCATCGCGGTGACCTGCGTGGTCATCGGAGATACGGCGGGAAAACTGCTGACCGGCGGCGGGGTGGATCCCTTTATCGTGGCATGGTCGCGATTTTTCCTGGCCGCGCTGATGCTGCTTCCGTTCAGCGGATTGACCCGGCAGGAATTGCCCGCCTTGCTGGACTGGCGCGTCCTGCTGCGGGCGGGGCTTATCGCCAGCGGCATATGCTGCATCCTGACGGCCCTAAAGACGGAACCCATCGCCAATGTCTTCGGCGCCTTCTTCGTCGGCCCGGTCGTGTCCTATGTTCTGGCGATCCTGTTTCTGGGCGAGAGGCCATCGTTACAAAGAAGTCTCTTGCTGGGACTTGGCTTCGCGGGCGTGATGCTGGTGGTCAAACCCGGTTTCGGCAGTTCCGCCGGCATGGGCTTCGCCCTGGCGGCGGGAACGTTCTACGGCGCCTATCTGGTCATGACCCGTACCCTGGCGGGAACATTCCGGCCGCGATTCCTGCTGATCTCGCAACTGCTGATCGGGGCCGTGGTCTTGACGCCCCTCGGGTTGCAAGCCTATTTTCCCCTGCCGGACATGTCCTTGCTGGTGCTGCTTCTGGTCAGCGCCGTCGGTTCGGCCTTGGGCAACTTCCTGCTGGTCATGGCCAGCAGGAAGGCCGAGGCCAGCCTGATCGCGCCTCTGGTCTACAGCCAGCTGATTTCGGCCACGGCGCTGGGGATCGTCGTCTTCGGCGAATGGCCCGATCTGGTTTCGCTGGCCGGTCTGGCGCTGATCGCGGTATCGGGACTGGGCTCGCTGCTGGTTCACCAGCGTGCGGGCAAGGCGCGGCTGTCCGGGACGGGCGCCTAGATCCGCGCTCAGCTTTCGTGATCCTCTTCGGCGATATGGGTGGCCATGTCCCGCAGGACATGGCTGACATGGTGGTCGGCGATCTCGTAGAAGATCTGCCTGGATTGCCGTAGCCCCTTTACCAGCCGCGCGCCGCGCAGCAGGCGCAGATGGTGGCTGACCAGCGAGACCGACAGGTCAAGCCGTTCGCCGATATCGCTGACTGGGATCGGCCCGTCCAGGCAGCACAGCACGATCCGCAGCCGCGACGGATCGCCCAGCAGGCGAAAGGTCTCGGCCAGGATCGTCACCTCGTTCCGGGACAGTGAGACGGGCCGGTTGCAGTCAGGCCCTGTGGCGGCGTCCATGTTTCACATGCTTTTGATCGCGTGGGTAAAGGAAATCTAGCGATGGTGAAGGCAAAGCGCAATGAAGTCGAACTTCCATTGCGGTTATGCATATGATTTCCAATGGAATCTGTCCTTGCACCAGAGCGAGCGGCTTCGGCCATACCTGTCTTTCCCGGCGCCTCGCGTTTCCGGCCGCTGACCCCTTGGCCTTCCAACGGTGGGAAGCCCTACATCAGGAACCTGAAACGCAAATCAGGAGGGTTTTTCATGAAATTCCACGTTTCCGACATGGCCTGCGGCGGCTGCGCGCGCTCGGTCGCCGCGGCCATCGCCGTGCTGGACGCGCAGGCGAAGGTCAAGGCGGATACCGCATTGCGGACCATCTGGTCGACACCACACCGGCACCAGCGGGGCCGACAGCCCCTCGACCGTTACCTATGTCGAGGGGATGGAGAAGATGCACCAGGAAATGATGATCGACTATACCGGCGATGCCGATGTCGATTTCATGCGTGGCATGATCCCGCATCATCAGGGCGCCATCGACATGGCGCGAATCGGATTGGAGCATGGCACGGACCCGCAGGTGCGCCAACTGGCCGAGGAGGTGATCGAGGCACGGGAGGCCGAAATCGCCATGATGCGCAAATGGCTGGCGGATCGCGGACAATAGGCGCGAACCAGACGGGGCCGGCTTGCAGGGCCGACCATTCCTGCCCGCGGGTGAGCATCTGGGAAACCGCTTCCCGCCGGACCGATTGTCTTTGGACGAGGGGCCGCTCACCCGAACATGATCGCCAGCCTGCCGCGCGGCGATCCTGAAAGGAGAAGATCATGGCAGAGACCCCGAAACGCGCCGAACTTTACCGGATGGTGACCGCGGAACATACCTGCCCCTTCGGGCTGAAATCGCTCGACCTGCTGAAGCGCGAGGGCTACGAGGTTGAGGATCACTACCTGACCGACCGGGCTGCGAGGGACGCCTTCAAGGCGCAACATGGTGTCGAGACCACGCCCCAGAGTTTCATCGACGGAAAACGCATCGGCGGCTATGACGACCTTCTGGCCTTCTTCGGCAAGCAGGTGCAGGACAAGGGCGCCCCGACCTACCGGCCGGTGATCGCGCTTCTCGCGATGGCCGCGGTGATGGCGTTGGCGACAAGCTGGGCCGCTCTCGGCAGCCTGGTGACGGTGCAGGCGGCGGAATGGTTCGTCGCCATCGCCATGTGCCTGCTGGCGCTGCAGAAGCTGAAGGATGTCGAGGGCTTCTCGACCATGTTCTTGAACTACCACCTGCTGGCGCAGCGATGGGTGCGCTATGGCTATGTCTATCCCTTCGCCGAGGCGCTGGCGGGCATCCTGATGGTCGCGGGCGCGATGATGTGGCTGTCTGGCTGTCGATCCCGGTCGCGCTGTTCATCGGCACGGTGGGTGCGGTATCGGTTTTCAAGGCGGTCTATATCGACAAGCGCGAGTTGAAATGCGCCTGTGTCGGTGGCGACAGCAACGTGCCTTTGGGCTTCGTGTCGCTGACCGAGAACCTGATGATGGTCGCCATGGCGCTGTGGATGCTGCTCAAGCCGATGGGCGTCGGACTGGGTCATTAGGGAAGAAATGGCAGGATGAATATCAGTCAGGCGGCGAAAGCCTCGGGCGTATCGGCCAAGATGATCCGCTATTACGAGCAGACCGGTCTGATCCCCCCGGCGGATCGCACCGTCTCGGGCTATCGCGACTATTCCGGCAAGGACGTGCATATGCTGCGCTTCATCCGCCGGGCGCGCGACCTCGGTTTTTCCGTGGCAGAGATCGACGGATTGCTGGGCCTCTGGTGCGACAAGTCACGCCAAAACAGCGAGGTCAAGAGCATCGCCCGCGACCATATCGCCGCGCGGGTGAGCAATATCCGCAACCTCCAGGAGATGACGGGAACGCTGAAGGACCTCGTCCGCTCCTGCCGGGGCGATCACCGCCCGGACTGCCCGATCCTCGAACGACTGGAGACGGATCAGCCGGATGAAGACCTGACCATCCGCCCACGAAGCGGCGCCGTCTGAACGACTGCGGTGTCGGGGTTGCCTGAACCTTCTTCCGGTCGCGCCACGGGGCAGGGCAGGCGAACCGGTTGGCCCGGATGCTGGTCACGCTGACCCACCGGCAAGGCGGACAGGCGCAATAAGTTGAAAGGCGGATGATGCGGTTCCTCTAGCCATTTGTGTCGGGTGCCGGATTCTTCAGGAATTCGATCATCGGCCCGATATCTTCGTCGGCCAGCCCCTCGAACCTCATGCGCGAGCCGGGCACAACCCCGTATGGATCGGCCAGGAAGTCGCGAAGCGTCGCTTCGTCCCAGGTCAACCCGCTGTCCCGCATCGCCTGGGAATAGGGGTAATCCGTGCTTGCCACGGGCTTGCCGACGATCCCGGTCAGCTGTGGTCCAGAGGTGGCGCGCGCGCCCTCGCCGACCTGATGGCAATGGGCGCAAGGCTCGAATATCCGGGCGAAGGTTTCCGGCGGGGGCAACCCCGGTGCCGCCGTCGCCTGCGCGGTTTCCGGCCGGGTTTCGGCGGCGCTGTTATGCGCGGCCGAAACCCGGTGACGATCAGCGCGATCCCCGCGCCGAGAATGGCCACAGCGGCGATCCCAAGCAGCAATTTTCGCAAAGCCACGTCTTCCGTGTTCCTGTCATTCTTGCCGAGGCACTTCTTCTAACGGATGACATGCAGCCGGCCAACCGCCGCAAGCGACAAAAACCCTGTTGATATCGACAGCTTGTCGATGGGGATCAAACCCACGGCCAAACCGGAAACCACCGCCAGTCCGGGCTTGACCTTCCAATCGTATTACACCCGCCGGGATTTGGCGCGATTCGCCCCCTTGGCCATCGCGAGACAGCAAAAGGAATCCGTTCATGTCCACGGAGACACAGCCCAAAACCGAAGGGCTCGGCCTGCCGCTGGCCGTCATCGCGACGGCCCAGCTTATGGTCGCGCTTGACGATACGATCGCTAATATCGTCCTGCCCACGATCCAGAACGACCTTGATATTTCGGCGGCGAACCTGCCCTGGGTCAGCAACGCATATATCTTGGCCTTAGCGATCTCTATGGCCGGCGGCGCATCCTGCAGGCCGGCATGGCGATCTTCACCATCGGCTCGCTTCTGGTCGGATTGGCGCAGGACGCGGTCAGCGTGATCGGCGCGCGCGGGTTGCAAGGGGTGGGCGCGGCCCTGACCTCGCCCAATGCGCTGGCCCTGATCGCCACGACATTCCGCGAGGGCAAGGCGCGCAACGGCGCCATGGCCGTCTATGGCGCGATGTCTGGCCTGGGGATCGTCGCGGGGCTGATCCTGGGCGGATTGCCGACCGGATTGCTGGGCTGGCGCTGGGCCTTCTATATCAACATTCCCATCGGCCTTGCGGTGCTGGCGGGGTCCAGGACGCTGGTCGAAGCCGAACTGCACACGGGCCGCATCGACCTTCCCGGCGCCGTCACCAGCATCGGCGGCATAGCCGCGCTGGTCTATGTGATCACCAGCGGCGGCGAACATGGCTGGACCGACGGCATTACTCTGGCTGCCTTCTTCGTCGCCGCCATCCTGCTGCCGTCGTTCCTGATCATTCAGTCCCGCAGTCAGGATCCGCTTTTGCCCCTGTATCTGTTCGGCGACCGCAATCGGGCCGGATCCTACCTGTCCATATTGCTTCTGGGCTTTGGTCCGATGGGGATGCTGTATCTGCTGACGCTCTATCTGCAGCATGTTTTGGGCTATGATCCGATCACGACCGCGCTGGTGAATGCCCGCAGGGGCCAGGTGCCGGCACCGGCGCACTGATGGAATGCGCAGGGCTCGGGTGCCGGTCGGTGCCACGCGGTTGGGCCTGCGCGCCATGCCCAACCGCGCGCTAATCATTATGCTGATGGCGATGTCGAACCTTGCGATGAGCTACGAACGGCTTCGGCGCACCGCTGCGATCATCGAGCGAAGCTCGTCCAGCGATTGCTTGCCGAATGCGCCGAAGTCCCCGGCGATGAAGGTGGGCGTGCCGGCCAGCCCCATTTTCTCGGCCAGAATCCAGGAATGTTCGATCTGCCGGGCGATCACGATGCCCTCCATATCCGCGCGCAGGCGGTTCCTGTCCAGCCCGACGACTTCGGCGACAGCAAGGGCGCTCTTGTCATCCGCCTGGCCCTCGATGCCCATCAGCCCCGCATGGAACTGCCAGAACTTCTGCTGCCGCAACGACGCCAGCGAGGCGCGGGCGCAGTAAAGCGATGCTGCGCCCAAGACCGGCCATTCCCGTAACACGACCCGCAGGCGCGGATCTTCCCAGATCAGCTGGCGGATATCGGGGACCGAGGCGCGGCAATAGGGGCAGTTGTAATCGAAGAACTCGGTCAGCGTGACGTCGCCCGAGGGGTTGCCCAGGACCGCGCCAAGCTGTTCCTGCTCCAGGGCCTGCCGCAGGTCCGGGGGCATCGGATTGTCCTGCGCACGCGCGGATATCCCGCCGGCTGCCAGGATGCTTGCGGCGATGCCGGTCCGCAGGAAACGCCGGCGGGCGGGATCGGGTCTGTTGCTCTGTGCCATGGACCTGTCCTTTTTCGGATCTGCCGCGCGTCGATAGGCGCCAGAGCTTAACCCAACCTTAAGAGACTGTCCTGTCTGCGCCCGCACGCCCTTAAGCTGCGCTTAAGCTTGGCCGGCCATCCGGGATGCGGGGTAATGCCCCTGAACGACTGGAGCATGAAACTATGGACCAATCTTGTCATCCACGCCTGTCCGGGCCGCGCAAACAGGCTGACGCTTCCGGCGGCGGAACGGGCAGGCGCGCTTTTCTGGGCGGATTGCTGGCCGGCGGACTGGCGCTGCCGCGCATCGCATCGGCGCAGGCGGTCGACCCTACCATCGGGCACGCCCTCTACGGCGCATCGGCTGCGGGGCAGGCTCCCGATATGAGCGTCGATCAGATCAATCCGGCGCAAGACGCACGGCGAAACATATCGTCCTTCAGGGGCCTCGACTGGCGGGATTTCTATCCGACGCCGGGCAAGGGCGTTATCCTGGCGGATGTGACGTCGCGCACGCTGCATTTCTGGTCGGGCGACGAAAACACCTATCTGGTTTTCCCGTCCTCGATCCCGGTTTCGGAGGAACTGACCAAGCGCGGCAAGACCGAGGTCGTGCGCAAGGCGGAGCGTCCATCCTGGACCCCGACCCCCAGCATGCGGGAACGCGACCCGACCTTGCCGCAACGGGTCGAAGGCGGGGCCGCGGACAACCCCCTGGGCGTCTACGCGCTTTACCTTTCGTGGCCCGCCTACCTGATCCACGGCACCCATAACACGCGCAAGATAGGGCGCAAGTCGTCCAGCGGCTGCTACGGGCTTTACAACGAACATATCGCCCGTCTTTACCCGCTGGTTGAGGTGGGAACGCAGGTGACCATCTTCTGAGGGGCGTGGGGCGTGGGGCGTGGGGCGTGGGGCGGCTGGCGGACCGGCGCCCTGCTGTCTTGTGCTCTGCGCTGGACCGAGCCGCGATTGAAGCGCGTGATGGGGGTGGTCTGCCTCGCTAATGCCGGTGCCTGGGGCGGTTCTGCGTCTGACAGAACGGCCGGCCGCCGGGTGGCAGCATATCCCAGCCTGAACAGCCCCCGCCTCTCACGAAGGTGAGGCCTGCGCCTCGCCCGGCAGGATGATTTCGGCCCGTTCGCCGCCGCCTTCACGGGGGGTGAGGGACAGTTCCCCGCCCATCGCCTTGACGGCTGCGGCGGTGATCGACAGGCCCAGTCCGCTGCCGCCGCCCGAGGGGCTGGCCGCGCCGCGATAGAAGCGCTCGGTGACATGGGGGCGGTCGGTCTCGCTGATGCCGGGGCCGCGGTCCAGCACGCTGAAGCGGATCCTGCCTTCGTCGCGCGCCAGCCGCGCCTCGACGGTGGTGCCCATGGGCGAGGCGAGGATGGCGTTTTCCAGCAGGTTGCGCAGGGCCGGGGCCAGCAGCGCCGCCTGCGTGCTGCGCCATTCGGTCTCGCCGGTTTCCAGCCGCAGGGTGACGCCGCGCGACCCGGCCAGCCCGCCAAGCGCCCCGGCCACATCGGCGAGGATCTTCGCGCCATCCTCGGGCGGGGCGGCGCTGTCGATGGGGTTCTCGGTCGCGGTCATGTCCAGAAGCTGGCGCACCATGCGGTCGGTGCGGTCCACGCCCTGCGCGATCTGCGCCAGCGCCCGGTCGCGGGTCGCGGCATCGGGGGAGAGCGTCGCGATCTGCGCCTGCGTTTTCAGCCCGGCCAGCGGAGTCTTCAGCTCATGCGCGGCAAAGGCGGTGAAGCTGCGCTCGCGCTCGCGCAACCCCTCGACGCGGTGAAACAGCCCGTTCAGCGCCTCGATCATCGGGCGCAGTTCCGCGGGCGCACGGGTTTCTCCCAGCGGGCTGAGGTCGGTCGCCGGGCGGCGCGACAGCGCCTGGGCCAGCCGGTCCAGCGGCGCCAGCCCGCCGCGCACCGCCAGCCAGATCAACGCGGCCAGCAGCGGCAGGACCAGCATGGCCGGGGCCAGAAGCCCCATCGCCACCCCATGCACCAGCCGCTCGCGCATGAAACGCGCATCGCCGACCATGACGCGGATGCCCAACTCCGTGTCGACATGGGTATAGACGCGCCAGACCTCACCATCGACCTCGCGCTCACTGAAGCCTTCCTGGTCGGCGAGTTGCCCGGACGGTGCGCCGTCGGATTCGCTTTTCAACTGGCCGTCGAAGCCCCAGACTTGGCAGATCAGCTGGCGGGCGACGTCGTGGCGGCCGGTATTGGGCGAGGCGGGGGCGTCACCCACCAGCGATGCCGCGTCCGGCCCGGCGATGCCGCCGTTGCGCCGGATCAGCGAGGCGACCATCTGCGCCGATTCCTGCAAGCGCCGGTCCAGCACATGGCCGACCTCGGTGCGGGTCGAATGCTGGATCCAGATCACGGCGAAGAGCCAGATCGCCCCGGTTCCGGCCAGCAGGATGATGAGCAGCCGCCTGCGGATCGAACTCATGCCTCGCGCCCCCTGTCCTCCAGCCGGTATCCCGCCCCGCGCAGGGTCTGGATGAAGTCCCGGCCCAGCTTGGCGCGCAGGTGGTGGATATGAACCTCGACGGTATTGCTTTCGACGTCCTCCTGCCAGCCGTAAAGCCGTTCCTCAAGTTGCGTCTTGGACAGGATGCGGCCCGGATGTTCGGCCAGCGCATGCAGGACGGCGAATTCGCGGCGCGAAAAGCGCAACTCGCGGTCCTCGATGCGCCCGGACTGCGTTGCTGGGTCCAGCCGCAGCCCGTTCCATTCGATCACCGCCGCGGCGCGGCCTTCCTGCCGGCGCAGTATGGCGCGGATACGGGCGGCGAGTTCCTCCAGATCGAAGGGCTTGCCCAGGTAGTCGTCCGCCCCCGCGTTCAGCCCCGACACTCGGTCGCGCACCCGGTCGCGGGCGGTCAGCAGCAGCACCGGCAGCTGCGATCCCGTCCCGCGCAAATCGGCCAGCAGGTCAAGGCCCGAGCCATCGGGCAGCATGATGTCCAGCACCATGCCCGCAAAGCCGCCGCCCTCCAGCGCCGCGCGGGCATCGGCCAGCGTGCCCACCGCATCGGCGGTGAAGCCCGACAGGCCCAGCCCGACGGCGATCCCATCGGACAGGACCGGGTCGTCCTCGACAATCAGCAGGCGCATGGCGTGTTCCTTTCGGCCTTGTCGATCACGCTTTCGTCGATGAAGCTTAAGCTGGGCTTAAGGTGGCGTCTCTAGCAAGCCCGGCATGATGACGAGAATGTTTGCCGCCCTGATCTTTGCCCTGCTGCTGCTTGCCGGTTTCCTGACGGCAGCGCAGGCGCAGCCCCTGCAACCCGAGGACGCTTTCGCCCTGACTGTCAGCCAAGGCGAGGGTGATGCGCTGGTCCTGAACTGGCGCATCGCCGATGGCTATTACCTCTATCGCAGCAGCTTCGCGGCAGAGGTGGACGGCCAGAGCCTGCCGCTGTCCCTGCCCGAGGGCGAGGTCTACGAGGATCCCTATTTCGGCGAGGGGCAGATCTATCGCGGTGCGGTCACGGCAAGGCTTGAGAACCTGGGCAAGCCGGTCATCCTGCATTGGCAGGGCTGCCAGCAGGACGGCATCTGCTATGCCCCGCAAAGCGTCCGGCTGGACGGCGACGGCGCGGTGCTGGCGGATGACACCGCCGCCAGCGGGTGGAGCCCGCAGCCGCAGGACGCGTCCGGTCCAGCCGATGCGGCGCAGACCGGATTGACGCTGGCGCAGGATCAGGGGGTGGTGCAGGGGCTGGCCGCGCGTGGCGGCGGGGCGCTGGTGATCGCGGGATTCCTCGGCTTCGGGCTGCTGCTGGCCTTTACGCCTTGCGTCTTTCCGATGTTCCCCATCGTCGCCGGAATGCTGGCCTGGCAGGGGCAGTCCCTGACCGCCAGGCGCGGCCTGGCCCTGACGGGCGCCTATGTGCTGGCGATGGCCGCCGCCTTCGGCCTGCTGGGTATCGCCGCGGCATGGTCGGGGGCGAATTTGCAGATGGCATTGCAATCGCCCATCGCCATCGGCCTGATCGCGGTGATTTTCGTCGCGCTGGCCCTGTCTATGTTCGGCTTCTACGAATTGCAGATGCCGATGGCCCTGCAGGCCCGGCTTGGGCGTATCGGCGGCAGGCGCGGATCGGTCGGCGGTTCGATGGTGCTGGGCTTTACCTCGGCGCTGATCGTCGGGCCCTGCGTGACCGCGCCGCTGGCCGGGGCGCTGCTCTATATCGCGCAGACCGGCGACGTGATGCTGGGGGCGGCGGCGCTGTTCGCGCTGGGGCAGGGGCAGGGGGTGCCGCTGCTGGCCATCGGGGTCTTCGGCCCGCGCATCTTGCCCCCCAGCGGCGGCTGGATGGAGGTCGCGAAGCGCGCCTTCGGCGTGATCTTCCTCGGTTTCGCGATCTGGCTGGCGGGGCGGGTGCTGCCGGGGCCGGTCACGCTGACGCTGTGGGCCGCGCTGCTGGTGGGGACGGCGGTGTTCCTGGGCGCGCTGGACCGGCTGGAGCGCGATGCGACCCGCAACCGCCGCCTTGGCGCGGCGCTTGGCGTGCTGCTGCTGTTCGCCGGGCTGTTGCAGGGCTTCGGCGCGGCGCTTGGCGCGCATGATCCGCTGCGGCCGCTGGCGCCGCTGGCAAGCGGCGCGGGACCCGCGCAGCCGCAGGCGCAATTCGCCGAGGTGACCACGCGCGAGGGACTGGACCGGGCGCTGGCCTCGGCTGAGGGCAGGTCGGCGCTGCTCTATCTGACCGCTGACTGGTGCGTGACCTGCCGTGCCATCGAGCGCGGTCCGCTGACCGACCCGGCGGTCCATGCCGCGCTGGCCGATATGGCTGCGATCAAACTGGATGTGAGCGATTTCAACGCCGAGGCGCAGGCGCTGATGCAGGATCTGGCCGCCGCCGGTCCGCCGACGATGATCTTCCTCGACGCGGCCCGCGCCGAGGCAGCCGGCAGCCGGCTGATCGGCGACCTGGACAGCGCGGCGCTCCTGGCCTCGATCGGCAAGGTCAGCCCATGAACGCGGTCTCGATCGGCCCGCTGGTATTCGACGGCACGCGCTTCGCCGCCGTCGTTGGCCTGCTCTCGTTCTTCGCCGTGGCCGAGATCATGGCGCGGCTGCAAAAGAGCGATGCGGCGCGATGGGCGGGATTCGCCGTGCTGGCCTGGATCGCCGCCGCGCGCGTGGGTTTCGTGGCCGCGAACTGGCCCGCCTTCGCCGCCCATCCGCTGGACGCGTTGAAGCTGTGGCAAAGCGGTTTCCTACCCGCCGCGGGCTGGGCGGGCGGCATTGCCGTCCTGCTGGCGGCACTGCTGCGCAGGGCACGGGCCGCGGTTCTGCCGCTGGCGCTTGGCGGCGTGGCGGCGCTGGCCGCGCATCAGGCCGTCACTGCCGCGCTGACGCGCCCGGCGGTCACGATTCCCGACATGCAGCTGATCGCGCTGGACGGCAGCGCGGTGCAACTGGCCGGGCGCGACTGGCCGGTGGTGCTGAACCTCTGGGCGACATGGTGCCCGCCCTGCCGGCGCGAGATGCCGATGATGACCGAACTGGCCGCCAATACGCCCGGCGTGGATTTCGTCTTCGCCAATCAGGGCGAGGATGCCGGACAGGTCCTGGCCTTTCTGGAGGCCGAGGGCCTGCCCGCCGAGGGCATGATCCGCGATCCGCGCAACCGGCTGATGGCGGAACTGGACGCCATCGGCCTGCCCGCGACGCTGGTTTTTGATGCGAAGGGCCGGATGGTCGCGGCGCATACGGGCGAGATCTCGCGCGCCGCCCTGACCCGGATGATCGCGCAAGCGACAGGAGAATGACGATGAACCCGATACGAACCACATTGGCGGGTGCGGCGCTGCTGACGCTGGCGGCCTGCGCCTCGACCGAACCGGCGGCCCCCGCCGATCCGCCCCCGCCTGCCGCCAGCCCAGAGGTCGCCGCGATGTATGGCGCGATGGACGATAACGGCCACCATATCCCCGCTGTCGATCCCAACCTTCTGACCGGGGACAAGGCGCGGCGGGTGGTGGATTACTGGACGGATGAGAGGCCGGGCACGATCATCGTCGATCCCCATGCGCGCTACCTTTATCAGGTGCAGCGTGGCAACAAGGCGATGCGCTATACCGTGGCGGTGGGTGCGGCAGGCTACGGCTTCACCGGCGAGGCGCATATCCCCTATCAGCGCGACTGGCCAAGCTGGAAGCCTACCGACAACATGGTCGCGACCCAGCCCGAGCTTTACGGCCCGGTCGAGGCCGGGCTGGAAGGCGGTCCCGACAACCCAATGGGCGCCCGCGCGCTTTATCTGCATAACAGCGGGGGCGATACCTTCTATCGCATCCACGGCACGATGGACCCGGCCTCGATCGGGCGCTCGGACACGGCGGGCTGCATTCGCCTCTTCAATCAGGACATCATCCACTTGGCCGAACAGACCGGCAGCATGACCAAGGTGATCGTGCTGAGCGAGGCGGAATCGGGCAAGGGCACCGTGCCGCCCCGCCAGCCGCTGCCACAACCAGCCATGATGGCCGCCAGCTAGACAGGAGGAATGATATGAGCATCACCCGACGCGAGATTCTTGCCCTTACCGCCGGGGCCGGGCTTGCGGGAATCGCAGGTGGGGCTGTCCTGTGGACCAGGGGCCGCGGAACCGAGACGGCCGGCCTGACCATCGAGGACGTGCTGCACGACCCCGACAACCCGGTCCTGGGCAACCCCGAGGGCGCGCTGACCATCGTCGAATATTTCGACTACCAATGCCCTTACTGCAAGATGGGCCATTCGATGTTGACCGGGGCGGTGGCCGAGGATGGCGATATCCGGCTGGTGATGAAGGACTGGCCGATCTTCGGCGAGCCCTCCGTTCGTGCCAGCCAGTTAGTTTTCGGGGCGGCATCATTGGGGGCTTACGAACAGGCCCATGAGGCGCTGATGGCGACCCGGGCGCGGCTGACCGAGGATGAGGTCCGGCAGGTCTTGGGGGACGGCGGCATCGACACCGATGCGGCGCTGGCCGCCTATCGCGCCGAACGCGGCAAATGGGACGGGCTTCTGGGCCGCAATTCGGCGCAGGCCGCCGAACTGGGCTTGCAGGGCACGCCCGCCTTCATCATCGGCGCCCGCATCCATCCCGGCGCGCTGGACGAAACCCGCTTGCGTGCGGCTATCGCCGAGGTCCGGCAAGCGTCGTGAGCCCTTTTCCAGCAGCACCACGGAAAGCTCGGGGTTCACCTGCTTGAGCCGGATCGCCCCCTACGATCACCACGTCGTAATCCATCGACTCGCCTTCTGGCTGGTCGAGCATGGTCCAGCCTCCGTCAGATCCCGAGATCACGATAGGCGTTTGCCACCTCTTCGATCACCAGCACATAGCCGGCACGGCGAAGCGATCCCCTGACCGGCTGCATTATCCTGCGGGGCCGGATGCCGTCGCACTGGCCCGGCCCGGATGACCTGTCGGCTGGCGACAGGCGGTCAATCACCTGCGCGATGTCAGCCGGGTTGCCTGACGAACGGGCTGAGATCGTTGCATCTGTCGAGCACTGAGTCAGATGCATCGCTTTTCGCTCCAGCCTCGGCTTGGAAGCGAAAATCCAATGGGGTGCGCCGCCGCACGCGAACAACTGAAATCAGTGGACTTCTGCCTGTTTCCGGTTTTGTGCCCAGGTCGTGATAAGATGATCGACCATCAGACCCATTGCGGCGACCGCGCCTCCCAGCACGAAGCCTTTGCCGACATCAGCCACGGACAGGGCGCGTTGCATTTCCTGACCCAGATCCTGCGTTCCGATAAATGCCGCGATGATCACCATGAACAGCGAGAACATGACTGACTGGTTCACGCCAACCATGATTGTGGGCAGGGCTGTCGGGATCGCTACGTGGCGCAGAATCTGCCGCTGTGTCGCACCGCTCATTTGTGCGGCTTCGATAAGCTCGGGGCTGACGTTGCGCAGGCCTTCTATCGTATAGCGCACCAGCGGCACCGCGGCAAAAACGACGACGGCAGAGATCACGGCGACATCGTTGACGCCGAAAAGCATGATGACCGGGATGAGATAGATGAAACTTGGGAAGGTTTGCAGCGAATCGCAGATCAACAGGGCTTTTTGCGACCGCGCCCCGGTCCCGGCACCCCAGATGCCAAGGGGAAAACCGACAAGGCAGGCGACAAAGACCGAGAAACCGACCATATAGACGGTGATCATCGCGCGATCCCACCAGCCGGACAGGGCGATAAACCCGAAATAGCCCAGACAGATGAGGGCCGAGCGGCGCCCGCCGATGGCCCAGCCGAGTGCGGCAAGGCCAAGCAGCACCGTCGCATAAGGCAGTGAAAGCGTGAAGTCCCGCAGCGGGATCAGCACCCAGGAGATCAGGAACCATCGCAGGAACTGCGTCACCGGCGACAGCACCGTAATGAGTCCGTCCATCAGGTGGTCCAGAGGGCCCGCGATGCTCAGGGCCTGACTGCGCGGGACGATGTGAAGGTAAGGAAAATATGCCGCAAGTGCTGCCGCAACCGCGACCGATGCCACCCAGATCAGCAGCAGGCGATGGCGCTTGCCCCATGTCATGCCAAGGTCGTCATGCGTGGGCAGCCTGGTGGCCCAGGCCTTGGAGAGCCGGTCCATCATCACCGCCAGCAGGACGATGGTGATGCCGATCTCGATCGACAGGCCAATTCGCAGCGATTGCAGAAGTTGCAGCAGTTTCTGGCCCAACCCCGGCATGCCGATGAAACTGGCCAGAACCACCATCGCAAGGCATTGCATGATGACCTGGTTGACGCCGATCAGAATCTCGGTCCGGGCGGTGGGCAGGCGGACACGGGTCAGAAGCTGCCAGCGGTCGGCACCGCTCATCCTGCCGCTTTCGATGACCTCGGGCGGGACCTTCTTCAGACCCAGCAGCGTCATGCGGACCATCGGGGGGACCGAGAATATGATGGTCACGATGGCGCCCGCTTTTGGTCCGACGCCGATGAACACCACGACGGGGATCATATAGGTGAAATGCGGCAGCGACTGGGCGATGTTTAGCATTGGGTTCAGAACGCGCTCGAACCGTTCCCAGCGCCAGGCCAGAATGCCGGTGACGAGACCAAGCAGCACCGAAACCGGGGCCGCGACGATGATGACCGACAGGGTCTCCATGGCCCATTGCCATTGTCCCATCAAGGCGATCCACGCGAATGTGCCGCCCCCGAGCAATGCCAGCCGCAACCCGCCAAGCGCATAGCCCGCCATGGCGGCGCTGACGGCGATCACGCTCCAGGGGATGGGGCCGAGCCGTGGCCAGCGCACCTTGCCGTAAAGCAGGTTGGCGGTCACATCGAGACACCACTGGACCATATCGGCAAACGCACGGGTCAGGGCCATCAGGCCAAGATCGTCGCGAACAAAGGCGAAAGCGGAATTGATCCAGCCGGCAAAGGGAAGGACCGCCCAATCCGGAGGACGTATCAGGCCAGCGGGCAAAAGCCCTTTGCCAAGGGCCAGTGCGGCGGCGACCGCCAGCAAAAGCCATGCGGTCTGCCGGGCGGTGATGGCGGTCCGGGATGTCATAACGGGGCGGGCGGCATCGGTCACGTCGCCCCTCCCAGCAATATGTCCAGGGCCTTTTCGCGATCCATGACACCCAGCAACCGGCCGTCGCTTCCGGCGACGGGGATTTCGGCGCGGGTGTCGGTCACGATCTGCCGTCCCAGATCGCGGACGGTTTTCGTTCCGGCGACGGCCTCACCGTCCGGCAGGGCGCCGCTTGGCGGCCGGGCAATGCCGGCAGCACGCACTACACGGGCGCGATCTATATCGGCGGTGAACCTGGCCACATATTCGGTCGCCGGATGCAGCACGATGCGGTCGGGGGTATCGCATTGCTCGATCGCGCCGTTTTTCATGATCGCGATGCGGTCTGCCAGCCGCAAGGCCTCGTCGAAATCATGTGTGATGAAGACGATGGTCTTGTTCAGCAGGCCCTTGAGCCGCAGAAATTCGTCCTGCATTTCGCGGCGGATCAGCGGGTCCAGCGCAGAGAAGGGTTCGTCCAGAAACCAGATGTCGGGTTCGATCACCAGAGAACGGGCAATACCGACGCGTTGCTGCTGTCCGCCTGACAATTCGCGCGGGAAATAACCCTCGCGGCCCTTGAGCCCGACCAGTTCCAGCATTTCGCCCGCGCGGGCATAGCGAGCCCTGCGATCCTGCCCCCGCATCTCCAGCGGGAAGGCCACATTGTCCAGAATGGTGCGATGCGGCAGAAGTCCGAAGCTTTGAAAGACCATGCCCATCTTGCGGCGGCGCAGTTCGATCAGGCCGGTCTCGTCCAGCGTGCCGATGTCGCGACCCTCGACGCTGACCGTACCGCCGGTTATCCGGATCAGCCGCGACAGGCAACGCACCAGTGTCGATTTGCCTGAACCCGAAAGCCCCATGATGACCAGCATCTCGCCCGGTGCGATGTCCAGCGTCACATCGCGCACTGCGGTGACGTGCTGGTCGCGTTGCGCGGGGTCGGGCAGGGCACCGTTCTTTTGGTCGGCCATATGTTGCGCGGGGTTGGGGCCAAAGATCTTCCAGACGTTCCGGCATGAAATAACAGGACTTGATATGGTCACGGGACAGTCCTCATCAGAGAATTTCATATCTGCGATTCCCCATCCGGACAGGGCCGGATGGGGACGGGAAACAAGACAGGGCCGCGATTACTCGGTCCAGGGTTTCCAGATATCGGGATGCGTTTCTATCCAGACGGCAGCCGCGTCTTCCGGTTCCATCCCGTCGATATCGACCAGCTTGGCCATTTCGGAAATCAACGGATTGGGGATGTCCACCTTTGACAGCACCTCATAGGCGCGGGGCCATTTCTCCTGCATGCCGTCCCAGGCCGCGATTTTCAGATAGCCATCGGCCGGATTTCCGCAATCGTAAACCTTGTCGGGGATGGGGCCGACGGCGGGATCGGTGTCGCACCCCTCGACCCATTCGGGAAATTCGACGAATTCACCTTCCCAGACGGCTTCGGCGAAGTTCGGCGTCCAGTTGAACAGAACGATCGGAGTTTCGTTTCTTTCGGCAGCCGCCAGTTCCGCCCAGAGCGCGGCAGCCGAGCCTGCGTTCACGACCACGAAATTCATGTCCAGCGCGTCAACCTTTTCGGCGTCATGCTTCAGCCAGTCCACCGGACCGCCCAGAAAGCGCCCCTTGTCGCCGGTCTCGGGCGTGGCGAAAACGGCGGCACAGTCGTTCAGTGCCTGCCAGTCGGGCAGTCCGGGGCAGGCATTCTTGGTCCACATCGGATACCACCAGTCTTCGCGAGTGACGGCATCATGGCTGCCCGCTTCGTGAATCCCACCCTTTGCAACCGCGGCATCGAAGGACGCGCCAAAGGCGCCTTCCCACACCTCGACCTCCAGCGTGGCATCGCCCAGGCGGATCGCCTCATAGACGGCCTGGCTGTCGGTCGAAACATATTCCACGGAATTGCCAAGGGATTCAAATATCTGGCCAACAACATGACTCATCACGATCTGGCTGGACCAGTTGTGAATGGGGATCACGATCGGGTCGGAGGAATCCTGTGCCCAGCCCTGTGCCGCGATCATCGTAAGCGCCGTCGCGCCGAAAAGAAGCTTTCCGGTATTGTTCATGTGATGTTCCCTGTTGTCGCCCCGCGATATGGGGGCTGTCAGCGGAAAGTCGTCTGCTTTCCTGCAATCCAGTCTATGAGCAGGTTGTGAATGAGTAAGGTCCCGACCATGAACAGATTGAACTAAGTTATGAAAAAATGTTAACTGTGAGGAATATTCCGCACTGAAATAGCCCGCCTGTTCCCTTGACCTGTCGAAAGCCGCGCTGTGAACCTCAGGCCAGCCCATATCCTTCTGATCGAAGACGAGCCAGTCACGCGAATGACGCTGGCCACCTATCTCGAGTCGTTCGGCTATCGCGTTTCGGAATGTGATACGGCAGCCGAAGCCGAAAAGCTGTTGTCGGAACAGGAAGCGGATCTGCTGATCGTCGATATCAATCTGGCGGGCAAGGACGGGCTGGAGATTACGCGCGAACAGCGTGCGCGCTCGGAGATCGGCATCATCCTGCTCAGCGGGCGAACGGATGATGTTGACCGGATCGTCGGGCTGGAACTGGGGGCGGACGATTATGTCTGCAAGCCCTTCAACCGCCGCGAGCTGCTGGCGCGCGTCAAGAATTTACTGCGCCGCACATTGGCGATGAAGCATCTCAGCCGACGTGTCTTCCTTTTCAGCGGCTTCAGTTTCGACGTTCCGCAGCGCAGCCTTGTGGGGCCGGATGGCGAAGCGATCGCGCTGACCCGGGCCGAGTTCGAACTGTTGCGGGTTTTCGTCGTCAATCCCGGCGTGGTCATGGATCGCGAGCGGCTGACGCAGGCGATCACCCATCGCAACGGCGCCGCCGCAAATCCGCGAACCATAGATGTTCTGGTGCGCCGGTTGCGCCGCAAGCTGGGGGATGATTCACGGCAGAAGCGTATTTTTTCGACATCGCACGGCGAAGGATATGTATTCACTGCGATGCTGGAATAACCTCGCTTTCCTCGATCACCGCCAGCGCGGCGGCCAGATCTTCGCGCGCGACAGCCGCAATCTTCTCCAGTCGCGAGATGTCCCGACAGCACGCCGCCCGGTCCTGCCGGTCAGCCGCAACCTCAAGGCTGCGCAGGCAAGAGACCAGCGAAGCCAGATCAAGGTTCCCGGCGGCGCCTTTCATCCGGTGGGCGGCCCGATGCGTGGCTTGAAAATCATGCGAGGCATGGGCCTGGGTGATCTCTGCCAGATCGGTCTGCATCTGCTGCATGAAGATGCGCCCGATGGCGAGGCCGCGCTCGGCGCCGATATCGGCCAGCATGGATCGCAGCGGATTGCGTGCTTCAGGCCGGGCGGGCAGCGTTGACAATGCGGAACTCAGGCGTTCGGGGGTCAGGGGCTTGGCCAGCACCACGGACATGCCCGCATTCAGGTTTTCAGCGACATGCGTTTCCTGCACATGGGCGGAAATGCCGATAATCGGCACCGATGCCTGTTGCCTGTCGGGCAGGTTGCGAATCTGGCGGGTGGCCTCTGTTCCCGACAATCCGGGCAGGTTCACATCCATCAGGACGACATCGAAATTCCCTGCCGCCACCTTCGCCACTGCGGCTTCTCCCGTTTCTGCGATCTGCCAGTTGTGACCCGCATGTTCCAGATAGGATTCAACCACCATACGGTTGATCGCGTGATCCTCGACGATCAGAACCGAAAGAGGGCGGACCGGCCCAAGGTCATCGACCCCTGACCCCGGCAGATCTTCGACCCGACCGGGTCTGAAACTGATGGCCAGCGTGAATACCGAACCGATTCCGGGCCTGCTTTCAACGCTGAGGTCGGCGCCCAGCACCGCCGCGAAACCACGGCAGATCGCCAGTCCCAACCCGGTGCCGCCATATTGGCGGGCGGTGGCGGGGCTTTCCTGTTCGAAAACCTCGAAGATGCGTTCGCGTGCCTGTTCGGAAATTCCCCTGCCTGTATCCTGAACGCTGATGTTGAAAGGATACCCGCCATCTTGCATCGATCCGGCCTCGACGCGCAAAACCACCTCGCCTATGGCGGTGAATTTCAGCGCATTCCCCACAAGGTTGAACAGGATCTGACGCAGCTTGGCCATATCGCCCTGAACAGCCGGGGGTAGATCGTCGGGAAGGTCGAGACGAAAGGCCAGACCCTTTTCGTGGGCGATGGGCGACATGAGAAAGCCGATATCCTGTATCAGCCCGGCCAGAGAAAACGTGGTGACGGTATTCACGATCCGCCCGGATTCGCTCAGCGGAAAAAAGAGGATGTCGTTCAGGATCGCCATCAGCCCATTGCCCGAGGTCTGCGCTGCCCGCAGGCAGGATCGCTGACGCTCGGTCAGGTCGTCGCGCTCCAGACTGCGCAGCATCCCCAGCACCCCGTTCATCGGTGTGCGCAACTCATGGCTCATCATCGCCAGAAATTCGGACTTCGCATGATCGGCGGCTTCGGCGCGGCTGCGGGCCTCGGCATGGGCCGCCACTTCGCCGCGAAGTTGTTCGGTCTGATCGTCCACAAGTTGCTGCAGCTGATTGCGATGCTGGCTGAGTTCTTCCAGATGACGGGTGCGCTCTTGCTCAAGCTGGCGGTTCTCGATGGCCTGCTGGCGGAATATCTCGACCGCGCTTTCCATGCGTGCGATTTCGTCATTGCCTGTCGGAAGGACGGGTTCCTGAGTGTCTCCCCCCGCCAGCCGGGCCATGGTTACGGACAGCGCATCCAGCCGCCGCGTGATATTGCCACGAACGTAAAACCACAGAACGGCCAGAGAAATGACAAGCGCCGCCACGACCCCAAGTGTTGTCAGCTGCCGGGCAAACCGGATGGTTGCGCTGCCTTCGGCGCCCGAAACCACGGCACTGGCATGGATCTCGTTGGCAAGGGCTTCGGCTTCCCTGTCCATCTGCGTGGCGGCGACCCGGACGGCGGCCTCGACCGAGGCGATCCTTGCATTCATCTCCAATACGCGCGCCGACACGGCATACAGATCGTTGCCCGCATCGGATACCGGCGCAATCAGGTTCAGCAGACGCAGGGCATGCTGTGCGCGGACGGGATCCTGAACCGAACGGATGCGGCGGGCGATGATATTGCTGCGGCGTTCCAGATCCTGCTGCGCCGATTGCAGCACCTCTGCGGATTCCGCCGCTGCCATGCGCGACAGGGTCAGCCCGATTTCGGCCGTATGGGCGCGAAGCTCGAACATCAGCCCCAGTTGGAACAGATCCACCTCCAGAAGTTTGTCGAGGGCTTCGAACCGCTCTTGCCGGGACGCCGGTTCGGTTCCGAAATCGTAAAGATTGGTGATGACGGCCGAGGTCCCCATTTCCGCGTTGGCGACCAGCGTGTCGGCGATATCCAGCAACTCGGCCGTCGCCGCCAATCCCGCCTCATGCTGGCGCCGCCGATCGTTCAGCGCCATGATCCGCCGCTGGACCAGCACATCCAGCACGCCGATATTGTTGCGCATATCCATCAGGGTGCGCGACAGTCCATAGGGTGGGCTGTTGTCGTGCTGACGGTGCCGTTCCAGCCGCTGGTGAAGGGTATCGACCTGCCCCAACAGAAAGGCGGCGCGGCGGGCGCGGTCAGGCTCTCGCGTGACGGCGGCGAATTCCGGGGCCATGGCGGCCACGCGGCTGCTGACTTCCGTAAAGCCGCGCACGTCGATGATCGCGGGCAGCGTCCGGTTGATCAGCCCATCCTGATTGCGCGCGACGTCGGCAAGTTTGACCCATCCCCACAGCCCGGTCAGCGCGGGAAGTCCCGCGATGACCAGAAAGGCCAGCAGAAGCCTGCGCCCGAGGCTGGAGCCATATGCCATATCCTGCTTGCCCTTCCCCCTCGTCTGGCGCCAGATTGATCTACCTATAGCCGAGTCGAGGAGGCAGCGGAACGCGGATGAACACGCTGACGGGATTGCTGCGGGCCATTGCGCTGATCCTGGCAGCATCGCCTGCCATGGCCGAGGAATGGTTGCTTGAAAAGCACAGCCAACCCTTTGACGACAGCAGCCCGACCGAAACGATCACCTATCGTCCTGTTGACCACGCCAGCCGCCCGCTGCGGTTCTGCGTGCTCTATCCCCATCTCAAGGACGCTTACTGGCTCAGCGTCAATTACGGCATGGTCGAGGAGGCGCACCGGCTGGGGGTGGGGTTCGAACTGTTCGAGGCAGGCGGCTATCCCAATCAATCCCGGCAGGCGGAACAGATCGAAAGTTGTGGTGAGGGCGGTTTCGACGCCATGATCATCGGCACGGTCTCTTACGACGGATTGACCCCGTTGATCCGCAAGGTGGCGAAAAACATCCCGGTTATCGCGGTGGTGAACGACATCCACCCCGATGGCATCACCGCGAAGGCCAGCGTATCCTGGCGCAACATGGCGGCGGATGCCGGTCGTTTTCTTGCCGAACGGCACCCAAAAGGCAGTCCGCCTGTAAAGGTGGCGTGGTTTCCCGGCCCGGAAAACGCGGGATGGGTCAGTTTTGTTGAAGACGGTTTCCAAGAGGCCATCCGCGACAGTTCCGCCGAAATCGTTGTGACAAGATATGGGGATACGGGCCGCGAAGAGCAGGTACTGCTGATCGAGGAGGTCCTGGACGAGTTCGAGGATATCGACTATTTCGTCGGCAATGGTCCAATGGCCGAGGCTGCCGTATCCATCACGCGTGCGCACGGACTGACAGACCGGATCGGCGTGATTTCGACCTATATGACGCACGGCGTCTTTCGCGGAATCTGGCGCGGGCGCATCCTTGCCGCCCCCAATGATTTCCCGGTCCTGCAGGGAAGGCTGGCGATAGAGCAGGCAGTGCGGGCGGTCGAGGGGCAATTGGACATACCACATGCCGGTCCGATGGTTGTCGTCATGACGCCAAAGACCATCGGGCGCTATGGTGTCAGTAATTCGCTGACACCTGCCAGTTTCATCCCGTACTTTGAGGTCTCCGGGAAATAGTTTCCCTATGGAAGAACGTAGAGTCAGTTCCTATAAGTTTCTGTTTTATGCCAGCGTGTTGAGTATTTCACGCTGGTCATGAGCATGAGAGACCAGCGACCCTTCCGGCTGAGTGCGCGACAGATGCAACGACTTCGGCCTTTCTTTCCCAAGGTGCTGGGCTGAGCGCGATCCGACGACTGCAAGGTGCTGAGCGGGATCATCTGGGTCAAGCGCCATTGGCTGCGATGGCAGGATGCGCTTTCTGTCAAGACGCTCTATAACCGGTTTGCCCGCTGGTCCTGGCTGGGCAATTTCGCCCGGATATTTCAGGAGCTGACACAGCCCGGCGGCCAGGGCGACACGCTGATGATCGACATCGAGCCGATCCTGCCCCATCGGTTCGAGCAGGACCGGCGAGGGTTCATGAAAACGCAACGCAGCAAGCCTTTGAGAGTCCGAGCATCAGGAAACGATCCGGTGGGGGCTGTTGAAAAAGTTGTTTCAGGCTGCCGCCGGGTTTGGTCGGACTGCGCGGATTTCGATGATCGAACAGAGCAACAGCATCATTGCGGCTGCCAGTTTCTTGAGGTTCATGGCGATGGCCGTCAGAAGGGCCTGCATCCTCATGTTCTCGAGCCCCCTGCGGATGGCTCTGGCAAGTTCGTGGAGCGTCTTGGCGGTGCCGTGGGTGCCTTCGACGCGCCAGCGATGCCGGGTGTATATCGCATGGCCGTCCTTTCCCCATGCCAGGCGTTTGCGTCGAGCGCGCAAGATGGCCGCGTGGTTTGTCACGATATGCACCCTGCGGGATGGCGCGCCCCGGGGCAGGCATTGCGCCTTGAGAGGACAGCGCGCGCAGTCATGCCGGTCGGCGCGATACCATTGCCCGGATTTTGTGACGTTTCTCGGGGTCAGCCGCCTCCTCGCCGGACAGCGGACCACATCATGATGGGGATCGAACTTGAACCGCTCGGTCGGAAAGCCCTGCGCCCCCTTGCGACGGGGGGCACGAAGAGGCGGGATGACGGCTGCTATCCTGCGGTCTTCAAGGGCGGCGTAAATCCGGCCAATGCCATAGAGCCTGTCCGCCGTGATCCGGCCCGGGGTAACCCCAGGGGTCGCTTCGATCGCTTCCAGGCGCTCGTCGAACCGGCCCGTGTCATGTTCTTCGCCGGTCACAATCTCCACATCGACGACGACGCCCGCAAAATCGTCAACGGCCGTGTGCTGCTTGTAGGCCGGGCGCAGCGGCGCCCTGGAGGATGTCGCGTCGCCAGCGGTGCTCGAACCGATGGCGCATCCGCTGGCAACTCGCGTCCGGGTCTGTGCGGCAGAGCTTCTTGAACTTGCCGCTCGTGCGCGCGTCCCGCTCGGCGCCATTGGCGTCGTCGTGGGCGGCCTCGACCGCATCCAGATGGCGCGAAACCAGTGCGTCCATGCTGACATTCGCCCGGATCAGGCTGGCGTCAATGTGGACGGTGTCAGTCGAAACCAGGCCCGCCGCCTGGCACTGTCGCACGACATGTATGAAGATCTGGCGGAAAACATCTGCGCCCCAACGCTGCCGGATGCGCGTCAGCGAGGAGTGATCCGGCAAGGCCTCGTGCAAGGCGTAACCGACGAACCAGCGGATCGCGAGATTGACCTGCGCTTCACGCATCAGCCGCCGGTCTTGAACGATCCCAAGCGAGGCAAACCCGCCAGCATCAGCCGCATGGCTACCTCGGGATCGATACCGGGACGGCCATTGTCGGCACAATAGAGATCGGCCACTTCAGCGCGCAGCCACCCAAGATCAAGAACCTGATCGACCCTCACCAGCACATGGTCATCAGGGATCAGCCCCCGCAGCGACCCCGTGATGAAAAGCTCCAGTTGCCCGCGTTCTTTCCGACCCAGCATCGCTGCCCCAATATCTCTGTTCAGCCAAGTGAATCAGAGACATCGGACTTCTTCAACAGCCCCCAGTGGACGGTTTCGCCCGGGAACGAATTCCAGGCTGCACATGCTCAGCGACGGCAAAGGGCGACCGCTGGAGGTCTTTCTCTCCCCCGGCTAGATGGCCGACAGTCGGGGTGCCTCGTGCGGCTGCGCCGTCTGCCGAAAGCGAAGCGCTTCCTGGGTGACAAGGCTTATGGTGCCGACTGGCTGCGCGACGGCCTCAAGGACCGCAGTATTCGCCCCTGCATCCCGTCCGAGGCAAGAAGCGCAGAAAACCCGCCAGATACAACAAGTGCCTCAATCGCAAGCGCTACCGCATCGAGAATGCCCTTCGGTCGTCTGAAGGACGGGTCAATCGTCGGGAAAACAGTCCCCGGACTGTTTTCTGATCCTCCTCATGCGTCGCAAACCGCTATGAGAGGTGCGGGGACACCTTCCTCAACGCCATCATCCTGGCCGCCATCATCATCTGCTGGATCTGAAATTTATAGCGATGGGCCCCAGGCCGCCGCGTGGCTGCATTTGGAGCGTCGTTGACACTTGCGTATTTCAGACGCGCTCTGCACGTGCGCTTGCCAGAGGTGAACGACTGGCAAGATTGGCGGCGAGCCGCTCGGCGACCAGTTCGGCATGAGCTGTCACTTCGGGGATGCCCATCAGTTCGCCGACATGTCCTCGTGCCAGGGGGCCCGCGATCCACAACCCACCGACGGGCCAGCCAGATCCGCCCACCGCGCGACAGTCATCCGCCACCGAAAGGCTGAGGCCAAGCTGGTCGGCAGCCAATAGCCCTGCCTGCCGAGCCGAGGAAAGCAGGGGCGATCCGACAATGATCCGGTCATGGGCCGGACCCGTGGTCAGGATCACGCGGTCGAAGGCATCGGTGCGCAACGGCTGCCGACGCGGCGACCAGATGACGGTGATGCCTGTCGGATCTGCGGCCGCATGCTGCAACCGTCCGGCCCGGATGCGCAAGCGACCCTCGGCGATCAGGCGATCGAGAACTGTCTCGACCTGTGGAGCGATACGGAACCGGTAAACCCGGGGCGTGTGTGGATACCCCCGGTTTGGCAAGCTAAATCTTCGGTTTGTCGGCGGGGTCTTCGATCGGACGTGTGTCAGGCCTCTCAGCGTGGCCTTCCACGACGCCACGGGCCGGTATGCTGTTCGGAAGGCTGGGTTCACATCGGTTCAGAGAGCTGCATGCGCTCGAGCCCCGGGACTGAATCTTCCTGCCTTGAACTTCGAAGTCCGTGTCGCCTACTCCTCGTCGATCGCTCACCCCGGCCTTTCGGCCATGCCGTGCCGTCGCCCCTTTCCGGGCTCGGGTCACGCCATTCTGTAATCCTGTTCTTTTGTCGTCAGCGCCCAGATCATCCGGGCCATCTTGTTCGCCAGCGCAACGGCCGCGACCATCTTCGGTTTGCGCATCACCAGCGCGGCCAGCCAACGGTTCGCGCTGCCCCCCTTGCGGACAACCCAGCGGATCACACTCATGGCACCGACGATCAGCAGGCGGCGGATATCGGTCTGCCCCATTTTGCTGACCGAACCCAGTCTGGTTTTTCCACCCGTCGACCTCTGTTTCGGCACCAGGCCGAGCCAAGCGGCAAAATTGCGCCCACTGTCGAACGTGGCAAGATCCGGTGCGAATGCCGCAACAGCTCCGGCGGTGACCGGGCCGATCCCGGGGATGGTGCACAGCCGACGAAGTTGCGTATCTGTCCTTGATGCGGCCTCGAGTTCTTCCGCCAGTCGTCCGATCACCTCTGTCAACCTCGCGATCTGCTCGACGTAGATCGCGCCCATCTCCCGAACATGGCCTGGCACATCGCTGGCCGGATCTGCCAGTGCATTCTCCAGAACCTTCAGGCTCGCGGGCCCCTTCGGCGCCACCAGCCCGAACTCGGCCAGATGTCCGCGGAGGGCGTTGATGAGCTGCGTGCGCTGCCGCACCAGACATTGATGCGTCCGAAACGCCACTGCGCGGCCCTGCGTCTCGGCACTCTTCACGGCCACGAACCGCATGGTCGGGCGCGACGCGGCCTCGGCGATGGCTTCGGCATCCGCCTTGTCGTTTTTCTGTCGTTTCACGAACGGTTTCACATACACCGCTGGCACCAGACGCACCTCGTGACCGTGGGACTGCGCCACCCGGCCCCAGTAATGCGACGTGGCGCAGGCCTCCATCGCCACCACGCAGGCCGACTGTTCGGCAAGGAGATTCGTCAGACGGGTCCGCGACAGCACACGGTTATATAGAACCGCCCCGTCCAGCCCGATCGCGCAGACCTGGAAACTGCCCTTCGCCAAGTCGATCGCCAACATGCTGATCGTTGTCATCATTGATGTGCCCTCCGTTCGGTTTCGATGCAACCATCATGGCATAAGAGATGCCGATGGGTGGGGGCATCCACCGCATCAGTTCATCCCGTCTATCTTCGGCAAGGTCACCCGTAGCCCCGCACCGTAGGAAAGGGTGAGCGCAGCACGATATTTGAGCCCGGGCCCGGGTGGAGGACATGTCCGGAGAGGAGCATCTTCTGTGGCCAGTGCTGCGACCGCTGCTCTCTGTCCACGAACATGTCTGTGGCGAGCTGGATGGGCTGGACCGGCGGGTTCGCCAACTCGCCAGGGAGGACGAGACCACCCGCCGACTGATGACGGTGCCGGGGATCGGCGTGGTAACGGCGCTCACCTTCCGCCACACGATCGACGATCCCTCGCGGTTCCGCAACGCGGCGACGGTCGGCGCCTATCTCGGGTTGACCCCGCGCCGCAGGCAATCCGGCGAAACCGACACCAACGGCCATGTGTCGCGATGGGGCGACCGGCTGCTGCGAACCTATCTGTTCGAGGCGGCCAGTGTCCTGCTGCATCGTACCAGGAGATGGTGCGCGCTGAAGGCATGGGGCCTGCGCCTTGCCAAGCGTAACGGGATGAAGAAGGCCCAGGTCGCGGTGGCCCGGAAGCTGGCCGTGATCCTCCATTGCATCTGGGTCGACGGCACGGTCTTCGAATGGGGGAAAGAAATGACGGTTCATCCCGTCTATCTTCGGCAAGGTCACCCGTAGCCCCGCACCGTAGGAAAGGGTGAGCGCAGCACGATATTTGAGCCCGGGCCCGGGTGGAGGACATGTCCGGAGAGGAGCATCTTCTGTGGCCAGTGCTGCGACCGCTGCTCTCTGTCCACGAACATGTCTGTGGCGAGCTGGATGGGCTGGACCGGCGGGTTCGCCAACTCGCCAGGGAGGACGAGACCACCCGCCGACTGATGACGGTGCCGGGGATCGGCGTGGTAACGGCGCTCACCTTCCGCCACACGATCGACGATCCCTCGCGGTTCCGCAACGCGGCGACGGTCGGCGCCTATCTCGGGTTGACCCCGCGCCGCAGGCAATCCGGCGAAACCGACACCAACGGCCATGTGTCGCGATGGGGCGACCGGCTGCTGCGAACCTATCTGTTCGAGGCGGCCAGTGTCCTGCTGCATCGTACCAGGAGATGGTGCGCGCTGAAGGCATGGGGCCTGCGCCTTGCCAAGCGTAACGGGATGAAGAAGGCCCAGGTCGCGGTGGCCCGGAAGCTGGCCGTGATCCTCCATTGCATCTGGGTCGACGGCACGGTCTTCGAATGGGGGAAAGAAATGACGGCATCACCTCCGCCTGATCCGACCCCGAGATTGCAGGCCTGACGCCAGACCTGTGATGTCCCGCCGGGACGGTGGTCGCGGTGACCTCGTTCAATCGGCTGCAGGCCCGCAAGGCACCTGCGATGCGTACGTTGAGGCCCCGACCCGGACATCAACATGAGGCCATGACCCCGGCACGGACAGAGAAAGTCGCTTGACGAAGACCCGCAATTAAAGGGCCGATTGACACTCTCAGCCACAATCCGCGCCTTCACCGCGTCAGGCCAGCGCCGGTTTGGTGCAGAGTTCGGGGCCGCCCTCGCGCGCTATCAGGTCGCGGGCAAAATCAACTGGTTCCCAGCCCAGCTGACGCACGATGGCGCCCTGGTCGCGGACCAGCCATTCATCAGTGATCTGATCGGCCTGCACGAAGCAGTCGGCGATGATGCGATAGGTCAGTTTCTTGCCCGTCGGCTGCCCGCAAACGCTGGGACGGCGGTGCGTTGCTGTCGACCGCACGCGGTGTGACGACAGCAGGCCCTCATCGTTGCCTTGGCATCTTGCTCCGAGTGCGAGCAGTCAGACTGCATACAGCCATGGCAATGGTGAGCTGGACACGGATGCGTTTCATGTTGGGCAGCATCGTCTGGGGCGAGAGGCAAAGGCCTCGATGCTTGCCTGCGACGTCGAAGGCCGTGTAGTATCACGGCATTCAAGAAAGATTTAATCAACCACCGCGCGAATTTGATTCCGACCATGCTTATCGATAACGATGATCCTTGGCTTCTCCGATTCAGTCTGGAAGAGAAATCCCCAGCGAATTCAGCGCCGGTAATGACGTTGTTCGAGGGGGTTGCACCCTTGGATGCCCAGTTCGGTCAATGGCCGCGCAAATCGATCCCGGACGTGCTGCACGAACATGTGCTGGGTGCGGACGGCTTGCAGGGCTATGCGCTTGTCGATGCAGCATTGCTCCCCGATCTGGAGGTTCGCCTGGCGAGAAGCGGCCTGCCCGGCAGTTGCCTGTTCGACGGTGCGGCCTCGGGGCAGCTTGGTGCCGTCGCTCCCTGGCTGGTATCGCTGGGGGAAGACGATGAACTGACCCGAAGCCTGTTCACCCGCGGCCGACCCAACCAGTCGCTATGGGATGCAGGGGCAGCGGTGTTCATCCGCTCGGACATGTCGCTCGACGATGTGCGGCATCAGCTTCGCAAGCTCACTCAGGTGCCGGACAAGGACGGTCACTGGATGTTCTTGCGGTTCTGGAATCCGCTTTTCGCCCGATATCTGCTGACATACGGATCGCCCTACACAAGAATGCGGCTTTTGGCGGCCGGCCCGATGATGATGCGCGGTGCGGATCCAGACAGTTTCCTGATCTGGTCGCTTCCCGAAGAGGCGCACGGGCGAAAACCGCCCAGTCCGTTCGTTCTGCAGCCAGAGGATCACCATGCCTTGCGGCTGGCGACGATGGATGCATTCGCCGGCCGTGTTCTCGACTGGCTGAATTCGGCATATGGGTTTCTGCCGGGATCTCTTGACGCGCAGCGTTTCGTTCTGGAACTTTGCCACCATGCAAGGGCGCGGCTTGGTCTTCGTTCCGAACGCGAGGTCAGCGATTACATCGCCGCATCCTGGCTGCTGCGCGAACCCGCCGAACGCCGGCAGGATTGCAGACCGCTAGCCCACGAAATTCCCCAGGCGACATGGGCAAGGATTCACGATACGGCATTCGAGATCGCCCGAAACCAGCACCCGGAGGCGGCTGAATGATTTTTTCCTTCCTTGATCAGCATGGGAAAATACTCAGGCAAATCGCCGAACCGACCGGCCGGGCCCAGAACAGCTTCTCAACCCGGCGTGCTGCTGGCGGCGCAGAACCCCTGGAATGCCACCGCTGCGAGTGTGAACAGCTCTACGATGAGATCATGCGGCGTGTTCTGCGGGTCAAGAACCTCTGTTCGGATGCAGGAAGCAGCTGCTCGGTCGAGAATTTCGCGGCTTTTCGGCGCCGGAACAGG
Source organism: Paracoccus alcaliphilus (assembly GCF_028553725.1). NCBI lineage: Bacteria > Pseudomonadati > Pseudomonadota > Alphaproteobacteria > Rhodobacterales > Paracoccaceae > Paracoccus > Paracoccus alcaliphilus. The sequence continues at coordinate 1,634,301 of NZ_CP067124.1, forward strand.
GCGATCTCGGCGGATTATGCCCGGATCTACATGCGGCCGACCGGCGAAGCCAAGCGCCTGAAATTCGCAGGCGGTGCCGCGCTGGGATCGACGCATATCGGGTACGCATTGGATGCCGCGGCAGACGCGCTGAAGGGATGGGGGAGCCGCGCCGCACCGGGACAGCCGGCCGATCTGGTGCTGGAGGACGGCCGCGGAATCGTCAATGATGGTAATCTGGCCAATCTGCTCGACTGGCAGGAAATCGTCTCACGCCTGTGGATCGACGTCGGCTATGAAGAAACCCGCATTGGTCTGCGGCGGCTGGTTTACGGCAATCTGGCGATCTACATGGATCTTGGTGCGGTGCTGCATTTTTGCCAGATGCACGAGGAGCGCTTCAATTTCTTCAAGCAGGGCAAGGTCGAGGAATTCATCGAATGCTTCGACCGCTTTGTCGAACATGTCAAGGATCGCCATGCGCAGGAGCATGCAGTCTATGGTCCGCAAGGAACCTTCGGATCCTTCGACGCGGGTTATCTGCGCAACGGATTGCGGGCGATTGCCCGAAACGACATCGAAAGCGCATTGACCATCATTGATCACGAGCAACGCCATATCCTCGAGAACTACATGTACCGGCTGCGTCCCAACTTCGTTCCCGAGCCGGACTTCAGCGCGCTTGGCGGTCAGGCTGGCGATGCAGCATTTCGCCGCTTCATCAATGCCCTGGAAAGGGTGATCGAGCGTATCGGAAACCGCAATGGCCCGACGACTTCGCTGTCGGGAATAAGGGCGCTGCTTTCGGCAACAAAGCTGCCCTACATGGTGCAGGCGATGTCGCGCAGTGCCCCGATACCGGTTCCGGTCGCGGGTCCCGGCATGGCGCAACCCTTCGTCTTTCACTTTACAGGCGGGGATTTCACCGATCCGAATGTCAGGACGCCATGGTTCAAGGAGGTTGTCCGGCATTTCATCCGTGCGGAGAAGGAAGAGTTCGACTGGCCGAGTGGAAACAGCCTCATCTCTTATGTTTTCAGCAAGCCGGGAGAGTGGCGGTCGGGTGAGATGATTTCCGCGGCGACCCCCCCGAAACTGAAGCCTCTGCTGTATGCCGAGATAACAAGCGTGATGGGTGCAGGTTGAAGAAAGCAGCTGTCATCGCAACGGTTGCGCTGGTCGCCGTGGCGGCCATGATACATGGCATGTCGTGGGGTCGAGGGCAGGAGCGGGATGTGCTGGAACTTGACATACAGGCCGGCGAGCCTTTCGGCGACGCCATGGCGCGGTCCTCGCTGAAACACGATGTCGGCATTCCCCTGGACATGCAACGATTGGGCTTGCCGCGTGACGACACATGGAATGGCGAACGTTTTCAGGTCGCGCTGCGAGGCTCGGAAGAACGGCGCGCGGTCATTCCCTGGACCCCGGCCCAGGGCGTGCTGTGGATGAATGCGGGGGTCGTCGACGAGATCAGCCTGGAGTTCGTCAACTTCCACAGAACACGGGCCGACAGTCCCGACTGGACCCCGCCCGAGATGACACATGACGCTCCGCCGGGCCCCCTGGACGATGAGATCGAGGCGATCGTCGAGATATACGAGAGCGTTCTTTCGCTGGCGCATCAGCCAGCCGAGCCCGTCAATTGCTATCGCAACAGTCTGGAGATCCCGCGCGGTGCCTGCGAGCGCGTGACGATGGCGCCCGGCCGCCTCTCACCGGACGAATTGCGCGCCACCCTGCGGAGATTCCATGCCAAATTCACCCATGATTGGCAGAACGACCCGGCAGAGCGCAACAAGGTCGCGCAGACCCTGAATCTTGGCCAATGGTGGCTGCCGAACGGCAGCCTGATGATGCTGATCGTGATGCCGAACCGTAATTTCGGCCTCGGCGAGGATTCCGACCGTCATCCTCCGGGTCTTGCGCTTTCCCTGAATGTCGCCGAGTTCTTCCGTGCCGGCCTGTCGCGACTGATCCCGGCCTGCTACGACCAGCAAGCGATATTCCCGGACAGGATGGTCTATTCGCAGGCGCAGGCGGCGGATATCTTCCACGGTCTCTACGACGACTTCTATCCGCCGACGGTGGACGGCAGGACCATGACCGACCCGATCGAGCTTGCCCGGCTGGACTGGGGCCAGTTCTCCGCCGGTTACTGGAGCGACCCTGCGACGCGGCGCGGCTTCTGCGAACTCCTGCGAGAACTGGAGCTGGAAGCAGGTTATGAGGGACCTTTCGCACCGTTCCGGTAGCTGCCTGTGAGGAACACACGGTCAGTGGCATTCCCCGTCGGTGCGATGGAGCATATCGGAGAAGGCGTTCACATCCTCACGGTGATATGCGGATCGCCTAGTAGAAGCAGGGTAGGGGGAGTTTGAGCGCGCTCGACATTGCGAAGCAGTGTCCAATTCGAGCCCCCGCAACCAACACTAATTCTTCAATATTATCAATGGCCTCGTGGTTTCCGCCCGAGGCCGCGTTCGCATGTCCGCCCTTCGCGGCCGCATGCGCGGGCCGACCGGTCGCCAGCCGCAGCAACCCGGCCAGGGCGCCATGCAGGTCGATCACCAGGCCCTCGCCATCCGGCTTTGGCGACAGCACGATCATTTCGACCAGCGCCCGAAGTGCCTCCTTGGCCTCATCGATTTCTCCGGCATGCGACATGCCGCGGATCAACTGGCCGATGCGGTCGCGATAGGTCTTGGCCATGCTCGGGTGAAACCGGACCGGGTCCGGGGCTGGGGAGGCCGACAGCTGTCGTTCCAGGTCTTTCCGGCGGTTGTCCAACTCGATCATCCGGTCCTTGACCTGGTCGGCCGGGACCCCGGCGATGATCGCATCGACCAGCTTCTTGTGGTCGCCCGTGACCTGACGCAGCTCCTTTTCCAACCCGGTGCGACCGGCATTGGCCTGGGCCTGCAGGCGATTGCGTTCCGCCGCATATTCCTCGCAGAAGATCTGTACCACCTCCGGATCCATCAGGTGATGTTCGAGGGCGTTCAGCACCGCGCCATCCAGGTCTTCGCGACGGATCACCGCCATGTTCGTGCAGACCGCCGGGCCCTTCTTGCGCGCCGCCGAGCAGCCGAAGGTACGGTCCTTTGCCGCCGACTGGGTCGAATGGGGTATTGCAACGCAGCACTTGAACCGGCCATTCGTGCCTGTAGCGGCATCTCGCCCTGATCCGCGTCTCATCAACTTGCTGCTTACGCCGTTTCACACCACGCCACGCAACAGCATCTCCCCTCCCAGCAGAGCGAGCATGATCAGGAACCAGCGCCGGAAGGCCGCCGGGCTGACGGCCCGGCGCAGGACCTGCCCCGCCCACATGCCGATCAGCGCTGGGGCGACGGCCAGCACGGGAAGCCCAAGCTGATCGATCTGCCAGATCTGATGCGAGGCCAGACCAAGCGCCAGAGCGATGGTCGATGTCGTGAACGACATGCCGAGCGCCTGGACCAGGTCGTCCTTTTCCAGGCCAAGTGCCTGCAGGTAAGGAACGGCCGGAATGACGAATACGCCGGTCGCTCCCGCAATCATTCCGGTGATCAGGCCGATCAGGGGCGACAGCCAGCCTTCGCTGGCCTGCGGCACCCGAAACGGCGGCGCGAACAGGGTATAAAGCGCATAGGCGATCAGGGTGGCGCCGAGTGCCGTCGTCGCTCCACTCTTCCCGCCGGTCAGCAGCGGGGCGGCAACCAGTGTGCCGACCACGCTGGCCGCCATCATCGACCAGAGCCGCCGGGCCAATACGCCGATGCGGGGACCGGCCAGAAGCTGCCAGAGATTGGTGACCATGGAGGGCACGATCAGCAGGCTCGCAGCAGCCAGAGGCGACAGCAGCGCGCCAAGAACACCCATGGCGAGTGTGGGCAGGCCCATGCCGGTGACGCCCTTGACGATCCCGGCGGCAAGGAAGGTAAAGGCGATCAGTGGAATGGTCAAATCTGTCATCGGTCCTGCATAGAGGAAGAGCAGCACCCGGCAATGCGGAACTGCCGCAGTCAGGCTTCGGCTGTTCCGAAGGCTGGTTCTGCGTTACGCTGTGCATATGCGCTTCGATCTGACCGACCTTCGCCTGTTTCTTGCCGTGGCCGACGCCGGCAGCATCACCCATGGCGCTGCAGATGCCGGACTGTCGCTGCCCGCCGCCAGCGAGCGGCTGCGGGACATGGAACTGTCCGGCGGCGTCAGGCTGCTGGAACGCGGGCGGCGCGGCGTGACACTGACCGAGGCGGGCGAGGCGCTGGTCCATCATGCGCGGCTGATCACCCGCCAGATGGCCATGATGCGCGGGGAACTCGGCGAATATGCGACCGGCCTGCGCTCGACCGTCCGGCTGTTGGCGAATACCGCCACCATGGCCGAACTGCTGCCGCAGCGACTTGCCGGGTGGATGGGGGCCAATCCGCGCGTGGATCTCGATCTGAAGGAGCGCCAGAGCACCGAGATCGCCCGCAGCGTGGCGGCGGGCTTTGCCGATATCGGCATCCTGTCAGACAGGGCGGCACAGGACGGATTGGTCCTGCGCCCCTTTGCCCAGGACCGGCTGGTCGTCGTCACGGCGCAGGATGATGCGCTGGCGGGGTCGCGGCAGGTTCGCCTTGCCGATCTCGCCGGGCGCTATTTCATCGGGCTGTCCGGCAGCGCGCTTCAGGATCACATCGCGGCGCAGGCGGCGGCGATGGGATGGCAGTTGCGCTATCGCGTCAGGTTGCGGAGCTTCGAGGCCATCTGCCGCATGGCCGGTGCGGGCACCGGCATCGGCATCGTGCCCCAGACCGCCGCCCGGCGCATGAAGCGGAGCTCGGGCATCGCGATCATCCGGCTGGCTGACGGTTGGGCGCTGCGGCGCCTGTCGGTCTGCATCAGGGCCGGCACCGAGCTTTCCGCTCCGGCGCAGAGCCTGTTTCGCCATCTGACCGAGACCCCACCCGCAGCGTGACGTGATGCGGCCAGGGGTTGCGCCCGTCCCGCAACCAGATCAGCGTCTCGCGCCAAAAGCCCTGTGCATGGCTGTCGTGGAACAGGCTGAAATGGCCGATCGCCTGCCGCCCGTAATCGGCGGGACGCAGCAGCACAGTGGTGCGCTCCGCGCCGGTATAATAGCCAAGCGTGCGGCGGATCGCAGGCATGGTCGCCAACTCGTCATCCGCAACCACGACCGCAAGGACAGCAAAGCCACAGGCCTGAAAGCTGTTGGCGCAGCGATTCTGCCGTAATGACAAAAATCTTGACGTGTCGTTCTCTCATATGTAACCAGCTAGATAGTTACTTATGGGGAGGGATCAATGAGTGGCTTATCCAACCGATCGCGCTTGGTTGTGAAGCAGAGGTAATCGGATGGGGAGGAGTGAGGCGCACCCAGGCGCAGTCTTGGTGACCGGATCGACGCGAGGGATCGGATTCGCGATCGCTTTGAAGCTGGCTGCCCGCGGCTTTGCTGTTGCGATTAACGGGCGTGAGCAGGGGACCAGCATGTCCCGCGCGCTTGAAGCCGTCCGCGCAACCGGCGCCAGCGCAATCTCCGTTGCGGGAGACATGGCGAGGCCTGAAAACCACCGACCCGTTCTGGATCAGGTCGAGATGCAGCTTGGGCCGATTGTCTCTCTTGTCTGCAACGCCGGTGTGGGCCCGCTTCGCAGGTCCGATATTTTGGATGTCGAACCGGACAGCTTCGATCACTGCATGGCGGCGAATGCGCGTGGCCCGTTCTTCCTTGCGCAGGAATTTGCCCGGCGGCTTGCCGGTCGCGACGACGAGGGGCGGCATCGCTCGCTGATCTTCATCTCCTCGGCCAATGCCGAGGCGGCATCGCTGAACAAGGCGGAATATTGCGTCTCGAAAGCGGCCGTCGCGATGGTCGCCAAGGCCTTCGCGCTGAAGCTGTCGTCCTTGGGGGTGCAGGTCGCCGATATCCGGCCGGGCATTATCGAGACCGACCTTTCCGCGCCGGTCATCGAGGAATACGCGCGCCGCATCCGGGAGGAGGGCCTGACCCTGTCGCCCCGCGTGGGCCGGCCCGATGATGTTGCCCATGCGGTCGCGGCGATTGCTGCGGGCGATCTGCCCTATGTGACCGGCGCCGTCCTGCCGGTCGATGGCGGATTGTCCATGGCGAGGCTGTAGCATGAAAATCGATGGAAAAACCGCGCTGTATCTGGTCGCCGGCGATCCGATCGCGCAGGTCAAGTCGCCGGGGCTCTATACGGAGTGGTGCGTGGCGCATGGCGTGAACGCGGTCTTTGTCCCGTTCCATATCGACGCCGCCGAGGGGGCGCCTGTCCTCGACGCCCTGCGGCATGTCCCGAACCTTGCCGGCCTGATCGTCACTATCCCGTTCAAGCCTCTGGCCGCCGATCATTGCCAGATGCTGTCGCCGCGTGCCCGCGCGGCGGGCGCAGTGAATGTCGTCCGTCCCATCGGGGGCGGGCAATGGGCCGGGGATGCGCTGGACGGCATCGGCTGCGTGGCCGCCCTGCGGGCGCGCGGAATCGCGGTTTCCGGCGCGACGGTCCAGCTTGTCGGGGCAGGGGGCGCGGGCGCCTCGGTCGCGGCGGCGCTGGCCGAGGCGGGGGCCGCGCGCCTGTCGGTCGATGATCTGGACCCCGGCCGCGCCGCCGATCTGGCCGGCCGGCTGCGGCGCGAGTTTCCCGGGGTCGAGACCGGCATCGGGCGGATCGACCCGCAGGAGGTGACGATCTTCGTCAACGCCTCGCCGGCCGGAATGGCCGAGGGCGATCCGCTGCCTATCGACCCCGGCGATCTTGGTCCCGGCAAGCTGCTGGTCGAGATGATCATGCAACCTGCGCGCACACGGTTGCTTGCGGCGGCCGAGGCGGCGGGCTGCGTCGTCGTGCCCGGACGCGAGGTCCTTGACGGGCAAGTCACCGAAACCTTGAGGTTTTTCGATCTGAACTGAAGCAACCCCCGCGTGGCGGGATGGGAGGAGGACGACCATGATGCACACGAAACTGGCTGCCGTTGGCTTGACGCTGGCGCTGAGCACGACCCATGCGACGGCGCTTGAACTGACCGCCGCGCATGTGAACCCGCCGGGCGAGCCCTCGAATGTCGCGTTCCAGGAACTGGCGAAACGGCTGAACGAGGGCGAAACCGGCATCACCCTGCAGGTTTTCCCGCAAGGCCAGATCGGCGGCGAGACGGACGCGCTTGAACAGGTGCGCTTCGGCGCGCTGTCGATGACGACTCTGGCGACGGCTTCGCTGTCGTCCTTTGCGCCTTCTGCCGGCATTTACGATCTGCCCTATCTGTTCCGCGATGGCGACGAACATCCCTGGATCGTCGCGGATGGCGAGATCGGTCAGGAGATCCAGGCGAAGATCGAGGCCGAAACCGGGCTTGAGGTCCTCGGCTGGTGGAGCGGCGGCTTGCGCCATGTTTTTACCCGTGGAACGCCCGTCACCTCGCCCGACGACATCGCCGGGCGCAAGCTGCGCGTGATCGGCAGCCAGGTCTATCTGGACAGTTTCAACGCGATGGGTGCGCTGGCCACGGCCATGCCCTATGGCGAGGTCTATACATCGCTGGCGACCGGCGCGATCGACGGGGCCGAGAACGACACCTCGGGCTATCGCAACGTCAAGTTCTACGAACAGGCGCCCAATCTCAGCCTGACGGGGCATTTCTTCCTGTTCAAGCCGGTTATGGCCAATCGCCGCGCGATGGAGGCCCTGTCGCCCGAGCAGCGCGAGGAATTCGACCGGATCTTCGCCGAAGTGTCCGAGATGCAGCGCGACCTGTTCCGGACCAATTTCGAAGGCGACATCGAATATCTGAAAGAGAACGGCGTCAACGTGGTCGAAGTCGACCGCGACGCCTTCGCGGCCAAGGTTCAGCCGGTCGTGGACAGGCTGTCCGAGACCTATGGCGTCGATCTCGTCCAGCGGATCCGCGATGCGCAGTAATCCCGAACGCGCAAATGGCCAGATGACGACCGCCTTGTGCGGTCGTCGGAAAGCGGGGGTCTGATGTCGAAAACCATTGGCGAAATCGAGGATTGGGTGGTCCGCCTTGAAGGACTGATCCTGTTCTGCGCGCTTTTCGGGCTGATCGCGATGCTGGCGATGCAGGTTCTGTTCCGCTTCGTGTTGCAGGCCCCGCTGGCATTTACCGAAGAGGCCGGAAGGTTGCTGTTCGCGTGGCTGATCTTCGTCGGCGCGGCGCGGGCCTTGTATGTCTCGCAGCATTTCATGGTGGATATCCTTTACAACCATGTGCCTGCGCCGCTGCAGAAGCTGTTCGGCTATGTCTCGGACGTGGCCTCGATCGGGCTTGCCGTCATCCTTGCCTATGCGGGGTTCAAGATGATGTCGCATGGCGGGCAGATCCTGCCGGTGCTGGGCATTCCCGCCTGGACCCAGATGGCGGCGCTGCCGGTCGGCATGACGCTTCTGGCCTTCCATGCGATGTGCTTCGTTCTGCGCGGGCAGCATGTCGGCGACGGCGCGCAACCTGATTTTGAAGAGTAGGAGCGGGATATGATCAGTTGGGTCCTGTTGGCGATCCTCGTCCTTATCGTCATTCGTGCCCCCATCTTCGTGGCGCTTGGCGCGCCGGCGGTGGCCTATCTGTGGCTGCGCGGCATACCGCTGGAACTGGCGCCGCAGCGGATGCTGGGCACCGTGAACGAATCCATCCTGCTGGCGGTGCCGATGTTCCTGCTGGCGGGCGCGCTGATGAACCGTTACGGGGCCACGGCGCGGATCTTCGATTTCGCGCAGGCGGTGATCGGGCATGTCAGGGGCGGCCTTGGTTATGTGGCGGTGCTGGCCTCGATGGTCTTTTCGGCCATGTCGGGTTCGGCCGCCGCCGATGCGGTCGGGGTCGGAAAGATGACCGTTTCCGCGATGCGCGAGCGGGGCTATGACGCGAATTTCGCCGCTGCCGTCACGCTGAGTTCGGCGACGATGGCACCCGTCATCCCGCCCTCGATCATCATGATCATCTATGGGGCGACGGCCAATGTCTCGATCGGCAAGATGTTTCTGGGCGGGGTGGTGCCGGGTCTTCTCATGGCCGCTTCGCTGATGATCACGGTGGGCTGGCTGAGTGCGCGCCGGGGCTATGGCCGGGGCGAGCCGTTCTCGTTTCACCGGATGCTGACGACCTTCTGGCGCGCCTCGCTGGTGATGCTGACCCCGGTTCTGGTGATCGGCGGCATCTTCTCGGGCGCGCTGACACCGACCGAGGCGAGCGCCATCGCCGTCGTCTATGTCATCTTTCTTGGCATCGTCTATCGCAAGCTGAACTTCGGCGATTTCTATCGCAGTCTGGTCCATACCGCCACCGCCGTCGGGGCGCTGATGCTGGTGGTTTCGGTTTCGGGGCTGGATGCCTGGATCATCGCGCGCGAGCAGATTCCGATGATGCTGGCGCAGAACGTCTCGGACATGGTGTCAAGCCCGATGCTGGTGTTCATTGCCATTCTGCTGGTGGTGCTGGTGCTGGGACTGTTCATGGACGCCACGCCGATCATCCTGATGCTGGTTCCGGCCATTACCCCGCTGGTTGCTGCCTTCGGAATCGATCCTCTGCATCTGGGTGTGCTGTTCTGCATCGTTTGCGTGCTGGGCCTGATTACCCCGCCCGTCGGCGTGGCCCTGTATGGCGTGGCGCTGGTGTCGCGGTTGCCGATGGAACGGGTCTTTATGGCGACCATCCCCTTCTTCATCATGCTTCTGGTGCTGGTGGCGATCATGGTCGTGTTTCCGCCGATCATCACCTGGCTTCCCAGCAAATGGGGCTAGGCGTGGAGGGCAACGCGAGCCTGATCGAGATGAAGCCGGTGCTGAGATCGGCACCGGCTTTGCAACTGGTTCATCATGTGCTCGACCATGCCGCGTCCCGCGGCTGGTCGGTGGCCGTGGTCGTAGCCGATCCCGGCGGAGAGGTGCTGGCCTCGGCGCGCATGGACGGGGTGGCGCCTGCGACGCTGGGTTTCGCGGCCGACAAGGCGTTCACGGCCGCCACGATGCGACGCTCGACGCGGGATTTCTTCACGCGGATGAATGGCACCGACGAGCTTCGGGTGGGGCTGGCGAACCGGCCCCGGCTGATCACCTGGCAGGGCGGCCTGCCCATCTGTCACGAGAAGGCCGTCATCGGTGGGATCGGTGTGTCGGGGGCGCAGGGACACGAGGATGCGGAATGCGCCGAGGCGGCGCTTCGCAGCCTCGGCCTGTCCAGCGGAATCTGAAGCCGGTCAGGCGCTGACCAGGCGCAGGATCGTGTCGATATTGAAGCGGAGGCGCTCCTCGAGCGCCTCTTTCGCCATCAGGTCGCGCTCGAAGATGATCGAGCCGGTGTAGCGGTTGGTCAGATAATAATAACCGATGGCGGCGATGGTGATGTTCAACTGAACCGGATCGATGCCGGACCTGAACTCACCACTGGCGATCCCGCGCTTCAGGATCGTATCGACCATCGACACGAAGCGGCGGCTGTAGATCTTGACGATCTCGGATTTCTTCAGGTGCTTGGCCCGGTGCAGGTTCTCGCTGTTGACCAGCGTGATGAATTCGGGGTGTTTCAGGTAATATTCCCAGGTGAAGCGGACAAGCCGTTCCAGCGCCTCTTTCGGGGGCAGGTGGTCCAGATCCAGCTTCTGCTCGGCGTCGCGGATGGCGATATAGGCGTTTTCCAGCACGGTCTGGAACAACTCTTCCTTGCTGCCGAAATAGTGATACAGCATCCGCTTGTTCGCGCTTGCCTTGTCGGCGATCACGTCCACCCGCGCACCACCCAGGCCATTGCGGGAAAACTCGTTCAGCGCGGCCTTGAGGATTCGCGCCTTGGTCGCTTCGGCGTCGCGGATGCGGGGCTTGGTGCGCTGTTGCGGCTTGGCTTCTGCGGTCACGCTGCGTCTCCGATAATTCTTTGCTCGTCCAATGTCGTCCCTGCGAAAGTTATAGCAGTCCATGCCCGGTGCAAGGCGTTGGCGCCAAATTAATGCACTATCCGGTTAATGATTTTTCTTGACTCGCGTTGCGAATAACAAGTAACCAGTTAGTGCATAGATTGGTCGTGTCTGCCATCCGTGGGTCTGAGGAGAGACCTTGGCGGCGCTTTAGGGGAGGCTGGGAATGTCCACGTTCATCAAGGATTTTATCGACCATGAGGTCATGAGCCGTCGCAAGCTGTTGTTGGCCGGTGCGGCTGGCATGGCGACGATGGCGGTTCCAGGCGCATTCGGCCGCGGTCAGGCGCGCGCCGCGCTGACCGATCCGACCATCGCCTGGAGCTATCGCGACCGTGCATCCGCATATTGGAACTCGGTCCTGTCGGGCGGCGAAGCCTTCGTCGAGTCCATCGGGCGCAGCAAGTCCGATCTGGTCAGCCTGATCAGCGAAGGATCATCCGAGAAGTCGCTGTCCGACATCCGGACCTTCCTGGCCCGCACGAACGGCAACTGCGCCATCGCCTGCGATCCGAACGACAGCCCGAACGCGCGCCCGATCGTCGAATCCGTGGCGGCGGCGGGGGCCTATATCTCGACCATCTGGAACAAGACCGACGATCTGCACCCCTGGGATTTCGGCGACAACTATGTCAGCCACATGACCTGGTCGGACGAGCAGCCGGCCGAGCAGACCGCCCGCATCCTGTTCGAGGCAATGGGCGGCAGCGGCGGCGTCGTGCATCTGGGCGGCATCGCCGCCAACAACCCGGCGGTCGAGCGGCTGGCCGGGCTGCATAACGCGCTGGCGGACTTCCCCGAGATCGAACTTCTGGACGCCCAGCCCGCAGATTGGGACACCACCAAGGCCGCGCAACTGATGTCGTCCTTCCTGACTCGCTATGGCGACCGGATCACCGGGGTTCATTGCGCCGCCGACAACATCGCCTATGGCGTGATCGAGGCGCTGCGGGCCGAAGGCATCACCGATATGCCTATCGTCGCTTATGACGGGAACCCCGAGGCGGTGAAGCTGGTGATGGACGGTCAGCTTCTGGCGACGGTCTTTACCAATCCCTTCTGGGGCGGCGGTATCTCGGCGGCGCTGGCCTATCATGCGGCCATCGGCACGTTCAAGCCGTCCGAGGAACCGCAGGAACATCGCGAATTCTATGGTCCGACGGTGCTGATCACGCAAGCCGACGCGGCAGAGTTCCAGGCGCAATATCTGGATTCCACGCCGGAATATGACTGGGAAGACTTCTGGGGCCCCAGCAACGGCCAGATCCAGTATCGCTGATATCTGAAAACCCATGGGTCGACCGCGTGCCGGTCTTCCCCGCCGCCCTGTCCGGGCGCGCGGCAGGGCAGTGTTGAGGAGAACTGCGTTGAATAGCAAGCTCACCCGCGAGAATGTCATCCGATGGGCGCCGGCGCTGGTATTGCTGGGGCTGGTCGTCCTGTTCACGGCGATCAACCCGGCCTTTCTGACGCAGCGCAACCTTGCCCGGATCGCGCTGGCCGCGACGCCGCCGATGATGGTGGCGCTTGGCGTGACCTTCATCATCGTCATGGGTTCCATCGACCTGTCGATGGAGGGGGCGGTGTCGCTGTGCGCGGTGCTGTTCTGCCTGATCTTCCTGAAACTGGGCGGATCCCTGGGCGCGGGCGCGTGGCTGGCCATTCCGGCGATCCTGATCTGCGGGGCCCTATACGGCTTGCTGACGGGCTATGTGCATGTGCGGCTGCAAATCCCGTCCTTCATGGCCAGTCTGGCGATGGGTTTTGTCGGCACTGGCGCGGCAGTGCTGGTCACAGGGGGCGATATTGTGCGCATCAATGACGATGTGTTCCGCGCCCTGCTGACCTGGCGGATCCTTGGCTTTCCGCTGATGGTCCATATCGCCATCCTGCTGATCCTGCTGGCATGGTTCATCCAGAACCACACGACGCTTGGCCGCAATTTCTATGCCGTCGGCGGCGGCGAGGAACTGGCCCATGCCTCGGGCGTGAATGTCCGCCGGGTGCGTCTTGCGGGCTTTGCGCTGGCCGGGGTCTTCTATGCCATCGCGGCGATTTTCCAGGTGGCGCGGCTGGGACAGGCGGAATCGGTGACCGGCGCGAACCTGATGTTCATCGCCATCACCTCGGTCGTCGTGGGCGGCGTCGCGCTGTGGGGCGGGATCGGCGGCGTCCTGAACGCGGTCGTCGGCGTGCTGATCGTCAATGTCATCGGCAACGGCATGGTCGTGATCGGCCTGCCCAGCTACCTGCAGGACGGCTTGCTGGGCGTCCTTGTCATCATCGCGGTCGTGCTGTCCACCGACCGTCGCCTTGTCAGTTTCGCGAAGTGAGGCCGCCATGTATCAGCTGAGCTCGGTCGACAAGAAATTCCCCGGCGTCCACGCGTTGAAATCCATCGACTTCCACATCAAGCGCGGCGAGATCGTCGGGCTGGTGGGCGAGAACGGCGCCGGGAAATCGACGCTGATGAAGGTGATCTACGGCGCCTATCAGCCCGATGGCGGCCAGATCCTGATCGACGGCAAGCCGGTGCATTTCGCCAATCCCCGTCAGGCGATGAAGCGCGGCATCGGCATGGTGTTTCAGGAGCAATCCCTGATCCCGAACCTGACGGTGATGGAGAACATCTTTCTGGGTTACGAGGCGCAGTTCACCCGTCTTGGCGTGGTGAACTGGAAGGCGATGGCCGAGGCGGCGAAGAAGCAGCTGGCCAAGGTGCGGCTGGACATCGACCCGGCCATGACCACCTCGGCCCTGTCCTTCGCGCAGCGGCAACTGGTGGAACTGGCCAAGGTGCTGACGCTGGAGGAACGGGTCGAGGGCGATCTGGTCATCCTGCTGGACGAGCCGACCTCGGTCCTGTCCGAGGAAGAGGTGAAGCTGCTGTTCAAGCTGGTCCGCGAACTGACCAGCCGGGCGTCCTTCATCTTCGTCAGCCACCGCATGGACGAGGTGATGGAGTTGTCCGACCGCATCTATGTGATGAAGGACGGGCAGGTGATGGATGTCGTCGGCAAGGCAGAGGCCAGTGCCGAGGCGATCCAGCACAAGATGGTCGGCCGCCATGTGGATCGCGAATATTACCGTGAACAGCGCCAGAAGCCCTATGACGCTGCACGCAAGCTGTTCGATATGCGCGATGTCGTCTTGCCGGGTGGCCGTCCGCACAAACTGAACCTGACGTTGCACGCAGGCGAGGTGTTGTGTCTGGTCGGCACCGAAGGCTCGGGCCGCGAGGCGATCCTGCGCACGATCTATGGGATGCTGACGCCGGTTTCGGGCCGTTTCGAGATGAAAGGGCAGGCGCTTCGCGGCTTCAACCCCCGCCGCTCGGTCGCGATGGGCGTGGGCTATGTGCCGCGCGAACGCAAGGTCGAGGGCATCGTGGCGGGCATGAACGTCTATGAGAACATGACCCTGTCTCAGCTTGGCCGCTATTCCAAGGCGGGCGTGATCGATGTCGGGCGCGAAAAGGCGCTGGCGCGGGACTGGATCGGCAAGCTGTCGATCAAGGCGCATTCCGAATTCGCCGATTGTGGCAATCTGTCGGGCGGCAACCAGCAGAAGGTGGTGCTGTCGAAATGGCGCTCGGGTGGGTCCGATATCATGCTGCTGGATCACCCGACGCGGGGTCTGGATATCGGCGCCAAGGAAGACGTCTATGACATGATCCGCGACATGAGCGACGACGGCGTCGGTATCGTGCTGGTGGCCGACACGCTGGAAGAGGCCATAGGCCTGTCCCACACCATCGTTGTCCTGAAGGATGGCGAGATCCAGCAGCGTTTCGACTGTCAACCGGGCGCCAAGCCGTCGCTTTTCGACCTTCTCCATCACATGATCTGAGGCGCAGATGACCATGCAACGCATCAAACCGCATCTTCCCTGGATCACCCTTCTGGTCCTGACCGCCATCGTCGGCATCGTCGATCCGAACTTCCTCCGCCCGGTGAACCTGCTGAACCTCGCAGGCGATATCGTGCCCCTGTTCATCATGGCGCTGGGGCTGACCTTCGCGATCTATATCGGCGGGATCGACCTGTCGGTGCAGTCGATGGCCAACATGATCACGGTCATCGCCTCGGT
Organism: Paracoccus alcaliphilus; assembly: GCF_028553725.1. NCBI lineage: Bacteria > Pseudomonadati > Pseudomonadota > Alphaproteobacteria > Rhodobacterales > Paracoccaceae > Paracoccus > Paracoccus alcaliphilus. The sequence continues at coordinate 1,649,311 of NZ_CP067124.1, forward strand.
CTATCTGGCCTCGATGGGCGCATGGGTGGCGGTGCTGTGCATCGCGGCGGGTTTCGGGCTTGGCATGTTGTCGGGCTTCCTGACCACGCGGATGTTCGTGCCGTCCTTCATCTCGACGCTGGCCGTGGGCGGGATCTGCTTTTCGGTGGCGCAATGGCTGTCGGGCAACCGGGCGCTGAACATGGATGCCGAGCAGCGCAATGCCGTTTTCGGCTGGATGATCGGCCGCACCGGCATCGTCCCGAACGAGCTGCTTCTGGCCGCCGCCCTGCTGGCATTGTGCCTGTTCATCGAACGCCGCACCATCCTTGGCCGGGTGCTGAAGGCCGTCGGCGCGGGCGAGCCTGCGGCGAAGGCTTCGGGGATCAATGTCGGGCGCTACAAGATGCTGGCCTTCGCGATTTCCGGGGCGCTGGCGGCGATTGCGGGGCTGCTGTTCTCGGTCAAGCTGTCGGGCGGCGCGCCGACCATCGCCAACGGCTTCCTTCTGCCTGCCATCGTTGCGGTTCTGGTCGGCGGCACGCCCCTGACCGGCGGCGTCGGCGGGGTGCTGAACACGCTGATCGGCACGCTGATCGTGGCGGTGATCCGGGCCTCGATGCTCTATCTGGGGATCGAGGCGACCCAGCAGCAGATGCTGTTCGGGCTGGTCCTGATCGCGGCCATCGCGCTGACCATCGACCGATCCAAGCTGCGCACGGCGAAATGAGATGACCATGATGCAAGCCGCCGTCCTTGTCGCCCCGCACCGTTTCGAGCTGCGCGAGGTGCCGCGCCCGCAGATCGGCCCCGACGAGGTGCTGATCCGCGTGACCCGGACCGGCATCTGTGGCACCGACCTGCACATGTTCCATGGCCGTTACGCGGCGGACGACCTGCCGATCATTCCCGGCCATGAATTCTGCGGCACCATCGAACAGGTCGGCGCGAACCAGCGCCACCTGACCCCCGGCCAGATGGTGGTGGCCGACATCAATATCGGCTGCGGGCACTGCTACTGGTGCCGTCGCAACGAGGTGCTGAACTGCCCGGACATGGCGCAGCTTGGCATCACCCGCGATGGCGCCTTCGCCGAATTCGTGGCGCTGCCGGGGCGGCTGGTCATTCCGGCCCCGGAAGATGTCGCGCCCGAAATCCTCGCCCTGACCGAGCCGGTCGCCTGCGTCGTCCGCGCCGCCCGCAAGGCGGGCGCGGGTATCGCGCAATCGGTCGTGGTGCTGGGCGCGGGGCCGGTCGGCAACCTGCATGTGCAGATGATGCGGCTGGTCGGCGCCGCGCCGATCATCGTGGCCGACCTGTCGTCTGAGCGCTGCGCGATGGCGCTTGAGGCCGGCGCGGATGCCGCGATCAGCGATCCCGCGCAACTGAAACCCGCCGTTCTGGACCTGACCGATGGAAGGGGCGCGGATCTGGTGATCGAAAGCGTCGGCCACCCGGCGCTTTACGCCACCGCCTTCGATCTGATCCGCAAGGGCGGCCATGTCGCCTTCTTCGGTCTGACCGGTCCCGAGGCCGCCGTTCCGGTGCCGATCCTGCGCACGATTCTTGAGGAAAACAGCCTCAAGGGCTCGGTCGCGGGGATGGGGCAGGACATGCATGATGCGCTGGCGCTGCTGGCGCATGGGCGCTTCCGCACCGATGCCTTCACCACCGCATCCTATCCGCTGGACCGCATTCAGGAGGCGTTCGAGACCCTGGCCGACCGGCCCGCCGACCTGAAGACCCAGATCGTCATTTCGCAAGACTGACACCGCAGCATTCCCGAGGAACCTGAAACGATGGACCAGATCGCCCGCACCCTTTCCCTGCCCGAGACCCCGCGCGAGTTCGGCTTTTTCATCGACGGCGAATGGCGCCACGGCCGCGAATTGGCCGAACAACGCTCGCCCGCGCATGGCGTGCCGGTGACGCGGGTGGCGCGCTGCACCACCGACGACCTGAACGATGCCGTTGCCGCCGCGCGTCGCGCCTTCGAGGATCGCAGCTGGGCCGGGATCTCGGGCGGCGAACGCGCGGGCGTGCTGCTGCGCGCGGCCGAAATCCTGCGCCGGCGCCGCGACGAGGTCGCCTATTGGGAGGTGCTGGAAAACGGCAAGCCCATCGCCCAGGCCCGCGCCGAGATCGAAGGCTGCATCGCCTGTTTCGAGACCGCCGCCGGTGCCGCCCGCCTGCTGCATGGCGACAGCTTCAACTCGCTGGGGGACGGGCTCTTCGGCATGGTCCTGCGCGAGCCCATCGGCGTCGTCGGTCTGATCACGCCGTGGAACTTCCCCTTCCTGATCCTGTGCGAGCGGGTGCCCTTCATCCTCGCCTCGGGCTGCACGATGGTGGTGAAGCCGTCCGAGGTGACCAGCGCCACCACGCTGATCCTTGCCGAGATCCTGACCGAGGTCGGGTTGCCGAAGGGCGTCTACAACGTCGTCACCGGACCCGGCCGCAGCGTCGGGCAGGCGATGGCCGAGCACGCGGATATCGACATGCTGTCCTTCACCGGCTCGACCGGGATGGGGCGGTCCTGCGTCCATGCCGCCGCCGACAGCAATTTCAAGAAGCTGGGGCTGGAACTGGGCGGCAAGAACCCGATCATCGTCTTTGCCGACAGCGATCTTGAGGACGCCGCCGACGCCGCCGCCTTCGGGATCAGCTTCAATACCGGGCAATGCTGCGTCTCCTCCAGCCGGCTGATCGTCGAGGCCTCGGTCGCCGATGAATTCGAGCGCCTGCTGGTCGAGAAGATGGCCCGCATCCGCATCGGCGATCCGCTGGATGAGGCCACCCAGGTCGGCGCCATCACCACCGAGGCGCAGAACCGCACGATCCTCGATTATATCGCCAAGGGCCGCGACGAGGGTGCGCGCCTGCTGACCGGCGGCGAGGTGCTGGAGATCGGCGCGGGCCGCTTCATCGCGCCGACGCTGTTTTCCGGCGTGCGCCGCGACATGGCCATCGCGCGGGACGAGATCTTCGGCCCGGTCCTGTCGTCCTTCCGCTTCGAGACGGTGGACGAGGCCATCGCCATCGCCAATGATACGGTCTACGGGCTGGCGGCCTCGCTGTGGACCAAGGATCTGGACAAGGCGCTGGTGGTGACGCGGCGGGTCAGCGCCGGGCGGTTCTGGGTCAACACGATCATGGCGGGCGGCCCGGAAATGCCCTTGGGCGGGTTCAAGCAATCGGGCTGGGGCCGCGAGGCCGGGGTTTACGGCGTCGAGGAATATACGCAGATCAAGTCGGTCCATGTCGAGATCGGCAAGCGCAAGCACTGGATCGGATGATGGAGACGGGCTTTGACTATGTGATCGTCGGCGGCGGCTCGGCCGGTTGCGTCATGGCGGCGCGGCTGTCAGAAAACCCCGAGGCGCGGGTCTGCCTGATCGAGGCCGGGGGCCGTGACAGCCATCCGCTGATCCACATGCCGGTGGGCTTTGCCAAGATGACCACCGGGCCGCTGACCTGGGGGCTGACCACCGCGCCGCAGCGCCACGCCAACAACCGCGAAATCCCCTATGCGCAGGCGCGGGTTCTGGGTGGCGGCTCGTCGATCAATGCCGAGGTGTTCACGCGCGGCCATCCTTCGGATTACGACCGCTGGGTCGAGGAAGGGGCCGAGGGCTGGGGCGCGGAAGAAGTCCGGCACTATTTCCGCAAGTCCGAGGGCAATTCGATCCTGTCGGGCGAATGGCACGGCACGGACGGGCCCCTGGGCGTGTCGAACCTGCCGCATCCGAACGTGCTCAGCCGGGCTTTCGTGCAAAGCTGTCAGGAAATCGGCATCCCCCATAATCCCGATTTCAACGGCCCGCATCAGGAAGGGGCGGGGCTCTATCAGACGACGACGCGCGACAACCGCCGCTGCTCGACCGCGGTGGGCTATCTGCGCCCCGCGCTGTCGCGCCCCAACCTGACGCTGCTGATCGGGGCGGCGGTGCTGCGGCTGGTCTTCGAGGGGCGGCGCGCGGTCGGCGTCGAATATGTGCTGGGCAAGGGCCGCCAGCCGGTGGTGGCGCGCGCGGCGCAAGAGGTTCTCGTGACCTCGGGCGCCATCGGCACGCCCAAGCTGATGATGCTGTCGGGGATCGGGCCCGCCGATCACCTGCGCAGCCACGGGATCGAGGTGATGCAGGACCTGCCCGGCGTGGGTCAGAACCTTCAGGATCATTTCGGCATCGACATCGTGGCGGAACTGAAGGGGCACGAAAGCCTCGACCGCTATGGCAAGCCGCATTGGATGCTGTGGGCGGGGCTGCAATATGCGCTTTTCAGATCCGGGCCGGTGACCTCGAACGTGGTCGAGGCGGGGGCCTTCTGGTATGCCGACCGCGACGCGCCTTGCCCGGACCTGCAATTCCATTTCCTTGCCGGGGCGGGGGCCGAGGCCGGCGTGCCCTCGGTGCCGAAGGGGTCTTCGGGGATCACGCTGAACAGCTATACGCTGCGGCCGAAATCGCGGGGGACGGTGACGCTGCGGTCTTCCGATCCGCGCGATGCGCCGGTGGTCGATCCGAACTTCCTGGCCGAGCCAGAGGATCTGCGCATCTCGACCGAGGGTATCAGGATCAGCCGCGAGATCTTCAGCCAGCATTCGCTGGGGAAATACATCCGCGAGACCCGCTTTCCCGCTGCAAATGTGCGCACGCAGGCGGATTACGAGGCCTATGCCCGCCAATATGGCCGCACCTCCTATCACCCGACCTGCACCTGCAAGATGGGGCGCGACGAGATGGCGGTGGTCGATCCGCAGCTGCGGGTCCACGGGCTGGACGGGCTGCGGATCTGCGACAGTTCGGTCATGCCGTCGCTGGTCGGATCGAATACCAACGCGCCGACGATCATGATCGCGGAACGCGCCTCGGACCTGATCCGGGGCAATCGCTGACAGGGGCGCGGCTGCCGTCGCGCCCCTGTCGTGTCAGTCCCATTCGGGCGCGAAGGGCACCCGGTCACGGTCCACGATCCGGTAGTTTGTCGCCCCCAGCGCGTCGATCCGCGCCATGTCCTCCGCCGACAGCGTGAAATCCAGGATGTCGAAATTCGCCCGGATGTTTTCCGGCTTGGTGGACATGGTATTCATCGCCAGCCCCTTCTGCGCGATCCAGCGCAGCGCGACCTGAGCGGCGGATTTGCCATATGCAGCGCCGATTTTGGCCATCAGCGGGTATTTGAAGATCTCGCCCCGCGCCAGCGAGCAATAGGAAGACAGCGGGATGCCCGTATCTTTCGCCGCCGCCAGCAGCCGCGACTGATCCAGCAGCGGGTGAAACTCGACCTGATTCGTGACCAGCGGCGCGTCGACCAGCGCCTTCGCCGCGCGCATCATGGCTGCGGTATAGTTCGACACGCCGATATGGGCGGCCAGCCCGGCCTCGCGGGCCTTTTGCAGCAACCGCAGCGACGGCGCGATATCGCCGCCCGCCGGCGGCCAGTGCAGCAGCAGGAGATCGACCCGCTCGACCCGCAAGGCCCGCAGGCTGTCCTCGACAGAAGGCAGAAAGCCCGATTCGTCGAAATTCTCGGGCCGCACCTTGGTGGTGATGCAAAGCTGGTCGCGCGGAATGCCGCAATCGGCCAGCGCGGCGCCGGTATCGGCTTCGTTCGCGTAACTTTGCGCGGTGTCGAAGGCGCGATAGCCGACCTCGATGGCGGCATGGACCGCCTCGCGCAGCGCGCCGCCGGTCAACGGATAGGTGCCGAATCCGCGCTGGAATTCGGGCCGCATCAGGATGTTCGTCACGTTTTTCCTCCCATGTTTTCGAGCTCTCCGGACCGGGACAGTTTACCCTTGCCGGATGGCTCCGCCATAGCTATGTTTATAACTGGATAGTTACTTAAGATGCAATTGCGAAGGAGGAGCGCAATGTCCAAGATCCGAACCGCCCGCGAGGCTGCGGGGCTGGTCCGCGATGGGGCGACGGTGGCGGTCAACTCGTCTTCGGGGCTGCTTTGCCCCGACCATGTGCTGAAAGCCCTGGGCGAACGGTTCGAGGACGAGGGCGCCCCCCGGAACCTGACCACCATTCACCCGATTGCGGCGGGCGACATGTTCGGCACGCCCGGCGTGGATCACATCGCCCATCCGGGGATGATCACCCGCATCATCGGCGGGTCCTACCCGTCGGGTCCGTCGAACGCCGAGCCGCCGAAAATCTGGCAGCGCATCCTGGCCGAGGAGGTCGCGGCCTATAACGTGCCCTCGGGGATCGTCTTCGACATGCTGCGCGAAGGCGCGGCGCAGCGCCCCGGCGTACTGACCAAGGTCGGCATGGAGACCTTCGCCGATCCCGAGCTTGAAGGCTGCGCGATGAACGACAGTGCCCGCGCCGCGCCCATCGTCCGGCGGGTGGAGTTCGACGGTGACACATGGCTGCACTTCCCGGCGCTGCGTCCCGACGTGGCGCTGATCCGGGCCACCACGGCGGATGAAAACGGCAACCTGACCTTCGAGGACGAGGGCGCGACCCTTGGTGCCATGGAAATGGCACTGGCGGCGCATAACTGCGGCGGCATCGTCATCGCTCAGGTCCGGCGCGTGGCAGCACAGGGCACGCTGAAGCCGCATGACGTCAAGGTTCCGGGGATCTTGGTCGACGTGATCGTCGAGGCGCCGGACCAGTTGCAGACCACCGCGACCCCGCATGACCCGGCGATCTCGGGCGAGGTGTTCCGGCCGCTGTCCAGTTTCAGCCTTGCCGCCTTCAACCCCGGCAAGATCATGGCGCGCCGCGTGGCGCAGGAATTGCGCCAGGGCTGGGCGGTCAATATCGGCTTTGGCATCTCGGCCAATGTGCCGCGCATCCTGATCGAGGAAGGGCAGCACGGCGCCGTCACCTGGGTGATCGAACAGGGGCCGGTGGGCGGCGTGCCGCTCTTGGATTTCAAGTTCGGCTGCGCCAGCAATGCCGAGGCCTTCGTCGCCTCGCCGCATCAGTTCAGCTATTTCCAGGCGGGCGGGTTCGATTGCTCGCTGCTGTCCTTCCTCGAAATCGACGCCGAAGGTTCGGTCAATGTCAGCCGTCTGGCCGCGACGCCGCACCGGACAGCGGGGGCGGGGGGCTTCGTGGACATCACGGCGCGCGCGAAGAAGATCGTGTTCTCGGGCAATTTCAACGCCGGCGCGAAGATGCGGATCGAGGATGGCAGGCTGGTCATCGACCGCGAGGGCAAGGTGGCCAAGATCGTGCCGAAGGTCGATCAGGTCAGCTTCTCGGGTCCCCGCGCCATCGCGCAGGGGCAGGAGATCACCTATGTGACCGAGCGTTGCGTGCTGCGGCTGCTGCCCGAGGGGCTGACCGTGACCGAGATCGCGCCGGGCATCGATCTGCAGCGCGACGTGCTGGATCAGGCGGCGACGCCATTGCGGGTGGCCGACGACCTGAAGGTGATGGACGCGGCGCTGTTCCGCGACACGCCGATGGGGCTGGCGTTGTGAGCGCGGATCCGCGTCTCGATCTGCGGATCGAGGCTGGTATCGCGCGACTGACGATCCGCCGCCCGGACAAGCTGAACGCGCTGGATGCGGAGATGGTGGAGGCGCTGCTGCCGCTCTGCCGCCGGATCGAGCGATCCGATGCGCGGGTGGTGATCCTGACCGGCGAGGGTGGGCGGTCCTTTTGCGCCGGTGGCGACATTGCCGCATGGTCGCAACTGTCGCCCGAGGATTTCAGCCGCCGCTGGCTGCGAGATGGTCATGCGGCTTTCGACGCGCTGACGCGGCTTGCGCAGCCGGTGATCGCGGTGCTGAATGGCCATTGTCTGGGCGGTGGGCTGGAACTGGCCGCTTGCGCCGATTACCGGCTGGCCGAGGCGCATGTGCGGATCGGATTGCCCGAAACCTCGCTTGGCATCATCCCCGGCTGGTCGGGCACGCAACGGGCGGTGCGCCGCTTCGGTGCCGGGCCGGTGCGCCGGATGGCGCTGTTCGGCGAGGTTTTCGGCGCCGATGAGGCGCAGCGCCTTGGGCTGGTGGATCGCGTCGTTCCGACCGGCGAAGGCATGGCCGCCGCCAAGGCGCTGGCCGCGCAGGTGATCGCCCGCGCCCCGCGCGCGACCGAGATCACCAAGATGCTGATCAATGCCGCCGAGGGCGAGGAACGCGAGCGTGTGCTGGAGGCGCTGGCCGGAAGCGTGGCCGCCGCATCCGACGACCTGCGCGAAGGGCTTGCGGCGTTCCGCGAAAAACGCTCTGCAAGGTTCGGGGAAATGGGCTCGTCGCGGGCCTGAGGGGACAGTTTGGAAGGGGACAGGATGACGGCTGAGGATCGCGATTTCCTCACGGCGCTTTTCGATGCGGCGGTGGCTGCCGCCGATCCCGAGATCGCGCTGCGGGCCTGCCTGCCGGCGCGTCCCAAGGGGCGCACGGTGGTGATCGGCGCGGGCAAGGGGGCCGCGCAACTGGCGGCGGCGTTTGAACGGCTTTGGGACGGGCCGGTCGAGGGCGTGGTGGTCACGCGCTATGGCTATGGCTGCGAAACACGCAGCATCCGCGTGCTGGAGGCGGCCCATCCGGTGCCCGATGCGGCGGGGCTTGCGGCGACCGAGGCGCTGTTCGAGGCCGTCGGCGGCTTGACCGAGGACGATCTGGTCGTCGCGCTGGTCTGCGGCGGTGGTTCGGCCCTGCTGCCGGCGCCGCCCGAGGGACTGGCGCTGGAGGACGAGATCGAGCTGAACCGCATCCTGCTGGCCAGCGGCGCGCCGATCTCGGTCATGAACGCGATCCGCAAGCAGGTCTCGCGCATCAAGGGTGGCAGGCTGGCCGCTGCTGCCCATCCCGCGCGGGTGGTGTCGCTGGTCGTGTCGGACGTGCCGGGCGATGATCCGGCGCAGGTGGCGTCGGGTCCGACGGTACCGGATGCGGCGACGCGCGAGGATGCGCGCCGCCTGCTGGACAACTGGCGGATCGAATTGCCCGCGTCCCTGCGCGACTGGTTCGCGGGCGACGACGGCCAGCCGCCGCAGCCCGATGATCCGGTCTTCGCCCGCCATGAGGTGCGGCTGATCGCATCGGCCCGGCTGTCGCTTGAGGCCGCTGCCGCCAGGGCCGAAGCCGCAGGCATCCCGGCCGTCATCTTGTCGGATGCGATCGAGGGCGAGGCTCGCGATGTGGCCCATGTCCATGCCGCCATCGCGCGCGAGATCGCGACGCGCGACCGCCCCTTTGCCCGGCCCGTGGTGATCCTGTCAGGGGGCGAGACCACCGTGACCCTTCGCGGCAAGGGTCGCGGCGGGCGCAACAGCGAGTTCCTTCTGGGGCTGGCTCTGGGCATCGAGGGGCTGCCGGTCTCGGCGCTGGCTGCCGATACCGATGGCATCGACGGCTCCGAGGACAATGCCGGCGCCTTCGCCGATGGCAACAGCATGGCGCGGCTGCGGGCACTGGGTAGCGATCCGATGGCGATGCTGGCCGGAAACGACGCCTGGTCGGCCTTCGAGAAACTGGGTGATCTGTTCAGCCCCGGCCCGACCGGTACGAATGTGAATGACTTCCGCGCCATCCTGATCCGCTGAGGTCGAAGAAAAGGCGGCAGGGTCATCTCGCCGCCTTGGTCGTGTTTACGCAGGCACCGGCGCGTCCCCGCGCAGCAGGCCCTTGTCCTTTAGCGCCTGCCAGAACGCGGCCGGGATCGGGTGATTCATCCATGCAAGGTTCTGCTCCAACTGCTGAACGGTCCGCGTGCCTGCGCAGAAGGACGGCACCGCCGGATGCGCCACGACGAATTGCAGCGCCGCAGCGGGCAGCGGCACCTCGTATTCGGCGCAGACTGCCTCGATCTTCGTCACCCGATCCATGATCTCGGCCGGGGCGGGGACATAGTTGTATTTCGCCCCCGGCTTCGCGCCCGTCGCCAGAATGCCCGAGTTGAAGCCGCCGCCGACGACCACCGCCGCGCCGCGTTCCTCGCAAAGCGGCAGGAACTCGTCCAGCGCATCCTGCTCCAGCAGGGTATAGCGCCCGGCCAGCAGGAAGCAGTCGAAATCGCGCTGTTTCAGCGCCTCATGGCAGACCTGCCATTCGTTCACGCCGACGCCGATGGCCGCGACCACCCTTTCGTCGCGCAGCCGTTCCAGCGCCTTCCAGCAGCCATCCATCGCCTGCCGGAAGACCTCGGGCTGTTCGGCGCCGCGCGTATAGACGTCGATGTCGTGGATGAACAGGATGTCGATCCGCTCCAGCGCCAGCCGTTGCAGGCTGTCCTCGAAGGCGCGCATGGTGCCGTCATAGCTATAGTCGAATTCGGACCGGAAGGGCGCCGCATTGACCCAGGGCGCAAAGTCGATGCTGTCGCGCCGCGCCGGGCGCAGCAGGCGGCCCACCTTTGAGGACAGCACGAAATCGTCGCGGTTGCGCCAGCGCAACGCCTCGGACGTGCGCAGCTCGGACAGGCCGTGGCCATACATCGGCGCGGTGTCGAAATAGCGCACGCCCGCATCCCAGGCATGATCGAACATCGCGCGCGAGGTCTGGTCGTCGATTTCGCGGAAAATATTGCCGACGGGCGCGGTGCCGAAGGCGAAGCCGGTCACCTCCAGATCCGTGCGACCGAACTTGCGTTTTTCGGATGGTTTCATCGGTTCCCCCTCCTTAAGTAACCAATTAGTTATGATTGGCACGATTCCACATCGCCTATCAAGCAGATTCCCGCAGGGTCCGCGGTTTTCCGGCTTGACGGCCGAAAGCCGTTTCGATTAAAGTAACTGGATAGTTACATGCCGGGAGGGGATTCGAGATGTATCTGAACGAGACCCAGCTGCAGGTGCGCGACATGGCCCGCGCATTCGCCGATGAGGTCATCCGGCCCGCAGCCGAGGCGCTGGACCGCGAAGAACGTTTTGCCGCCGAGATCTTTGACGAGATGGCGAAGCTGGGCCTGTTCGGCATCGGCGTGCCGGATGAGATGGGCGGGCCGGGCTTCGACACGCTGACCTATGCCGTGGTGATGGAGGAATTGTCGCGCGGCTATGCCAGCGTCGCCGACCAATGTGGGCTGCTGGAGCTGATCTCGTCCCTGCTGGTGCGCCACGGCACGGATGCGCAGCGCAAGCTGCTGCCCGAGATCCTGGCGATGCGCCAGAAGGTCGCCTATTGCATCACCGAACCCGACGCGGGGACCGATGTGTCCGGCATCCGCACCACGGCGGTGCGCGATGGCGACGGCTGGGTGCTGAACGGCGGCAAGATCTGGATCCACAATGCGCCGGTCGCGGATCTAGGCTTCGTGCTGGCCCGCACCGACAAGGAAGCAGGCAATCGCGGCATGTCGATCTTCATCGTCGATCTGCACGCGGCGGGGGTCGAGCGCGGCCCCAAGGAACACAAGATGGGCCAGCGCGCCAGCCAGGTGGGCGCGCTGAACTTCACCGATGTGCGGCTGGGTGCCGACGCATTGCTGGGCGACCAGAATCGCGGCTTCCACATGATGATGAGCGTGCTGGACAAGGGGCGCGTCGGCATTGCCGCGCTGGCGGTCGGTATCGGGCAGGCGGGGCTGGAGGCCGCGCTGGAATATGCCGGGACGCGCAAGCAGTTCGGCAAGCAGATCGCCGAGTTCCAGGGCGTGCAGTGGCTGCTGGCCGACATGGCCAAGGATATCGAGGCCGCGCGGCTGCTGGTTCATTCCGCCGCTAGCAAGATCGACAACGGGCAGGATGCCACCAAGGCCTGCTCGATGGCGAAATGCTTTGCCGGCGACATGGCGGTGGCGCGCACGGCGGATGCGGTGCAGGTCTTTGGCGGCTCGGGCTATATCCGGGGCTTCGAGGTCGAGCGGCTGTATCGCGACGCCAAGATCACCCAGATCTATGAGGGCACGAACCAGATCCAGCGCATGATCATTGCCCGCGAATTGCTGAAGAAAGGCGCGCAGGCATGAGACAGGTCGCCCTTGTCACTGGCTCGTCCCGAGGGATCGGCCTGGCCGCCGCCGAGGCGCTGGCCCGCGAAGGTTTCGCCATTGCCGTGAATGGTCCCGCCGATGACGCGGAATTGCGCGCGGTGGTCGAACACATCGCCGCGCTTGGCGTGCCGGTCGTCGCTGCGCCCTTCGACGTGACCGACATCGCCGGCCATGACGCGGCCCTGCAACGGATCGAGGATGCGATTGGCCCCCTGACCACGCTGGTCAACAACGCGGGCGTGGGTGTGTTGCAACGCGGCGACCTGCTGGAAGTCAGCGAAGCAAGCTGGGACCGCTGCCTGACCGTCAACAGCAAGGCGATGTTCTTCCTGTCGCAAGCCTTCGCCCGCCGCCTGCTGGCGCGGGACCGCGCCCCGACGCTGTTCCACGCCATCGTCAACGTCACCTCGTCCAACGCGGTGGCGGTGGCGGTGCAGCGGTCGGAATATTGCGCCTCCAAGGCCGCCGCCGCGATGGTGTCCAAGGCCTTGGCCGTCAGGCTCGGGCCGGAGAACATCGCCGTCTATGACGTGCAGCCCGGCCTGATCGCGACCGAGATGACCGCTCCCGTGATCGACGCCTATCGCCAGCGCGCGGAAGAAGGGCTGACCCTGTTCCCCCGCGTCGGCCAGCCCGCCGACATGGGCGCCATCATCGCATCGCTGGCCTCGGGCCGGCTTCCCTATACCACGGGACAGGCGATCTCGGCCGATGCCGGGATGCTGGTTCCGCGTTTCTGAAAGCTGCTGTCATGAAAATCGCACTTCCCGACACGCAAGGCCGCATGGCCGACTATACGCTGACCGGCACCCCCATCGCGCAGGCCGTGCTGCCCGCGAACCCGGCCCGCATCGTCTATTCCGCCGCCCATGTGGTGGCCGATCCCTTCACTGACAACGACCCTTCGGGGCGCGCGGCGGTGGACTGGGACAAGACGATGGAGTTCCGCCGCTATCTGGCCAGCCTTGGCCTTGGCATCGCCGAGGCGATGGATACCGCGCAACGCGGCATGGGGCTCGACTGGCCCGGCGCGCTGGAGCTGATCCGCCGGACCAGGGCCGAACTGCCCGACGCGCTGGTCGGCAATGGCTGCGGCACCGATCATCTGGATCCCGCCGATGCGAAGACGCTGGACGACGTGATCCGCGCCTATCTGGAGCAGGTCGAGGCGATCCAGGCCGTCGGCGGCCGCATCGTGCTGATGGCCAGCCGCGCGCTGGCCCGCGTCGCGACCCGCCCCGAGGATTACCTGCATGTCTACGCACAGGTGCTGTCGGCCTGCGACCAGCCGGTGATCCTGCACTGGCTGGGCGAGATGTTCGACCCCGCGCTGGCCGGTTACTGGGGCAGCTCGGATTTCGACGCCACGCTGGAGACCGTGCTGGCGGTGATCGAACAGAACATCGCCAAGGTGGACGGCATCAAGATGTCGCTTCTGGACAAGGACAAGGAGATCACCCTGCGCCGCCGCCTGCCTGCGGGCGTGAAGATGTATACCGGCGACGATTTCAACTATCCCGAACTGATCGAGGGCGACGATCAGGGCTACAGCCACGCCCTGCTGGGTATCTTCGATCCGCTGGCCCCCGCCGCCGCCTTTGCGGTGAACAAGCTGGCCGAGGGCGACAATGCCGCCTTCCGCGCCACGCTGGACCCGACCGTGCCGCTGGCGCGCACGATCTTTCGCGCGCCGACGCAGTATTACAAGACCGGCGTGGTGTTCCTGGCCTGGCTCAACGGCTTCCAGGATCATTTCATCATGCTGAACGGCCATCACGCCATGCGGCCCTTGCCCTACTTCACCGAGGTCTTCCGCCAGTCGGATGCCTGCGGGTTGCTGCGCGATCCCGAACTGGCGGTGCGGCGGATGAAATCGCTGCTGGCCGTCTACGGCGCCTGACCCATGCGCGACTTCAGCCGTGACATCTCCGCGCTGGCGCTGAACACCGCGACCCTCGGCCATAATGTCGAGGGCGCCGGCGCCGGCTGGTCGCCCGAGCGCACCATCGACGCCTGCGCCGAGCGCGGCTATGGCGGCATCGTCTTCTGGCGGCGCGAGATCGGCGCGCGGGCGGCCCGGATTGCCGCCCATGCCCGCGCCGCCGGGCTGACGGTGGCGGGCCTCTGCCGGACGCCCTTCCTCGTCGGCCCGCTGGCGCCGCAGGGCAGGCAGGCGGTGATGGACGATGTACATGCCTTGATCGACATGGCGGCGGAACTGGGCGCGCCGGTCCTGACCATCGTCACCGGCGGGGTTCAGCCCGGAACGCGCGGCGTCACCGACAGCCTGCGCCTGGTGACCGACCGTGTGGCCGAGGCCGCCCCCTACGCCGCCTCGCGCGGCGTCAGGCTGGCGCTCGAGCCGCTGAACCCGGTCTATGGCGGCGACCGCTCCTGCCTGACCACCCTGCGCGACGCGCTGGACATCTGCGATGCCGTCGGCGCGCCCAATCTCGGCGTGGCGGTCGATGTCTATCATGTCTGGTGGGACACCGACCTGCCGCGCCAGCTGGCCCGCGCGGGCGACCGTATCCTCGGCTATCATCTCTGCGACTGGCTGGCCGATACCTCGGATGTGCTGCTGGATCGCGGCATGATGGGCGACGGCGTGGCCGATCTGAAGGCCATCCGCTCCGCGGTCGAGGCGGCGGGCTATGAAGGTCTCTGCGAGGTTGAAATCTTCTCGGCAGACGATTGGTGGAAGCGCGATCCAGCCGAGGTGCTGGATATGATCGTCACGCGTTTTCGGTCAGTTTGCTGATCTGTAACTGGAGGAAATCATGAAGGTTCTCGTGCCGGTCAAGCGAGTGATCGACTACAACGTTAAGGCTCGGGTCAAGGCTGATGGGTCCGGTGTCGATCTTGCGAACGTCAAGATGTCGATGAACCCGTTTGACGAGATCGCGGTGGAAGAGGCGATCCGGCTGAAGGAAAAGGGCGTCGCGGAAGAGGTGATCGCGGTTTCCATCGGTGTCAAACAGGCGGCCGAGACGCTGCGCACGGCGCTGGCGATGGGCGCGGACCGGGCGATTCTGGTCGTGGCTGCCGATGACGTACATCAGGATATCGAGCCGCTGGCGGTGGCCAAGATCCTCGCCAAGGTCGTGGAAGCCGAAGCCCCGGGCCTCGTGATCGCCGGCAAGCAGGCGATCGACAACGACATGAACGCCACCGGCCAGATGCTCTCGGCGCTGCTGGGCTGGAGCCAGGCGGCCTTTGCCAGCAAGATCGAGATCGAGGGCGAGGCGGCGAAAGTCACCCGCGAGGTCGATGGCGGGTTGCAGACCATCGAGGTGAAACTGCCCGCCATCGTCACCGCCGATCTGCGCCTGAACGAGCCGCGCTATGCCAGCCTGCCCAACATCATGAAGGCGAAGAAGAAGCCGCTCGATGAAAAGACCGCCGCCGATTACGGCGTCGATGTAAGCCCGCGTCTGGAGATCGTCTCCACCCGCGAGCCCGAGGGCCGCAAGGCCGGCATCAAGGTCGGCTCGGTGGATGAACTGGTCGGCAAACTGAAAGAAGCGGGGGTGATCTGATGGCTGTTCTGCTGCTTGGAGAAGTCACGAATGGCGTGCTGAACCGCGACGCCACGGCGAAGACGGTAGCTGCGGTGACGGCGCTTGGCGAGGTGACGGTGCTCTGCGCCGGGGCCTCGGCGCGCGATGCCGCCACCGAGGCCGCGACGATCGAGGGCGTCGCGAAGGTGCTGGTGGCCGAGGATGCGCGCTATGGCCACCGTCTGGCCGAACCCACAGCCGCGCTGCTGGTCAGCCTTGCGGGCGATTACGACCACATCGTCGCCCCCGCCACGACCGATGCGAAAAACGTCATGCCGCGTGTGGCGGCGCTGCTGGATGCGATGATCATCTCGGACGCCTCGAAAATCGTCGATGCCGAGACGTTCGAGCGCCCGGTCTATGCCGGCAACGCCATCCAGGTGGTGAAATCGCGCGATGCCAAGAAGGTGCTGACCATCCGCGTGGCCAGCTTCGACGCGGCCCCCGATGGCGGCAACGCCCCGGTCTCGGATGCCGCACTGGCCGATGACCCCGCCCTGTCGAAATGGGTGGGCGACGAGGTCGCGGCCTCGGACCGCCCCGAACTGACCTCGGCGGGCCGGGTGGTCTCGGGCGGTCGCGGTGTAGGTTCCAAGGAACAGTTCGCGATCATCGAGGCTTTGGCCGACAAGCTGGGTGCCGCGGTCGGCGCCTCCCGCGCGGCGGTGGACAGCGGTTACGCCCCGAACGACTGGCAGGTCGGCCAGACCGGCAAGGTGGTCGCTCCCGAGCTTTACGTGGCGGTGGGCATCTCTGGCGCCATCCAGCACCTCGCCGGCATGAAGGACAGCAAGGTGATCGTCGCCATCAACAAGGACGAGGAAGCCCCCATCTTCCAGATCGCCGATTACGGCCTCGTCGGTGACCTCTTCACAACCGTCCCGGAACTCACCGAAAAACTCTGACGGCTTCTTCATTGAACATTTTCTGCAGGGCCTTGGTGCGTTGTTAATCCGCCGCTATAGGGGAGATTGAGCGCACTGGTCATTGCGAAGCAGTGTCCAATTCGAGCCCCCGCAACCAATCACGACCTCAACTGCCGAGGAGGAAGCCGCCACGATGATGGTTCTCCGCTGACCTGGCAGCAGGCGATGGTGACCTTTGGCTGTTCCTTGGCATCGCGCTGTTCGGGCTGGGCATCGGCAACGCCACATCCTTGCCGCCGCTGATCGCGCAGCAGGAGTTTTCTCCGTCTGCGACCGCCCGCGTGGTGCCGCTGATCGTCGCCATCGGTCAGGCGGGCTATGCCTTTGCACCAGCGGCGTTCGACTTGCTGCGTACCAATGGAGGTGCCGATGTTGGCGGAACCGAAACGCTGTTCCTCTGTGCCGCCGCCATTCAGATGGCTGCGATCGGTTGCATGCTTGCCGGGCGAGGCTGATGTCGGGTTGTCCAGGACCAAAGGTAAACAGGGTCGGGGACGTATGGGGATGCAGCGCGAGGCCCGGCCCAGAACCGCTCGTCGGACGCACCCCATGCTGCGTGGCCGCATTCTCCGAAGCTGCCATTCGACTGGCGCCGCGGCGAAATCCTGACCGGAATCGCCGCTCTATGGGACGGAACGGGCCTTCAATGGCTGGTCTTGGCAACCCTTTATCGGCGTCCGGCACCTGCCTGCTGTCATTCAGCGTGATGGTGTCGTAGTGATGGCAAAACGATTCAGGTCAGGCAATGCGAACTCATTTTGCTGCTCTTCTCGCTCTCATGGTCGCCACCGGATGCGCGGTCGGTTCTGGTGCAGTGGTCAAGGGCGTCGGGCCAGATGATCTCCTGAAGCTTCGCGAAGGCCCTGGCCTCAACCACAACATCATCATCGGCCTGCCCGACGGAACGCGCCTCACCCGTCAGAACTGCGTGGCGAATAACGGCAAGGTTTGGTGCAGAGTCTCGCTCACCGACAGGCCTGGCATTTCGGGTTACGTTTCAGCGGATTATCTGGCGCATCGCTGACAGCAATATGGTCGACCCGAAGCTGCCAGTCAGGTGCAAACTTCGCTGCGATGCCGCGTTCCATGAGGCTGCCGCTCAAGCGCCGTGCAGCGACGTTCTCGCCGAGCTGGTAGCGATGCGGTCAAAGCGGCCAATAGGCAGACTATGGGCAACGTGGACGACAAGGCGTGGCAGGCTGTTAATATCAGAATGATTTTTACGCCCTGCGCGTAATAAATCCGATGGAGACCCACCGTGACCCTCTACCAGAAGGCGTGGCTTTTTGCCGGCTGGACTGTTCTGTTCCTGTTGGTCATTGCCGCTCTTCCATCTTCGATAGGCTCCGGCTCGATTACTGCACTGGCAATAATCTGGCTGGCCCATGGCGGGGTCGCGCTATTCGTATTCGTGTGCCCGGACTGTGGTCTTTCGTTGTTCCGCGGCGGGTTCGGCTTGCTAGCGACGAACCAGCCTTGGCCCCGTCGGTGCTGCGGTGCGTGCGGCAGGGATCATGGTCGCAAGGCGTAGGGCTCTTCGCGTCAATCTGCGGGCAACATCTGGGGGCTGCTGAATTCGAGCCTGGGGCCGCCCACAGGTGAGGCGCGGACCGCGTGGCGAGGCCACCATTGGCAGTCGGAGATCATTGGCGTAACAGGCACACGGAACCCGCTGGCAACAGGATCAATAATAATGAAAATCTACGCATCCGCAGGATCCTTGTCGCGCGTACACCGTGCAACCTTGGGCATTTTCGCCAGTCTATGTCCCATTGTCGCCTCTCCGGCTCATGGGGACGTTATTTCTACGATCCAGACGCCGCCAAGCCAGGTCATTGAAGACCTGTCCACGTCTGAAACCCTGTACGAGCTTTCGCTGGCGAATCTCATTGCCACCAACTGCGAAATCGAAGGCGTGAAGGCCGGGGACGCCGCGCTGATCGCTGGTACGGCTCAAACCGTTGCCAGTCACATGGGCCTGAGCGTCGACGATTACTTTTCGACCTATCTTCAGCCTGCGCTGCAGGAAATCAGTGCGCCTGATGCCTGTGAAAAACATGCTGAGACAACGCGGGACATTGCCCTGAAGCTCCAGGAACTTGGCGGATCTGTCATCGAGTAGTGACCGGCCGCTCGGGACTCGAAATGTTACGCTGCAGATCACCGACATCACCACATCGCTGGCGAATCACGTGGGTTTGCCTCATGGCGAGGTTTGCCCGAACCGGTCATCCATGCTTGTTGCAGCGTGACATGTGAGGCACTGTCGGCGCCGCAGCACAGGAACCAGGCTCAGATACCACGACAATGTCCAGAAAGACCCTGAACAAGGCGAACCTCGAAAAGCTGGGGGCGGAAAAGCTCGCGGCTCTGGTCATCGACCTGGTGCAGGGCAGTGCAGCCCTGCAGCGTCGTGCGCGGATGGAACTCAGCGCCGCCCAGGGCCCGAAGGAGGTCGCCGCCGATATCCGCAAGCGGTTCGCTTCGCTCCGACGCTCATCCAGCTTCGTCGACTGGAGCAAGCAGCGGGCGCTGGTCAAGGACCTCAACGGCTTGCTGGGGATGATCGAGGCCACGATCGCGCCGCATGATGCCGATGAGGCATTCGAACTGCTCTGGTCCTTCCTGCAACTGGCCCCGTCTATTCATGAGCGCACGGATGACAGCAACGGATCGGTCGGCGATGTCATGGGAGAGGCCGTGGACATCATCTCGAAGCTGTCGCCCAGGATCTCCGTGAACCCCAGCGTGCTGGCGGAGAGGATCCTCGATGCCGTCGCCGAGGCAGGCTATGGCGAGTTCGACGGCATCATTCCGGTGATGGCGGACGCGCTCGGCCCGGAGGGCCTCGAACATCTCAAGCGGATCACCGAGGCATGGGCGGCGACGCCCGCCAGCGAACATGAGCTGGCGAGATATCAGGGCTTCGGCCTTTCGTTCTCTCCCGAAGACAGCGTTCAGCGCAGCAAGCAAAGCACAAGGTCGATCGTCCTCGCGGATGTCGCCGACGCACAGGGCGATGTCGACGCCTATATGGCCCGGTATTCTGCGGAACAGCTGACTTACGGCACCATCGCGCCCGATGTTGCCCGCAGATTGCTTGATGCGAGCCGCGTCGACGAGGCCTTCGATATCGTCAATCGCGCCCGCGCTGCCGAAGACGGCAAAGCGTTCAGGATGTTCCGCTATGACCTCGATGAGGTCTATGAGGAATGCCTCGAGAAATTGGGCAGGTTTGATGAGCTCAAGGCACATCTGTGGGACACGTTCGAACAGATCCTGAGCGAGCGCAGTTTGCGGAAATACCTGCAATTACTGCCGGACTTCGACGACATCGAGGCCGAAGAAAAGGCGCTCGGGCTTGCTGAAACCCACCCCCATCTCGGCGCTGCGATCGGCTTTCTGGTCGGCTGGCCCAGCCATGAGCGCGCGGCGCGGGTCGTGACGGCACGGGCGGACGAACTGGACGGAAATGCCTACCATATGCTCTCGACGGCAGCTGACGCTCTTCAGGCCAGATACCCGCTTGCGGCCACGCTGATGCGCCGGGCAATGATTCAGGACAGCCTGGATGGCGGGAAAGCCAAGCGGTACCGCTACGCCGCCCGCCACCTTGCCGAATGCCGGGCAAGCGAGCAGGTCATCGACGATCACGGGGGTTTCCCCACACATGAACAATTCGTCGCCGCACTCAGGCAGAAGCACGGGCGGAAGTATGGGTTTTGGCAATTGGTCGATGGGTGAGGAGCGGCCCTAAGCGGCCGGTCCGCGTTGATGCAGCCCTACTGTGCGGTTTCTGCGAAGCAGCCAATCCGACTCGGCGCGGCCTTTCCGGTTCGGCCTCCCTGGATCACGCTGTCGGCACGGTTCCTCCATCGATCACATATTCCGTTCCGGTGATGGTGGTTGCGCGATCCGACGCCAGAAAGGCGATCAGATCGGCGATCTCGGCCGGTTTCGCGGGGCGGCCGAGGGGAATGCCGCCAAGGGCGTCCATGATGATGCGCTTGCCGCCCTCATAGTCGGTGCCCGCCTCCTGCGCCAGCCGTTCGGCCAGTCGGACCGAAGCCTCGGTTTCGATCCAGCCGGGGGCGACGCGGACCACACGTACGCCCTTGGGCGAAACCTCCTTTGACAGGCTCTTGCTGTAGACCGACAGCGCCGCCTTGGCGGCGGCATAACCCGTCGTTGCTTCGGGCAACGGCAGCAGGTGCTGGATCGAGGTGACATGGATCACCACGCCCGATCCCTGCGCGACCATCCCCGGAACAAGCGCGCGGTCCAGCCGGACGGCGGGCAGAAGGTTCAGGTTCAGCTCGGCCTGCCATTCCGCCTCACCCAGGGCCGCAACGCCGCCGCCGGGCGCAGAGGAGCCGCCCAGCATATGAACGATGACATCTACGCCGCCCAAACGGTTGCGCGCGGCCTCGGCCAGGATGTCGCATCCCTGCAGAGTGGTCAGGTCGGCGGCGACGAACATGTCATTGGGCAGGCTTTCGGGGCGGCTGCGGGCCGTGGTCAGCACCTGCGCGCCAAGGTCGCGGAACAGCGCCACGGTGGCCGCGCCCGCGCCCTGCGTGCCGCCGGTGATCAGGGCACGCTTGCCGTTCAGCGTCAGGAAGCCCGTCATCAGCCGATCTCCAGATCGGTGATCCGATCGCCCGCCAGCCCGAAGGTGAAGGTCAGGACAGCCGGGCTGCCGGGGAAATCGCCGCTGACCCTTGCGCGGATCACCGCCTTGCCGGCCGTGTCGGTCAGGTCCAGGGGTTCGGCCCTGTGGCGATACTTCGCCCTGGCGGCCTGCCACCAGGCGCGGATCTCGTCCGGGCCGCGATGGATGTGGCCCTCGTCATGGACGGTGGCCTCCGGCGCGAAGGCCGCGGCGAAGGCTTCCGCATCCTGCGGAGGTTCGGCGCTGAAATAGGTCTGGATCGGTGCGGGAAGCTTCATGGGGAGCAGTCCTTTCCTTGCTGCCCCGGAACATAGCGCTCGACCGCCGCAATAATAATCGGGATAAACTGGCATCTGAGGATGACGGAATCGGGACAATTATGGATACGGGACTGAAAGGACTGGAGGCGGTGCTGGCCATCGCCCGCCGGGGTTCGTTCCGGGCGGCGGCGATCGAGCTTGGCATGTCGACGACCGCGCTGTCGCATACCATCGGCCGGCTGGAGGCCGGCCTGGGCGTGCGGCTGTTCAACCGGACGACGCGCAGCGTGTCGCTCAGCGATGCCGGGCGGGATTTCGTCGAACGGATCGGCCCGGCGCTGGCCGAGATCCGTGGCGCGATGGACAGTGCGCGTTCGCAGCGCGAGACGCCATCGGGCTTGCTGCGCATCAACGCCTCGGTCCAGGCGGGGCGCGAGATCGCGCCGGTGGTGCTGGCCTTCCTGCGCCGCTATCCCGAGATGCAGGTTGATCTGGTGACCGAGGGACGGCTGGTCGATATCGTGGCCGAGGGCTTCGATCTGGGCATCCGTCCCGCCGATCTGGTGCCGCGCGACATGATCGCGCTGCCCTTGGGCAAGCCGCAACGATATGCCGTTGTCGCCTCGCCGACCTGGCTGGCGGCAAACCCGGTGCCGCTGACCCCCGCCGATCTGCCCGCGCAGGACTGCATCCGCGTGCGCCTGCCGAACGGGGCGCTGTTTCGCTGGCCGTTCGAGCGGGATGGCGAGCAGGTTCTGGTCGACGCCAGGGGCCGCCTGACGCTGGACGAGGCCGCCATCGCCCGCGCCGCCGTGCTGGACGGGGCGGGCATCGGCTTCTTCATCGAACAGGATGTCGCCGACGACATCGCCGCCGGCCGCCTGATCCGTTTGCTGGAAGACTGGACTCCGCCGCGCCCCGGCTTCTGCCTCTACTATCCCGGTCGGCGAAACCCGTCGGCGGGGTTCGCGGCCTTCCTCGCAATGGTGCGAGAAAGGGCCGCGCGGATGGAGGTACGCGGGTAACCCCCAGCTGACAGGTCATCCTGCCCGGGCCAGCGCGACGGCATCCGGCCCGGCCGGATAATGCAGCCGGTCGGAAGCGTCATTCGCCGCCAGCCAGACCGCCTCGGCCACATCGCTTTCCTTCGTGGTCAAGGACGGGCTGGCGAAGGCCTCGAAGATCGGGCGGGCGAAATCGGCATAGGGCTCGGGGATCATCTCCTCGATGGAGAAGTCGATGTTCTGCGCGAAGCGCGTGGTCGGGGCATAGCCGGGCTCTACCAGTTTCACCCGCACGTCAAACGCCCCCAATTCATGCGTCAGCGATCCGGTGAAACCTTCGACCGCCTGCTTGCTGGCGGTATAGGCGGCGGCCAGCGGCATCGGCGCCAGCGTCACGCTGGAGGTGACGTTGACGATCACGCCCGAACGCCGCGCCCGCATCTGCGGGATTACCGCCTGCACCATCGCCATGGTGCCGAAGGTATTGGTCTCGAAAATCTTGCGAACGTAATCCATCGGCGCAGCCTCGAAGGCGCCGACCAACCCGATGCCGGCGTTGTTGACCAGCACGTCTATGGGGCCGGCGGCCTCGATGGCGGCGGTGATGCTGGCCGGGTCAGTGACGTCCAGCGTCAGCAGCCGCACGCCCTCGGGCAGCAGCCCCTCGCGCGGGGTCCGCATGGTGGCGATGACATCCCAGCCCTGCGCGTGGAAATGGCGGGCGGTCTCGAACCCGTAGCCCGACGAGCTGCCGGTGATGAGGACGGTTTTCATGGCGGTCTCCTGTGTGTTCTGGTTGACACGAGGGATGTAGCGCGCATGATCAGGACGATCATCAATCCTGAGTCTCAAATGAGTTTGCGATAGTCCTGAATGCCTGATCCGCTGACCCAGGTGATCGAACTGCTGCGCCCGCAGGCGGTGTTCTCGAAAGGGATCAGCGGCGCCGGGGCTTGGGCGGTGCGATATGTCGATTTCGGCCGCCCCGCCTTTGCCGCGATGACCCTCGGCAGTTGCCGCCTTGCTGTCGAAGGCGAAGACCCGGTGGTGGTCGAGGAGGGCGATTTCGTCCTGCTGCCCGCCACGCCGACCTTCAGCATGTCCAGCCTCGCGCCCGCGCCGGTGCAGCGCATCAACGCCAGGTCCGCGCCACCGCAGCACGAGGTTCGCCATGGTCGCCAGGACGGCCCGCCCGAGATGCGGCAGGTCGGCGGCTGGTTCACCTTCGGCATGCCCGACGCGGCGCTGTTGGTGACGCTGCTGGCCCGGATGATCCATATCCGCGGCGTCCCCCGACTGACGCAATTGGTGCGGATGCTGGGCGACGAGGCCGCCCGGGATGAGGTTGGCAGCGAACTGATCCTGGAACGGCTGGTCGAGATCCTGCTGATCGAGGCCTTGCGCGCCGCCCCCGCCCGCGCGACGCATCCGGGCCTCTTGCGCGGGCTTGCCGATCCGCGCATCGCCAGCGCCCTGCGCGGCCTGCATGGCGATATCACCCGGCCCTGGACCATCCCCGATCTTGCAGGCGAAGCAAGCATGTCCCGTTCGGCCTTCATCGCGCGGTTCACCCGGATGGTCGGCTCGCGACCGATCGAATACCTGACCGCCTGGCGCATGGCCGTCGCCAGGGACCTGCTGCGCCGCGGCGGCATCGCGCTGAACGAGGTGGCGGCGAAGGTCGGCTACGGCTCCGCCAGCACCTTCAGCACCGCCTTCAGCCGCCATACCGGCCAGCCGCCGGGGCGGTTCATGAAGGCAGCGGTCGGGGAAGAATAGGAAAATCGGCCCTTTGTGGACGGTCGACCTCCCTCCATGCTTCTAGATGGAGTTCTTCGAATCAGCCGTTCAGGCGGTCCCGCAGCGAAGTCTTCACTATTATGGCACCAAAGATCTCGCTTGACGTGAAGACCAACGTTTCCGGGACACAATGAAATTTCTATGGACAACGCCTGCCTATTCTAAGAAAAACTTCCACCTTCTCTGCATTGCCGAACCCGTGTCTAAACTGTTCCCACGACTTCGCCCTGTCGATCGAGAGACGCTGCCCTCCTTGCTGTCGCGTCTGGCGGCAAGCAAGGGCGTGAAGGCCCCCGATCTGGCGCTGGACATGGGGTTCTCCTTCAAACGGTTGCTGACCCAGGATGATGAGGCGCTGGAGCGCCTGCAAGGTTGGGGCAAGCTGTCCGATGACGAACTCGCCCAGCTTCGCTCCTGGACAGGTGCGCATGCCGGTAAGGTCACGACGCTGTTTCGTGGTGAGGTCTTCGGATCCCGGGCCCTGTGCAGCCCGGTGGTGCGTGGCTGTCCGATCTGCCTGCAAGAGGATTCGGCGGCGCATCCGGGTGATCCGCTGGCGGCCATGGCCATGCGCGGGCATTGGCAGTTGCGCGAGGTGACCATCTGCCTGCGGCATCTTCACCCGCTGGTTGCCCTCTGGGAGGAGGATGATCCGGTGAAGCGGCTGGATATCCAGTCGCAACTCGGCAGGATTGCCGATTATATCCTCGACGGCTCGCTCCGGCAGTCGCAGCTGATACCGTCAACTTATGATGTCTGGCTGGATCATCGGCTGGAAACCGGTGAGGATCCGACCCGGCTTGCCCGGCACACGCTCTATGCCGCCACGGTTTTCTGTCGGTTGTTCGGTGGTGAGCTGCTGCGCCCGCGGGACATCGGCTATCGGCAGGCCGAGGTGGATCTTCGCGCCGCGCAGGCGGCGGGCTTTGAACAAGCACGGCAGGGCGAGGCCGCGATCCGTCAGGCGCTGGAGGAACTGGCGGTGACGGCCAGCCGGGCACTCGTCGAGGCGCCGACAGCCTTCGGATGGCTCTTCGTCAAACTGAGCCATGATTATCGTGATCTACGCGAATTCGACATCTTCCGGGATATCCTGCGCGAGGTCATCCTCTCGGTCTGGCCGGTCGCTGCCGGTGAATTTCTGCTGTGTCGCGAGGTGTCCGAGCGGCGCCTGCACTCGGTCAGAACCGCCTCTCTGGAAACCGGTGTCGGGGAAGTGGCGCTGGAACAGTTCCTGACCGAGGCAGGCGCTTTCACCCCGGGCGATGACCGACCGCGCAGCCGCAGGACCTTTCCCGCCAACATCTACGCGCCATTGCTGGCCGAGGTTGCGTCGCTGGTCACCGCCATCAGCTTGGCACAGGCCATGGGCGCGAGCAAGGGCGAGGTCGAGGCGCTGATCCGGGGAGGGGTTCTGACACCGCGAACACAAAACGCGTCGATCAAGCTGAAATGGCGGATCCAGGATGGTCTGGCCCTGAACGCCGAGTTGCAGGCGCTGGCGGTGCCGATCCCCTCAGGCGGGCAGGGATGGGAGCGCCTGCAGGCGGCGAGCGCCCGGGCGCATATGCCGGTCGGCGACATCATCTCGGCCATCCGTGCGGGCGAGCTGCAGGTCGGCCGGGTGGCGGCAGACGAGGGCTATCACGGGTTCTCGGTCCTGAAGTCGTCGGTGGATCGTTGGCGGAAAGCCCGTGCCGATCACGCGATGCGCGCGGTTGACGCCTTGCCCGGCGTCATGTCCGCGGCGGAATTCGCACGCTCCATAGGCTTTCGGGACAAGGGCCGGATTGAGGCGCTGATCGAGGCCGGCCATGCGGAGGCGCTGGAGACGCTGCATCCCGTCACCCGGCGGACACAGCTTCGGATGACGGAGGCGCATATCGCCTCGTTCCACGAAAAATTCCTGACCCTGACCACCATGCAGACAGAAACCGGCCTTCACCGGAACTCGATTCTGTCGCTGTTGAGGACAGCCAGCGTCGGGGTGTTCGCTCCGGAGGGGCTCGATTTCGGCCCCATCTATCTGCGCCAGGAGGCGATGCCGGTCCTCCTCACGGCGTCTGGTAGGGAAAAGCGGTGAAATGACCGTGGCAGGCTTGAAATCCGGACACCAGCCAACTCACATAAAAATATCACTATAAATCAACGCAATATTCTGATCGATTCGTCGTTCTGGGGTTCGCGCTTGACAGGGGTGTGCACGAAAAACCCCGGAATCGTGCACTCTTATGCCTCGTTAGCAGCAGTTTGATTTTATGGTGACCCCGGCAGGATTCGAACCTGCAACCTGCCCCTTAGGAGGGACTGGCACCCCGCGCAGATACTGAGAATCTGTGCAAATAAGCAGCCCCTAAAGCAGGCGCGTTCCCGGTTTGTGCAGTCAGAACGCGCCTGCGCAGGTTCAGCGAACCAAAGAGCAAACCCCAAGAATTGGATAGGGCAGGGCTCTTCAGAATAAGGCAAGGCAGCGGCGATTGCGTGACGCCGCTGCCGACGGTAGTTACATCACAAGGTCTTGGCCGTTCTGCACATGGCGAACCGCAAGTTTTCGTCCCTGACGGCCTGAAAGCAGCGGGCGGGCAGGCTCAGAAATGTAATCTCGTTGACGCAGTTCCGGGAAGAGTATGAATATCTCCTGAACCGCCTGACGGCCCACTGACTTGAGCGCCTCAGGGCCCGTATAGAGCGATTCGGTTTCGGCCCCGTTCGAAATGACCACTTCATGCTGTTCAAACAGCATGTGGAAATACTCTACCTCGGTCAGGTCCGTCGCGATATCGATCCCGTCCACTTGAAGCAATTGCTTGGCCGCGACCAGGACTTCAGTTGTGCCGAACATGCGCTGAGCGATGCGCGAACGTACGAGCACACGGTGCTGCGGGGATACGATCAAATCCTGCTTGGGCGAGTTCTTGCCAAGAGAACCTGCGGAAATACGGATGGGGCGAAGATTGTCGGGGATGCTAATGTTGGGGGATCCAATCCGTGTGGAGCCGATCCAGCGAATGGGCTGCTCACCGTTGTCACGGGTAATGACCATGTCACCTTCCCTCAAGTCTTCGACGGCAACCTCTCCGCGATTGGTAAGAAGACGGGTTCCACGCGCAAAGCAAACAATTTCGCCCGGAAATGTGAAAGTGCCGCCGCTGAGATAGTCGCCTTGGTTCGCAAGAAAGAGGTCGAATTGGTTCTGAGACATGGGGACTTCGACATGGACTTTCGGGGTCAGTACGCCGCCACCGGTTTCAAGATGCAAGACGCCGTTCCTATAGGCCGTTGCAGGACCGCCAAGGAATGTCGTGTCAAGGGAAAGTGTCTTTCCATCGACTATAAACTGATCGGTAGCTTCCATGCCCGTGGTGTTGAAAGTGATGGGATTAAGGGCGCTCAGTAGAGAAACGGTGGGCGGATCGTAGAAGAAAGTACCGGTGTGATTTTCACCAGAAAATTCAACGTTATGATCCGCATTCAGCAACGTGCCAAGCGCACCCAGATCGATACCGGAAGCGTCAACATTGACGGTACTGTTATCTCCGACCTTGTAAGTCGTTGAGGTCAATGCGCTGACCGCGAGAAGACCTTGGTCGACGTTGAGTGTACCACCGTTTTCAGCTGCAAATGTTGCGTTAGCACCAGCTGAAACACCGGCAACGCTGTTAATCGTCGCTTCGACACCGTCGACGGTTAGGGTGCTATTGCCCAAGCCGGATATGTTCACGACGTTTGTTTCGTCGGCATTACTTGCATTAATAACTACGTCGTTATTATTCAGCAAATCAAGGTTCAGGATAGCCATAAAGTCCCTCGTACATGATCAACGCCAGAATTTTCTGGCCGCTACGCGTACCGACGTGCGTAAATTTATGTACCAGGGAAAAAACAGACAGCTTCCGCACATCGCACCGAATCAGCGGATAACCGCGATATGATCGGCATTTTCTTGCTTACAAAGTAAAAGTTGAGCTTGCAACTCATAGTTGCCTAGAGATGCTCCTATTTCGCCTAGTTGAGTTCACCCTTCATGCCACGCCACCAGACACCGCAGCGCGATCCCCGGCAGCGCCTCGCGCGGGATGACCAGCACGGCTTTGCCGACGTGCCAGACTGTCATCCCCTCGCGCGTGATCGAGTAGGTCGCGGGAGGGGCAACCGGCGCTTCACCGCGCGATGGCATTGTGCAGCGCGCCCGTCAGCATGTCCTGCGCGTCCTTCAGCTTCGCCTCGGCGAGGTTCTGAAGCACCGCCGGGTTCGGCTTAAGCGCCCCGATCGCATCCGGCACGCTGCTGCGCACATAGCCGAGGACCAGATCCAGCGCCGCCCGGCCGGTAAGCTCACGGGCAATGGCCAGCTGCGCACCTGTCATCAGAGCGGAATGCAGCGCGTCACGATGGCGGGCGGCGATGTCGATGCCCCATTTCTGGCGCGCCGTGGTGGCGGCCCAGCCGATGATGCCGGTCAGCGCGAGGCCGAGGATCTCGAGCAGGTGCGGCATCGCCGCGTTGATGATGGTTTGCATTTTCAGGCTCCTTTATTCAGTTTCTATTCAGCCCAGCAGCACGGCCCAGCTTTTCGGGCCGATGATGCCGTCGGCGCTCAGGCCGTTGGCGCGCTGGAATTGGCGGGTGGCGGCCTCGGTCTGCGGACCGAAGATGCCGTCGGGGGCCACGTCATAGCCCCGGGCCTGCATGCGGCGCTGCGCGGTAATGACGTGCTGGCCGCGCGAGCTGCGCCGGATCGTCGGCGGAATCTCGGGGGTGGTGACGGTGCTGGCGCTGCCGGTATCGACCGAGGCCCACCAGCTGCGCACATCGAAGCCGGGGCATAGCGTCGGGGCGAGATCGCGGTGACCGACCACCTGGGCGCCGGGGTGTGTGGCCAGCAGATCGCGCACCAGCCGGATCGTCGCGGCCTTCTGTGCATCCGTGCGATTATCGACGCCGACATTCGGCCCGGTGGCGCGCTCCAGCCCGCCGATGCAGCAGATGCCGAGGCTGCCGGTGTTGTGGCCTGCGACATGGGCGCCGACAGCGCTATCGGCCCGGCCTTTCTGGACGGTGCCGTCGCGCTTGATGATGTAGTGGTAGCCGACGTCATTCCAGCCGCGGTCGAGATGCATCTTGCGGATGTCCTCGACGCCCAGATCCTGATCGGCATAGGTCGAACTATAGTGCAGCACGATGAAGCGCACCGGTGCGTTGGTCATTGTCATCACTCCATGAAAAAACCCGCCGGTGAGGGCGGGTTGGGTTGGGTCAGCGTGGCGGCGGCTGTCTGGTCAGGCCTCGGCCCTCGCAATCGCCGCCTGCGCCTCTGCCCGCATGGCAGCTCGGCCCCCCTCATCAGGGATTTCCTGCGCGTAGGCCACGAACGCGAAACGAACGTCATAATTGTCTCCGATGAGCGCAACGGTTGAGAGATTGTCCAATCCCTCGGGGTCCATCTCGGGGTAGTCGTTAAGATCGTGAACGATATCGTTACCGTCCCCGCGCATCGTTATAACGGTTCCCTCGACCATGAGTTCGACCACATGCCATCCCTCTGTATTAGGTGCTGACTGTGCTACCAATTCCGCCAATGGCCACGGTGCCCCGACAAGCATAACCCCTGCGATCCAGCCATGGAGATATCGCCGAAAGTTGGTGACGCCGGATCAGGCGGCGTTTTGAAGTTGGCGCAGGCCGTCGCGGAACTCAACCCCTTGGATGATCTCGGGCAACCGGTTCCGGCCATCGAGCTTGCGCCATTTGCCCTGCGCGGCGATCATCAGCTTGAACGCCATGGCGAGGCCGGTCTGGCGGCTTAGGCACCCCTTGGTGCGTTTCGTCCGGTGGCGGACCGTGGCGAAGGTGCTTTCGATCGGGTTTGATGTCCGGATGTGCTTCCAGTGTTCGGCCGGGTAGTCGTAAAAAGTCAGCAGCGCGCTGCGATCCTTGACCAACTTGTCGACCGCCTTGTCCCATTTGACGCCGTAGGTTTCGACGAAGAAATCGAAGGCCGCCTCCGCCTCGGCGCGGGTCCCGGCCTGCCAGATGTCGTGCAGATGACCCTTCGCCTTGGCCTGCACCGATTGCGGCAACGCATTGAGAACGTTCATCGTTTTATGGACCCAGCACCGTTGTTCCCGCGTCGAGGCGAAGACCTCCCGCAGGGCCGCCCAAAACCCCAGGGCGCCGTCGCCGATGGCCAGTTTCGGATCCTGTTTCAGACCACGCCGCCTCAGATCCAGCAGCACCTCGCGCCAGCTTTGCGTGCTTTCACGAAAGCCGTCTGTCATCGCCAGCAGCTCCTTGCGGCCATATTCATCGGCGCCCACGATCACCAGAACGCATTGTTTTTCCTCAGCCATCCGCGGCTTGAAGTAGACGCCGTCGGCCCAGATGTAGAGGAAACGACGCGCATCAAGGTCGCGTTTCTGCCAGGCCTCGTAGTCGTGCCACCAGTCGGCCTTCAGCCGCGTGATCGTCGTGGCCGACAGCCCCTTGGCGTTCGGTCCCAAGAGCGCCGCCAGCGCCTCGGTGAAATCGCCCGTGGAGACGCCCTTGAGGTAAAGCCATGGCAACAACTCCTCGACCGATTTCGCCTTGCGAAGGTAGCGCGGCAGGATGCTGGGGGTGAAACTGATCTTGTCCTCGCCGGGACCCCGGTCGCGCAGGCGCGGCACCTTCACCGCAACCGGTCCGATCCCGGTCAGCACCTCGCGCTCGGGCAAGGTTCCGTGGCGCACCAGCCGGGCTCGGCCATCGCCGAGCTTCTCGTCTGAAAAGGTGGCCAAGAGCGCCGCCATTTCCGCCTCGATCGCCTGCTCAATGAGTTTGCGCGCGCCAGCCCTGATCACTTCGGTCAGCGCGTCTGCCGCGAAACCCGATGGATCGGGCAGTCGGGTGATGGTATCGTCGTGCATGTGGCATATCCCTTTCTCCGCTGAGAATTGACGGCGTCTGAACACCGCCATGATATGCCGCCCCTCCGGGCATCACCAACTTTCGCGCGTTTCTCCCAGCCATGCACCACAGTGTTGTATTCAATATCCATGCGGGGGTTGGTCCACATCCCCGCACCAGTCCTGCGGATTTGCAGAGCGCCGAATCCATCAGCATCATCGGCAATGGCCCCATTCCACACAGCTACACATATGTAATTCGTGCCGCTCTCATTAGGGGCGGCAATCGTCGTGTCGCTGGTGAATGTGTAGGCACCATCAACCAGTGATGGGAGTGCCGTCGATGGCGTTGGGCCGTCATACCCAGAGCCGTCATTGTTCAGAATAAACACCGTATCCGGCATTTCACCCGGCTCGGGTTCCGGGTCTGGGTCAGGGTTCGGGTCGGTATCCGGGTCGGCCAGCGTCCAGTTCGGCATTGGGTCGCCATCGGATGGTTGCCACCGCAACGCCGCGCCCTCAGTTCCGCCCATCCCGACAGGTTCATATGCGGTCGCAATTTCCCATGCGATCTGCCAGAAATACTCAGCCAGAGCCTGCGGCACGGCAGGGTGTGGCCCATCGTGGTTTTCCCATTCTGGGGTGATATAGACGTTTTCAGCCTCGGTCAGATTGACCTGATACAGGCAGGTCGCCACGAGGCACGACAGGCCATAACATGCGGTAGTGTCGGGATGAATACCATCCCCGAACAGTTCCTGAATATCCGTGATGCCCGGCACCAGCTCATTCTGAATGTCGTCGTAAACACGTTCCATCCATTTGTGGCCGGGGAACAGCCAGACGCGCCAATCCTCGGGCAGCGACGGGTAAAGCTGGTGCATTTTCCACGTCGCATAATCTGCCATGTATTTGAAACTGTTTTCATATTCAGGCAGACCGGTGCGGAATGTGAACCCCGTCCATTCAGCGGGAGGTTCTGCGCCACCGGGGCCATTCAGGTCGGGCCAGATCGACCACAGAATAACCTCGTTGCCTGCCCCATTCTCGACGGTGTTGGCAGCGAACCGGCAGAGATAATCCAGCGTGTTGACCATACCTTCGCTGGTCGTGCGCGGGGGTGGGCCGCCCTCGGTGATCATCAGGGTGTGGAATTGGTCGATATCTTCTACAGCGCGTTCGCCCTCGCCGATCTCGTCATCGTGATCCCACCGCCAGTAAAGGGTGCTACCGGGGATCGTTGACTTGATAACATTGCCCCACGTATCCATATAGCCGATAGACTCCAGGATAGCCCTCATATTGCCGGGGAATGGTCCGATATGCACATAGGAGTCGGTCAGGCTGTGGCCGCTGTGGATCGAGCGAGTGGAATTGGTGGAAGCGGTGCGGGCGAAGTCGCCGGGTTCGACAGGCTCATCCGCCGCGACGACCGGCCCGAGCGCCACACCCCGCACCCATCCGCTCTGCCCGGCCGCGTTCTGGGCGCGGACGTTCGGCGCGATCAGCCGCCCGATATCATCCTCATCCAGCGTGATGCTGGCGGTGCCGCGGGCGGGCGGGTAGCCGGTCCATGTCTCGCCGTCATCCGACCACAGCCACCGCTGCGTCACCTCGATGGGCGCCGTGCCCGACCACAGGCCAGCCGTGGCCGTCAGCGCCTCGCCCACCTGCGGGGTGCCGGTCGCGACAGGGGGCGCGGTATTGACCGGCGGCTGCGCAGGCACGGGATCGCCATTGAGGCCGACGCGGATCCGGAAGGGTGGCCAGAAGCTGTTCATCATCAAAACCCCCTCACAACGGTCAGCGCACTGCTGCCATGAAATGTACTGCGGGCGACAATCGTCACCGCATCATCGACCTGAAACGCGCCGGCGTAGCCCGGCAGCCGCAGCCGGTTCGCCTCGTCCGGCTCGCCCGGGCAGATGTCGATCGGGTGCGGGCTGTGATTCTGGACGATGTCCCCCGCTTGCAGCGAGATCGGGTCGGACCAGCTGTCGGTGATCGGATAGACGGGCATGTGAGCCTCCATGTGAAAAAGCCCGCGCGAGGCGGGCGATGATTGAACGGCTGATATTTCGTGCTATGGATGTGATGCCTCGCGCGCGCACATTTTTTTGCGAGGCCGGGCCAAGGTCACATTGAGCTTTTTGCGGCATCAGGGATCTTGGCCCAACCCTCGGGCAGACGCGGCATGGCGATGACGTTCGCCCTATCCACAAACCGCCAGACAACCAGATGTGATGGGACACAGCCGGGCATCTGAAATAAAGCTTGCCGGAAATCAGGAGGGTGAGGATGTCTCTCATTTCGAAAGTTGCGGTTCATGTCGGGATTATCGGCGTCTTATTCGCAACCTCCGCAGTTGCGGAGCCGGGTCGGGGCCACGGGCATCAGCGGGCGCAATCCCATATTGGGCACTGCCCGCCTGGCCTCGCGAAGAAGAACCCACCTTGCGTCCCCCCTGGTCAGGCGAGGAAAAACGGTTTCCACTACGGAAATCGCGTTGGCGAAATCCTCCGGGCCGGCGACTATGTGTTGATCCGAGATCCGCGCCGATATGATCTTCAACGCCGTCAAGGTTGGAGCTACTATCGTGACGGCAACAGGGCATATCGCGTGGACAGCGAAACTCGTCAAATCTTGGCCATCCTCAACCTGATCGACACATTTTCGAATTAGGCTGCGTATCAGACGCGGAGTGGGTGGCAGAAGCCTCTCTCACTCCGGCTTCGTCACCCCCGAACAGAACGGCCCGAAATACCGCTGCCGTCCGCTGTCGCTGGCGACCGAGAACCGCGAGCAGACCCGGTAGATATCGAGCGGCGGGCTGCACCGCACGAATGCCTGTATGCGCCACATGCGCTTGCGCTCGCCCAGCCAGCTGTTGTGATGCTCGGCCGAGCAGAGGATCGCGCCGCCCTCATCCTCGATCGTGTTGATCCGGACCCCTCTGGCCGTGCCGCGCGTCAGGGTCAGATCCTCGACTAGGATCGCGCCGGTGCTGCCCTGCATGACGGTCAGCTGATTGTCGATCCACGGCTCACCCCGGATCGTGTCCCACATGCGCGGGCCGAACACGATCATCGCGCAGACGAGGATCACCAGCGAACCGGGCGTGCTGTGTCGTTGCACCGCCCCGCGCAGATTGGTCAGGTCACCCATTCTTTCCGCCTCCCAAGCGCTTGACGAGGATATCCCGAAGAACCGCCCGATCGGCGACGATGGAGGTCGCCACATCGAGCAGCAGATAGCCGCAGGACGAAAGCAGGATCACGGCCAGCGCCTCGCTGATCCCGGCCCAGGCCGCTGCATCGGGACCGAAGGAATAGGCCATCATGCCGCTGATCCCCGCCTCGATCACGCGTGACAGGCGCGAGGGGTGCTGCGACTTGCGGTAGACATAGAGCGTGCCGGCGATCAGCGCGATCCAGACTTCAGGAGACCGGGCGCCCGCGATCGAGCGCCACAGGTTGGGATCGTCGGCCATCGCGGCTCCTATCGATGTGCAGATATGTCGCGGCAAGACCTGCCTTTGGTCAGCTTGGAATATTCGCCACCATAGGTAAGGTTTTCCTTACCAGCGATTCGGCAACCTTCCCGCACGGCCGCTGGCAGCCCGGCTCAGGTACCGTCAATTCTATGAGCCGGGCGCTATTTTAGGACCATGGTGCTTGTGCATTTCGGTCTGATTGGATGGAACTCATGTGGCGCCAATATATTGACGTCTATAAAATAATAAACTTTTCCCAATCGTTAATTTTATCAGTAAAAATTATTTTCCCGCGCGGCGTGGCGCAAACATACTTGTCGCCGACCTGAACAGAAACAGTGCCATCACCATTGCGCTGAATTTTTGCTTCATTTGACGCCAAATCAACTGGGACTCTATTTGAAAAATTCCAATAATCTTTGTCGCATGACCAAAGGCCGTCAGAATATCTTAGAACTCCTGATTGCGTGCTATATAGGCTTCCAGAATCAACCAACTTGTTGGTGGATATGGCGCGAAATGCACCATAGTCTGCATCCTCAAGATCATTAAGGCGATCTGAAAAATCTTTAACGAATTTTTCTGGATCAGAGAAATCAAGACCAGCGGCCATCATGGATTCCAAGTCATAATTCCACCACTGTATTTCTTCTAAACCCTCCGAGACCCAAGGCGTGTATCGCGTCTTGAATACTTGAGCAGGGTTCCCACCAACCACGGTGTAAGGATCAACATTCTTTGTAACAACACTGTGTGCTGCGACGATGGCGCCGTTGCCAATTCTTACTCCGCGCGCAATTTTAACATTGCTGCCGATCCAAACGTCATGGCCGATCTCGACATTCTTTGACCGTTGAACACTGGGCCAACTCTTTTCTACAATGGGCCGGTTCAATTTTTTCTTTTTATCGCTAAATTACGAAGCAACATATTCTCTATGATGATTGTATATGGCAGAATTTTGACAAACAAATTCTATTGGATGCCTAAATCCAGAAATCTGAACATGTGGGGCAATGCTGCAATATCGTCCAGTTCTAACATTTGCATCAAATGCGGATGCACAGGAAGTAAATGCGCCTACAGTAAACAGAGAATTTCCATCTGCAATTGTGGAGTATTTTTCAAGGATCACGTTAGAACTTGACTTAATAATATCTCCAGTTTTCCATCTGAATTTAGGGCTCGCTGGCCTTCCCAGCATTCCCGTTCGCCTTTCGTAGATTCTATTGTCGGACAAAATTTTTCTTACGTTCGAATCGTAAGTTAAAGAAAAATCTATTGGTTTTATTTTCATAATCTTGCGTGACCTATTATATCATTTGGCTGGTTCTCTAACCATTTACCCACGCTCGGATGGCATTGCGATGCTCGACTGACAGCTCGCCTGTGTTACAGATGATCATGCGTGAAACATTCTGAACGCAACTTGTGACGTTCGAGGGGTCCCCCACCACCAAGTATTCGCCAGACATCGCAGCATCCGCAAATCCGATGGCGGCCGGACCGCTACCGTTGATTGTGAGTGTGGCTGGCGCGGTACCTTGTTTTTCGAAAACAATGGTGTTCCAGCCCATCATGTCGCCGAGCGTCGATGTGATCTGTCCGGTGCTGCCTAGACCTGCCCACTGCCACCGCGGCGGCGACATGGTTGCTCTGAAATAGAACTCACCGCTGCCAGCGACGAAAACCTTCTGAAAATTGACGGATTGGTCGGCGTAATAAGCGCGGGTTGCGAATACCAAGCCGGAAAACGGCACTGACGCCCCGGTTGCATCGTTGACGAATGCCTTTGAAGTTTGACCAAAGCGAAGGACCGGACGGCCGTCTTGGGACGCCAGAGTGGGTGCGGACCCGGCCGCCGCTGGTAGGATGGTGCCCGACCCGACGCGCGCCGCCCAGGCTCCTGACCCGCTATAATCTCTGGCATCCCATGCGCCCAGCAGTCCGGGAATTTGGGCAATGGTATCATCCAAGGACGGAAGGTCCGGAAAAAACGCGCTATCGGGATATGCGCTCGCATCACCTGTGAAATTGATGGGCATCTGGAATCCTCACAGTTGAAGGGTATAGCCGAGAGCGGGACGCAATACGCGCTTCCCGCTCAAGAACAACGATGGCGCCTCGAAACCATCGCGAATGGCGCCCGTGCTGATCGCCCAAATATCCGACACGTCCTGCGCGTCTTGTTCTCGCCACGCTTAGGCGAGCATCTGGCCAGCGGGGCTCGCGCTGCATTGCAGGGTGATCTGCCGCTGGCCGGTCTGGGTGACTGATTGAACGGTGATCGAGCCATCGCCAATCTTGAAACCGGCATCGGGTCGGACCTTGCAGAACGTCCAGTCGATCATTAGCGGCGCTAGGGTGTGTTGACAAAAAGGATTCCCCTGCGCGGTCGGCTGTGATTCAAGCTCATCTCTACATGGGAGATGAGCTTGGCACGCAACCTGATGTCCGACGACGAATGGGCATTCTTTGAGGGCTTCATCCGAGCGGCTCGGCATCCGAACGGGCGCAAGCCTACGGACCATCGACTTGTTCTGGATGGTATTTTCTGGGTCGCGCGGACCGGTGCGCCCTGGCGGGACCTGCCAGAGGAGTTTGGCAAGTGGTCATCGGTCTATCGGCAGTTCCGGCGCTGGACGCTCGCCGGGCTGTGGGAGGACATCCTGGATGTCTTGAACCACGCGAAGCTTGCGCCCGACAAGCTCCAGATGATCGACAGCACCGTGATCAGGGCC
Source organism: Paracoccus alcaliphilus (assembly GCF_028553725.1). Taxonomy (NCBI): domain Bacteria; kingdom Pseudomonadati; phylum Pseudomonadota; class Alphaproteobacteria; order Rhodobacterales; family Paracoccaceae; genus Paracoccus; species Paracoccus alcaliphilus. Next base: position 1,686,539 of record NZ_CP067124.1, read on the forward strand.
CACCACCATGCGGCGGGCGCAAAAGGGGGGCTCCGAAAGAGGCTCTTGGCCGTTCAAGAGGTGGGTTCTCGACCAAAATCCATCTCCGCGTTAACGGCGCTGGCCTCCCGATGAGGACCGAGATCACGCCCGGGCAGCATTCAGACTACACGGGCTATGATCTGGTGATGGCCGACAACCTGCCGCAGCCCGCCGTGTTGGTCGCCGACAGGGGTTATGACGCTGATAAAATTCGAGAAGACATCGAGAGCCGTAACGCGCTGCCCATGATCCCGATGCGAAAGAACCGCAGGGTGCGCAAGGTGGTCGACATGACGATCTATACCCTGCGCAACATGGTCGAGCGGTGCTTCAACAAACTCAAGAACAGTCGCCGCTTGGCAACCCGCTACGACAAAACCGCAGACAGTTTCCTCGGCTTCATCGATATCGCCTGCATCAGGCTCTGGCTTCGCCATTTGTCAACATGACCTAACATTACAGTTGCGTTTCCATCTCATCTCTGAATCAATGGGTTACCATGATTTGGATGAGGTCATGGATGTCGGAATTGCCTGTCGAGGAAACGCTTGAACTGTGGGCTTTGTCGCTTCGGGATGTGAAGTCGCGGATGCGGGTGCTGTTCACACAGGAACGGGTTGCGGTATCGGCTGGTCAGTTTCTCGATGGTCTGCTGGGAGACGAACGGCGCAAGACCGGATGGATGCGGGCGGAAGCCGCTGGCGACAAGGGTCCGTGGCGGCAGCAGGCGATCCTCGGTCGGGTTCCTTGGGATGCCGATGCCTTGCGCGACATCGTGCGCGACTATGCGCTGGAAACGCTGGCCGATCCGGATGCGGTGCTGGTGATTGATGAGACCGGATTTCTGAAACAGGGACATGCCTCCTGTGGTGTTGCACGCCAATACACCGGCTCGGCGGGCAAGATCACCAATTGCCAGATCGGGGTCTTTGCCGCTTATGTCTCGCACCATGGGCACGCCTTCATCGACCGGGCGCTCTATCTGCCGAAGGCCTGGACGGACGATCCCGACCGGCGCGGCAAGGCCCATGTGCCGCAGGAACTCGGCTTTGCCACCAAACCCGCGATTGCCCGCACCATGATCGAGCGGGCGCTGGCTGCGGATGTGCCGTTTTCCTGGGTAGCGGCGGACAGCGTCTATGGGGTCGGCGATATCGAGATGGCGCTGCGGCGTGCTGGCAAGGGATATGTGCTTGGGGTCAGCGCAAAGCATGCGTTCAACTCCTGGGGCAAGCCCTATGCCGTTGCCGGAACCGCGAAGGATATCGCCGCGGACCTACCCCCGGTTGCCTGGCGACGCCTTTCGGCGGGGTCAGGTACCAAGGGAGAACGCCTCCATGACTGGGCCTATATCGAACTGGCCGATCTCGATGCCGAAGATTTCGACGCGAAATTCAGCGGGCTCTGGACACGAGGCCTGCTGATCCGCCGCAATATCTCTGACGGCGATCTGGCCTTCTTCTCAACCTGGTGTCCGCAGGGCACGTCTATGGAAACACTGGTGCGGATCGAGGGCCACCGATGGGCGATCGAGGACAGCTTCGAGACCGCGAAGAACGAGCTTGGCCTCGATCACAACGAGACGCGCTCCTGGCACGGCTGGCACCGCCATGTTTCCCTGGTCATGCTGGCCTTCGCCATGATGGCCGTCATCCGTCATCATGCCAATGCCGCACCGCCCCCAAAAACAATGCGCAGGCCTCATCGCCACCCCTGATCCGATGGTCTGTCCAGGAAATCCGCCGCATCGCCAACCGCATGGCACAGCGTCAAATCCAGCCCGCACAGATCATCGCATGGTCGCTTTGGCGGCGAGCGCATCAAGCCGCAGCAAGACAGGCTCATATCAAACTGAAAACGCAACTGTAATGCTAAGCTACTCGTTGCACCTGCTGATCGGGGTGATTTTGAACCGGTACGCCGCAAAAACACTGGCATAAGAAACCATTCGGATTAGATTTGTGGTTGCCGGTTATCGGCAACATCAGCGTTAAGGTATTGGATATGGCATACATTATAGGCACTGAAGCCGGCGACCTGCTGAACGGAACCGAACAAGGCGACAATATCAGCGGGATGGGTGGGAATGACACCGTCAACGGAGGAAAAGGCAACGACACGCTGGTTGGCGGAGCCGGGCGTGATATTCTGCGCGGGGGCGCGGGCAATGACCTTTTCATCGCAGATGGTGCCGACCTTGCCCAGGATCGCTTTCTTGGCGGCGCGGGCCGGGACAGGATCGAGCTGTGGAGCGACATTTCTTTGTCCAAGTTGATTTTTCCCAGCAACCGTTTTGATAGTATTGAAGAACTGGACTTCGCGTTTGGAAACGTGTCGGGAACACGCCAGGACGACCGGTTCGATTTCAGCGGGCTGAGCATGATTGCCAACTATAATCGCGCCATCGACCTGAAAGGTGGAAACGATCATTTCCTCGGCTGGTCCGGGCCCGACCATGTGAATGGCGGGGCGGGGAATGATCTGTTGGAGGGTCGTGGCGGCGTTGACGCGCTGCATGGGAATGGCGGACACGACACGCTTCTGGGCGGTGCCGGAAACGATCAGTTGCTCGGTGGGGAGGGGAATGATTCACTCGTCGGCGGCAGCGGTGGTGACTATCTGCATGGCAATGCCGGCACCGACACGCTGGATGGCGGGGCGGGCAATGACAGCCTATTGGGCGGAGGCGGGAATGACCTGTTGCGCGGCGGTAACGGGCATGACCTTCTGGACGGTGGACCTGGTGCCGACACACTGCGCGGCGGTAACGGAAGTGATACGTTGAAGGGGGGAGACGGGCATGATCGTCTGTTCGGGGATGCCGGCACCGACTTGCTTGAAGGCGGCAAAGGGAATGATCTGCTCAATGGCGGTGCCGGGACCGACACATTATTCGGCGGGGCGGGGAATGACACTCTGCTTGGAATGGCGGGGAATGACAGCCTGAATGGCGGTGCCGGAAAGGACTTTCTGGACGGCGGGGCGGGGAATGATACGCTGACGGGCGGCGCTGGAGTTGACACCTTTGTCTTCCGTGCGGGGCGCGACCTGATCCTTGACTTCGAGCGTGACAGAGACTTCCTTCAGATCGATTCCGGATTGCTGCGCGAGGCCAATCCCACGCTGGACGACCTCGCAACATATGCGAACGACCTGACCACTGGGCTGCATCTGGTTTTCGGGAACGGCAATCGCCTTCATATCCCCGGAGAGCAATTCGACTGGATCAGGGATCATATCGAACTGATCTGACCTACGTTTTACCGGGCGCTCAAGGCGTGCATACATGCACGCCTTGAGCCCGTCCAGCGCATCGCGGAAATAGGCATCCTGCTGATCACGGCTCATGGCTTCGGGCGATGAAGTATTCCAGCCCGTGGACGGCATTGGCCCTGATCTTGTCCGGGGCATGGCCGCCAGTTCCGGCTGCTGAACGTACTGGATGATTTTAACCGCGAAGGGCTGGGCATCGAGGTCGACTTTTCGCTGCCCGCCGAACAGGTTATCCGCAGCCTGGACAGGATCATAGAATGGCGCGGCAAACCCGGCAGCATAAGGGTCGACAACGTCCTAGGGTGTGTTGACAAAAAGGATTCCCCTGCGCGGTCGGCTGTGATTCAAGCTCATCTCTACATGGGAGATGAGCTTGGCACGCAACCTGATGTCCGACGACGAATGGGCATTCTTTGAGGGCTTCATCCGAGCGGCTCGGCATCCGAACGGGCGCAAGCCTACGGACCATCGACTTGTTCTGGATGGTATTTTCTGGGTCGCGCGGACCGGTGCGCCCTGGCGGGACCTGCCAGAGGAGTTTGGCAAGTGGTCATTGAACTGATGCGGTGGATGCCCCCACCCATCGGCATCTCTTATGCCATGATGGTTGCATCGAAACCGAACGGAGGGCACATCAATGATGACAACGATCAGCATGTTGGCGATCGACTTGGCGAAGGGCAGTTTCCAGGTCTGCGCGATCGGGCTGGACGGGGCGGTTCTATATAACCGTGTGCTGTCGCGGACCCGTCTGACGAATCTCCTTGCCGAACAGTCGGCCTGCGTGGTGGCGATGGAGGCCTGCGCCACGTCGCATTACTGGGGCCGGGTGGCGCAGTCCCACGGTCACGAGGTGCGTCTGGTGCCAGCGGTGTATGTGAAACCGTTCGTGAAACGACAGAAAAACGACAAGGCGGATGCCGAAGCCATCGCCGAGGCCGCGTCGCGCCCGACCATGCGGTTCGTGGCCGTGAAGAGTGCCGAGACGCAGGGCCGCGCAGTGGCGTTTCGGACGCATCAATGTCTGGTGCGGCAGCGCACGCAGCTCATCAACGCCCTCCGCGGACATCTGGCCGAGTTCGGGCTGGTGGCGCCGAAGGGGCCCGCGAGCCTGAAGGTTCTGGAGAATGCACTGGCAGATCCGGCCAGCGATGTGCCAGGCCATGTTCGGGAGATGGGCGCGATCTACGTCGAGCAGATCGCGAGGTTGACAGAGGTGATCGGACGACTGGCGGAAGAACTCGAGGCCGCATCAAGGACAGATACGCAACTTCGTCGGCTGTGCACCATCCCCGGGATCGGCCCGGTCACCGCCGGAGCTGTTGCGGCATTCGCACCGGATCTTGCCACGTTCGACAGTGGGCGCAATTTTGCCGCTTGGCTCGGCCTGGTGCCGAAACAGAGGTCGACGGGTGGAAAAACCAGACTGGGTTCGGTCAGCAAAATGGGGCAGACCGATATCCGCCGCCTGCTGATCGTCGGTGCCATGAGTGTGATCCGCTGGGTTGTCCGCAAGGGGGGCAGCGCGAACCGTTGGCTGGCCGCGCTGGTGATGCGCAAACCGAAGATGGTCGCGGCCGTTGCGCTGGCGAACAAGAGGGCCCGGATGATCTGGGCGCTGACGACAAAAGAACAGGATTACAGAATGGCGTGACCCGAGCCCGGAAAGGGGCGACGGCACGGCATGGCCGAAAGGCCGGGGTGAGCGATCGACGAGGAGTAGGCGACACGGACTTCGAAGTTCAAGGCAGGAAGATTCAGTCCCGGGGCTCGAGCGCATGCAGCTCTCTGAACCGATGTGAACCCAGCCTTCCGAACAGCATACCGGCCCGTGGCGTCGTGGAAGGCCACGCTGAGAGGCCTGACACACGTCCGATCGAAGACCCCGCCGACAAACCGAAGATTTAGCTTGCCAAACCGGGGGTATCCACACACGCCCCGGGTTTACCGGAGAGTAAAACACTCAAAGGATGAGCCCTATGACACAGCCGAGATTCACCCCCGCCTATCCTGCCGAGCTTCGCGAACGCGGTGTTCGGCTTTTCAGAGAGAACCGCGCCGACTACGCCAGCGACACGGCCGCCTACAAGGCGATCGCGCCGAAGCTTGGCTGTTCGCCCGATAGCCTGCGCGTCTGGTGCCAGCAGGCCGAACGTGACGCCGGACAGCGCGGCGGGCTGACGAGTGCGGAGAAGGACCGGATCAAGGAGTTGGAGCGCGAGAACCGGGAATTGCGCACGGCCAATGAGATCCTGAAGAAGGCCAGCGCATATTTCGCTGCGGCGGAGCTTGTCTTATGGGATTCCCGGCTCCCAAGGCAAAAGGGAGCCGCTGCCCAGCACCGCAAACTGCGGGGCAGCGGCGGGGGTGGCGTCGTGCGGAGCTTGGTCTTGCAGGACCGCGGTCGAGTTTGACGAGCCCCCGTCTTTTCTAGCGACCTGAACGGATACGTGGGCTGCGGGCCCGAACGACAAGCATAGGTAGGAAGAAAAGATGGCCAAGGATACCATCGGCATCGACGTGTCGAAAGACCGTCTTGACGCGTTCTGGCATTCCCGGACCGAGGCACGCTGCCTGCCCAATACGCCCGAGGGTTTCGGGCAATTGTGCGACTGGCTGGGAAAGGAGGAAGACGTTCTCATCGTCTTCGAGGCGACTGGTGCCTATCACCGGGGGCTCGAGCGACATCTGAGTCTGGCGGGGCTGCCTTTCATCAAAGTTAATCCAAAGCAGGCGCGGCGCTTTGCGCAAGCTATTGGGCGATTGGCAAAAACCGATAGCGTCGACGCCAGAATGCTGGCACGCATGGGCGTTGTGCTTGAGTTGACGCCTCAAGACGTCGAAGGCGAAGATGTTCATGATCTCAGAGAGTTGCTGACTGCGCGCCGCGCTTTGGTCAAAGATCAGGTGACCGCGAAGACGCGGCTTGCCACTGCACTGAACCCACTCGTGCGAGAACAGCTTGGACGCCGCATTGAGGACATCGGTGCCGATATCCAGGCACTTGACGAGATCATCGCGCAGATCGCCAAGCAGCGCGGCACCCTTGAAGAGCGTATTCGTCGTTTGATGACCATCCCGGGAATTGGTCGTCTGACCGCGACCACCATGCTGATCGACATGCCGGAACTTGGGCATCTCGACGGTAAGAAGATCACCGCTCTGGCCGGACTCGCGCCAATGACGCAGCAGTCTGGAAAGTGGCAGGGCAAGGAGCGGATCACCGGGGGGCGATCATCCATTCGGCGCGCGATCTATATGCCTGCGCTTGTCGCCATCCGCTTTAACAGAGATCTTCACGACAAGTATCAGCAGCTGCTCAAGGCCGGCAAGGCGAAGAAGGTCGCCATTACCGCCATCATGCGGCGCATCATAATCCTCGCAAACACCTTGCTGCGAGAGAGGCGCGATTGGCTGCCTGACCGCCCTTGACCAAGACGGATACTCGACCGCCCGTTCCGCAAATGATCGCATTTCTCGATGATCACCGTGGCGTCTTTGGTGTCGGGCCGATCTGCCGGGTTCTGGGGATCGCACCATCGACGTTCTACAGCTTCAAGGCTGTGGAGCGTGATCCCGCCCTGGCATCGGATCGGGCCAGGCAGGACCGGAAGGACATGACCGCCATCAAGCAGATATTCGACGGCAGCAGAGGCCGATATGGCGCGCGTAAGGTTTGGCACCAGTTGCGCCGCGAGGGGCGCGACATTGCCCGCTGCACGGTGGAGCGGCTGATGAAAGTCATGGGATTGCAAGGCGTTGTGCGCGGCAAGAAGGTCGTCACGACCAATCCCGATGCCGTACAGCCTTGCCCGGACGACAAGGTGAACCGAGTCTTCGTCGCCGATATGCCGAACCAGCTGTGGGTCAGCGATTTCACCTATGTCTCCAGCTGGCAGGGCATGGTGTATGTCGCCTTTGTCATCGACGTCTTCGCCCGAAAGATCGTCGGTTGGCGCGTCTCGACATCGATGGCGACCGGCTTCGTCCTCGATGCCCTGAACCAGGCCATCTGCCAGCGTGCGCCGGGCGAGGCCGATAAGCTGATCCATCACAGTGATCGGGGCAGCCAGTATCTGTCGATCCGATACACCGAGAGACTGGCTGAGGCAGGCATCGATACCTCGGTCGGCAGCGTCGGGGATTCCTATGACAATGCCCTGGCCGAAAGCATCATCGGCCTGTTCAAGACCGAGGTCATCAAGTTCCTGGGCCCCTGGAAATCCGTGGGCCAGGTCGAGTGGGAAACCCTGAAGTGGGTCGACTGGTATAACAAGACGCGCCTGCACAGCGCCATCGGTTACATCACCCCCAACGAAGCAGAGGAGAAATTCTACGCAAGCTTGAACGCTGCCCAAAAAGCAGCCTAATCATTGAACCAGAAACTCTCCGGTAAACCCGGGGCGTGTGTGGATACCCCCGGTTTGGCAAGCTAAATCTTCGGTTTGTCGGCGGGGTCTTCGATCGGACGTGTGTCAGGCCTCTCAGCGTGGCCTTCCACGACGCCACGGGCCGGTATGCTGTTCGGAAGGCTGGGTTCACATCGGTTCAGAGAGCTGCATGCGCTCGAGCCCCGGGACTGAATCTTCCTGCCTTGAACTTCGAAGTCCGTGTCGCCTACTCCTCGTCGATCGCTCACCCCGGCCTTTCGGCCATGCCGTGCCGTCGCCCCTTTCCGGGCTCGGGTCACGCCATTCTGTAATCCTGTTCTTTTGTCGTCAGCGCCCAGATCATCCGGGCCATCTTGTTCGCCAGCGCAACGGCCGCGACCATCTTCGGCTTGCGCATCACCAGCGCGGCCAGCCAACGGTTCGCGCTGCCCCCCTTGCGGACGACCCAGCGGATCACACTCATGGCGCCGACGATCAGCAGGCGGCGGATATCGGTCTGCCCCATTTTGCTGACCGAACCCAGTCTGGTTTTTCCACCCGTCGACCTCTGTCTCGGCACCAGGCCGAGCCAAGCGGCGAAGTTGCGCCCACTGTCGAACGTGGCAAGATCCGGTGCGAATGCCGCAACAGCTCCGGCGGTGACCGGGCCGATCCCGGGGATGGTGCACAGCCGACGAAGTTGCGTATCTGTCCTTGATGCGGCCTCGAGTTCTTCCGCCAGTCGTCCGATCACCTCTGTCAACCTCGCGATCTGCTCGACGTAGATCGCGCCCATCTCCCGAACATGGCCTGGCACATCGCTGGCCGGATCTGCCAGTGCATTCTCCAGAACCTTCAGGCTCGCGGGCCCCTTCGGCGCCACCAGCCCGAACTCGGCCAGATGTCCGCGGAGGGCGTTGATGAGCTGCGTGCGCTGCCGCACCAGACATTGATGCGTCCGAAACGCCACTGCGCGGCCCTGCGTCTCGGCACTCTTCACGGCCACGAACCGCATGGTCGGGCGCGACGCGGCCTCGGCGATGGCTTCGGCATCCGCCTTGTCGTTTTTCTGTCGTTTCACGAACGGTTTCACATACACCGCTGGCACCAGACGCACCTCGTGACCGTGGGACTGCGCCACCCGGCCCCAGTAATGCGACGTGGCGCAGGCCTCCATCGCCACCACGCAGGCCGACTGTTCGGCAAGGAGATTCGTCAGACGGGTCCGCGACAGCACACGGTTATATAGAACCGCCCCATCCAGCCCGATCGCGCAGACCTGGAAACTGCCCTTCGCCAAGTCGATCGCCAACATGCTGATCGTTGTCATCATTGATGTGCCCTCCGTTCGGTTTCGATGCAACCATCATGGCATAAGAGATGCCGATGGGTGGGGGCATCCACCGCATCAGTTCAGGGCGGCGGTGATCGGCGGGCTCCTCAGCGGGATCGCCACGAGCCCATGGATGCGGGCGGCGCTGCGCTACGGAGCCATCGCGCTGGCAGTGCTCCTGTTCCTGCTTTCGCTTCGGCGCTCCGGGGAGCGAGCGGGACGCCTCGCCGAACGCCTTGAAACCATGGAGAAGGCCAATGATGTCCAACGCCGGATGCTGGAAGTGGCGGCTCGCCGTCCTCGCGATCACCACGAGCTTGCTGAACGGCTGCGGGACGGTTCGTTCTGAGGACGGCAGGCTCGCGACGTGCCCGCCCGTGGTCGAGTATGGCCGGGAGTTCCAGGCGCGGGCAGCCGAGGAACTGGCCCGGCTACCGGAGGGATCAATGATCGCGGAAATACTGAGCGAATACGCTGTCACGCGCGACCAGGCGCGCGCGTGCCACTGAAAACCGGACCGGGCAGTGGCATTGAAGGAAGCGCCAGACGCCTCGACCGCAGGGCACCGCCCGGCCAATCTCAAAGATTCACGATGTAAAAAAGCGGCAGGGCGACGATGGCAGTTGCGGCGCCACATGTCGCGTGCGGAAATGGGCACAAATGTTCACCAAGCGTGAGCCTGTCACACGTTACGGCCGCACGGCGCCATGGTGCCATAGATCGAGATGAATTCAGGTCGAATCGACCTGAATTCATAAGCGCGATCTATTCCAAAGAGATAGAGCAGGATGCGGGCGGAAAACCGCTTCACACTTTTCCTCATCCCGCTCTAGTGCCAGGGAATGTCTGACACACCTGCTGCTTCCGGCATGATCTGGTCGATTTGGACATCCGCGCACGCAAATCGAATTTTTCCTGTCCGCAAGTTTGATCCGTCCGGGGGCGACCTGCGTAATGACGATGGAGGGTACGGATATTGTCCTCTGCGAAACACTACTTGACACAATGGAGAAACGGAATGCTACGCAAGTTTCTGATGGGGGCTGCGGCAACGACCATGCTGGCAGGTGCCGCCATGGCGCAAGATGCGACCTCGGACATTGTTGATACGGCAGTTGCCGCGGGCGATTTCACGACGCTGGTTGCTGCGGTTCAGGCGGCCGGGCTGGTGGACACGCTGAAAGGTGAAGGTCCCTTCACTGTCTTCGCGCCGACGGACGCGGCCTTTGCGGCCCTTCCCGAAGGGACCGTGGACACGCTGCTGAAGCCGGAAAACAAGGATCAACTGGTCTCGATCCTGACCTATCACGTGGTTCCGGGTGCGGTCATGTCTTCGGATCTGACCGAGGGGATGTCGGCAGCCACGGTTCAGGGCGGCGAGGTGACCTTCACGCTTGATGGCGGCGCGAAAGTCAATGACGCCAACATCACCACGGCCGATATCGCGGCCTCGAACGGAGTGATTCATGTCATCGACGCGGTGATCATGCCTCCTGCCAACTGAGGCGAATGGCACAGTTGATCATATGTAAACCAGATAGACCCCGGCTGTATCAGCCGGGGTAGCGTTTTATAGCGATCAGCCGCGGCTGGATTTGGGGATGAACCGGTCGAACATTGCGAGCATGATGATTCCCGCGCCGCAGATCATGGCGATCAGCCAGTCGCCGGCGCCCGCATTGGCCACAATGACGCCGAACAATGCCCAGATGACACCGGCGCGATAGGACCAGACGTGCGGACGGACGAAGGCGACCGCAACAGCCGCAATCAGGACGCAAATGATCAGCGCAATGGCGGCTGTTCGCGGCGGCAATATGCCATATCCCGTCGCCACCACCGACAGGGCGACCCCTGATGCAGCCGTCAGCCAGCCGGTGTATAGCCCGATGGGTGCCCATTCGCGCCAGCCGGGCCCGACCCGCAGCATCGCCATGATCGCAGCCGCCGCCATCACCAGGATCATCGCCGTGGCGATCGATGGGGAACGGAGGGCAGCCTCGATCCAGAACACGCCGATGAACAGGCTGATGCCATGGGGCCAGGCAGCGCGCCCCCAGCCCGGCATGGTTTCAGGGCGCCAAAGAGCCCATACCGAGGCAAGAATCAGCCCCAAATAGATCAGCCCCCAGATTGAAAAGGCCCATCCAACGGGTTGGGCGGGCCAGCGGTCCACCTGCACGGGAAAGCTTTCCGTGTAAAAGCCGCCAAAGCCATTCGACAGGACGGGCGAAACGGCAAAACCCACAGCCAACAGCAGTATGATGATCCTTGCGTTGCGGTCATTCATTTCAGGTCTCCGATATGGTGGCGCGAAACTGTGCCAAGGCCGCCAGCGCGGCATTGCGCCCCTTGGCCAGCATGGATGGGGGACCGGGGAGCCAAGGTCCGCGGTTCCACGCCGGTGGAATGCTTTGCAGCCAGACCTCAGCCTCTGGGTAAGAGGCAACGTCAAATCCAGCAAGCCAGCGCCGGCGATAATCGCCCTGAGGGTCGTATTGTTCCGCCTGCCTCTCGGGGTTGAAGATGCGGAAATAGGGCGCCGCATCGGGGCCGCAGCCCGCCACCCATTGCCAGTTCATCGCATTGGCGGCCGGGTCCCAATCGGTCAGGCAATCGGCGAAATGCGCCAGCCCCGCGCGCCAGTCGATCAGCAGATGCTTGGTCAGCCAGCTTGCAACCACCATGCGCACGCGGTTGTGCATCCGGCCCGTCAACCACATCTGGCGCAATCCGGCATCGACCAGCGCCACCCCGGTTTCCGCCCGCTGCCAGCCGATCAGCTCGGGGGCGTCTTTGCGCCAGGGAAAGCCCTCCCATTCGGGACGGCAGCAGGCAACCGGCATCTGCGGGAACTCGATCAGCAGATGCCAGGAAAAGTCGCGCCAGATCACTTCGGACAGGAACTTGCCGATGCCGGCTGCGTGTTCGGGCGACACCTCGGCCCTCAGCATGGCTCTGGCCCAGACCACGCGTGGACTGATTTCTCCCACCGCAAGATGATCGGAGAGGCCGGAAGTCGCGTCGAGATCGGGGCGATCACGCCCGCCGGGATAGGCAGAGGCTCGGTCGAGAAAGTCGTCCAGCCGGGCAAGCGCGGCGCCTTCGCCCGCAGGCGGGGCAAACTGCTCCAAGGCGGCGCGGCCACGGTGCAGGTCCGGAGCGAGATCCAGTTTCAGTGGATCAAGCCCCTGAAGCGGCTCGGTGCAAGCTGTGATCCGCCGCGGCGCGTCAGCGGCGGGCCGATCGGGGCCGAGCTGCCGCACTGCCCGCGCAAAGGGGGAATAGACCCGATAGGCGCCCCCATTGCCTGTTCGGATCGCCCGGGGGTGCACCAGAAGATGGCCCGGATGCAGGACCAGCTCGGCACCCGCAGGCCGCAGGGCCGCCCGCATGCGGCCTTGCAGCGTCCGCATTTCGGATGTGGGCCAGTCGGACTGGTGCAGCCTGCGCACTCCCAGCCGCTTCATCAACGGTGGCAGGATCTCATCCGCCTCGCCGCGCAGGATCGTGATGCCCTTGCCGCCGGTGCGTTGCCGAAGGGTGGCATCCAGCGATTGCAGCGCGCGCATCAGCCGCCAGCGGCTGGCCGCGCCCTGCGTCATGGTCAGCCGGTCGATGATGAAAACCGGCAGCAGTGGACCATCGGCAATGGCGGCCTGAAGCGCGGGGTTGTCATGCAGACGAAAATCACGGGTCAGCCAGAGGATGCCGGGCGCCGTCATTCAAGCCGCCGCATCCGCGTGGTCAAGCGTCACCTGCACCACATCGCAGCGCCCTGTGGCAAAGGCAGCGGCGCAGCCCTCCAGATAGAACTGCCAGCCGCGCAGGAACGCGTCACCATAGCCAAGCCGCTCGATGCGCGGGCGCTGTTGCATCATCCTCTCGCACCAGATCCGGCAGGTGCGGGCATAATCCGGGCCGAAAGCGTGGCTGTCTTGGACGCGCAGCCCGGCCTTTGCGGCCTCATGGATGATGATCGCAGAACAGGGCAGCATGCCGCCGGGAAAGACATGCTGACGGATGAAATCCGAGCGGCGGCGATATACCGAAAACTCGGCATCAGGCACGGTGATCGCCTGCAAGACCGCCCGCCCACCCGGTGCCAGCCGCGCCTTGAGGGTGGCGAAATAGGTCGGCCAATAGCGTTCTCCCACCGCCTCGATCATCTCGATCGACACGATGTTGTCAAAGCTGCCCGTCACCTGACGGTAATCCTGAAGCCGCACCTCGGCGCGGCCATCCAGCCGGGCATCGGCATAGCCCTTTTGCGAGGGCGACAGCGTGATCGCGGTCACGTCATGGCCGTGATCCGCAGCAGCTTCGGCGAACCCGCCCCAGCCGCAGCCGATTTCCAGCAGGCTTTCGCCCGGTGTCAGTTGCGCCAGGATGCGCGCGTTCTTGCGGGCCTGCGCGCGCGGCAGATCATCGCCTTCACCAAACAGTGCCGAGGAATAGGTCATGCCGGGATCAAGCCACAACTGGTAGAACTCGTTCCCCACATCGTAATGCGCGCGGATATTGCGCCGCGATCCACGCAGACTGTTTGGCCGCATCAGTCGGTCGACCAGCCGCATTCGCATGGCCTGAAGCCGCCCCGGCTCTCCCCAACCGGCCCGAAGGCCAAGGTTGCGCAGGGCCAGCGACAGCGTCCCCTCCAGCGTCTCGCTGTGCCACTCGCCGGCGATCCAGCCTTCGCCCAAGCCCACATCGCCGCGCAGCGCCAGACGCGGAAGCAGCCGCCAGTCGCGGATCTGCAAGTCCGCCTCGGGGCCGGCGCTGCCAAAGCGGTGGCGCGTGCCCTCGGGCGTGGTAAGGGTCAGGATTCCATCGCCGATCCCTTCAAGGGCGGAAAGAAAGCGGGACTTGAGGGAGCGTGTCGCAAGGCTCATCGACTGATTTCCTGATCGGGTGGGGTGGGAACGCGGCGATAGGCAGCGCCTTTGAGTTTCAGGCGCAGCGCGTGCCAATAGATCTGGGCAATCACCCGCAGCGCACCGCCCGGCCGGCGAAAACTTGTTGCAAGAACCCCGAGGGTGGTCAGCGGCACCAGGCGCCCTGTCATGGCGGTGTCGATGCCGCCCGCGCCGTCCTGTTGTGCGATGCGGATGGCGATGCGGTCGGGGTGCAGGGCAAAGCGGAAATGATACTCCCCCGCCACGTCCTGAAAGGGCGAGACGTGAAACACCTTGCGCGCGGTCAGTTCCGTTTCAGCGGTAATCGGCGCAAGGTCGGGGCGGGCCAGCAGATAACTGTGGCGTTGGCCGAAGGTGTTGTTGACCTCGGCAATCGCGGCGATCAGCGCGTCGCCCTGGATCAGCATCCAGAAGCTGACTGGGTTGAACCAGTAGCCCAAGAAACGTGGCTGCGTCACCAGCACCAGCACCAGCCCCGGACGGCGGGCGATCCCGGCCGCGCCGAACTGCGCCCAGGCCCAGTGGGCGCCGGTGCCCGCGCCACGCGGGCCGCCGTGGTCGGAGTCGTAAAAGGCGATCAGGCCAAACCTGTTATGCCCCATCAGCCGGGGCGGGTGAAAATGTTCAGGCGCCAGCAGCAGATGATCGGCATGGGTACGGAATGTGTGGCGCAGGGCACCGCGCCGGGCATGGGTCACCAGCGCGGGCATCGCCAGCACCTCACCCGCCTCAAGCCGCGCGGCGAGGGTCATGGCAGCACCGCCACAGGCAGCAACCGCCGCGCGATGCGCATGGCGCTGGCAAAGCCGTCTTCGTGAAAGCCGTTGCGCAGCCATGCTCCAGCAAACCAGGTGTTGCGATTGCCCTGCATCGCGGCAATCCGCGCCTGTGCGTCCAACGCCGTAAGATCAAAGATCGGATGACGGAAGGTTACCTGATCGTAGATCAAACGCGGGTCGATCCCGTCACCCGCGTTCAGCGTGACAAACAGCGGATCGTCGTCCGGGATATTCTGCAGCCTGTTCATCCAATAGGTGACGGCCACACCCGCTCGCCCGGTATCGCCCCGGCTGACCCATGAACTCCAACATCTACGGCGGCGCGGCATCACGGATGGGTCTGCGTGAAGGACAGCGTGGTTGGGCTGGAACCGGATTGCCGAAAGGGCGGCCTGTTCGGTCCCGTCAGCATCACTCAGCATCGCGAGCGCCTGATCGGCATGGGTTGCAAGGATGACATGATCGAAACTTTCGGCCTCTGCCCCTTTGGCGCGCAGGGTTACGGTCTCGCCGCTGCGCGTGACCGCCCCCACGGAAGTGCCGGGGCGCAGATCGACTCCGGCCTGCACCAGCGCCGCCAACAGGCGCTCGACATAGGAGATCGAGCCGCCGTCCACCGTCCACCACGGGTGATGCTGGCCGCGCGACAATAGCCCGTGGTTGCGCATGAACCGCACCATCGCACGGGCCGGGAAGGCCCCGATGTCGTGATCGGGCGTGGACCAGATCGCCCCGCAGAACGGATAAAGGTAATGGTCGCGAAATCGTGCACCCAGACGCATCCGCGCGATCAGGGCGGCGATGGTCATCTCGGGCGCTGCCGCCACTTCGGCCTCGGCCCCGGCATTGAAGCGCAGGATGTCGCGGATCATCAGGTGAAAGCGCGGGTCCACGATGTTGCGGCGCTGGCCGAACAGCGCATTGCCGGACCGCAGCGCATATTCCACCCCGCCAGCGTCCAGCGAGACGCCAAAGCTCATGTCGCTTTTGGCGATTGGCACGTCAAGGTCGCGAAACATCGCCGTCAGATGCGGGTAATTGACATGGTTGAACACGATGAACCCGGTATCGACCGGCTGATCGCCCCGCTTGCCGGCAAGGACCGTGCGCGCGTGGCCGCCAAGCCGGATCGCTTCTTCGTATAACGTAACATGATGGTGGCGCGACAGAACCCATGCGCAAGCCAGGCCCGATATGCCCCCGCCGACGATGGCAATTCGCTGCGGCGCGCCGTTGGTGATGTCAAAAGGCATCTGGACTCCACTAACTCTTCGACAAGCTTACGCGTGGAACCTGGCCTTGGATCAATCAAACCGAAAAATTGCCGTAAGAATGATCTGCTACGCCTTGTCACCCGTATTGCATGGCATGAACACTGCATTTGCACCTGTCGAGCCTTGCACTTATAGAACGCTCAGTCCGATGGCACCGCCACTGGTCGATAGCGGTGCCGTGGGTGCCACAGTGGTGAGTCAGCAGCCGATGGGTGATCTTTCCGAGTTGAGTCGAGATTTGATCGCTGTCCGCGACAGCCGTGACCGCGCGGCGTTCGGACGGCTCTTTGACCATTTTGCCCCAAGGATCAAGGCGATGATGCTGCGCGGCGGGCTGCGCGACGGCACTGCCGAGGATGTGGTGCAGGATGTGATGCTTGCGGTCTGGCACAAGGCAGGGCAGTTTGACCCGCATCGCGCCGACGCGGCCGGTTGGATCTATGGCATTGCCCGGAACCGGCGCATCGACATGGCGCGCCGCCGCCCGCTGGCACAACCCGACGAGATGCCCGAGCTTGAGAGCCTGGAACCCGACGCAGACCAGATCATCGCTCTGCAGCAGGAGGCGCGCCACCTGGCCGAGGCACTTGCGCGACTCGCTCCCGAACAGGTCGAGGCGCTGCGCGCCGCCTATTTCGATGACGTTCCCCATAGCCGTATCAGTGAAATGACGGGCTTGCCGCTTGGCACCATCAAGTCCCGCATCCGCCTTGGCCTTGAACGCCTCCGGCACGAGCTGAAGAAGATAGCACCATGACCGCCATCCGCCACCACATCCCCGACGACATGCTTGACGCGTATCGCGCTGGAACCTTGCCACATGCCTTCGGCGTGGTCGTGGCTGCGCATCTGTCACTTTGCGACCAATGCCGCGCCCGCCACGAGGCGGCAGACATGATCGGCGGCGCGTTTTTGCTGGGTGCAGAGGGTGCAAACCTGCGCGCCGATGCACGCGACCGTATGATGGCGGCACTGGACGCACCGGCGCCGAAACCGCCCCCGCGCGCCTCTGGCCCGTTTCCCTCGGCTGTGATGCACGAATTGGGCGGAAGGCCGCCGCACTGGCGCATGATGGGCGGTGGCATCCGCCAGCAGATCCTGACCACCGATCGTGAAGGCTCGCTGCGGTTGTTGTATATCCCGCCGGGCAAGGCCGTGCCCGAACACGGGCATAGCGGGCAGGAATTGACGCTGGTGCTGCAGGGCAGCTTTTCCGACAGTGCGGGCGCATTTCATCGCGGCGACGTAGAAGTGGCGCATGACGAGATCGACCACCAACCCGTGGCCGGCCCAGGCGAGCCTTGCATCTGCCTGGCGGCAACAGATGCGCCCCTGCGCTTTCGCGCGCTGATCCCGCGGCTGTTGCAGCCGATCTTCCGGATTTGAAGGATGGGCCATGCAGGCCGCCGCATCTGGATCATTGGTGCCAGCGCCGGGATCGGCGCTGCACTTGCCCGGGCGCTGGCCGGGCAAGGTGCGCAGCTGATCCTTTCCGCCCGCGATGGTGACGCGCTGGAGGTGCTGGCCACGGAATGCGGCGGTGCGCAGGCCCTGCCGCTGGATCTGGGACAACCCGAAACGCTGGCAGCGGTGGTGAAGCGGCTTGCGCTTGAGGCGCCGCTCGATGCGATCATCTGCACCGCCGCGCTTTATGATCCCGGTCGCGTCGCCGACATCGACCCCGCCCAAGCCGAGGCGATGGTGCGGGTCAACATCCTGGGCATGATCGAGGTCGCCCGCCAATGCCCCCCGCTGCTGCGCGACGGTGGACAGTTGGTGCTGTTCGGCTCGGTTGCGGGCTATATCGGTCTGCCGGGGGGGCAGCCTTATTCAGCGACCAAGGCTGCGGTGAACAACCTGGCCGAAACGCTTGCGGTCGAACTAGCACCGCGCGTGGACGTGCGGCTGGTCTGTCCTGGCTTCGTCCAGACCAGATTGACAGCAAGAAACGACTTTGCCATGCCCGCAATCATCACTCCCGAGCAGGCGGCAGAGGCGGTGCTGCGCGGGATGCAGCGGCGGGGATTCGAGATCCATTTCCCGCGCCGCTTCACCTGGGTGATGAAGCTGGTGCGGGCCTTGCCTTATGCGCTCTCGCTGCGCCTGTTGCGACGCTTGGGCTGATCGTTCAGTTAAATCGCCCCGAAAGTGCCAGAACGCCAATCCAGGCTGAAAATCCGGTCAGCAGCATGCCCCACAATCCATCGATGATGACCTGCTCCCACGACCAGTCGGCGAGCGTGGCGTAATTGGTCATCTCATAGGTACCATAACACATCAGCCCGATGACCATGCCTCCGATCAACGCCTGCAGGGGATCGTTGCCCTTCAGCGCGGGCCAGGAAACCAGCCACACAAGCCCGGCGATATATCCCAGATAGAACAGCGCTGCCGGACCAAGCCGCAGCGGATCGGCAAGAAGATGGCCGACATTGCGCTCGAACACCGGCCGGATGAGAAACCGGATCCCTATCGCATCCAGAGCGAGAAACACCGCGGCGGTTGCAGTATAGAGAAGCGCGACTTGAAGCATGGGGAGTCCCTTGAAATTCTTGAGCTGCCAGTTGTCGTCCAGCCGCCGCAGATAGGGCGAACCTTCTGCTATTCGGGCCATCTTCTTTGCTTTACGCACATAACCTCGCAGCAGATCAATTTTTGCGTGCAGAACGGCAGACTGATCGTCCCTCATTATAGACGACAGCGCCGAGCGCATTCGGGCCCCAGGGACGGTGTGGACGTCAACCTCCGCTGACACCTGACGGCATAACAATGCGCCAAACCAATGCTTTCCAAGCACGATCTGAGATCGTGTTCAACAAAATATAATACAATCAATGCGTTACAATTGGAGAAGGTTGTCTTTCAGGCCCTTTCCCTCCTTCGCATAGCCCCGATCGGGATCGGCCACGGTGTTCCAGCTGCCGCGATCCCAGACAATCACCGCACCTGCACCATACTGCCCCTTTGGAATCGTACCCTCGAAGCCGCCATAGTCCAACGGATGATCTTCGACATGGATCGCAAGGCGTTTGTCATCGGGGTTCAGGCTTGGCCCCTTGGTGACGGCCCAGCTTTTCAGCACGCCATCCATCTCCAGCCGCAGATCGTAATGCAGCCGTGTCGCCGCATGTTTCTGAATGACGAAGGAGTTGCCTTTCTTGTGGGAT
The DNA here is from genome assembly GCF_028553725.1 of Paracoccus alcaliphilus. Taxonomy (NCBI): domain Bacteria; kingdom Pseudomonadati; phylum Pseudomonadota; class Alphaproteobacteria; order Rhodobacterales; family Paracoccaceae; genus Paracoccus; species Paracoccus alcaliphilus. Next base: position 1,705,672 of record NZ_CP067124.1, read on the forward strand.
TTCCGCCCGCGAGGCTCGGACGTGGCCTTGAAGTCCCGCTTCTTGCGATAGGTTTCCAGTGCCGCCATGGTCAGCCTGCCTTCTTGCGGCTGGTGGCCGGTTTTGCCTTGCTTTCCGACCGTGATTTGCGCGGCTTCTTGTCAGTTACCCCCGCGCTTTCACGCAGGGCTTCCATCAGATCGACCACCTTGCCGCGTTTTTGCACCTTCACCGGGGTGATCTTGCGGCCTTCCAGCTTGGCTCTGACCAGATCGGCCAGCGCAGCATCATAGCGGTCGTCGAAATCATTCGGATCGAATTCACCCATTTTCGTGCCAATGATATGCTTGGCCAGATCCAGCATCTCGCCCTTGATCTTCACATCGGGGATATCATCGAAAGCCTCGGTCGCCGAACGCACCTGATGGTCGAAATTCAGCGTCGTCGCGATCAGCCCCGCGCCGTGCGCGCGGATCAACACGCTCCGGACGCGACGGAACAGGACCGTCCGGGCCAGCGCCGCCACCTTTCGCGCACGCATCGCCTCGCGGATCAGGGCAAAGGCCTCTTGCCCCGTGGGATCCGACGGGGCAAGATAATAGGGCCTGTCGAAATAGACGGTGTCGATATCGACGCAACCGATGAAGGCCGAGACTACCAGCACCTTGTCGCTGTCGGGCACGGCCGAGGCGATTTCCTCGGGTTGCAGCACCACATATTCCCCTGCGCTGGTCTCATATCCCTTGACCTGATCGTCGCGCCCGACCGGCTTTCCCGTCTCATTGTCCACGAGTTGACGGCGCACCCGGTGGCCGGTCTTGCGGTTCAGCGTATGAAAGACGATGCGATCCGAGGTCGAGGCTGCGGTATAAAGCGCAACCGGACAGCCGACCTCGCCGATCTTCAGGACTCCCTTCCAGTTCGCTCTGGGCGCCATGATTGCCTCCCTGCCAATGGGCTCAGGGTGAACCGCCGGCAGCGCGGATTGTTCCGGCGGCGAAGGAGGCCGCCTCGATCCGGGCCTGATCGCGCCTGTCAATGAGCGTTCAAAACTGACCCGGCTTCAGCATTTGATTTTGACCCGCCTTTCGGATGGCAAAGCCCCCAGGCGGGCCGCCCTCATATAGCGAGTCCGTCTGGGGGCTTTGTCTGCGTCGCGGTTATTTTTCTGTGCGGCGTTTGCTCTGCGCGAAGCGGTATGACCTGTTGCCAGTTTCGATGATGGCGCAGTGGTGCGTGACGCGATCCAAGAGCGCGGTTGTCATCTTGGCATCGCCGAAGACAGCGACCCATTCACCGAACTCCAGGTTGGTGGTGATGATGACGCTGGTCTTCTCATAGAGCTTGCTGATCAGGTGGAACAGCAGTGCGCCGCCGGATTTCGGGAACGGGATGTAGCCCAATTCGTCGATGATGACGCAATCCAGAGCCGACAGTTGCCGGATGATCTTCCCGGCATTGCCATCGGCTTGTTCCTTGATCAGGGCATTGATCAGATCGACCGCGTTGAAGAAGCGGGCCTTCTTGCCGTTGTTGATCAATGTGGTTCCAAGCGCGATAGCGATATGGGTTTTGCCTGTCCCGGTTCCGCCCACCAGGATGAGGTTGTGCGCCTCCTCGGTGAACTGGCCCGTGCAGAAGGGTTCGATCTGGGCCTTGGTGACGGCTGCTGCGCCGTAATCGAAGGTGGCAAAATCCTTGTGATGCGGGAACTTCGCGATGCGCATTTGATACTGGATGGAGCGCACCCGGCGCTCTACAGTCTCCGCGTCGATCAGTTGTTTTATCGCAGTGGTCAGACTTGGCGGCTTGCGCGCGGACAGCAAATCATGTGCGCAAGCTGCCATTCCATGCAGCCTCAGGACGGTCAGTTGATCGATGAGGGCGTTCATGCGGGGGCCTCCTCGGCGGAGCACAGTGTCTCATAGCGCTTGCAATCGGCTTCCGGGCGCATGGTCAGCTGCGGATAGGTGTAGGGCTCGCCCAGGGGGGTGATGACCGGCTCGACCAGCTGGTTGATCAGATTGACGATAGCCGGCAGGCGCAGAGTATTTTGCTCCACCGCCAGATCACACGCAATCTCGACGACCTCGATCCCGTGGTCCTGAGCCAGAAGAAGCAGGTCGACAAACTCCCGATCTCCGCCTTTGCCGGCCATGTAATGTTCCCTGATCCGATGCATGGCATCGGGCAGTTGCCAGTCCACAAAGGGGGCGCCGTCGCGCAGGGCGCCGGGCTTGCGATCCAGCAGAGGGACAAAATGCCACGGCTCAAAATAGCTGACATTGCGGGTGAAGCGGCGCTTGTGCTCGGCAATGACATCCTGGCCCGACACCAGCACGATCCGGCTCGCATAGGCGCGCAAGGAGACATGCTGGCCGGCAAACTGGGACGGCACGCTGTAGCGATTGCTGGCATATTGAACCAGGCAGGTGGAACGGACCCGCACCGTCTTTTCCACATAGCCGTCAAAAGCCCGCCCCAGGGGGCGCAGCTCGGCGCGCTCATCTTCAAAAACCTCTGCAATCGTGCGGGTCGATTGTTCAGGGTGGGCGCGATTTGCCAATTCCTCGCAGCGCAGGCGCAACCAGTCGTTCAGCCCGTCCAGATCATCAAAGGCTGGCATGGGAGCAAACAATCGGCCTCGTAAAAACTGGACCTGGTTCTCGACCTGCCCCTTCTCCCAACCCGACGCGGGGGTGCAGGCAACCGGCTCCATCACATAATGGTTCATCAAGGCCAGGAACCGCGGATGGAATATCCGGTCCCTCGAGCGGGAGACATAGGTCACCATCGTTTTGGGATTGTCGATGATCACCCGTCGCGGGACCCCGCCGTAGAAGGACAGCGCGCGAACAAAGGCATCCAACACCATCTCCTGGCTCTCGCCAGGATAGGCGACCACAAAAGGCTTGCGACTATGGCACAGGCGGAAGTGAGCAACCTTCACCTTCTGCTCAACACCGCCCAGGACAACGCGCTCTTCGCTCCAGTCAAACTGGAGCGCATCAACGGCAGCAAAGTGCAGGGGGATGAATGCATCTCCCGATCCGGTGTCGGCACGCTTGAGGTCTCGGATAAATCGCTGAACCGGCGAATAGGACCCGGTATACCCCTCCGAGACAAGCTGTTCGTAAAGCTTCTGCGCTGTCCGCCGCTCCCGGCGCGGGCGCTTTTGATCCTGCTCGAAAAGCTCCTGAAGCCGCGTGTCAAATCCATCGCACAGCTTATGCCGGGCCGGTGGCGCTTGCCGCTGATAGCTTGGCGGGCTGTTGTCCTTCAGATACTTCTTCACCGTGTTCCGCGACAAACCCGTTGCCCGCGCCACAGATCGGATACTGCGACCCTCAACCAATATCCAACGACGGATCTTCGATACACTTTCCATCAATATCACCTGCTCATTCCTCCGCGCTATTCGGCGCGGATGCTAACGTGGCAGGTGGGTCAATTTTACTCGCTCATAACCCACCCAAGTGGGTCAATTTTGCACGCCGATTCACAGCCATGGGCACGGTTTCCATCTCATTGCCTCCGTCTCTGAGTATGCTGGTTAGTATTCCATTGGCCGAAACGCTGCGGCTCGAAGCACCGGGCATCAAGCTGCATCTCTCCGAAGGACTTACTGGTCACATCCTCGAATGGATCGAGGAGGAGCAGATTGATCTTGGCTTCGTCTACAGCCCGCCCCCAAGTGCAACCTTCCAAAGCGATGCGATACTTGAGGAGGAAATTTTTGTCGTCGCGGCCGAAGACAATATTCCGGTGCCCCCAAATGGTGATGGAACCTACTCTATCAATGCATCAGACTTGCCCATTCTACCGCTGGTCATGCCGGGGCAGCCGCACAGTGCGCGCGGTGCGATCGAGCGTTTTGCCAAAGCCAACGGGATCAAACTGAATATCATCGTCGAAATGGATTCGCTATCCCAGATCGTCGAGATGGTCTCCCGCGCCAGCGCCTATTCAGTGCTGCCACACGCTGCGGTCGCGGTCGCGGTTGCCTCGGGCAAGCTGGCGCTGATTCGGATCAAGAACCCCACCTTCCACCGTACTGCCTATCTGACCCGTAAGCGCAACCGGCCGGTGTCGATGGCCAGCCTGACGGTCGAAGGGACCGTTTTACAGATCCTCCGAGAAATGGTGGAGCGTTATGATCTGCATGCGCGATATCTGGGTGAGGCGAACGCAACCCTAATCCCGCAGCCTGCCTGATCTTCTGTGATTACCGTCCATTGTGCAAGGGCTTCCGACTTCTGCTGGGACCCTGATGCTCATCCGGCTGAGGCCGGTGAACGGATTTTGGCGTGCATAAAGAAGGGGCGCTCTTCCGACAAGAAAGCGGTGCGAATTTCCCGCCATCCCCAAGCGCTACTGGGGTTACCACACTGGGGCAGGGGGTATTTAACAACAACTGTCTAAGACATCGTACCTCAGGACCCCGAAAATCATATCGCTCATTCTACCGGCGTCAACCGGTAGTGGTTTAGTGCTCCCAGTTTCTATCTGGTTTTGCCCCATTCGGCTCGTGTCAATCTTTTGGCTATAGGGTCGTCGGCCTCTCGCACATCTTTCCCCTGTGCCGGGTTGCATGCCCGCACCACCCTGCATTTCTGCTCGCCAAGCCCGGTCCCGCCCAAACTGACCAGATTGCCTTCGCGCAGAAAGCGCGGCGGCTTCTGCGCGATGCCGATTCCGGCGGGGGTTCCGGTCTGGATCACGTCTCCGGGCTCCAGCGCCATATAGTCCGAGACATGCGCGATCAGTTCCGCGACCGGCCAGAGCATGTCGGAGGTCGATGCCTGCTGGATGCGTATGCCGTCGATCTCAAGCCACAGATCGATGTCTTGCGGATCAGGGATTTCGTCGGCCGTCACCATCCACGGACCCAACCGCGCGAAACCATCATGTCCCCGGCCCTTGACGCTTTCGCCGCCGTGGTGACGTTGGTGGTCACGTTCCGACAGGTCATTGGCAAGGCAGTATCCCGCAACATGACCCAAGGCCCGCTGTGGCGAAACATGCTTTGCATATGTTCCGATGACGGCGGCAAGCTCGACCTCCCAGTCGGTGGCGGTCGAACCGTGCGGCAGGGTGATGTCATCATCCGGCCCCGCCAGCGCCGAGCTTGGCTTGATCGCGATCGAGGGCGCTTCGGGGTGCGGCACGCCCAGTTCGATCATCGTGCTGGTATAGTTCAACCCGACGCAGATGATCTTGCCGGGGTGAGCCGTGCAGGCGCCGAAGCGGGTGCCTTCGGGCAGCAGCGGCAGGCTTCGGGCGTCAAGTGCCGCCAGTCGCGCCAATCCCTGCGGCGAAAGTGTTCCGGCGTCAAAATCGGAGATGACCGATGAGAGGTCGCGCATACCGCCCGACCCATCGAACAATCCCGGTCGTTCCAGAGCGGGCGGGCCGTGTCGGAAAAGTCTCATCGGTCATCTCCGTTGCGTGTTTGTCGTCCAGTTTCGTGCCGAACGAGAAAGGCAGGTCAATATTGCCCGCTGGCGGGAGGGCGCTGTTCCTGGGCGACTGTGATCGCTGTCGCGCGACTGGCGAGTTCGTCTTCGTCCACGATGATGCCGAGACCGGGCGCGTCGCTCAGGGTAAAGTGACCGTTGACCGGCTCGGCAGGGTTGCGGAAAACGGGGCGCCCGCGATCCCATCTGTCGGCCAGTTCCACGGGCTTGGTCATGTGCATGATCGTGGACAGCACATGAATATTCGCGAAATGGCCCACGGCGGGCTGGGTCTGATGGGGCACAAGCTCGACCCCATGGGCATGGGTCAGGGCTGCGCATTGCATCATCCCGGTGATTCCGCCCATCTTCACGATGTCGGGCTGCACCATGCGCACGCCGGACAGGATCAGATCCTTCAGCGCCTGAAGCGTATAGGTTTGCTCACCGGCGGATACGGTGATGTCCAGCCGTTGCGCGACCTCGCCCATGGCGCCGACATGATAATGCTGCACCGGTTCCTCGAACCAGCTATAACCCAGATCCTCCAGCGCCCGGCCCATGCGGATGGCGCCGCCGACTGAATAGCCGTTATTGGCGTCGAACCCGATCACCGCATCTGGGCCAAGCAGGTCCCGCACAGCCTTCGCCTTGGCGATGTCGCCGAGGATATCGACATCGCAGCGGGTGCGGTCGCCATCCCAGCGGATCTTGACGGCGGCCGGCTGCTCGGCCTCGACCCGGCGCGCGACCTCGCGCACCACCTCGTCCACGCTGCGCGCGGCATTCCCACCGATCGAGCTGTAGCAGGGCAGCCGCGTCCGCCACGCCCCCCCAAGTAATTTATAAACCGGCCGGCCCAGCAGTTTGCCCTTCAGGTCCCACAAGGCGATGTCACAGGCGGCCAGTGCGGCCGTGGCGATGCCTTCAGGCCCCAACTTGACCAGCCGGTGCATCAGCGTGTCGAGCAGGACCGCGTGGTCGAGCACCTCCTTGCCTTCCAGAAATGGGGCGATGTCACGCGCGACGACGCCCAGGGACGCGATGCCCCCCAGCATCGGTGAGGCCTCGCCCCAGCCGACGGTGCCATCTTCGGCGGTGATGCGCACGAAGGCGCTGTTGGGCATCCAGCCCGTGCCGTCGCCCATGGCCACGCTCAATGCCTCGACTTGCGCGATTTTCATGCTGCGTTCCTTTCGTTGATGCTGTGGTTGGTCCCGATCACCAGTTCGCGGCGATATACTGGACCTCGCAGAATTCGAGGATGCCGTGATGCGCGCCTTCCCGGCCAAGCCCGCTTTGCTTGGTGCCGCCGAATGGTGCCGCCGGGTCCGAGACCACGCCGCGATTGAGGCCGACCATCCCGCTGTCAAGTTGCTCGGACACCCGCAATCCGCGCGCCAGATCTGCGGTGAAGACGTAAGAGATCAGCCCGTATTCGGTGGAATTAGCGCGGGCGATGGCCTCTTCCTCGGTCTCGAAGGTCGAAAGGGCTGCGACGGGGCCGAATATCTCTTCGCCGGTGATCTCTGCCTCGGGCGGCACATCGGTCAGAACGGTCGGCGGGAAGTAAAAACCCGGCCCGTCAACGGGGCGACCGCCGGTCAGGGTTTTCGCGCCGTGGCCTTCGGCATCGGCGACCAGACCCGCGATGCGATCAAGCGCCTCACGATTGATCAGCGGACCGCAGAGGGTTTCCCCGGCATAGCCTGCCCCCAGTGTCATGGCCTTCATCCGTGCGGCAAGCCCTTCAGCGAATGCGGGCGCGATGCCCTTCTGCACCAGGAAACGGTTGGCCGCGGTGCAGGCTTCGCCGCCATTACGCATCTTGGCGACCATCGCACCCTCGATCGCCAGATCCAGATCGGCATCGTCAAAGACGATGAAGGGCGCGTTGCCACCCAGCTCCATCGAGCAGGAAATGACCGTATCCGCCGCCTCGTGCAGAAGCCTGCGCCCCACCTCGGTCGAGCCGGTGAAGCTGAGCTTGCGGACGCGCGGATCGTGCAGCATCGCGCTGACCGTCGCGCCCGAGCGGCTGGTGGTCAGCACGTTGACCACGCCCGCCGGCACCCCGGCCTCGGCATAGATCTCGGCCAGGGCATAGGCGGTCAGCGGGGTCTCGGTCGCGGGCTTCAGCACGCAGGTGCAGCCCGCCGCCAGCGCGGGCGCGATCTTGCGGGTGGCCATGGCGGCAGGGAAGTTCCAGGGCGTGACCATCACCGCGACCCCGATCGGGCGATGGGTGACGATGATGCGGTTCGCGCCCGACGGCGCAGTATACAGCTCACCGTTCAGCCGCACCGCCTCTTCGGCGAACCAGCGGAAGAATTCGGCAGCATACAGCACCTCGCCCTGCGCGTCTGGCAGCGCCTTGCCATTTTCCAGGCTGATCAGCCGGGCCAGCATATCCTTGCGCTGGATCATCAGATCATAGCAGCGGCGCAGGATTTCGGATTTCATGCGGGGCGGGGTCGCGGTCCAGCCGGGCAGCGCGGCCTCGGCGGCGGCGACGGCATCCATGGCGTCGTCGATGCTGGCGTTTTCGATCTGCGTGATCGTGTTCCCGGTCGAGGGGTCGATGACCGGGATCGGATCGCCGCCGCGACCTTTTCGCCAGCGGCCGTCGATCCATAAATCGCCGCGCAGCGCCTGCGGGTCAAAGCCGAGTTCATGCGAGATGGTATCGTGATAGCTCATTGTAGTGCAGCCTTTCGGGGCGATGTGGCGGTCAGAAGGTCGAGATCGCCCGAATGCGCGGCCCGGACGATCCGCTTCATGCCTTCGGCGTCAAGCATACGCGGGTTATTCTTGATCAGCCGCTCGGCGCTGAGCGCCAGTTGGCCGATTTCGTCCAGCCGGTCCTCGGGAACGCCAAGCTCGGCGATGGTGGCAGGAATGCCCACCTGCGCGAAAAGCGCGGCGATGGCGGAAATCGCAGCCTCGGCCTGCCGGGTCTGGTCGCCGGTCGCCGAAAGGCCCATTGCCGCGCCGATCCGGGCGAATTCGGCCTCGCAGTTCGGGCGGTTCCATGCCATGACATAGGGCATCAAGGTGGCGACCCCGAGCCCATGCGCGGTATGCGTCATGGCACCGACCGGATACTGGATCGCATGGGCCGCGGCGGTTCCGGCCACACCAAAGGCCAGCCCGGCCAGGGTCGAGCCAAGCATCATCGCGCTGCGCGCCTCCAGATCGTCTCCGTGACTGACACAGCGGGCCAGATTGGCGGCGATCAGGCGGATCGCCTCGAGTCCCAGACTGTCGCTGATGGCATTCTTGCCGATAAAGACGTGATCCAGCGACAGGCCGGGCTCGGGGGCGCGGCGCAGGGTCGTGAACGACTCGATCGCATGTGTCATGGCGTCTGCGCCCGAGGCCGCGGTCAGACCCGGCGGGCAGCTGATCGTCAGTTCCGGGTCGCAGATCGCGATCTCGGGGATCAGATACGGGCTGGCAATGCCGATCTTCATGGCACGCTGCGGATCGTCCAGCACGGCAACCGGGGTCACCTCGGATCCCGTCCCCGAAGTGGTGGGCAACAGGATCAGCGGCACGATCGGACCGGGGACCTTGTATTCGCCGTAATAGTCCTGCGGCGCCCCGCCATGCGTCAGTAGGGCGCCGATGACCTTGGCTGCATCCAGACAACTGCCGCCGCCGATGCCGATGATCATCTGCGCGTCGGCCATTCGTCCGGCCTCGGCCCCGGTTTCGATGCACGACAACGGCAATTCCGCGGCCACGCCGTCGAAGACCTGCGTGGCGATGCCCTGCGCCTCCAGGGCCTGCCGCATCTGCAGAAAGCTTTCGTCTTGCGCCATGCGGACATCGGTGACGATCAGTGCGCGCGTGCCGAATGCACTGGCGTAACGCGGCAGCGAGCCGCGCTGACCCGCGCCAAAGACCAGATGTCGCGGCGCGCGCATGACGCCCAAATTCATGAAATCCATTCCTGTCCTCCCAATTATCCTGCCGCTAGCGGGCGAGATCGCATATTTCCCGCCAAAGCGGCTCGGGCAGATCAACCCCGTCGCGCAGACGCTGGTCGCGCGCTGCCCGGCCCCGTTCGCCAGGGATCGTCACCTGAGTGAAACCTTCCGCGGGCGCCTCCTCCCGCAATGCCTGAAGATAGGGTCGAAGGTCATGGCCCGGCCCGTCGATCAGGATGAACAGATCGCCCTTGTTGCATGTGGCTGTATCGTCCAGCGTGCCTGACACGTCCCGCCCGATGGCAGCACGGGAAAGGCTTGTCACCAACAGTTCGAACGCCAGTCCCAGAGCATAGCCCTTGGCCTTTCCGAAAGGCGCGATGGCGCCCGCCTTGGCGGCGCTGGCGTCGGTGGTCGGGCGGCCCTCGGCATCCAGCGCCCAATCCTCGGGAATGGGCAGATCGCGATTGGCATGATCGTGGATTTCACCCATGGAAACAAGGCTGGTCGCCGCGTCCATCATGAATACATCGGCCTGGCCCTTCTGGCCCGCGGGCAGACCGATGGCGATGGGATTGGTGCCGATCATCGCGCGTCGTCCGCCCCAGGGGTGAACCAGCGCCTCGCTTGTGGTCAGCGCGATCATGGTCAGACCCTTCAGCGCCGCGCGTTCTGCGTAATAGCCCAGCATCCCCAAATGGTTCGAGTTGCGAATGGCGGCCACTGCGACCCCGGTTTCGGAAATCCGGCTTTCCAGCGCGCCGATCGCTGCGTTGGCCACGACCGGGCCAAGGCCATCACATCCCTCCACCTGCAACAATGCACTGCCGCGCCAGGCGTGCTGGCCCGTTTGCGCGGGATCGGCCGCGCCATTGCGGATGCGACGGATGATTCGCGGCAGTCGCAGCATCCCGTGCGAGGCGACGCCGCGCAGGTCTGCCTCCAGCAGCAGATCAACCTGTTGGGCGGCGTTTTCCTGAGAGGTCAGCTTTGACAGCGCCGTCATCGCTGTGCGTTCCAGCTGTTTTACATTGATTTTCATGTCATGTTTCCGATCCGATCGGATATTTGATTGCGAGGTCATGGGTAAATTGCTATTACCGAATCGTCAAGGCACACCGAACGGACAGAACGATGACAAGTCGCACCAAGGATCAGTCCCGGCAGAAAGGACGCTCGATCCAGCGCCCCGGCAGGCTGGGGGATGAAGTGTATGAAGCCCTTTATGCACAGCTCATGGCGCTGGAAATTCCGCCCGGCGCGCGGATTTCGGTAGACAATCTCGTTCGGGAACTTGGCGTGTCGCAGACCCCGATCCGCGAGGCGCTGTCACGGCTGGAGGCGCAGGGACTGGTGGTCAAGACCCACCTGATCGGCTACAGCGCCGCGTCCCAGATTGATGAGCAGCGGCTGGAGCAGCTTTATGATCTGCGCCTGCTGCTGGAGCCCTATGCGGCGGGACGCGCTGCGATGAATATGGATGATGAGGACATCGCGCGATTGGTGGCGCTGGATGCCCGCATGGACGAAATTCACCCAGACGGCAAGGAGAGCTATGGCGAGTTCGCCGCGGCGGACGGGCAGTTCCACGACCTGATCGCGCAAGGCAGCGGCAATGAACTGGTGCGCGATGCCCTGTCCCGTCTTTACACGCATGTGCATCTGTTCCGGCTGTTCTATCTCGCCAGCGTAACGGCCGAGGCGAATGATGAACATGCAGCCATCGTCGCAGCCATTGTCGCCCGCGACCGCGCCGCCGCAGAGGAGGCGATGCGACGGCATGTCGTGGAATCAAGGAAGCGTTTCACCGGCAGACGTTAGCCAATACCCATCGGTTCGCGATCACAGGAGAGATCCGGCCAGATGGAATCAGCCCCGAAGGGGTAGCAAGGGAGGAATATATGCTGATCAATCGTCGCAGAATCCTGCACATGTCCGTCGCTGCGGCGGCGGCAAGTTTTGCCAGTCCGGGGCTGCTGCGCGCGCAGGGATCGGACCGTCCGATCCGTATCGCGCTTGCCGCCACGTCGCCGCGTGTGATCGACCCGATTTTCAGCACGCTCGGGGCCGACAACTGGGTCAATCTTCAGGTGTATGAACACCTTGTTTCCCCTCCGAACGGGAAATTCGCGACGCAGGACGACGAGTATCGCCCGATGCTTGCCGAATCCTGGGACAAGTCCGACGACGCCAGAACATGGACCTTCAAGCTGCGCAAGGATGTCCCGTTTCATGGCGATTATGGTACGCTGACCGCCGAAGATGTCGTATTTTCATTCGAGCGCGCCAAGCGTGAGGGGATCGCCACGGCATCCTACGCCAATGTGCAGAGCATCGTGGCCTCGGGTCCCGATGAGGTGACATTTACGCTGAATGGACCGGATCCGTTTTTCCTCGGGGGCGTGATCTCGATCCCGACGTCGCAGATCGTATGCAAGAACGCGGTCGAGGAGAAGGGCGAGAATTTCGGCAAGGAGCCCGTCGGCACCGGCCCCTATGCGGTCGAGCGCCTGTCGAGCAGCGGCGTCAACACCCTGCGTTTCGACGGATATTGGGGAGAGACCCCGAAGACCGCTCGGATCGACTTCCTTTATACCTCGGATACGACCTCGCGCACGCTTTCAATGATGTCGGGCGACGTGGACATGATCGAGGCGGTGCGCGCGCCCGGATGGGTGCAGCAGATCCGGCAGCAGAACGACGCGCTGATAGTCGATCAAACGCAGCCGGGGTCCTTCAACACCCTTTTCTTCAACCTGACCAAAGCACCTTTCGACAATCCTTTGGTGCGCAAGGCGGTCGCCACCGCGATCGACAGTGCGGTGGTCGCCCAGGCGCTGGCTCCGTTCGGCGCGCAGACATGGACACTTTCACCGCCCGAATATCCCTCTGGCTGGTCCGCGGAAGACCTGTCCGACGATTTGCGCTATGATTACGATCCCGATCGCGCCCGCGAATTGCTGACCGAGGCTGGTCACGGCAACGGCCTGAGTTTCACCGCCGGCATCAGCCAGCGCGAGGATTACCGCTCGATCATGCTGATCCTGCAAGAGCTGATGCGCCCGGCCGGCATCAACATGAACCTGAACATCATGGATCATGCGGCCTTCCATGGCGCCAATCGGCAGGATGCGAACTCGCTGGTGCTGTATTCGCAAAGTCTTCCCCCGGTGCCGCTGGAATACATGTCACGCTATCTGTCCAGCGCGGCGGTGGTGAAATCCGACGGAACCGGCGGCGACAACTTCAGCCATTACGGCATCGCCATGCCCGGCGTCGATGATCAGATAGAGACGATGCGACAGGCCACCACCATCGAAGAATATTCGTCGATCGGACGTGAGATCGAGAAGAAGGTGCAAGAGGACCTGCCCCTGATGGGGATCGGCAACCTTGGCTATGCGATCGTCCGCAATCCCGAAGTCGATCTCGGCTATGAGGTCGAAAGCGGTTATGCGCGCTGGCGCCTGGATTTGGCGCAGCGCGCCTGAGCGCGACCGGAGGTTATATGGCACGCTATATTCTGACACGGCTGTTTGATGCCGTGCCGACCATGCTGTTGGTCCTGACGCTGGTCTTTCTGGCCATGCGCGTTCTGCCCGGTGATCCGGCGCTGGCCGCGCTTGGTGATGGCGCCCAGCCCGAGGCCATCGCGCAATTCCGCGAACGCTTTGGCCTGAACGATCCGTTGTGGCTGCAATATCTGCATTTCATGCGTGATATGCTGACCTTCGATTTCGGCACGTCGCTGATGTCGGGCGAACGGGTGGCCCAACTGCTGCTCTCGAACCTTGGCTATACGGTCGAACTAACCATCGCAGCGGTTCTTCTGGGCATCATGGGCGGTATTCCCCTGGGCGTCATGGCTGCGCTCAATCGCAACCGCGCGCTCGATGCGGGATTTCGGGTGTTTTCCCTGCTGGGCTATGCGATCCCGGATTTCTATCTTGGCGCGGTGCTGCTGATCGTCTTCTCGCTGTCGCTGGGTTGGTTTCCCATCAGCGGGGCCGGTGACGGTTTCGCCGACCGGATGCATCACCTGGTCCTTCCCGCTCTGACGCTGGCACTCTTGAAGGTCGCCTTTCTTGGCCGCCTGACCCGCACCGCGCTGCTTGAGGTGCTGGGCCGCGACTTCGTGCGCACGGCCCGTGCGAAGGGCGCCCGAGAAAACCGGGTGATCTATCGCCACGCGCTGCGCAATGCCCTGCTGCCGCTCTCGACCGGGCTGGGCCTGTCGATCCTCTCTACGCTGTCGGGTTCGGTCGCGGTCGAACTGGTGTTCAATCGCCCCGGTCTGGGCAAGCTGCTGATCACCGCGATCACCGAGCGTGACTATCCGATCGTTCAGGCGGGTGTCGTGGTCTTCGCCGCCGCCGTCGTCATCGTAAACCTGTTGATGGAACTGGTCTACGTCGTCATCGATCCCAGAATCCGGGTGCAATAATGGCCAATTCAGAAGCAATCCCGCTGCCCGAAGCCCCTAAACTGCGCCGTCTGGCGGGTGACGTGGTGGCCGGACGGCCCGCCGTCATCATTTCTCTGGTTACGGTGCTTGTCTTTGCCGTCATTGCCATCCTGGCGCCATGGATCGCACCCAAGGATCCGATGTCGCAAAGTTTTATCGCCATCAACGCGAAGCCCTCGTCCGAATATCTGCTGGGCACCGACCAGTTCGGTCGCGATCTGCTGTCGCGATTGGTCTATGGTTCGCGCAATTCGCTGATATTCGGCCTCTTGTCGCCGGTTTTCGCGGCCATCGCGGGCACGTTCCTTGGCGTCACCGCAGGTTATTTCGGCGGCTGGATCGACCGGTTCGTCACCCGCATCATTGATATGCTGCTGGCCTTTCCCGAGCTGTTGCTGGCAATTCTGGTGGCGGCGGCGCTTGGCGGCGGGTTCTGGAACGTGGTCGCCGTCCTGACCATTGCCTTCACGCCCGGCTTCGCGCGTGTTGCCCGCGCATCAACGCTGGCCGTCAAGCAGGAACCCTATATCGAGGCCGCGATCGCCTCGGGCGTCTCCACGCCGGTGATCATCTTCCGTCATGTCGTTCCCAATATCTCGGCGCCGATCGTGGTGCTGATGACATTGTGGAGCGCCTCGGCCATCCGGCTTGAGGCCACGCTCAGTTTCCTTGGCATCGGCACGCAACCGCCCGCGCCGTCATGGGGCAACATCATCCGCGAGGGCCTCGGCAACATGTTCGCCACGCCCTGGCCGATCCTGACCGGGGGGCTTGCGATCACCATCGTCGTGCTGGCGATCTCAACCATCGGTGACGCCGTGCGCGACGCACTGGATCCGGAGATCAAATAATGGCTGAACCACTGCTTGAAATATCCGATCTGACGCTGGAATTTGGTCCGATCAGCAATCCGGTGCGTGTGCTCAATCACGTCAGCCTGTCAGTCGTGGCCGGCGAGGCGGTCGGGTTGGTCGGCGAAAGCGGATCGGGTAAGTCGATGACATCGCTTGCGACGATGCGCCTTCTGCCTGCGTCGGCCCGCCTGACCAGTGGCCAGATTCGACTAGAGGGAAATGGCGACCTGCTTGCGCTGCCACCAGAGCGGATGCCAGACATCCGTGGTCGCGACATCGCCATGATCTTTCAGGAACCGATGAGTTCGCTGAATCCGGTGATGACGGTCGAGGCTCAGATCGCCGAGGCAATCATGCTGCACCAGCAAATGTCGCGGGAAGACAGGCGTGCGCGCGTGGTCGAACTGTTGCGCCTTGTGGGCATTCCTGATCCCGAGGCCCGGTTGAAGGCCTATCCGCACCAGATGTCCGGGGGGATGCGCCAGCGGGTCATGATCGCCATCGCCGTCGCCTGCAACCCGCGCTTGCTGATCGCAGATGAACCGACCACCGCGCTGGACGTGACAATTCAGGCGCAGGTCCTCGATCTGCTGCGTGAAGTGCGGCAGCGGCTGGGCACGGCGGTGCTGATGATATCGCATGATCTCGGTGTGATCTCAGAGCTTTGCGACCGAATCGTGGTCATGTATGCGGGCCATGTGGTCGAGACTGCGACAGTCGACGATCTGTTCGACAATCCGCAGCATCCCTATACCCGGGGTCTTCTGCGCGCGGTGCCTTCACTGGAAGCCAGCGAGCGACGGCTTTATCAGATACCGGGCTCTGTTCCGCCACCAGGCACCATCAAGGCAGGCTGCCCCTTTGCGCCGCGTTGCGACCTGAAACGCGATATCTGCACACGGGAAATGCCGGATCTAACCCCGCGTGGCCCGGATCAGCGGGCAGCCTGCTGGGTCACCGCAGACGCCCCAATGAAAACGGAGACAATCGCATGACCGCGGACACTCTCAGGGTTGAAGGTCTGGCCAAGACCTTTGAAAGCAACGGTGGCCTGCTGGGCCGAAAAGGTGCTGCCGTAAGGGCGGTTGACGGCATTGATCTGACGATGAAGGCCGGCGAAACGCTGGCCGTTGTGGGCGAATCCGGCTGCGGGAAATCCACCCTTGGCCGCTTGCTTCTTCGTCTGATCGAACCAAGCGAGGGAAAAATCTGGCTGGACGATACCGAGATCACCGGCCTGTCGCGCAGGCAGATGCGTCAGTTCCGCCGCCATGCGCAGATGGTGTTTCAGGACCCCTATGGCTCGCTGTCGCCGCGCCGGACGATCGCGCAGATCATCGCCGAACCGATGGAGGTCTTCGGCACTGTCACCGGCAAGCGCGACCGGCGCGAAAAGGTCGCAGAGCTTCTGCGTCAGGTCGGCTTGCCGACATCAGTCATGGATCGCAATCCGCGGCAGTTCTCGGGTGGGCAGCGCCAGCGGATCTGCATCGCCCGCGCCATCTCGGTATCGCCGCGTTTCATCGTGGCGGATGAGCCCGTATCGGCGCTGGATGTGTCTATTCAGGCGCAGATCATCAATCTGATGCAGGATCTGCAGGTCGAAAAGGGCTTTGCATCCCTGTTCATCGCCCATGACCTGGCCGTGGTGCGTCATATCGCCGACCGCGTGGCGGTAATGTATCTGGGGCGCATCGTCGAAATCGGCCCGAAAGAGCAGATCTACGAGGCGCCGCAGCATCCATATACACAGGCGCTGCTGTCTGCCGCGCCGGAAATCGGCCGGATAAAGCGCCGCAAGCGGCTGATCCTCGGCGGAGACGTACCCAGCCCGACGAAGATCCCCTCTGGTTGCAGCTTTCATACGCGCTGTCCCATCGCGCAGGAAAGGTGTCGAATGGAAAGGCCTGCGTTGGCAACCGTCGCAGGCCCGCAGCAGGCAGCGTGTCACTTTGCGAAGCCACATCCCATACCGGTGTAGAGAAGGGTACCTGCCGCCGTATTCGCCTGACCTGAACCCCATCGAAATGGCATTTGCAAAGCTCAAGGCGCATCTCAGACGCATCGCAGCGCGCAGCTTTATCCAAGTCTTCGACGCCATCGGAAAGGTCTGCGACATGTTCGACCCAACCGAATGCTGGAACTATTTCGTCTGTTCTGAACAAGCTGGAACGGTTTGATATTGTGGGATGATCTGTTGGTTTTGTTGGTGTTTTCTTGCAGGATTTTGTAATCTTGACGCAGAAACCCTGCAATTTGTGATCGCCAATGAAGCCCCATTCCCGGACCGCCGAACAGGATGATCTTCTGCGCCCCAGGCTGGTGGATATGATCGATCTGCGCCACGAATTGGTGCAGCTCGCGGCGCTGATCGACTGGGAGTTCTTCGAGCGGGAATGGGCCGGGTTCTTCCCCTCGGCGACGGGGCGCCCGGCGACTTCTCCGCGTCTGATCGCCGGGCTGATGTATCTGCAGCATGCGTTCAAGCGTAAGCGCGACGCCGATCCCCTCCTGCCATTTTTGAGTTGATGCCTTCATTCTCCACGCACATGTGCGGCGGAGGTTTTGGATTTGGAGAGAGACGGCAAAATGGGCGTCCAATTGGACGGCTCTATAGGCGTCGGGGTCTCGCGGCTTGAGGTGATCGGGGGGCCAAGCGGTCGTCGGCGGCGGACGAAGGCAGAGCGGGCGCGGATCGCGGCGGAGAGCATGATGCCCGGGGTGACGGTCGCAGATACTGCGCGCAAGCACGGCACGACCCGCTGGCAGATTTACGATTGGCGCAAGCAGATACGCAAAGGTAATTTGGTGGTGCCCGAAAGCGTGGCGGCCTTGCCGTTCTTCGCGGAACTGGTGGTTGATGACAGCGCGACTGAGGCTTCGGCGGCCGTCCCCGGGTCTGATCTCGAAATCGTGGTGGGCGACATCGTCATCCGCGCGGGTCCTGGTGTCGACGAGGGCCAACTGACCCGGGCAATCCGCGCGGCACGGGCAGCGGCGTCGTGATGTTCGGCCAGGGCGGCCCGGTGAAGGTCTTCGTGGCGACCCGGCCTGTCGACTTTCGCAAGGGGATCGACGGTCTGGCACTGGCGGTGCAGGAGATGTTCGGGATGGACCCGTTCTGCGGAGCCGCCTTTGTGTTCCGAGCGAAGCGGGCGGATCGGATCAAGCTCTTGATCTGGGATCAGACCGGGATGGTGCTGGTTCACAAGCGGCTCGAGGGCGGCAAGTTCGTCTGGCCACAGGTGCGCGACGGGGTCATGCGCATGTCCGGAGCGCAGTTTGCAGCGCTGTTTGAGGGCGTGGATTGGCGGCTGGTCCGACCCGAACGGGCGCGGCGCCCGCTGGCGGCGGGGTGACTGGCAGGCTGCGTCGAAACGCCTGTTTTTGCTGGCCTGCAAGGGCATCCTGTGATTCACTTCCCGCCATGGAAACAGCTGATCTTGCGCGCGAAAACGCCCTGCTGAAGGCCCGCCTCGCCGAGGTGGAGGCGACGCTGGCCGAGACGCAAGAGGCCAATCGGCGGCTGCAGGATATCCTGCACGCGGCGCAGCGCGAGAAATTCGGCAAGCGCTCCGAAAAGCTCTCGCCCGACCAGTTCAACCTGCCCCTGGAAGATGCCGAATTTGCTCAAGGTGTGCTCGAGGCAGCACAAGAAAAGGCCGAAGCGGCGATGCAGCGGGCGCGCGGGGAAACACCCCGCAAGCCCAAGCGCAACCGCGGGCATCTGCCGTCCCATCTGCCTCGGGTTGAGCGCGTGATCGAGCCTGCCAGCACGCTCTGTCCCTGCGGTTGCGGCGAGATGTCCAGGATCGGGGAAGACGTGTCCGAACGTCTCGACGTGATCCCCGCCCAGTTCCGGGTGCTGGTCACGCGGCGCCCGAAATACGCCTGCCGCCGTTGCTCGCAAGCTGTCGCGCAGGCCCATGCCCCCGAGCATGTCGTGCCCGGCGGGCTGCCCACGGAACTCTTCATCGCCTGGATTATCGTCTCGAAGTTCGGTGACCACCTGCCGTTTTATCGGCAGGCCGAGATCTTCAAGCGGCAAGGGATCGATCTGGACCGCGGCACACTCGGCAACTGGGTCGGGCGCGCCTGTTTCCACCTGATGCCCGTCATCAACCAGATGCGTGCCCATCTGCGTGGCGCAGACCGCATCTTCGTGGATGAAACCCGCGCGCCGGTGCTGGAACCGGGCCTGAAACGCACCAAGAGCGGATTCTTCTGGGCCGTCGTATCCGATGATCGCGGCCATGGCGGGGCTGGCCCACCCATCGTGCTCTTCCACTATGCCCCTGGCCGGGGTAAGGCGCATCCGCTGAACTTCCTCGCCGGATACCACGGCCGCTTCCTGCAATGCGACGCCTACCAGTCCTACAACGCGATGACCGAGATCGCGCGCGACAATGGCCCGTGGCAACTGGTCTATTGCTGGACCCATGTCCGCCGCCGCTTCGTAAAGCGCTTCGAGAGCGATGGTTCACCCATTGCCGAGGAAATGCTGCGCCAGATCGCGCTGCTTTATCAGATCGAGAAGTCCGTGCGGAGCAAGGAGGCCGCTATGCGCCTTGCTGCCCGGCGTGAGCATTCGGCCCCGATCATCGCGGCGCTGAAACCCTGGCTGGAAGCCCAACTCTCGCGCATACCGCAGAAATCCCAGCTTGCCGAAGACATCCGCTACTCCCTCGCGCACTGGCCCGGACTGATCCGCTTCCTCGAGCACGGCATGCTGGAACTCGACACCAACCCGGTCGAGAACCAGATCAGGCCGATTGCCCTGACAAGAAAAAATGCACTCTTCGCCGGGAATGAAGTCGGCGCCGAAAACTGGGCTATGCTCGCCTCGCTGGTCGCTACCTGCAAGATGTCCGACGTGAACCCGGTCGACTATCTCGCCGCCACACTGCGCGCCATCCTCGACGGTCACCCACAAAGCGGTATCGAAGACCTCATGCCATGGCGCTTCAACCAGCCGTCAAGCCTCGCAGCATAGGGCCGCAACGTCGCGCTTACACCTGATTGCCCAGGGCTGGGCGCTGGCCGAACGCCTGATGGGCCGGACCCGCGTCGTCTGGTCGCGTCCGCAGGCCGTCGAGGCTGCCCGGGAAGCCGACGCCCTGTCGAAGGCGCTCCGCGATGCCGGCGCGCTTTGAGGGGGCGGAGGATCTGGCCTAGGTGGCGCCTGACCATGTGGCGACGCCTGCGACGTTCTCGATCACCAGGGATGGGATGACGGTCTGGCGGGCTGGGCAGCCGATCCTGCATGTGTCGCGCGATGCGCTGCCGGGGATTGCCCTGCGGTGTTTGGTGGCGTGGCATGAGGGGTGACGGAGACGCCATCCCTCTGCACGCTTCACAGTCAGAGCATAAAGTCAGCCTCTGAAATGCCGCCCAGACCGAATAGCTCGATGGCGAAGTCCGCGCGACCATCGCCATCGACATCGCCCCTAACAGTCACACTATCACCAGTTCGCGCATACCATACCGAATGCGCCGCAGCTGATGTTCCAGAAAAACTGAGGCTTTGATTACCTGTCTCGCTGGTATCGGCGTCGATTGAGCGAAGATCCAAACGATCGAAACCGCGTTGGAAGTCCATAATCCGGTCACGTCCGGCGCCGACAGGGCTGTCACCAGGATTTCGGAACACGAAGACATCTGCCCCAGCACCTCCATAAAGCACATCACTTCCTGCGCCGCCGATTATTCGGTCCTGACCTGCACCGCCACGTAGCGTATCGTTGCCGACCCCGCCGTCCAGCAGATCATTACTCGCACCACCTTCAAGAATATCGTTGCCTGCTTGCCCAAAAAGTCGATCAACGCCGTTGCCACCTAGCAGGCGATCTGCGCCCTGGCCGCCATAAAGGCTGTCATTTCCATTGCCGCCAAGCAGCGTGTCTTTGCCACCACCCCCTTGCAGGAGATCGTTCCCAGCCCCACCTTCTAGCCTGTCATGGCCCGCGTCACCACGAAGTGTATCGTGTCCTGCGCCTCCGCGCAGGAGGTCATTTCCAGCACTTCCGCGCAGTAGGTCATTGCCGCCGCCGCCATCCAAGGTGTCGTTCCCCGCATCCCCTTGCAGGTAGTCATTCCCCGCCTGTCCGAACAGACGATCATCGCCTGCCCCGCCATATAGCGAATCCCGTCCGTCGCCCCCATAAAGGACATCATTTCCAGCATTTCCGTACAAAGCGTCGTTTCCAGCCTGTCCATATATCAGGTCGGACCCATTGCCTCCGCGGATCGTGTCGTTGCCAGCGCCGGCCCAAACTGTATCGTTTCCATCCCCACTAAATACGTTGTCATTTCCGCCGTAGAGATACAGAAGATCATTTCCCCGCATATTTAAAAGGACACCATCGACTGATCGGGAAGTGGTTTCGAGGATGTCTGCTGAAGTTGAGCCGTGATATTCATAGTTGAGATTAAGTAGAAGCTTTTCAATGGCTGCTCGATCAGTGCCGGATGCTTCCCGCTGTATCGCAGTATAGATATCCGCGCCATCCAGATTGATATTTCTTGTCTCGATGATTTTCGTTGTTCCATCGAATATATCCAATCCCAATACCAGGCCGCCCACCAGATACGCTGCGCCCGACACTTGAGCAAACTCCAAATCTCTACCCGTCAGGACGAATCGATACCCGCCGTCGTGCAAAACGGCCTCAGTTGAGTTGTAAGAGGTCACAACGGCGTCAAATGCAATTCGGTCGATCGCGTCCACGAAAGTGGCGAGGCCGTTGTTAACTCCAGGGGCTATTCTGATAGTTGGCATGTCGAGACCTCCAAAGGGGTATGCATGAAGCGGATCGGCTGCTGAGCGGCTGAGCGCTTTCGACAACGCTTCGCGCTATGTTTCGAAGTTTGATGAAATCTTTCTAGATTCGGCAAGCCTTTAGTGATGGCGATGGCGCGACAGCATGAGTGCGATGGGGGCGCAGGCCGACGCACTACTAATCGAAAGCGAGGCAAAGCGGCGTCTGGCCGATGAATACGATGCGGCGCAGGAGAGGGGTGAGGTTGTCGGACATGGCGGCGACCGAGTTAGCAAGGTTTCCGGCAGGAACCTTGCTCCCGCAACCGCCGCGGATCTGGGATTGTCGAAAAAGCAAGTCCACGAAGCTCGCCAGATCCGTGATGCGGAGGCCACGCAGCCCGGCATCGTCAAACAGACGCTGGACCGGGCCATTGCGGATCGTCGTGAGCCGACGCGGGCATCTCCATAGATGCCCTTCCGCATTTGGGGGCTGCCTCCTCGACGGCGGCGAGGGAACCCATCCGTTGTCGGTTAGTTTTCGCAGTTCCCGAAACCGGCCTTCTTGGCGGCGAAATCTGCCGGCTATCGTCAATCTGATCAACCAGCTGGTCGAGCCGGTCATCACCCCCCTGGGCGAGCCCTACACCTATCCGCAGCTGACCATGCGCCCGGAAGCCGATTGCAAGCGCTATGAGACACTGTGCTCCGCCGAGGAGGCCCCCGCATGAACGCCCTCATCGATCAACTGACCGTCCTGAGGCTGCATGGAATGGCAGCTTGCGCACATGATTTGCTGTCCGCGCGCAAGCCGCCAAGTCTGACCACTGCGATAAAACAACTGATCGACGCGGAGACTGTAGAGCGCCGGGTGCGCTCCATCCAGTATCAAATGCGCATCGCGAAGTTCCCGCATCACAAGGATTTTGCCACCTTCGATTACGGCGCAGCAGCCGTCACCAAGGCCCAGATCGAACCCTTCTGCACGGGCCAGTTCACCGAGGAGGGGCTTTGTTGCGCAAATGGCTGACGGGATTCATCTTGCGAAACCAGTGTGCTAGCAGGGAGCATGAGCAACTGGACCCCAACGAGATACAAGACCACGAACTGGTCGTCCTATAATTCTGCCCTGAAGCGACGTGGCTCGCTGACGATCTGGTTTGATCCGTCGATGATCTGGTCGCCGCCTCCGAGCGGCAAACGAGGCCGCCAGCAAGCTTACAGCGATGCGGCCATCCAGGCTTGCCTGACGCTGAAAGTGCAGTTTGGCATGCCGTTGCGGCAGGTGACGGGCTTTGTCGAAAGTCTGCTCGGTCTGGCGGGGCTGGACTGGGCGGTTCCGGATTACAGCACGCTATGCCGCCGACAGAAGACCCTGACGGTGGATATTCCCTATCGGGGTGGCCACGGCCCGTTACACCTGCTGATCGACAGCACCGGCATCAAGGCGGAGGGCGAAGGCGAGTGGAATGCCCGCAAGCACGGTGGCACCAAGCGGCGCATCTGGCGCAAGGTTCACATCGCGGTCGATGAGGAAACGCTGGAGGTGCGGGCCGTCGAGGCGACCGGGAGCGATATCGGTGATGCGCCGATGTTACCGGAATTGCTCAGCCAGATCCCACCCGATGAGGACATCGGCTCCGTGACTGGCGACGGGGCTTTTGATACCCGCAAGTGCCATGACGCAATTGCGGATCGAGGGGCAGAGGCGATCATCCCGCCGCGCAAGAATGCCCAACCCTGGAAGCCGACAACTGCCGGCGCGTGCGCCCGCAACGAAATCCTCCGGGCCGTCAAATATCTCGGTCCGGCGATCTGGCGACGATGGAGCGGGTACCACCGCCGAAGCCGCATCGAGGCAAAGATGCATTGTGTAAAACGTCTGGGTCAGAGCCTCATGGCGCGGGACTTCGACCGGCAGGTCGCCGAGATCCAAATCCGCTGCGCCGTCATGAACCGTTACACGGCTCTCGGCACGCCCACGACAATGGCCGCAGGATAAGTCTGTCCAAGGAAAGGGGAACTATACCCAAAGCACCTTTTGCGCAACAAAGCCTGCTCGGCCTCGAAAAGCCTGATGAAAACATCGGCTTTGACCCAGTCGCGGTATCGCTTGAAGACGGTGTTCCAGTTGCCGAAGAATGCGGGCAGGTCACGCCACGGACTGCCCGTGCGCACCACCCATAGCACCGCTTCGAGAAACCGTCGGTTGTCGCTACCGCTGCGTCCCGGGTCCGTCGGCTTGCCCAGACAATGCGGCTCCATCTTCGCCCACTGGGCGTCAGTCAGTACGAATCGTTCCATCCGAAGCTTGAATCACAATCAAGCTTGGACCGGAAACCTGAATCTCAACAGGCCTTAGGCAGGCTTCTGGTTGATTATGGCGGCTACGGAACGCGCAGCGAAGGGCGCTGAAAATGTGGCTTGAGGGCATCCTGCGTGGTGCATTGCGTCGAATAGCGTCTCGATATGGCCGCGCTGATGGGCAAGCTGGTTCGTGACCTCGTGCGTGACGATGATGTGGGTCTCGGTATCGACGGCACTCTGGACGTTGTAGCCGAGCATGCCGCGATGCCGGGTACTGGTTGCCATGGGGCGGGCATCGGGATCGGTCAGGGAAATCTGGCCGACCGGGGTATCGGCCAAGGCCTTGTCCATCCCTTCAGCCGCGCGATCTCCTGCAGGATACGACCGTAGCGGCGGGCGAGGTGCCGCACCTTCTCGACGCGGGCTTCGCCTTCCTCCTGCCGGTCAATACGCACCATCGTAACTGGTCGGCTACCTTCTGACTGGCTGAGCGCGCGACAGATGCAACGACTTCAGCCCTTCTTTCCCAAGATGCCGGGGTGGGCGAGATCTGACGACTGCGAGGTGCTGAGCGGGATCATCTACGTCATGCGCTATGGGTTGGTGTGGGCCAGCTGCAACGCAACAGGGGCCCGTTTCAGCGCGAGATCAACCGCCGACCGTGGGGTTCAAGATCTCGTCCAGATCGCGCTTAACGATATCGCTCAGTGCGGCGGAGAACAGTGCGATTATCCTGTCGTCCTGCCTCCCGGGGTGAAAGACCAGAAAGCCACGATGCTTGATTGCGGGCAGGAATGGTCGAGTGATCACATCGCTGGCTTTGTATTCAAACGCCGCGAGTGGGTTGACGATGGCCACGCCAAGCTGCTGCGCAACAAGCGCACATGTGACAAGGCTGTAGGATGTCTTGAGATTAACTCGGCGTGATACGACAGCTTCGGCGAAAAGTTCGTCAATCTCGGAGCGGCCGAACTCGTTCTGGGGCGGAGAGATAAACGGCTCATCGGCCAGATCATCTGGGGTGATGATCTTTTTTTTTGCAAGGCGATGCTCGCGAGGCATAACGCAAACGGCGTCAACCTCATATAACTTCTCACTCTGCAGTCCGTAGGCTTCGCTCACCTGCGATACGATCCCCATGTCCGATGTCTGGTCATCGACCCATTGCGCAACGTCGGATGAGTGTCCGATGTTGACCGAAATGCTGGCTTCCGGAAAATCCTCCACAAATTTCTTGATCGCCCGCGGAACAAGGCCCAACGCCAGTATCTGCACCGCAGCGATTGATAGCGATCCGCCGCTGAACCGACGAATTCGTGCGGCGGCTTCCTCAAGATAGCGTAGACCGTTGAAGCTTCTTTGAACCTCCTTGAAGAAGGCCAATCCCTCACCTGTGGGAACGAGTCGGCCGGGCAGGCGCTCGAAAAGGCGCAGCCCGGTCAACTTTTCAAGCTGGGCGATGGACCGGCTGACATTGGGTTGCGAGGTGTGCAGGACTTTCGCTGCGGTGGTCGTTGATCCCGACATCATCACCGCCCGAAATGCCTCGACATGCGAAAACCGCATCCATGATTCTCCGCGAATGATCCGTCATCGATTTCCCATGTTCCGCAATATGGCAAGAGAGGGCGCCCGACGACAAGCAGGACAATGGGCCATCTCATCCCCAAGGCGTCGGCAGGCAGGCCATCGGACAGCTTGCCGGAACAGGAACCGAGAAAGTTCTGTCTGCGGCGCATGAATTCTTAATTGATATGCGTTTTCCGATCAAGGGCTGTGCGCATGGGCTGTGCTGTGACGATATTTCAGGCAATGATGGCATCTTTGCGCAGAAGCCATATCATTTATGCATGACCCCTCCCCAACTTTCGATTTGCCCCAAGGGGGGCGGAACCCTTAGCGTTCCAGCTGTCGCATGAAGCTGCGGGACGTGGCTTCCGGACGGCAAACAAGAAAAACGACAGGGAGATGTCATGAAACGGATCAGCGTTCTCGCCATGCTGGCGGCATCTGTAGCTGCCTCGCCGCTTGCCGCGCAAGAGACCTTGTATTTCGCGGGCTATTCTGGGGATTTCCAGACGATGTTCGAAAACGAGATCGCGCCCGGCTTCGAGGCGGAGCATGATGTCAATATCGTCTTTGTGCCGGGGAACTCCAGCCAGACGATCGCGAAGCTGCAGGCGCAGAGGAACAATCAGGAAATCAGCGTCGCGCTGGTGGATGACGGGCCGATGCAGATGGCGGTGCAGTTCGGATTGTGTGACAGCGTCAGCGATGCCGACGCCTATGCCGAACTCTACGATATGGCAAAGCCGGAAGCCTTCGAGGGCAGGGCAGTGGGCATCGGTCTGGTTGCGACCGGAATCGCCTATAACAAGGAAAAATTCGACGGCCAGGGTTGGGACGTCCCGACCTCGTGGAACGATCTTACGGATGACAGGTTCGACAAGCGGGTGACATCCAACCCGATCAGCGGCACATTTGGTCTGAATTCACTTCTGATGTTCGCCCGCATGAATGGCGGCAGCGAAGAGAATATCCAGCCGGGTATGGATGCGATCCGCGAGAGACTGGCACCGAAAGTGGTCACCTGGTCGTCGTCGAATGCCGAGATGGCGCAGATGTTCCAGAATGGCGATATCGACTTGGGCGTCTGGGGCAGCAATCGCACAGTCGCGCTGAGGAATACCGGCTTTCCCGTGGAATTCGTTTATCCCGACGAGGGTGCGCCCGCCATCATAGCCTCGGCTTGCGCCGTTACGGACGGCCCGCAGGCCGAACTGGCTCAGCAATTGCTGGTTTATCTCGTCTCGCCCGCAGTGCAGCAGAAGCTGGCGACGGAGGGTTTCGGACCCACCAACCGCGAAACCATACTGGACGCCGATATCGCCGAGGACGTTCCTTACGGAGAAGAGAAGTTGTCGAAGATGATCAGCCTGGACTGGGATGTCATCAACGCAAACCGGGCGGATTGGACCAGGGAATGGACCCGCACCGTTGAATAAGGGGGCGCGCCCTGCGCGCTTTCGCCCGCGGCAGTCAGACAACAACCCAAGCCAGGCAGAGACATGAGCACACTCACCCTACGGGGCCTTGCGAAGACCTATGCGCCGAATGTGCGGGCCGTCAAGAGCATCGATCTTGAGGTCCAAAGCGGTGAGTTCGTCTCGCTGCTGGGCTCTTCGGGCTGCGGCAAGACCACGACACTTCAGATGGTCGCGGGATTCGTTGCCCCCACAGCCGGGCAGGTTCTGCTGGATGGTAGGGACGTCACCTATCTGGAGCCTGACAAGCGGGACATGGGCGTCGTCTTTCAAAGCTATGCACTGTTTCCACATATGACCGTCACGCAGAACGTGCGCTTCGGCCTTGAGATGCGCAGGCTTCCGGAAAGCGAGATCAAAGAACGAGTCGCCGAGGCGCTGTCGATGGTCCGGCTTGCCGGGCTGGACGACCGCTATCCAAGTGAACTGTCCGGAGGACAACGCCAGCGCGTCGCGATCGCGCGTGTGCTGGCCATCCGTCCGCGCGTCCTTCTGCTGGACGAGCCGATGTCCAATCTGGACGCAAAACTGCGAGGCGAGATGCATGTCGAGCTGCGCGGCTTGCAGAGGCGATTGGGCATTACCACGATCCTCGTCACCCACGATCAGGTCGAGGCGATGACCATGAGCGACAGAATCGCCGTGATGGCGAACGGCACCATTGCCGAGCTTGGCACCCCGCAAGAGGTCTATGACATCCCGGCAACCGAATTCGCCTTCAATTTCCTTGGCCAGTCGAACACGATCACCGGCAAGGTGCTGGGCCATGACGACAGTTTCACGCAAGTGCGCGTCGGGTCGAGCACGATCAACATTCCGCAGCGGAATGCCGGGCTGGCGGGTGATGTGCGGTTCTTTATCCGGCCAGAGCGGCTTATGCTGACATCACCGGAGACAGGGATCATCACGGGCCGCGTCGCCACGCGGCTTTTCCTTGGAAATACCTGGACCTACGAGATCGACAGCCCTTTGGGCCGGCTGCGGGTGTTCAAGGTGAACACAAGGGGCGGTCAGCCCCAAGAGGGGGATCAGGTCGGAATCAAATGGAACGAGGCGGATATGCAATCCGCATCCGAGGAAATCGCCCATGTCTGACGCATCCGCCAGGACGGGCAGCCAGCCCTGGCTGTTATCCTTTCCATCGATCGCCCTGTTTCTGGGACTTCTGGTGGTGCCGCTGGCACTGACCGCGATCCTGTCCTTCAACGTTTTCGATTCGATGGCGGGGACACAGGACGAATTCACCGCTGACAATTACATCGAGATACTCACCGATCGATACTATTTCGAACTGTTCCTGCGGACGGCCCTGATGTCGGGTGGAGTGACGCTGCTGTGCATCCTTGTGGGCGTGCCGGAAACGATCATTCTGTCAAGGATGCAGCCACGCTATCAGGGAATCTTCTTCGTGATGATCCTAGGACCTCTGCTGATATCGGTCGTGGTCCGTACCCTTGGCTGGTCCATCCTGCTGGGGCGCGAGGGGCTGATCAATCGGGCACTTGTCGAGCTGGGGCTGATCCAGACACCCTTGCAGCTGATGTATTCCATGACCGGCGTAGTGATCGCGCTGACCCATGTGATGCTGCCCTTCATGGTCATCGCCGTCTGGAGCACGCTGCAAAAGCTGGACGGGCAGGTCGCGGATGCCGCCCGTTCGCTTGGGGCGGGATCCTTTACCACTTTCCGGCGGGTGATCCTGCCGCAGCTTCTGCCGGGGATTCTGTCCGGTTCGATCATCGTCTTCACCTTGTCGGCCTCTGCCTTCGCAACCCCTGCCCTGATCGGTGGGCGCCGCGTGAAGGTCGTGACGACATCGATCTATGACGAATTTCTCAGCACGATGAACTGGCCGCTGGGCGCAGCCATCGCGATCCTGCTGCTGATCGGCATCGCCTGCGTGGTCATGGGCAGCAATCGCATCATTGAGCGCAAATTCAAGCAGGTGTTCTCATGAAAGACAAAGGTCTTGGTTCCAACGGCATTGGTTCCCTCATCTTCCATACGCTGTTCATGATCTTCATCATCGCACCGCTTGCGGTCATCATCCTCGTGTCGTTTTCCGATAAGGGCTATATCTCGATGCCTTTCGATGGCGTGTCCCTGCGCTGGTATCGGGCGATCCTCGATGCGCCGGAATTGATGAACGCGCTCTGGATCTCGATCTGGATCGGGCTTGGTGCGGCGACCGTCGCGTCGCTGGTGGCGGTTCCGGCGGCCATCGCCATCGCGCGATACCGCTTTGCCGGACGCGATGCGCTGATGGCGCTGTTGCTGTCACCGCTGATGATCCCGCATGTCGTTCTGGGGGTGGCTTTCCTACGCTTCTTTTCCCTGATGGGATGGAGCGGGTCGTTCATGGCGCTGTTGCTGGTCCATGCCTTGATCGTCGTCCCCTTCTCGTTGCGGTTGACCCTGGGGGCGATCATTGGGCTTAGCCGCGATGCCGAACTGGCGGCACGATCCTTGGGGGCGTCGCGGTGGATCGCCTTCCGGCGCATCCTGCTGCCGCTGATCCTGCCCGGCGTCGCGGGTGGATGGGTGCTGTCGTTCATCCAGAGCTTTGATGAGGTCACAATGACTGTTTTCATCGCGACTCCCGGTATGACCACGCTTCCGGTGGCGCTGTATCATCGCGTCTCGATGCTGACGGACCCGGTGACCACCTCGGTCTCGGCCATCATGATCGTCGGCACGATGGTCATGATGTTCATTCTGGACCGGCTTGTCGGGATCGACAGGGTGCTGATCGGCAAGAAGTAGATCGCTTCAATCAGGGTGACGGGGCTGCCTGCCGCATTGCGGCGGACGGGAAAGGCTTGCCCGATGACATGGGCACCGAAAGGCTGGAGAAAATGATTTCAAATCAAGTGACGGTTGTCGGCGGAGGGCTGGTCGGGGCCGCTATCGCCTACGGGGCGGCCCGTCGCGGACTGTCCGTCAGGGTGCTGGACCAGGGCGATACCGCGTTTCGCGCCTCGCGGGGGAATTTCGGTCTGGTCTGGCTTTCCAGTAAGGGCGGGGGGATGCCGGAATATGCCCGCTGGACGCGGGAGGCAGTTGGCCTTTGGGGCGGCTTCCATCAGGAATTGCTGGATCTGACCGGGGTCGATAGCGGGCTGGTCCAGCAAGGCGGGTTCTGGCTGGGTTTCAGCGATGAGGAAGTGCAGAAGCGCGCCGATCTGCTTGCGAAGATCGACCGAGAGGCGGGCGGCATCCCGTTTCGCATGATGGAGCCCGCTGAGATCCGGCAATACCTGCCCGATATCGGCCCGAAAGTGGCGGGTGGCAGTTGGGGCGCGCATGACGGCATGGCAAACCCCTTGTTTCTGCTGCGCGCCCTGCATTCGGGGCTGAAGAAATGTGGCGCGGACATCATTGCGGGCGTCGATATCACCGCGATTGAACATGATGCGGCGGCGGGGCGTTTTACCGCGCGAAGCCGCGACGGGCAAAGCTGGACCAGCGGCCGGATCGTCATTGCGGCGGGACTCGGGGTGTCTGGTCTGGCCGAGCAGGTGGGCATCCACGCGCCGGTTGTGACGACGCGGGGACAGGTGCTGATTACCGAACGCCTGAAGCCGTTCATGGATTATCCGACGAACAAGGCGCGCCAGACCGCGGAAGGGACCGTCCAGATCGGCTCGACGACCGAGGATGTGGGGCTGGACGACGGCACGACGGTCGAGAAGATCGAATGGCTGGCCCGGCGGGCCGTGGACACGTTTCCGCATCTGGCCCATGCGCGGCTTGTCCGGGCTTGGGGGGCGTTGCGGCCGCTGACCCCGGATGGATATCCGATCTATCAGGAATCCGAGACCTGCCCGGGCGCCTTCGCGGCGGTCTGCCATAGCGGCGTCACCCTTGCCGCCATCCATGCCAATATCCTCGGTCCGTGGATGGGCGGGCTGATGGATGCTCCCGCCGGCGTCGCCCGGTTTTGCGGCTCGCGCTTCCTTGGCAAGAACACGAGGTATGCAAGTGACCACTGAGACGCTTTTCTCAATTCCCGCAAGCGCCGGCCAGAAGATGGTCAGAATCGAGTTCGAGGGCGAGACCTTTCAGGTGCCCGAGGGGATCAGCGTGGCCGCCGCGCTGCTGAGCAATGGCCGGGGCGCATTCCGCACCAGCATCGTCGGCGGCGCGCCGCGCGCGCCCTATTGCATGATGGGCATCTGCTTCGAATGTCTGGTCGAGATCGACGGGATCCCTGCGCGGCAAGGCTGCATGACCCCCGTCCGCAACGGGATGATCATCAGGCGCCAACCGGGGGCGCCGTCCCTGAAGGCGCTGGCTTCGGGAGGCAGGAATGAACACTGAGACAACCGACCTGATCGTTATCGGTTCCGGTCCCGCCGGAATGGCGGCCGCAGCCGAGGCCCGCGCGCTCGGCATGTCGGTCTGCGTGCTGGACGAGCAGGGTGCGATCGGCGGGCAGATCTATCGGCGCATCGAGGATACGCCCGAGGCGCTGCAGATGATCCTCGGCAAGGATTACGCTGCGGGCAGCGCGCTGGCAGATGAGTTCCGGCGCAGCGGCGCGGATTACCGTCCCGGCGCCACCGTCTGGAACCTGTCCGGGGACGGGGTGGTCGATTATGTGGCCGATGGCGCATCGCGGACGATCTCGGCCACCAACGTGCTGATTGCGACCGGCGCGATGGAGCGTCCTTTCCCGATCCCGGGCTGGACCTTGCCCGGCGTGATGGGGGCCGGGGCGGCGCAGATCATGCTCAAGGGCGCGGATGCACGACCCTCCGGTCCCATCGTTCTGGCGGGATGCGGGCCGCTTCTTTACCTGCTGGCCTGGCAATATCTGCGTGCGGGGGTGCAGCTTGCCGGTTTGGTCGACACGACGCCATTTTCGGCCTATGTCGCGGCCCTTGGTAAAATTCAGGGCGCGGTGCGGGGAAGAAAGGACCTGATCAAGGGGCTTGGTCTGGTCTCGCAGGTGCGGCTTGCGCGCGTTCCCGTCTATTCCGGCGCGAAAAGCCTTGAGATCCTGGGCCGGGACATGGCCGAGGGCATCCGCTTCCAGCACAAGGGTAAATCCCGCGAAATGGCCGCCGGACTGGTCCTGCTGCATCAGGGAGTGGTGCCGAATACGCAACTGAGCTGGTCGTTGCGCGCGCCCCATGGTTGGGATGCCGGGCAGTTGTGCTGGACACCCGTGACGGACGAGGCGGGCCGCCTTGGCCAGACCGCTGTCTATGTCGCGGGAGACAGCCGGGGGATCGTGGGCGCAATTGCCTCGGCGGTGCAGGGCCGGCTTGCAGCACTCGCAATGCATGAACGCTCGGGCGGCAGGGAGCCGCCCGGACGCAGGGCCGGGCTTGAGCGGCAATTTGCGCGGCATGTCTCGCTCCGGCCGTTTCTGGACAGGCTTTACCGGCCGCTGGACGAACACCGCATCCCCGCCGACTATGTCATCGTCTGCCGCTGCGAAGAGGTCACGGCCGGGGATCTGCGCAGCTATGTCGATCTGGGCTGCCTGGGGCCGAACCAGGCCAAAAGCTTTGGCCGCTGCGGTATGGGGCCCTGTCAGGGCCGTTTGTGCGGGCTGACCGTGACTGAAGTGATCGCCGCCGCCCGCAAGGTCGCGCCGGAGCAGGTCGGCTATTATCGCATCCGCCCGCCTATCAAGCCGATCCATCTCGGCAGTTTTTCCTGATGCTCTGATCCCTAAGGAAGGTTATAAACATGAGCCATATCACCCGCATCGAAACCGATCCGCGCCGCAGCCGGGCCGTCGTCTATAACGGCATGGTCTTCGTCGGCGGCATGACCGCCGATGACCGCAGCCTCGACATTACCGGGCAGACCAGACAGACGCTGGAAAAGATCGAGGCTTATCTTGCGAAGGCCGGAACCGACAAAAGCAGGGTGCTGACCGCACAGATCTGGATCAAGGATCTCGACCGGGATTTCGCGGCGATGAATGAGGTCTGGAATGCTTGGACCGCGCCGGATGCGGCCCCCACGCGGGCGACAGCGCAATGCGAGATGGGCGCACCCGATATTCTGGTCGAGATCATTGTGACCGCTGCGGTCGAAGACTAAGCTTTCCATAATAGCGGACCCAAGCCCAAAGCGTGTTGATCGCGTGTCGAGCTGCATGTGACGGTACGGTGCAGTAGCCGATTGAACTGATGCGGTTATCTAATCGCAAGCGTTGCGTCAAGCGGCGGCTCTTTTAAAACGACACGACCGGCTGCATGGTTGTCTTCGCGGTCGACATCGGTCGCCGCATGATGGAGCTTCGCGACCGAGCCTTCAATGTGGATGACGCACTTCGCCGGATCGACGGTGCAACCGCATCAACGGAATGGCTCTGCCCACGTCCCGGTCGGGACGCCTCTAGTGATCACCAACTTCTGCGCATATCTCGCTGGTTGGAAGAACATGTAGGGAGCCACGTGGGCGGCAAGGCCTATGGGGAAGGTTTGATCAGCCCCACTTGAGTGGTCCATTTTAAAAGTTAGTGCATCGCCGGTCTTTGGTCCATCGGAAGGATGGTTTCCGGGGCTGGCGGGCGATAGCCCAATGCGCTGTGTGGTCGTTTCGTGTTGTAGTGCTTCCTCCATTGCTCGATCAGTATTTGTGCCTCGCGGAGGCTGTAGAAGACTTCTCCATTCAGCATTTCATCGCGGAAGCGGGCGTTAAAGCTCTCGCAATAACCATTCTCCCAGGGCGATCCGGGCTCGATGTAAGCCGTTTTTGCACCGACGGCGCTGATCCAGTCCCGAACGGCTTGGGCGATGAACTCCGGGCCATTGTCGGAGCGGATGAAGGCGGGAACGCCGCGCAAGATGAACAGGTCGGTCAGTGCATCGATCACATCTGTTGAGTTCAACTTGCGCCGCACCCTGATCGTCAGGCATTCGCGGCTGAACTCATCAAGGATGTTCACCGCCATCAGCCTGGCACAGGCCATGGGCGCGACCAGAGCCGAGGTCGAGGCGCTGATCCGGGGAGGGGTTCTGACACCGCGGACACAAAACGCGTCGATCAGGCTGAAATGGCGGATTCAGGATGCTCTGGCCCTGAACGCCGAGTTGCAGGCGCTGGCGGTGCCGATCCCCTCAGGCGGGCAGGGATGGGAACGCCTGCAGGCGGCGAGCGCCCGGGCGCACATGCCGGTCGGCGACATCATCTCGGCCATCCGTGCGGGCGAGTTGCAGGTCGGCCAGGTTGCAGCAGACGAGGGCTATCACGGATTCTCGGTCCGGAAGTCGTCGGTGGATCGTTGGCGGAAAGCCCGTGTCGATCACGCGATGCGCGCGGTTGACGCCTTGCCCGGCGTCATGTCCGCGGCGGAATTCGCGCGCTCCATCGGCTTGCGGGACAAGCGGCGGTTTCAGGCGCTGATCGAGGCCAGCCATGCGGAAGCGCTGGAGACGGTACACCCCGTCACCCGGCGGATGCAGCTTCGGATGACGGAAGCGCAGATCGCCTCGTTCCACGAAAAATTCCTGACCCTGACATCCATGCAGGCTGAAACGGGTCTTCACCGGAACACGATTCTGTCGCTGTTGAGGACAGCCAGAGTCGGGGTGTTCGCCCCGGAGGGGCTCGATTTCGGCCCCATCTATCTGCGCCAGGAGGCGATGCCGGTCCTCCTCACGGCGTCTGGTCGGGAAAAGCGGTGAAATGGCCTTCGCAGGCCTGAAATCCGAACACCAGCCAATTCATATGAAAATATCAATACAAAACAAACAGATATTCTGATCTCTTCGTCGTTCTGGGGTTCGCACTTGACTGGGGTGTGCACGAAAAACCCCGGAATCGTGCACTCTTATGCCTCGTTAGCAAGTGTTTGATTTTATGGTGACCCCGGCAGGATTCGAACCTGCAACCTGCCCCTTAGGAGGGGGCTGCTCTATCCAGTTGAGCCACGGGGCCGTTGCGGTTCTTTTGAACGCAGATGAGGGTTTTGGCAAGGTTGTGGCGGGCGCTGTCCTTCGCTAACATCGGCGATCATCATTTTCCTGAATGTGTTTCATCAATGACGCCTCCTCGCCCCCGCCGCCCCCTGACCTTGCGTGATGTTTCGGAGGCGTCGGGTGTGTCCGAAATGACCGTCAGCCGGGTGCTGCGAAATCGTGGCGATGTCTCGGCTGCGACGCGCGAAAAGGTGCTGACGGCGGCCAAGACGCTTGGCTATGTGCCCAACAAGATCGCCGGGGGATTGGCCAGTCAGCGGGTCAATCTGGTGGCGGTGGTCATTCCGTCGCTGTCCAATCTGGTCTTTCCCGATGTGCTGGGCGGGATTTCGGCCGAGTTGGACGATACCGGGCTGCAACCGGTGATCGGCGTCACCAACTATTCCCCCGCGCGAGAGGAAATGGTGCTGTATGACATGCTGTCCTGGCGGCCCTCGGGGGTGATCCTGGCCGGGCTGGAACACAGCAAGGCGTCCTGCGCGATGCTGGGCAATGCCGGTATCCCGGTGGTCGAGATCATGGATATCGACGGCGAGGGGATCGATACGCTGGTGGGGATTTCCCACATCCGGGCCGGGCGCGAAATGGCCGCGCGGATCATTGCCGCGGGCTATCGTCGCATCGGCTTTGTCGGCACCCACATGCCCGAGGATCATCGCGCCCGCAAACGGCTGGTGGGTTTCGAGGAGTGTCTGGCCGAGGCCGGGCTGCATCTGGAGGCGCGGGAATATTATCAGGGCGGATCGTCGCTGCTGAAGGGGCGCGAACTGACCCAGCGTATCCTGACCCGCGCGCCGGATCTGGATTTCCTCTATTTCTCGAATGACATGATCGGGGCGGGGGGGCTGCTGCACTGTCTGGACAAGGGTTACGACATTTCGGGCCAGATCGGTCTGGCGGGGTTCAATGGTGTCGATCTGCTGGACGGGCTGCCGGTGCGGCTGACCACCACCGACGCCCGCCGGGTCGAGATCGGGCGCCGCGCGGCGCGGATCGTGGCGGGCAAGGACATCACGCCCCCGGACCGGATCGTCGCGTTGCAGCCGACCTTCATCGCCGGAGAGACGATCCGCGAGATCAAGCCCTGATTCAGGTCGCTTGCGGGGGCCGCGCGCTGCGGATATGTCTGCCGGATGCGTATTCCCTTTATGAGATCCGGGCCGCGTGTGGCGGTCATCCGCCTGCAAGGCACCATTGGCGGAATGGGGCGGGGCGGGCTGTCCGATGCCGGGCTGGCCCCGGTGATCGAACGGGCCTTCCGCCGCGGCAAGCCCGTGGCCGTCGCGCTGGCGATCAACTCGCCCGGCGGCTCTCCGGTTCAGTCTTCGCTGATTGCGGCGCGGATCAGGCGGCTGGCGGGGGAAACCGGCGTGCCGGTCCATGCCTTTGTCGAGGATGTGGCGGCCTCGGGCGGGTATTGGCTGGCCTGCGCGGCGGATCATATCTGGGCGGATGAAAGCTCGATTCTGGGGTCGATCGGGGTGATTTCCGCGGGGTTCGGCTTTCATGACCTGATCTCTCGCTGGGGGATCGAGCGGCGGGTACATACGGCCGGACGGTCGAAATCGACGCTGGACCCGTTCCGGCCCGAAAAGCCCGAGGATATCGAGCGGTTGCGCGGGATATTGGAGCCGATCCACGGCGCCTTCAAGGATCACGTCACGGCGCGGCGCGGCAACCGGCTGGCCGAAGGGCGCGACCTGTTCACCGGAGAATTCTGGGCCGGGCGTCAGGCGGTGGAGCTGGGGCTGGCCGATGGCATCGCCCATCTGGTGCCCAAGATGAAGGCGCTGCATGGCGACAAGACCCGCTTTGCCGTTTACGGGGTGCGCCAGCCGTGGCTGCGCCGGATTGGCCTGTCCGCCGATCTGCTGCTGGATGCCGCCGAGGAAAGGGCCGCCTTTTCGCGCTTTGGTGCCGGGGGATGAGTATTCGCGCCGTCCTGCTATTTCTGCTGATCATGATCGCCATCGCGATTGCTGCCGGGCCGGGCTTCCGCCGCTTCATGGCCCGGATGCTGGGGATTTCGCGCCGTGACCGCTGATCGGGGCGTGGCGTTGGTAACCGGGGGCGCGCGGCGTCTGGGCCGGGCGATGGCACTGTATCTGGCCGGGCGCGGTTACGACGTGGCGATTCATTACGACCGTTCGGAAGCCGAGGCCGAGGACACGGCGCGCGAGGCGCGTGATCTGGGCGTCAGGGCAGGGGTGTTCCGGGCCGATCTGCTGGACCCCGAGGCGACGGCGGCGCTGGTGCCGCAGGTGGCGGGGCAGATGGGGCGGCTGTCGGTGCTGGTCAACAACGCCTCGATCTTTGAATATGACAATATCGTCAGTGCCACGATGCAGGGGTGGGAGCGTCACATCGGCTCGAACCTGCGGGCGCCCTTTCAGCTGATCCAGTCCTTTGCCGCGCAGGCAGCCCCCGTGGGGCAAGAGGGCGGAGAGTCCGTCTCCACCGGGCTGGTCATCAACATGGTCGATCAGCGGGTGCTGAAGCCGACGCCGGAATTCATGACCTATTCGCTGGCCAAGGCCGGGCTGTGGTCGCTGACCCGGACCGCCGCGCAGGCGCTGGCGCCCTCGATCCGCGTCAACGCGATCGGTCCCGGCCCGACCATGATCGGTGCCCGCCAG
Source organism: Paracoccus alcaliphilus (assembly GCF_028553725.1). Taxonomy (NCBI): domain Bacteria; kingdom Pseudomonadati; phylum Pseudomonadota; class Alphaproteobacteria; order Rhodobacterales; family Paracoccaceae; genus Paracoccus; species Paracoccus alcaliphilus. Next base: position 1,743,045 of record NZ_CP067124.1, read on the forward strand.
ACCGAGGCCCATTTCGCCGCACAGCGCGCCAGCACCATTCTGCAACGGGGTGCCGATCCACAGGATGTCACGGCGGCGCTGGGTTATCTGCTGGATGCCCGCGCGGTCACCGGGCAGTTGATCTGCGTCGATGGCGGCCAGCATCTGGGTTGGAAAACCCCCGATATCCAGGGGCGGGAATAGGCGCGGAACTGGCCATCCGCGTCGAATTTGTCCACCGCCGATGGGAATTTAACCTGCGTCACCGAATCTTGACACGAAATCAGAGCTTTGCGGCAATCACATAAAAAAACCTTGCAAAACAACGGGCTGAATGGGTGCCTAAATTTGAGGCAATATTACAGAAGTGTAACGAACATTGGACAAAGCCTGCTTTTTCCGCCAGTCGCCCACAGGGTTATCCACAGATTCTGTTGACAGCTTGAACCTTGCATTCGCGGGCAGGAACTTGCAGCCAGACCGGGGAATCACTTTCTTAATGGCATGAACCAGACGACGCCTTCCAGAACGGGTCACGCGCTGATCCAAAGCTATTTGCGCACGCTTGACAGCAGCCCCGGCGTCTATCGGATGCTGGATGCTCAGGGCGCGGTTCTCTATGTCGGCAAGGCGCGGGAACTGAAGGCGCGGGTGTCGAACTATGCCCGGCCCTCGGGGCATTCGGCGCGGATCGCCCGGATGATCCGCGAGACCGCCAGCATGATGTTCCTGACCACGCGCACGGAAACCGAGGCGCTGCTGCTGGAACAGAACCTGATCAAGCAACTGAAGCCGCGCTATAATGTGCTGCTGCGTGACGACAAGTCCTTCCCCAACATCCTGGTCGCCAAAAGCCACGAGTTTCCGCAGATCAAGAAGCATCGCGGCGCCAAATCGGAAAAGGGCGATTATTACGGTCCTTTCGCCAGCGCCGGGGCGGTGAACCGGACGCTGAACCAGTTGCAACGGGTGTTCCTGCTGCGCAACTGCACCGATTCCGTGTTTGAATCGCGGACCCGGCCCTGTCTGCTGTATCAGATCAAGCGATGCAGCGCGCCCTGCGTCGGGCGGATCTCCGCATCCGACTATGGCCGGCTGGTCGGCGATGCCGAGCGTTTTCTGCAAGGCAAGACCACCGCGATTCAGGCCGGGCTGGCGGCCGAGATGTCGCTGGCCTCCGAGGCGATGGAATATGAACGCGCCGCCGCCCTGCGCGACCGGATCAAGGCGCTGACCGCCGTGCAATCGGTGCAGGCGATCAACCCCCGCCGCGTCCCCGAGGCCGATATCGTCGCGCTGCATATGGAAGGCGGGCTGGCCTGCGTTCAGGTGTTCTTCATCCGTGGCAATCAAAGCTGGGGGAACCGCGATTTCTATCCCCGTCTGGGCGGCGCGGAATCGCCCGATGAGGTGATGCAGGCCTTCCTGATGCAGTTCTATGATGACAAGCCGCCGCCCCGGATGATCCTGCTGTCCCACGCGCCCGAGGATCCTGGGCTGACCGCCGAGGTCATGTCGGAACGGGCCGGGCGCCGGGTGGTGATCGGCGTGCCGCAGAGGGGCGAGAAGTTCGAGCTGGTGACGAATGCCCTGCGCAACGCCCGCGAAAGCCTTGCCCGCCGCATGTCCGAAAGCGCGGCGCAGGTGCGGCTGCTGGAGGGCATCGCCGGCGCCTTCGATCTGCCCGCCCCCCCGCGCCGGATCGAGGTCTATGACAACAGCCATATTCAGGGCACCAATGCCGTCGGCGGCATGATCGTGGCCGGGGCCGAGGGCTTTATCAAAAGCCAGTATCGCAAGTTCAACATCAAGGGGACCGAGATCACCCCCGGCGACGATTTCGGCATGATGAAAGAGGTGCTGACCCGCCGCTTTACCCGCCTGCTGAAAGAGGATCCCGACCGCGAGTCCGAGGCATGGCCCGACCTGTTGCTGATCGACGGCGGCGCGGGGCAGGTCTCGGCTGTGGACGGGATCCTTGCCGATCTGGGGGTCGAGGATATCCCGATCATCGGCGTCGCCAAGGGCGTGGATCGCGATCACGGCAAGGAAGAGTTCCATCGCCCCGGCCGTGCGCCCTTTGCGTTGCGGATGAATGATCCGGTGCTGTATTTCGTCCAGCGGCTGCGGGACGAGGCGCACCGTTGGGCCATCGGTACTCACCGCGCCAAGCGCGCCAAATCGGTCATGGCCAATCCGCTGGACGAGATCGCGGGCATCGGCGCGGCCCGCAAGCGTGCGCTGCTGGCGCATTTCGGCAGCGCCAAGGCCGTCAGCCGCGCCGGTCTGGCCGACCTTCAGGCGGTCGAGGGGATTTCGGCGGCGATGGCGCAAAAGGTCTATGACCATTTCAACGCGCGGGGATGATCCGCATGGCAGGCGGGGCAGGGCGGTGATTCGGCCCGATCGGGGCCGCTTTGGCCAAATCACGACTTTCCAACTGTAGAATTATCTTCTTTTCTGCATGGGCCGGTGATTTTCCTCGCTCGGACGCCGCCACGAATTTCCTTAGGCGGCAGGCAGGCTTGGCCGGAACAGCTGGCAAAATGGACAAGGATGGTTCTGCGCCGCGGCGCGGTTGCGGTAATATTACACCGCTGAATGCGGTGCTGGTCGCGTTACGGTTGCGCACTGCCAAACCTCAAGACCACTTTCAACCCCACGACCAAAGGAGGCCCTCATGCCCCGTTTGCCCGTTCAAGGCATCGTTTCCGGCCGGACCCCCGTCTATCCGTTCATCGGTGAATCCGATGACGATACATGGTCCGAGTTCAAGGACAAACTGAGCCAGATCCATGCCCGGATCACCGACAACTATATCGACGGCAGCGACCCGGTTCTGCATGTTCGCAGCAGCGATGGCCGCAACTGGACCATCGAGCTGGCGAATCGTTCGCGCAACGAAGCGGTCGGCCTGACCGCCGCCGCCGCCATGCCCGGCGACAGGATCAGCGTGACCGGACGTCGCACCCGCCATTTCGGCGAATATCGCATCAAGGCGCTGCGGCTGACCATCGGCAACCGGACCTATGATCTCTATCCGGATGCAATCGCCTGAAAATCCCGCCTGCGGCGCGCAAGGGTGCAGAACGGTCCCCCTGCGCGCCGCCCAACTGATTCGCGACATATCGAAGCAGGTAAATCCATAAAATCCAGTTATCTTTCGGTTAGGTGGAATGTTACCGCCATCATCACGACGGGTCACGGTATGGTTGATTTCTGCTCATCGATAACTGAAGGAGGCTGCCATGCAGTATTTCCCCCTTTCAGGTCGGATTGCCTTGCGTTCCCGCACCCACGCCCGTGACGATATTCTGGCACATGAAAGCTGGTCGGCTTTCGAAGCGGAAACCACCATACTTGAGGCAACCGTCATTGATAACAACATCACCGGTTCGGACCGCACGTTGCAGGTCCGTGCCGCAGACGGATACAACTGGACCATCGAACTGGCCGACAGGGCCCGTAACGAAGAGGTGGGACTGGACAATGGCTCGGCCGCGACCGGCGATACGGTCGTCGTGGTCGGGATGCGCGCACAGCATTTCGGTGAAAACCGGATCAAGGCTGTGCAACTGACCATTGGTGATAAGGACTATGCGCTTTACCCCGAATTGCTGGAAAGCGCCTGACAACCGACGGCGGCGGGACGCTTTCGCTTCCGCCGCCTCTTTCCAAGCCGCGCGGCAATGGCTAGCTTGCGGCTATGCGCTGGACCATTCCCAATATCCTGACCCTGATGCGGTTGATAGCGGCCCCCGCGGTGCCGCTGATGTTTCTTTATTTTCAGCGTCCCTGGGCGGATTTCGCGGCCCTGACCCTGTTCCTGCTGGCGGCCATCACCGACTGGTTCGATGGCTATCTGGCGCGGGCCTGGCAGCAGGAAAGCCGCTTTGGCGCCGCCATGGATCCGATCGCCGACAAGGCGATGGTGGTGATCGCGATCGTGGTCATCACCGGCTATTCCGGGATGAACCCGTGGCTGATCCTGCCCGCGACGGTGATTCTGTTCCGCGAGGTGTTCGTGTCCGGCCTGCGGGAGTTTCTGGGCGGCAATGCCCGCCTGCTGAAGGTGACCAATCTGGCCAAGTGGAAGACCACCACCCAGATGGTCGCGATTGCCGTGCTGTTTCTGGGCACCGGGCTGGCCTTCGTCGAACGCGGCCGCGCCCCGGTGGTCGGAGAGCCGCATCTGCCGTGGTTCTCGGCCAGCTGGGCCGATCTGGCGACGCAGATGGGACTGGCGATGGTCTGGATCGCGGCGGGGCTGACGGCATGGACCGGCTGGGATTATTTCGTGAAGGCGCGCCCCTATCTGCGCGATGATGGCCATGACCATTGATATTCTCTATTTCGCATGGTTGCGCGACCGTATCGGCCAGCCGCGCGAGACGTTGACGACCTCGGCTGCGACGGTGCGCGACCTGATTGCGGAACTGGTCGCGCGGGACGAGGGCCATGCCGCCGCCTTTGCCGATCTGGCGGTGGTTCGCTGCGCCGTCGATCAGCAGCTGGCCGATCTGGATGCACCGCTGGCGGATGCGCGAGAGGTGGCCTTTTTCCCGCCGATGACGGGGGGTTAGGTCATGGCTGCGCGTGTGCAGGAGGGCCCTTTCGATCCGGCGCAGGAATTGGCGGGATTCGGCGCGGGCGCGGGTGCCATCGTCACTTTCACCGGCCTTGTGCGCGACGATACCGGCCAGATGCAGGGGCTGGAGATCGAGCATTATCCCGGCATGACCCAGCGTCTGCTGAACGATTACGGCGACAGGGCGGCGGCGCGTTTCGGCCTGACCGACTGGCTGATCCTGCACCGCTATGGCCGCCTTGCGGTGGGCCAGCCGATCATGATGGTCGCCACCGCCGCGCGGCATCGGCGGGCGGCCTTTGACGCGGCGGATTTCCTGATGGACTGGCTGAAATCCCGCGCACCCTTCTGGAAACGCGAGATCGGGCCGGACGGCAACGGCCATTGGGTCGCGGCCAAGGAAAGCGACGAAACATCGCTTGATCGCTGGTGATCGTGCCGGCAGCGCCGCAGCCCCGCGCGGTCGGAGGCCCCCGATGATCCGCCCCGATCTGCGCGATTGGCTTGGCCGCCATTCGGAACCTCTGGTCGCGGGGGCGATCCTGCTGGCGGGGATCTGGGTGCTGCTGCGCGGCGGCTGGTTCTTTGGCGTGCTGGGCGGGCTGGCGGCGCTGGTCGGGGCCTCGTTGCTGATCGGCGCGTTGCGGCGCATGGCCTTTCGCCGCGACATCGCCTCGCCCGGCGTGGTCGAGGTGGATGAGGGCGCCATCCGCTATTACGGCGCGCAGATGCTGGGCGGAGAGATCGGGCTGAACGATCTGGTCGAGATCCGTCTGCTGTCGCTGAACGGCCACGCCCACTGGCGGCTGCGCAACCAGCAGGGCGAGGCGCTGCTGATTCCCACCGATGCCGCCGGGGCCGAGGGGCTGGCCCATGCCTTTACCGCGCTGCCCGATTTGGACATGGGGACGGTCACGGCGGGCTTGCAGATGTTGTCAAGCGGCAGGGCGACGATGCGCACCGTTTGGATGAGGCGAATCTAAGGCGGCTTGACTTGGCCCGGTCCGCTTGCCACCTGTGACCGACGCGCTTCCGCCAGAAAGGCCACAACAATATGTCAGTTCCTCAGCAGGGCGGTGGCCCGATCGAAAGCCGGGACCAGCTTGCCGATTATATCGCCTCGGGCGAAAAGCCGCGCGAGGCGTGGCGCATCGGCACCGAACACGAGAAATTCGGCTATGCCCATGCCGATCACCTGCCGCTGCCCTATGACGGTCCCTGTTCGATCAGGGCGATGCTGACCGGCTTGCAGGAACGCTTTGGCTGGCAGCCGGTGCTGGAGCAGGGCAATATCATTGGGCTGGAGCGCGACGGCGCGAATATCAGCCTTGAACCCGGCGGCCAGCTGGAGCTGTCGGGCGCCCCGCTGGAGACGATCCACCAGACCTGCGACGAGGTGAACCAGCATCTGGCCGAGGTCAAAGAGGTCGCCGACCGCATCGGCGCCGGTTTCATCGGCCTTGGCGCCGCGCCGATCTGGTCGCTGGATCAGATGCCGATGATGCCCAAGGGCCGCTATCGGCTGATGACCGATTACATGGGCCGCGTCGGCACGATGGGCACCGACATGATGTATCGCACCTGCACCGTGCAGGTGAATCTGGATTTCGCCTCCGAGTCCGACATGGTGCAGAAGCTGCGCGTGGCGCTGGCGCTGCAACCCGTTGCCACGGCGCTGTTCGCCAATTCGCCCTTTCTGGACAACAAGCCCAATGGCATGAAAAGCTGGCGCAGCCATATCTGGCAGAACCTTGACGACGCGCGCACCGGGATGCTGCCCTTCGTGTTCCAGGACGGGTTCGGCTATGACGCATGGGTGGACTATGTGCTTGATGTGCCGATGTATTTTGTCTATCGAGACGGCAAGTACATCGACGCTCTGGGCCAGTCCTTCCGCGACTTCCTGCGCGGCGAACTGCCCGCGCTGCCCGGTGAGATCCCGACGCTGTCCGACTGGGCCGATCACCTGACCACGGTGTTCCCCGAAGCCCGGGTCAAGAAATTCATCGAGATGCGCGGCGCCGATGGTGGCCCCTGGCGGCGTCTTTGCGCGCTGCCTGCGCTGTGGGTCGGGCTGACCTATGACCAGACCGCGCTGGACGCCGCATGGGATCTGGTCAAGGGCTGGGACGATGAAACCCGCGAGGGGCTGCGTCGCGCCGCCGCGCGCGATGCGCTGGCCGGAGAGGCGGGCGGCATCCGCATCCACGATCTGGCGCGCGAAGTTCTGGCCATCGCCGATCAGGGGCTGAAGAACCGCGCGCAGCCCGGCGCCGGTGGTCTGGTCCCCGACGAGACGCATTTCCTCAACGCCTTGAAGGAAAGCGTCGATTCGGGCAAGGTTCCCGCAGATGAGTTGCTGGAAAGGTATCACGGCGACTTGCAGGGCGACCTGTCGCGCGTCTATGCCGAATATTCCTATTGATCACGCCTCTGTCGCAAGCCTGTGCCAGCTTTCAAGGGGCATTCCATAAAGACAGGAGATTGCAATGCGTGACTTTTTCATCCTCTGGATGGAGCGGATCATCAATGTGGTGGTCGTCATCGGCGCGGTGGTGGTGCTGATTGCCGCCGTCGCCACCATGTTCAACGCCCAGGGCGGGTTTCTGGCCGGGATCGGGATACTGGTGGGCGGTGCGCTCTATCTGATCCTGATGGCCGGGATGATCTATCTGGGCCTTGGCATTTATGCCAATACCAGACGCACCGCCGACGCGGTCGAGGAACTGGCCCGGCGCCAGCCCTGACGCCCGCGCACGAGATTATGACCGCGGGCGCGGCGGGGCAGGGTTGAAAAACCGTCCCGCCGATGGCACCCGATCCCAAGGAAACAACACCGACTGATCGGGGCAGATATGCGGGCGGATGCTATGGTCTGGGTTCAGCGCGTGACCGGCGCGGTTTTCGCGATTGGCGTGGTGGCGCTGATCGCGGCGGTTGTGACGATGGCGATGCGGGCTGACAGCGTGCCGCCTTTGCCGATCTATGCCGGGATTCTGGGGCTGGTGGCGCTGATCCTGCTGGCCGGGGCCTGCATGGCGCTGATCTCGATCGCGATCAGCGCGCGGCGCGGGTCCGAGGCCCTGTGGCGTCTGGCCAAACAGGGCGGCACCACAACCGCCGCCATCGGCCCGGCGCGCCCGTTCAGCGCGCAACCGCTGCGCGAGGCGGCTCAGCCCGAGCCCGCGGAACCGGCCAGCACGCGGCCGCCGCGCCCCTCTGGCCGCAGGCTGGTTGCCGAACGCTAGGGCCGGTCTGTCGCCGAAATCGCGGCTTCGGCTTTCCAAAGGCCGCGCTTTGCTGTATCAGCACGCGGATTCCAAGGACAGCACGGTATGAGCGACCAAGCCAAGACCCCGGCCCCCACTCCGGCAACCAAGAAGCTTTTCATCAAGACTTATGGCTGCCAGATGAACGTCTATGACAGTCAGCGCATGGCCGAGGCCATGGGCGCCGAGGGCTATGTCCTGACCGAGGACCAATCGGACGCCGATATGGTGCTGCTGAACACCTGCCATATCCGTGAAAAGGCGGCTGAAAAGCTGTATTCCGATCTTGGCCGCCTGAAGCCGCTGAAGGCCGAAAAGCCCGATCTGAAGATCGGCGTGGCAGGCTGCGTGGCGCAGGCCGAGGGCGAAGAGATCATCCGCCGGATGCCGCTGGTCGATCTGGTTGTCGGGCCGCAGACCTATCACCGGCTGCCGGCGATGGTCCGGGGCGAGGCGCCCGCGATCATCACCGACTTCCCCGAAGAGGACAAGTTCGACCATCTGCCGCAGCGCCGCGCCACCCGCCGCGCACCCGCCGCCTTTCTGACCGTGCAGGAGGGCTGCGACAAGTTCTGCGCCTTCTGCGTCGTCCCCTATACCCGCGGGGCCGAGGTCAGCCGCCCGGTGGACCGCATCCTGCGCGAGGCCCGCGATCTGGTGGAACGCGGCGTGCGCGAGATCACCCTGCTGGGCCAGAACGTGAATGGCTGGCATGGCGAGGGCCCCTCGACGCAAGGGCAGGGCGGCGAATGGGGCTTTGGCCGCCTGATCCGCGCGCTTGGCGAGATCGAGGGGCTGGACCGCATCCGCTATACCACCAGCCACCCCAACGACATGGCCGACGACCTGATCACGGCGCATCGCGACGTGCCGCAGCTGATGCCCTATCTGCATCTGCCGGTGCAGTCGGGCAGCGACCGGATCCTGAAGGCGATGAACCGCAAGCATACGGCGGACCAGTATCTGCGCCTGATCGACCGCATCCGCGAGGCGCGTCCCGATATCATGCTGACCAGCGATTTCATCGTCGGCTTTCCGGGCGAGAGCGATCAGGACCACGCCGATACCCTGCGCCTGATCGAGCAGGTGAATTTCGGAACCGCCTTCAGCTTCAAATACTCGCCACGTCCCGGCACCCCGGCCTATGAAAAGCCGGAAGTGGACAGCGCGGTGGCCGATGCGCGTTTGCAGGAATTGCAGGCGCTGCTGAGCCGCCAGCAGAAGGCCGCCCAGATCGGCATGGTCGGGCGCAGTCTTGGCGTGCTGTTTGAAAAGCCGGGGCGCGAGGCCGGGCAGATGGTCGGCAAATCGGACTATCTGCATTCGGTTTTTGTTGAGGCGCCCGACGCGCAGATCGGTGATCTGGTGCAGGTGCGGATCGTGGAAAGCGCGCCCAACTCCCTGCGCGGAGAACTGATCGGCTGAATGGTGCCGTCCGGGGGGACAACCGGTCTCTGCGGAACGCGCGAACAGAAACAGAGACCGGCCCCCTTCGCACCGCCATCGGGCGGGGCGAAACGCGGTGGATCGTGCCGTCAGCCTGCCCGACTGGACAGATTGCTGTGGACGGCATGATCCGGTAATTCTGGAAACCGGCCCCCCCAAGGAACGCGCGAACAGGATGGGGGGGCCGGCCCTTCCCGCGGACTGTCCAGGACACGCGGGAAACCGGGGGGAAGCGGCTTACTCGCCGCCACCCAAAGCGTGGACATAGGCGGTCACCGCGCGGATATCGGCATCCGACAGGCGCGAGGACCAGGCGGGCATCACGCCGAAGGGTCCCTCTGTCACGATCCGCGTCACCGTTTCGCGGTCGCTGCCATACAGCCAGACCGCGTCGGTCAGATCGGGCGCGCCCTGATCGCGGTCGCCGGTGCCGTCATCCATGTGACAGGCAGCGCAGAAATCGGCATAGACCTCTGCGCCCGCCTCGGCGCTGGTGGCGCTGTGCGGCAGATCGGCCAGCGCCAGCACATGATCGACGACCTGGGTGATCTGCTGACGCTCCAGCAAACCATCCGCCCCGAAGCGCGGCATCTCGGAATAGCGGGTGTCGGGATCCTGCGGGTCGCGGATGCCGTGGCGGATGGTCAGATGGATATCCTCCAGCGAGCCACCCCACAGCCAGACGTTGTCCAGAAGGTTCGGATAGCCCGGCGCACCCGCCGCGCCCGAACCGTGACACTGGGCGCACCATGTGCGAAACACCGCGCCGCCCGCGTTCATGGCATAGTTCGACAGTTCCGCATCATCGGGAATGTCCTGCAATGCGACCTCGGTCATGCGGGCCTGAATGGGGGCGTTGGCCTCGTCAAAGCGCTGGATCTCGGCCGCGACCTCCTTGCGGAAACTGGTGCCCAGCAGACCCTGCGTCGCGCCGTTGACCAGCGGGATGGCCGGATAGGCGATCAGATAGCCGATCGCCCAGACGATGGTGGCATAGAAGGTCCACAGCCACCAGCGCGGCATCGGGTTGTCGTATTCGGTGATCCCGTCCCAGCTGTGCCCGGTCGAGCCGACCTCTTGCACCAGACCCTTCTTGCGCCGCGACTGCTGACGCATCCGGGGCGCGACCGGGGCGTCGGGCCGGGTGCGCTCGGGGATCTCGCCCGCGATCTTGGCGGCATGTTCGGAATCGGCCGACTGACGCTCCAGATCGATCTGGTTGTCGGGATTGGCGGGGTCGGAAACTGGATCCTTTTCCGGGCCGCCCTCGGGCTTGTCCTTGTCTTCGGCCATCACTGGGCCTCCTTCTCATCCGCGGCTGCGGGGCGGGTCTCGTGACGGAAGATGCTTTCGGCGGCTTGTTTCTGCGAGGCGCGCCCGCCGGGGCGAAAGACGAACAGGATCACGCCCACGAAGAACAGCGTCAGCAGCAGCAACGCCCAGCTGTCGGCAAGCTGACGAAGAAAACTATAGGTTTCCATGTTCAGATACCTCGTTTCTCAGCGGGTGGGATCGGGCTCGAAGGTCGAGAAATCGACCATCGTGCCAAGCACTTGCAGATAGGCGATCAGCGCGTCCATCTCGGTCGTCTGCGGCTGGCGGTCGAAGTTGCGCGCCTGCGCACCGGGATAGCGTTCCTGAAGGCCCGCGACATCGCCGAAGGGATCGGTCTGGGTCCGGAAATCGGCCACCGCGTTCTGGATCATCTCATCGCTATAGGGCACGCCCGTCCTGCGGTCGGCCCGCAGGCGCTGCTGGATGTGCTGCGGCGTGATGGTCCGGTTCAGCAGAAAACCGTATTTCGGCATGATCGATTCCGGCACCACCGATTGCGGGTCGCGCAGGTGGTCGATATGCCATTCGTCCGAATATCGCCCGCCGACACGCGCCAGATCCGGCCCGGTGCGTTTCGACCCCCATTGGAACGGGTGGTCATACATCGACTCGGCGGCAAGGCTGTAATGGCCGTAACGTTCCACCTCGTCGCGCATCGGGCGGATCATCTGGCTGTGGCAGACATAGCAGCCCTCGCGCACATAGATGTCGCGCCCGACCAGTTCCAGCGGCGTATAGGGGCGGACCCCCTCGACCTTTTCGATGGTGTTTTCCAGATAGAACAGCGGCGTGATCTGCACGATGCCGCCGATGGTGACGACAAGGAACGAGAAGATCAGCAGAAGCGTCGCGTTCTTTTCAAGGATCTTGTGCTTTTCAAGAATTTGCATGGCTGGCTTCCCTTATTCCGCCGGCACGGCGATGGCCGTCGAATGGGCCTTGGGCTGCCTGGCGACGGTGGCCCACAGGTTCCAGGCCATGATGATCCCGCCGGTCAGGTACAGAACCCCGCCAAGGGCGCGCACGACGTTCATGGCGAACTTGGCCTCGACCGTGTCGGCGAAGGCGTTGACCAGGAAGCCCTGGCTGTCCACTTCGCGCCACATCAGGCCCTCCATGATCCCCGACACCCACATCGAGGCGGCGTAGAGAACCAGCCCGATGGTCGCCAGCCAGAAGTGCCAGCTGACCAGCGGCAGGCTGTAGAGGCGTTCACGCCCCCACAGACGCGGCACCAGATAGTAAAGCGCGCCGAAGGTAATCATCCCGTTCCAGCCAAGCGCGCCGGAATGGACGTGGCCGATGGTCCAGTCGGTATAATGCGACAGGCTGTTGACGGCCTTGATCGACATCATCGGCCCCTCGAAGGTCGCCATGCCATAGAAGCCGACGGCCACCACCATCATGCGGATGATCGGGTCGGTGCGCAGCTTGTCCCAGGCGCCCGACAGCGTCATCAGCCCGTTGATCATGCCGCCCCAGCTGGGCATCCACAGCATGATCGAGAACACCATCCCCAGCGTCGCCGCCCAGTCGGGCAGGGCGGTATAATGCAGGTGGTGCGGACCGGCCCAGATATAGAGGAAGATCAGCGCCCAGAAGTGGATGATCGACAGCTTGTAGCTATAGACCGGACGCTCGGCCTGTTTGGGGATGAAGTAATACATCATCCCCAGAAAACCCGCGGTCAGGAAGAAGCCGACGGCGTTGTGGCCATACCACCATTGCACCATCGCGTCCTGCACACCGGCAAAGACCTGCACCGACTTGCTGCCGAAGATGCTGACCGGGATCGACAGGTTGTTGACCACATGCAGCATCGCAATGGTGACGATGAAGGCCAGATAGAACCAGTTGGCCACATAGATGTGGGGTTCCTTGCGCTTGATGATCGTGCCCAGAAACACCGCCAGATAGGCCAGCCAGACCACGGTCAGCCACCAGTCCACATACCATTCCGGTTCGGCATATTCCTTGGACTGCGTGGCACCGAGGATATAGCCCGAGGCCGCCAGCAGGATGAACAGGTTATAGCCCCAGAACACGAACCACGCCGTATTGCCGCCCCACAGACGCGCGGCCGAGGTGCGTTGGACGACATAGAAAGAGGTCGCGATCAGCGCATTGCCGCCAAAGGCAAAGATCACCGCGCTGGTATGCAGCGGGCGCAGCTTGCCGAAATTCAGATAGCCATGCGCCAGATCGCTGAAATTCAGCGCCGGAAAGGCCAGCTGAAAGGCGATGACGACGCCGACCAGAAAGCCCACGACGCCCCAGAATGTGGTGGCGATCACCCCGGCGCGGACCACGCCGTCCATATATTCGTTGGGGTTGGGCGGCGTCACCGGCTCGTCGATGGTGCGCAGCACCCAGATGAACATGCCCCCGGCGACGAACATCACCATCAGGGCATTGACCATATAGGCCAGATCATGTGCCAGGTTCGCGCCGATCGCAGCCATCAGCGCGACGCCTCCCAACAAAAACAGCTTGATGTAATTCCACATGGTTCGCGTTGTTCCTTTGGCTGACCCCGTGCCAGCACGCCGCGAATCACGAATCGCGGGCGCTTGTCCGGGGCTTCCTGAGGGCAGGGAATAAGGCCGGGCGGATCACCGAACCTTGATCTGGGTCAACATGCGGGTTTGACGCGGATCAATGTCGGCGCGATACTTTCAGGCATAGGCTGCCAGAAATGCCATCAACGGAGGCTGTCATGGCGTATAAGACAATCCTGACGATCGTGACCGACACGCGCGAATTGCAGCAGCTGGATGCCGCCGCCGACATGGCGATTCGCGAGGACGGGCACCTTGAGGTGCTGTGTCTGGGGATCAACCCGATCGAGGCCGGATATTTCTTTCCGGGCGGCGCCCCCTATGCGTTTCAGGAAACCATCGCGCAGGCGATGGAGGACGCCCGGACACTGGAAACCGCCGTGCGCGAACGTCTGGGTTCCAGCACCGAACTGCGGTGGAGCATCGATTCGGCTGCTGTCCAGTCGGGCGGTCTGTCCTCGCTGATCGGGCTGCGGGCGCGGTTTTCCGATCTGACGGTGCTGCCGCGCCCCTATGGCACCGATGCCGGTGTTGCCGCCGAGGCCGTGACCGAGGCCGCGCTGTTCGAAGGCGGCTGCCCGGTTCTGGTGCTGGCTGACGGCACCTTGCCCGCCCATCCGCCGCGCCGGGTGCTGGTGGCATGGAACCAGTCGCTGGAGGCTCTGGCGGCGGTGCGTCGCGCGCTGCCCATGCTGAAGGCCGCGGGCGCGGTCGAGATCACGGTGATCGACCCGCGCCGCGCAGGTGCCGAACGTTCCGATCCGGGCGGGGCGCTGGCGCAGATGCTGATCCGGCACGGCGTCAAGGCCGAGATCGCGGTGCTGGCCCGGACCGAACCGACGATCAGCGAAGAGCTGAACCGCCGCGCCACGGAAATCGGCGCGGATCTGATCGTGATGGGTGCCTATGGCCATTCGCGGTTCCGCGAGGCGATCTTGGGCGGGGCGACCCGGAACATGCTGGAAAAGGCGCGGGTGCCGGTACTGATGGCGCGCTAGGTGCCGGTTGCTGGTGCTGAACGGGTTTCAGGCCAGCAGCCCGCCATCGGCATCGTCGCCGGATTCGCCAACCAGCCGGGCAAAGTCATGCAGGATCACGCCGCGCTTGCCGTTCAGCGTGATCACGCCATCCTTTTTCAGCGCACTGACCTGGCGGCTGACGGTTTCCAGCGTCAGGCCCAGATAATCGGCCATGGCATCGCGGGTCAGCGGCAACTCGATCTCCATTCGGCCACCGGGGCGGCTTTTGCGCAGGGCGGCCTCTCTGCGGGCGATGATGGTGATGAACGAGGCGATCTTCTCGCGTGCGGTCTTGCGGCCCAGCAGCAGCATCCATTCACGCGCCGCGTCCAGCTCGTCCAGGGTCATTTCCAGCAGGCGATGGGCGATATGCGGCATCGTGCGCATCAATTCGTCAAAGGGCTTGCGGCGGAAACAGCACAGCACGACCTTGCTGGTCGCCGAGGCGTTATAGGCGGCGTGGTCGCGTCCCGGACGGCCCAGAAAATCGCTTGGCAGCAGCAGCCCGACCATCTGGGTGCGCCCGTCCTCCAGCGTCTGGGTCAGCGTGGCGACGCCGATCACGACCGACGCGACGAAATCCATCCGGTCGCCTTCCCAGACGATGGGCTGCCCGGGCTCAAAGCTGCGATAGAACTTCATCCCCTCCAGCAGCGACAACTCGTCCGATTCGCATTGCGCGCAAACCGCACGATAGCGAATAGGGCATTCCACACAGCGCATTTCGCCGTGGCGTCCCGTCTCGGAAGCGGGTTTGATCTGGGTCAAGGAATTCGCGCGCATCTTGCCTCATACATAGCTGCATGAGCACGATTTCGCAACTTCGCAGCCTGGGACTGTTTGACGCGCGTGTGCCGCGCTATACCAGCTATCCTCCGGCCAATCATTTCACGGCTTCGGTCGCTGCCGATCAGGCCGCCGACTGGATCGGCATGATCCCCAAAGGGGCCGAAATCTCACTGTATCTGCATGTGCCCTTCTGTCGGCGCCTGTGCTGGTTTTGCGCCTGCCGGACGCAGGGAACGCAAAGCCTTGACCCGGTGCGCGCCTATGTCGAGACCTTGCTGGCCGAGATCCGCATGCTGCGCCAGCGGCTGCCGGGTGTCCGCCTGTCGCGGCTGCATTGGGGCGGGGGCACGCCGACGCTGCTGCCGCCCGATCTGATCGAGCGGCTGGCGGTCGCGGTTTTCGACGCCTTCCCGCTGATTCGCGATGGCGAATTCTCGGTCGAGATCGACCCTTCGGAAATCGACCCGGCGCGGATGGCGGCGCTGGCGGCGGTGGGGATGAACCGGGCCTCGATCGGGGTGCAGGATTTCGACCCGCTGATCCAGCAGACCATCGGGCGGATGCAAAGCTTCGAGATCACCGCGCAGGCCGTGCAGATGATTCGGGATGCCGGGGTGGACAGCGTGAATGCCGACATCCTGTATGGGCTGCCGCATCAGGACCAGCGGCGAATGTCGGAAACCGTGCAGAAGCTGCTGGCGCTGTCGCCCGACCGGGTGGCGCTTTACGGCTATGCTCATGTGCCGTGGATGTCCAAGCGGCAGGTGATGATTCCCGACGACACGCTGCCCGGCAACGAAGAGCGCCTGCATCTGTTCGAGACTGCCCGCGATCTGTTCCGCGCCGATGGCTATCTGGATATCGGCATCGACCATTTTGCCCGTCATCGCGACCGGCTGGCACGGGCGCGGGATCGGGGCAGGCTGCGGCGGAACTTTCAGGGCTATACCGATGACCGCGCGGTTCACCTGATCGGGTTGGGGGCCTCGTCGATCTCGCGCTTTCCGCAGGGCTATGCGCAGAATGCCCCGGCGACGGGCGCCTATACCGCCCGCATCCGCGCGGGGCAGCTGGCCACCACGCGCGGCCATGCCTTCACCGCCGAGGATCACTGGCGCGGCCGCATGATCGAGTCGTTGATGTGCGATTTCCGCATCTCTTCGGCCGAGATGAAGAAGGATTTCGGACTGGACGAGGCGCAGTTGCAGGCGACCTTTGCCCCGCTGGTGGCGCGTTTCGGTCAGGTGGTCGAATTGCGTCCCGACGGGCTGTTGATCCGCCCCGAGGCCCGCGCCCTGACCCGGCTGATTGCGCAGATGCTGGACGGGTACGAGGCCCCGTCGGGCGGCCACAGTCTGGCGATCTGACGGCGTCAGGCGTGGCTGTGATCGGGCAGGTTGTCGGCGCAGGCATTGGGTGGCTCGACCTCGACCGTGGCGTGGCTGATGCCGAAATCGCGTGACAGCATCCGCTTGGCGGCTCGGGTGACGGGCAGGTAATCCGGCCCCGGCACCACCAGATGCACCGACGCGGCCACGCGCTTTTCGTCGATCTGCCACAGATGCAGGTGATGGGCGCTGGCGACGCCCTCCAGATCGTTCAGCGCGTTCAGGATCGCGCCCGGATCGCTGCCCGGAGGCGCGGCCAGCATCAGCATCCGAAAGACCGGGCCGATCTCCAGCGCGATATGCCACAGGATGACGGCGGAAATCCCCAGCGTCAGGATCGGGTCGGCAAGGTTCCAGCCAAAGGCCCAGATCAGCGCCCCGCCAAGGATCACCGCGACGGATACCCCGGCATCGGCCAGATTGTGCAGGAAGGCCGCGCGGATATTCACGCTGTCCTTCGATTGCCGCCAGACCAGCGCCGCCGTGGCCAGATCGATCACCAGCGCGAAGCCGGCCAGCGCCATGACCAGCCCGCCCGCGACCTGCGGCGGATCGGCTAGCCGCCCGATCGCCTCGACCGCCAGCCAGAGTGACACGGCGATCAGCGCCAGATAGTTGACGAAGGCCGCGACGATCTCGGCCCGGCCCCAGCCGAAACTCCATTCCGGCGTCGCCGCGCGGCGCGCCAGCCGACGCGCGCCAAAGGCCAGCACCAGCGCCAGCGCGTCAGAGAGGTTGTGGATCCCGTCTGCGATCAGCGCGGTGGATCCGGCGATCAGCCCGCCCACGATCTGCGCCACCGTCAGCGCCAGATTGACGGCGACCGCCCAGCCTATGGCGCTGTCACCGTCAAGGAAATGGTGGTGATGTCCATGCCCGTGCTTGTGGTTATGATGGTGGTGGGCATGTCCCATCAATGCGCCTCGGCCCAGTTCATGCCTTGGCCCGCATCCACCACCAGCGGCACGTTCAGCTTCACCGCAGGCTCTGCCGCGCCTTCCATGATCCGGCGGGCGGCGGCGATCAGGTCATCGACGGCGCTTTCCTCAACCTCGAAGACCAGTTCGTCATGGACCTGCAACAGCATCCGCGCGGGCAGGTCGCGGATTGCGTCGGGCATGCGGATCATGGCGCGGCGGATGATGTCGGCGGCGGCACCCTGAATGGGGGCGTTGATGGCCGCCCGCCGCGCACCGCCCGCCGCGGGGCCGGACTGGTTGATGCCCGGCGTATTGATCCGCCGACCGAAGAGGGTGCGCACATGGCCATCCTGTTTCGCATCGGCCACTGTCTTGTCCATATAGGCGCGGATTTCGGGGAAACGCTGGAAATAGGTGTCGATGAAGGCCTGCGCCTCGGCGCGCGGGATGCGCAGGTTGCGCGACAGCCCGAAGCCCGAGATGCCATAGATCACCCCGAAATTGATCGCCTTGGCGCGGCGGCGGATCATCGGATCCATGCCCTCGACCGGGACGCCGAACATCTGGCTGGCGGTCATGGCGTGAATGTCGATGCCGTCGAGGAAGGCCTGCTTCAGCGCCGGGATATCGGCGACATGGGCCAGAATACGCAGCTCGATCTGGCTGTAGTCCAGACTGACCAGCCGGTGGCCGGGGGTGGCAAGGAAGGCCTCGCGGATGCGGCGGCCCTCTTCGGTGCGCACGGGGATATTTTGCAGGTTGGGATCGGTCGAGGCCAGACGCCCGGTCTGTGCCCCGGTGATGGAATAGCTGGTATGGACCCGGCCCGTATCGGGATCGACATGGGTTTGCAGCGCGTCGGTATAGGTCGATTTCAGCTTGGATATCTGGCGCCAGTCAAGGATGCGGGCGGGCAGGTCATGGCCCTCGGCCGCCAGATCCTCCAGCACATCGGCGCTGGTCGAATAGGCGCCGGTCTTGCCCTGCTTGCCGCCTGCAAGGCTCATCTTGTCGAACAGGATCTCGCCCAGTTGCTTGGGACTGCCGACGTTGAATTTCTCGCCCGCCAGTTCGTGGATCTCGTCCTCCAGCGCGGCCATCTTCTGCGCGAAGGCATTGGACATGCGCTTGAGCGTGTCGGTATCGACCTTGATCCCGGCCAGTTCCATATCGGCCAGAACCGGGATCATCGGGCGTTCCAGCAATTCATAGGCGGTGGTGACGCGCTGGTCGGACAGCATCGGGGTGAAATGGTCGTAAAGCCGCAGCGTGATTTCGGCATCCTCGGCGGCATAGGGCGCGGCCTTGTCGATGGCGACCCGATCGAAGGTGATCTGCGATTTGCCCGAACCGATCAGCTCCTTGATGGGGATACATTTATGGCCCAGATAACGCTCGGCCAGTTCGTCCATGCCGTGATTGTGGCTGCCCGCGTTCAGTGCATAGGACATCAGCATCGTATCGGCCAGCGACGCCATGCGGATGCCGTGGCGGGCGAAGATCTTCCAGTCATATTTCAGGTTCTGGCCGATCTTGAGGATGGCGGGATCCTCCAGCACCGGTTTCAGCGCCGCCAGAACCTGATCCTGCGGCAACTGGCCCTCGACCAGCATGGCCTGACCGAACAGGTCGTCGCTGCCCGCGACATGGCCCACCGGGATATAGCAGGCCCGCCCCGGAACGACGGCCAGAGAGATGCCGACCAGCTTCGCCTGCATTTCGTCTAGGCTGGTTGTCTCGCAGTCGATGGCGACCTGTCCGGCCTCGGTGATGGCGGCGATCCAGTCACCCAGCGCGGCCATCTCGGTCACGGTCTGATAACCCGCATGGTCGATGGCAGGCAGTTCCGGCGCAGCAGGGGCGCTCGAGGGCGGGGCCGAGGTGACGGCGGGGGCCTCGGCGCCCAGACGTTCGGCCACCCGCGCGGTCAGGGTGCGGAACTCCATATCGGCCAGAAAGCCCAGCAGCGCGTCGGGGTCGGGGTCGCGGATTTCCAGATCCTGCAAGCTGCCTTCCAGCGGCGTGTCGCAGTCCAGCGTGACCAGCCGTTTCGAGATGCGGATCTGTTCGGCATGGTCGATCAGGGTCTGGCGGCGCTTGGGTTGCTTGATTTCGGACGCGCGTTCCAGCAGCGTTTCCAGATCGCCATATTCGTTGATCAGCTGCGCGGCGGTCTTGATGCCGATGCCCGGCGCGCCGGGGACGTTATCGACCGAATCGCCCGCCAGCGCCTGCACGTCGATCACCCGGTCGGGGCCGACGCCGAATTTCTCGGCGACCTCTTCGGGGCCGATCAGCTTGCCCTTGATCGGGTCCAGCATCCGCACGCCATCGCCGACCAGCTGCATCAGGTCCTTGTCGCTGCTGACAATGGTAACGCTGCCGCCCGCGTCGCGGGCCTGACAGGCAAGGGCGGCGATGATGTCATCGGCCTCATAGCCCTCGGTCTCGATGCAGGAGACGTTGAAGGCGCGGGTGGCGTCGCGCGTCAGGGGGAATTGCGGGCGCAGATCCTCGGGCGGTTCGGGGCGGTTGGCCTTGTAGGCGGGATAGATCTCGTTGCGGAAGGTTTTCGAGGAATGGTCGAAGATCACCGCCGCATGGGTCGGTGCGTCGCTGCCATGTTCGTCGGTGACATATTTCCACAGCATGTTGCAGAACCCGGCCACCGCGCCGACCGGCAGCCCGTCGGATTTGCGGGTCAGCGGCGGCAGCGCGTGATAGGCGCGGAAGATGAAGGCCGAGCCGTCGATCAGGTGGAGATGGCAGCCTTTGCCGAAGCTGGTCGGGGTCATGTCCGGGTCCTTTCACGCAGTCGCCCCGTTGTGGCAGAAAGCGGGGCCGGGGCAAAGGGGGGCGAGGCCGGGCTTTGCGTCCCGCGATGGCCGGGGGCTGTCTGCCCCCGGACCCCCGAGGATATTTGCGCACCAGAGATGAGGCGGTTATGCGGGGGCGGCGTCGTCGAGGCGCAGACGCAGGCGTTCGCGTCCGCCCCAGGTCGAGAGTTCCAGTTTGCCCGCGAGGTGGAAATGGCGCCCCTTGGCACCGATCAGCGAGGGGCCGAGCGGGCCGCTCATCGCCCCCCATGCCACGGCCTCGATCACCGGGCTGCCGGGGCTGCGGAAGCCGAGCCGCAGGTGATTGTCGCCCATGGTCGAGGCGCTGTCGATCAGTTGGTGGGCGAATGCGAAACGCGGGGCGGGGGCGGCCTGTCCGAAGGGGCCTGCATCCTCGAGCATCCGGAACATGTCGGTCGTGGCGCCCGAGGGCTCCAGAAGGCCCGAGATCCGCAGGTCGCGGGTGCCGCTGCGGCTGGCGAGGTCGGCAGAGAGGAGGTCGGCCAGACGGTCCATCGCCGCGCCGATGCGGTCGGCCTGAACGGTCAGACCCGCCGCCATTTCGTGGCCGCCGCCCTTCAGCAGCAGGCCCTCGGTGGCGAGGCGCTGGATGGCGCGGCCCAGATCGACACCGGGGACCGAGCGGGCGGAGCCCTTGCCGATGCCGTTTTCCACCCCGATGACCACCGAGGGCAGGTCTGTGGCCTCTTTGACGCGGGCGGCGACGATGCCGACCACGCCGGGATGCCAGCCGTCGCCCGCCGCCCATGACAGGCGGCTGTCGCCGCGGGCCTCGACCTGGGCCAGTGCCTCTTCGCGGACGGCGGCCTCGATCGCGCGGCGTTCGCGGTTGAGGTTGTCGAGCTCGGATGCCAGTTTTCCGGCGTCCTGCGGGTTGGTGGCGGCGAGGCAGAGTGCGCCCAGATCGGCGCGACCGACCCGGCCGCCTGCATTGATGCGGGGGCCCAGAAGAAAGCCCAGATGGAAGGAACTGGGCGGGCCGTCGAGCCGCGCGATATCGGACAGCGCGACCAGTCCGGGGCGCTGGCGGCGGGCCATGACCGCCAGACCCTGACGCACGAAGGCGCGGTTAACGCCGGTCAGGGGGGCCACGTCGGCGACGGTCGCAAGCGCCACCAGATCCAGCATCGCCATCAGGTCGGGTTCGGGCCGACCCATGCGGCGCAGGATGCGGCCTGCCTGCACCAGCACCAGAAAGACCACGGCGGCAGCACAGAGATGGCCGAGGCTGCCGTCCTCGTCGGCGCGGTTGGGATTGACCACCGCCAGCGCCGGGGGCAGGGTTTCGCCGCCCAGATGGTGGTCCAGCACCAGCACATCGGTGCCCTTGGCGGCCTCCAGCGCCTCATGCGCCAGGGTGCCGCAATCGACGCAGATGATCAGGTCATGGGCGGCGGCCAGCCCGGCCATGGCGGCGGGATTGGGGCCATAGCCTTCGTCGATACGGTCGGGGATATAGAGCGTTGCCTGCCGCCCCTGCTGACGCAGCCAGTCCAGCAGCAGGGCGGCGGAACTGCCGCCGTCCACGTCGTAATCGGCGAAGATGGCGATGCGCTGGCCGCGGGTGGCGGCATCGACCAGCCGCTCGGCCGCAGGTTCCATGTCGCGCAGGCACAGCGGATCGGGCAGCAGGTCGCGTAGTTTCGGGGTCAGGAAGGCCGGCGCCTGTTCCGCCGGGACACCGCGTTCGGCAAGGATACGGGCGATGGCAAGGGGCAGGGCGGCGCGCTGCGACAGGCCCTCGGCCAGACGTTCAAGCGCGGCGTCGGGGCCGGTCCAGCGACGACCGGAAAGCGAGGATTCGATACCAAGAAAAGCGTTCATGCCCTGCTATGGCCCGAAAAGCCGGTCGGGGGGAAGCCCTGACAACCCCATCGAGGGGCCGTCAGGGCTGGGCATCCGCCCGCGCCGCGCTTAGCGGATCGGGTTGCGATAGATCATCCGCCGGACCGAGCCGGTCTTCGAGCGCATCAGGATGGTCTCGGTCTGCAGGTAATGCGGTTCGCGCTTGACCCCCGCCACGATCGAGCCGTTGGTGACGCCGGTCGCGGCAAAGATCACATCGGCGGTCACCAGTTCATCGCGCGAATAGACGCGGTCGAGATCGGTGATCCCGGCCTTGGCGGCGCGGCCACGTTCGTCATCGTTGCGAAACAGCAGCTTGCCCCACATCTGCCCGCCCATGCATTTCAGCGCCGATGCCGCCAGCACCCCTTCGGGCGCGCCGCCGGAACCCATATACATGTCGATGCCGGTCAGCGCGGCCTCGGCGCAATGGATCACGCCCGCCACGTCGCCATCGGTGATCAGCCGGATCGCGGCGCCGGTGGCGCGGACCTCGGCGATCAGATCCTCGTGCCGGGGGCGTTCGAGGATGCAGACGGTGATGTCGCTGTCCCTGATACCACGCGCGCGGGCCAACGCCCGGACCCGTTCCGAGGGCGACATGTCGAGGCTGACCACGTCCTTCTCGTAGCCCGGCCCGATGGCCAGCTTTTCCATATAGACATCGGGGGCATGCAGCAACGTGCCGCGCGGGGCCATGGCGATGACGGTCAGCGCGTTCGGCATGTCCTTGGCGGTCAGCGTCGTGCCTTCCAGCGGGTCCAGCGCGATATCGACCTCGGGGCCATCGCCGGTGCCGACCTCTTCGCCGATGAACAGCATCGGCGCCTCGTCGCGCTCACCCTCGCCGATGACGACGACGCCCTTGATGTCCAGCATGTTCAGCTGATCGCGCATGGCGTTCACGGCGGCCTGATCGGCGGCCTTTTCGTCGCCGCGGCCGATCAACTGGGCCGAGGCATGTGCGGCGGCCTCGCTGACGCGGGCCAGCCCCAGCGAGAGCATGCGGTCATTGAAATCCCGGGGCTTGGTCATTTAGGCAGTCCTTCCTGTCCCATCATCTGCCGCGGCTTCTACGCGCCGGGCCGGGGCGCGACAAGCCTGACGGCGCTAACGGCTCAGCTTTCGGCCAGTTCCAGCGCCAGGGCGTGAATGCGGGGCACGATGTCGCCAAGGGTCCGGTGAACCAGCCGGTGGCGCTGCACCCGACCCAGCCCGGCAAAGGCGGGACTGACCATGCGGATACGGAAATGGCTTTCGCCGCCCTCGCGGAAACCGGCATGGCCACGATGGCTTTCGCTTTCGTCGATCACCTCCAGTCGGGTGGGGGTCAGGCTGGCCAGCCTCACGCGCATTTCATCCGCAATCATGCTTCATCTCCGTCAAGACCTTCCATGTTTCGTGAAATAGCCTATGCTCCCGGTCCCGAGTCGCAAAGGTGCCCCGATATGAGCAGTAACGACCCGTTCGATTTCGATCTTTCGGCCGCAAAAGACAAGAAGCGCCGCGCCAAGGGTCGGCGTGGCATGTCTGGCGCGTTCGAAACCTCGACCCGGCGCTGTGACAAGCAGGGCTGCGATGAGCCGGGCCAGTATCGCGCGCCGAAAAGTCCGCGCAACCTCGAGGATTACTTCTGGTTCTGCAAGGACCATGTGCGCGAATACAATCTGAACTGGAACTATTTCCAGGGCCAGTCCGAGGAGGAGTTCCAGGAATTCCTGTCCAATGCGACGGTCTGGGAACGGCCCACCAAACCCTTCGGCCGCGCGACCGAGGAACAGAAATGGGCGCGCCATGGCGTCAGCGATCCGCTGGAAATCCTCGGGGCGAACGGCACCTCGCCCGAGGCGCGGGCCAAGATCGGGCGCAAGCTGCCGCCCACCGAACGGCGCGCGCTGGAGATCCTCGAGGCCCGGGACACTTGGAGCCGCGCTGAAATCCGCAAGCAATACAAGTCGCTGGTCAAGGATCTGCATCCCGACATGAATGGCGGCGACCGCTCGGACGAGGATCGGCTGGCCGAAGTCGTCTGGGCATGGGATCAGGTCAAGGAAAGCCGTTTCTTTCGCGATTGAACGCAGAAAAGGGGGCTCGCCGCCCCCCGATTGGCCTGCGGCCAAGCCCCGGCGCATGGCGCCGCGCCTTCGTCGCTGAAAAAGGTCCGCCGGACCTTTTTCGGACGCTCCTCACCCCCCCCGCAGGTATTTTGAAGGAGTGCGAGGGGCAGGTTCACGCGCCCCTTCGCCCCCTCGCACTCCTTGGAAAATACCTCGGGGGACGCCGCGTCAGCGGCGGGGGGCAGCGCCCCCATAGCGCCGGATAAGCCCGTGCACCGCGATCACGATCAGGATGAACAGGCAGGGCAGAATGATGGGCAGGGGACCTCGCTCGGTCCAGACGGTCGGGGGCAGCATGCCGGGCAGGGCGGCGTCGATCTTGCCCGCGGCGCCTAGCTCGAGATGATCGCGCAGACGACCGTAAGGATCGATCACCGCGCTGGTTCCGGTATTTGCCGCGCGGATCAGCGGCAGGCCGGTCTCGATGGCACGCAGTCGTGCTTGCGCCAGATGCTGGTGCGGGCCTGAGAAGCGGCCGAACCACGCGTCATTCGTGACCTGCAGCAGCCATTCGGGGCGGTCCTCGAGGGTGCGCAGATGCTGGGGAAAGATCGCTTCATAGCAGATCAGCGGCTGGAAAGCGGGAAGCCCCGGCAGGCTCATCAGTTGCGGACCCGGCCCGGCAGAGTAGCCATTACCGTTCTGTGCCGCGAAGGCGCCGATGCCGATTCGCGCCAGCGTGTCGCCCCAGGGGATATATTCGCCGAAGGGAACAAGGTGGAATTTGTCATAGATGGCGATGCTGTCGCCCTGATCATCCAGCGCGGCCAGACTGTTGAAATAGCGTTCGCCCTCGCGCCGCTGGATGCCCAGCAACAGGGGCGCGCCGGCGGCCTCGGCCATATAGGGGGTGATCTCGGCTGCGTCGTTCAGCAGGAAGTTCACCGCCGTTTCCGGCCAGATGACCAGATCGCGGCGACCGGGCTGGGCGGACAGGTCGATCAGGCGCTGAAAGAACACCTGCGACCATTCCGGGTCCCATTTTAGGTGCTGTTCGGCGTTGGGCTGCACGATGCGGACGATCAGGTCGCGATCCGGGGGCAGGGGTTGGTCAAGGCGGGCAAGGCCGGCCGTCCAGATCGCGGCTCCGGCAAGGCATGCGATTATGGTGCCGGGCACAATGCCCCAGCGCGATCCGTTGCGTGTCAGCAGGCTGGGCAGCGCCGCCAGCGTCAGGGTCAGCGCGCTGAGTCCGATGGCGCCGATCCAGGCGGCGGATTGCGCGATGGGGGTGTCGATCCAGACATGGCCGATCAGCGCCCAGGGAAAGCCGGTAAAGATCCAGCCGCGCAGCCAGTCCGACAGGATCAGCGCGGCGGCGATGGCCAGGATGCGGCGGCGAGGGCCGGGTGCCAGCCGGGATCCCAGCCAGACCGGGATCGCCCAGAACAACGCCCCGCCCACAGCCATCAAGATCAGGGCGAAGGGGGCCATCCAGCCATAGATCTCGGGTTCGACCAGAAACGGTTCGACGATCCAGACAAGGCCCAGCCCGAACCAGCCGATCCCCGCCGCCAGACCGCGCTGGAAGGCCAGCGCCGGGCTGCACCGCGACAGGCGGGCCAGCAGGACCGCCAGCGCGATCAGCGTGACGGTCCAGATCTCGAACGGGGCAAGGCCAAGCGCCGCCGCCGCCCCCAGCATCAGATCCGGAAGCAAACGCCCCAGCCGCAGCCGCGAGCGGCGGTGCTGAGGCGGGTTGTCAAGGTCGCGCATGGGCGCGGGCCTCACGCCTCGGAGTCGGCGGTGCTGTCGGTCGGGGTTGTGACCGGGCTTTCGGTCGTGCTGTCCTCGGCCGTGTCGGTTTTCTTGCGCCGCGTGCGTCTGGGCTTGGGCGCCGGGGCGTCCTCGGCGGCGGTCGCCTCTGGTTCGGCCTTCTTGCGGCGGGTGCGCGTGGACTTGGGGGCTGGGGCTTCCTCTGCTGCGACCTCTGCGGCGGCGGCTTCGGCCTCGGGCGCAGTTTCCACCTTTTTGGCGCGGCTGCGGCGCGGTTTGGGCGCCGGGGCCTCTGCCGGGGTTTCGGCCTCGGCGGTGGGTGCTGCATCGGCAGGCGCCGGTTCGACCTTCTTGCGGCGCGAACGCGTCGGCTTGGGTGCGACTTCCGCTGCCGGTTCCGGTTGAGCGGGGGCTTCGGTGACCTGGACAGGTGCTTCAGGGGCAGCAGCTTCGGCGACGGGCGCTTCGGTTACAGATACTTCCGCAGCAGCAGCTTCCGCAGCAGGTGCCTCTTCGGTGCCGGATGCGGGTTCGGTTGCGGGTTGCGCTTCGGGTGCGGACTGGGTGGTTTCCTTGCGGCGGCGAGAGCGGCGGGGCGTTTTGGTGGGCGCTTCTGCCGGGGCCTCGGCCACGGGGGTGTCGTCGGTCACATCTGCCTGATCCGAAGTTTCGGCGCTGGCAAGGGCAGGGCGCAGCTCGACCAGCATGAAGCCCGGAACGTGATCGCCCATGCCGATGATGGCGGGACCGCGCGAATCGTCGCGGCCACGGCCCCGACGTTGATCGTGGCGGGTGTCACGGCTGCTGCGGCTGTCATCGCGACGGCTTTCCTCGCGCCGGGCCGCGGGTTGCGGCTGGGGTGCGGGGGCCTCGGCGGGTTGCGGTTCAGGCGCGCGGTCGTCATCGCGGCGGCGGCGACCATTGCCACTGCGGCTACCGCCTTTGCGGTCGTCGCGCGGACGCGAGGCCGCGCCGGTGGATTCGGTTGGGGTAAAGCCTTCGGGCGCGGGGCTGCGGGGCAATGCCTGCTTGACCAGATTCTCGATCGCCGACAGCAGCTTTTCATCAGCGGGCGTCCCGATCGAGATCGCGGTGCCCTTGCGGCCAGCGCGACCGGTGCGGCCGATGCGGTGGACATAATCCTCGGCATGGCTGGGCAGGTCGAAGTTGAACACATGGCTGACGGCGGGAATGTCCAGCCCGCGCGCGGCCACGTCCGAGGCGATCAGCAGTTTCAGCTTGCCATCGCGGAAGCCGTCCAGCGTGCGGGTGCGGTGGCTCTGGTCCAGATCACCGTGGATCGGGGCCGCGTCATAGCCGTGCGATTTCAGCGACTTGGCAAGGATATCCACATCGGTCTTGCGGTTGCAGAAGATGATGGCGTTGGTCAGCGCCTCGCCCTCGCCGTCGATGATGGCGCGCAGCAATTCGCGCTTCTGCTTCGAGGTCTGATCCTTGCGGGTGGGGGTCAGCTCGACCAGCTTCTGGGTGATCGTCTCGCTGGTGGTGGCCTGACGCGCGACCTCGATCCGTTCGGGGGCGTGCAGGAAGGTGTTGGTGATCCGCTCGATCTCGGGGGCCATGGTGGCGCTGAAGAACAGCGTCTGACGGGTGAAGGGCGTCAGCTGGAAGATGCGTTCGATATCGGGGATGAAACCCATGTCCAGCATCCGGTCGGCCTCGTCCACGACCATGATCTGCACGCCGGTCAGCAGCAGCTTGCCACGTTCGAAATGATCCAGCAGCCGGCCCGGGGTCGCGATCAGCACATCGACGCCACGGTCGATCAGCTTGTCCTGTTCCGAAAACGACACGCCGCCAATCAGCAGCGCCTTGGTCAGGCGGGTATGCTTGGCATAGATGTCGAAATTCTCGGCCACCTGCGCGGCCAGTTCCCGCGTCGGGCACAGCACGAGGCTGCGCGGCATACGCGCGCGCGCGCGGCCACGGCCCAGCAGGGTGATCATCGGCAGGGTAAAGCTGGCGGTCTTGCCGGTGCCGGTCTGGGCGATTCCCAGCACGTCGCGGCCTTCCAGCGCCGGGGGGATCGCGCCCGCCTGAATCGGGGTCGGGGTTTCATAACCCGCCTCGGCGATGGCGGTCAGGACCTTCGGGTCCAGCTTGAGGTCGGAGAATTTCGTCATTAAGGGCTTTCCATTGTGCCGCGTATAGTCGCCACGCGTTGCGTTCCATAGCCGCGCGCCGGTACTGGCGCTGTCGTCTGGGACGCAATTTCCGCACGCCCCTCCGTGGTCCCGCCGGATGCGAGACTCGCACCGCCTAGACCAATCGCGGCGCAACGTCAATATTTTGCCCGAAATCAACTGCCGGAACGCGGCGTTCTGGCGACAGGTGCTGCTGAAGGGGCTTTCTGTTGACCTTTCCCATATGCAGGCGTTAACCCGTCGCAATCAAGCAGGAAGCCTTATGATGAATCTTTTCACCGATCTTCGCGGCCGCGTCCTTGATGCGCTGGACCAGATGACGCAGGCGGGCGAGTTGCCCGCGGGGCTGGATTTCGCCAATGTCACGGTCGAGCCGCCGCGCGATCCGGCGCATGGCGACATGGCGACCAATGCCGCGATGGTGCTGGCCAAGCCTGCCGGGATGAAACCGCGCGACATCGCCGAGAAGCTGGCCGCGCGGCTGACCGACGACCGGATCACCTCGGCCGAGGTGGCGGGGCCGGGCTTTCTGAACCTGCGGCTGGGTGCCTCGGTCTGGCACGAGGTGATCGGGCGGGCCATCGGCGCGGGGGCGGATTATGGCCGCTCGACCATGGGTGCGGGGCAGAAGGTGAATGTGGAATTCGTCAGCGCCAACCCCACCGGCCCGATGCATGTCGGCCATGTGCGCGGCGCGGTCTTTGGCGATGCGCTGGCCAACCTGCTGGCCTTTTCCGGCCACGAGGTCACGCGCGAATACTATATCAACGACGGCGGCGCGCAGGTCGATGTGCTGGCGCGTTCCGCCTATGAGCGTTACCGCGAGGCCAACGGGCTGGAACCCGCGATCCGCGAGGGGCTGTATCCCGGCGATTACCTGATCCCGGTCGGCGAGGCGCTGAAGGAGAAATACGGCGACAGCCTGCTGGACCGCCCCGAAGAGGACTGGCTGGCCGATCTGCGCGATTTCGCGACCGAGGCGATGATGGGGATGATCCGTCAGGATCTGGCCGCGCTTGGCGTGCGCATGGACGTCTATTCCAGCGAAAAGGCGCTTTATGGCACCGGCCGGATCGAGGCCGCGATTGCCCGGCTGGAAAGCATGGGGCTGATCTATCGCGGTGTGCTGGAGCCGCCCAAGGGCAAGCTGCCCGAGGACTGGGAAGAGCGTGAGCAACTGCTGTTCCGCTCGACCGCGCATGGCGACGACGTGGACCGGCCGATCCAGAAATCGGACGGAAGCTGGACCTATTTCGCGCCCGATATCGCCTATCACTGGGACAAGATCGAGCGCGGTTTCGATCAGCTGATCGACGTGTTCGGGGCCGATCACGGCGGCTATGTCAAGCGGATGCAGGCGGCGGTCAAGGCGCTGTCGAACGGGCGCGTGCCGCTGGACATCAAGCTGATCCAGCTGGTCAAGCTGTTCAGGAATGGCGAGCCCTTCAAGATGTCGAAACGCGCGGGCACCTTTGTTACGCTGCGCGACGTGGTGGAACAGGCGGGGGCGGATGTGACCCGCTTCGTCATGCTGACCCGCAAGAACGATGCGGCGCTGGATTTCGACTTTGCCCGCGTGCTCGAGCAATCCAAGGACAACCCGGTCTGGTATGTCCAATATGCCAGCGCCCGGATCCATTCGGTGCTGCGCCGCGCGACCGAGGCGGGAATCGACGTGTCCGATTCGTCGCTGCTGTCGGCGGATCTGTCCCGCATCAGCCACCCGGTCGAGCTGGATCTGGCCCGCAAGGTGGCCGAATGGCCACGGCTGGTCGAACATGCCGCCCGCGCGCACGAGCCTCATCGCGTCGCATTCTTCCTCTATGAGATCGCTTCCGACCTGCATTCGCTGTGGAATCGCGGCAATGACGACACGTCGCTGCGCTTCGTCCAGGATGGCGATTCCGACACGACCCGCGCAAAAATTGCATTGGTGCGGGCTGTTGGCGTTGTCATTTCAAGTGGTTTCGGTATCTTGGGGGTCACGCCGGCAGAAGAAATGCGCTGATCAGAAGGTGCCTCTGCCGGGGTGAGAAGAGCAGTGAACAGTTAAGCCGGAACAACCGGCAGGCAGGCAGGCTATGGCAGTGATGGACTTCCGCGAAGGCGGGTACGTTTTCTCGCGTCACAAGGTGCGTCGCGAGTTCGCTTACGATTCCGGCGAATGGGAAGAGGCCGAACCCGGCTATCAGGGCGACCCGCGCTATGCGGCGGACCCGGCGGCGGGCGATGGCATTGCCACCCGGATCGCACGGCTGACGCATTATCTGGGCGCGCTGGCGTCTGTCGGGCTGATGGTCGGGCTGCTGGCCTGGGGTTGGCAGCTGGTGTCGCGCGACGTGTCCGGCGTGCCGGTGATCCGCGCCATCGAGGGCGAGGCCCGTTCCGCCCCCGACAATCCCGGCGGCGAACTGGCCAATTACAGCGGCCTGACGGTGAACGAGGTCGCGGCAGGCGCTGCGTCCGCACCCGTGCAGGAACTGGCGCTGGCCCCCTCGGCATCCGAACTGACCGGCGACGATGTCGCGATGGGCGCCCTCGGGGTAGAGGCGCGCGAACCCTCGAACCGCTCGGACGTGCCGCTAACCTTCGACGGAGAGCCGATCACACCGCTGTCCGACCGCGAGGCACTGGCCATGGCCGAGGCCGCCGCTGCCGCCGCCGCGCAACTGGCCGCCGCCGATGACGCGGTCTCGCAGGCGACGATCAGCGATGCTCCGGCGCTGGAAGGCCCGGTGACTAACGTCCTGACCGATGAGAACGGCGCCCCCGCCGATGACGCCATCGCCGCCGCTCTGGCCGAGGCACAGTCCGTCGCCAATCCGGCGTCGCTGCGGGCTTCCAGCCGCCCGGCGCCGCGTCCGCGCGAAACCCGCGTCGCATCGGCCCCCGCCACGACCCGGACCGACGCCGCGCCGCAGGCCGCCGCCCCGGTTCCGGCACCCGCCGCCCGCCCGGCCGAGGCACCTGCTGCCGATCAGCCGGTGCAGCAGGTCCAGCCCAGCTCGGGCGCACAACTGGTCCAGATCGGCGCCTTCGACAGCAATTCCATCGCCCAAAGCGAATGGAGCCGCCTGTCCAACAAGCATGGCAGCCTGTTCTCGGGACGCGGTCAGGTGATCCAGCAGCACCAGTCCAATGGCCGCACCTTCTGGCGCCTGCGGGCCGCGGGTTTCGAAAGCCGCGCCCAGGCGCAGGAATTCTGCGCCGCGCTCAAGGCCGGGGGTACCGACTGCATCCCGATTGCCGCCCAGTAACGCGCGGCAGAAAACGTGACCCACGGGGCGACGATTCTCGGCGGCATCGCCGGAACCAGACTGACCCGGTCCGAGCGGGACTTCTTCCGCTCGGCCGATCCCTGGGGCTTCATCCTCTTTGGCCGCAATGTCGAATCGCCCGAACAACTGCGCCGCCTGACTGCCGATCTGCGCGGATCGGTCGGGCGCGACGCGGTCATCACCATCGATCAGGAAGGCGGGCGGGTGCAGCGGCTGCGCGGACCCCACTGGACCGACTGGCCGGCGCCGCTGGATCAGACCCCGGCGGGCCCACGCGCCATGTGGCTGCGCTATGCATTGATCGGGGCCGAATTGCGCGACGTGGGCATCGATTCCAATTGTGCACCGACGCTGGACGTGGCGCAGCCCGACACCCATCCCTTCCTGCGCAATCGCTGCCTCGGCACCGACCCCGAAACCGTCGCCATCCTTGGCCGCGCCGCCGCCGATGGCCTGCTGGCCGCCGGGGTCCTGCCGGTGATGAAACACATGCCCGGCCACGGACGCGCCATCGCCGACAGCCATCACCACCTGCCCACGGTCGCGGCCTCCGCCGCCGATCTCGATACGCTCGATTTCGCACCGTTCCGGGCGCTGAACGACCTGCCGATGGGCATGACCGCCCATATCCGCTTCACCGCGCTGGACGACGCTCCCGCGACCGCATCCCCCCGCATGATCGGACTGATCCGCCAGCAGATCGGCTTTGACGGGCTGCTGATGACCGACGACATCACCATGAATGCGCTTGGCGGCTCCGAGCCCGAACGCGCCGCCGCCTCGATCGCCGCGGGCTGCGATCTGGTCCTGCATTGCAACGGCACCATCGCCTCGATGGAACCCGTTGCCGCCGCCGCAGGCACGATGACCCCCGATGCCCAACGCCGCGCTGCCGTCGCCCTCGACCAGCGCCGTGCCGCAGCCGATCTGGACCGCCCGGCGTTGATGGCCGAATGGCAGCGCCTGATGACGCCCCTCTCCTGACCCGACCCATC
Source organism: Paracoccus alcaliphilus (assembly GCF_028553725.1). Taxonomy (NCBI): domain Bacteria; kingdom Pseudomonadati; phylum Pseudomonadota; class Alphaproteobacteria; order Rhodobacterales; family Paracoccaceae; genus Paracoccus; species Paracoccus alcaliphilus. The sequence goes on from NZ_CP067124.1 coordinate 1,775,310, forward strand.
TTTGGTGCGCAAATATCCTCGGGGGAGTCCCGCAGGGACGGGGGCGGAAGCCCCCATGCCCGATCGCAACGCTTGACTCGCCGCCCGCTTGCCCGGACTCTGACCACCTGCCAGCAACCCCGGAGGCCCCGTGGCCCGTCCCCCGTCCGATATCCCCTATCTGCGCGCCGTTCCCGATCCCGCGCCCAATCCCGACTTCGATGCCGAGGCGGTGGCGCAGCGCCGCGCGGATGAGGCGCTGATCGTCGATGTGGATGGCTATGAGGGGCCGCTGGACCTGCTTCTGACACTGGCGCGGACCCAGAAGGTCGATCTGATGAAGATCTCGGTCCTGCATCTGGCGGAACAATATCTGGTCTTCGTCGAACAGGCGCGCGCCCTGCGCATCGAACTGGCCGCCGATTATCTGGTCATGGCCGCCTGGCTGGCCTTTCTCAAATCGCGCCTGCTGCTGCCTCCCGACCCCGAGGCCGAAGGCCCCAGCGCCGAGGACATGGCCGCCCATCTGGCCTTTCAGCTGGAACGGCTGGCGGCGATGCGGCAGGCGGCGGAACGGCTGATGGGCCGCGACCGGCTGGGCATCAGCCGGTTTCAGCGCGGCGCGCCGCAGACCATCGCACGCCGCCGCCGCACCGAATGGCAGGCGGGGCTGATCGACCTGATGCGGGCCTATGCAAGGCTGCGCACGCGCGACGAATTCCGCCCCTATGCCTTCGACCGGCAGGATGTCTTTACCATGGAGCAGGCGCTGGACCGGATGCGCAAGCTGATCGGCTTTACCGGCGACTGGACCGATCTGGCCGATTTCCTGCCCGATGGCTGGGAAGAGGACGGGCCGCGCCGCCGCTCGGCCACCGCCGCGACCTTCGCCGCCTCGCTTGAACTTGCGCGGCAGGGCCGGATCGAGATACGCCAGACCGACACATTCGCCCCGATCTCCTATCGACGCAAACCTTCATCGGACAATGACTGACGTGACCGAATTGACCGATCTGACGCCGCAAGACCCGATACGGGCGGAAACCCCGGATTTCCCGCCTCCGCCCCTGCACGAGCAAGAGCGGATGGTCGAGGCGATCCTGTTCGCCGCCGCCCAGCCGGTCAGCCTGCGCGAACTGACCGCGCGCCTGCCCGTCGGCTGCGACGCGGGCGAGGCTTTGGCGGCGCTGCGCCGCCGCTATGACGGGCGCGGCGTGGTGCTGGAACGGATCGGCGATGGTTATGCCATGCGCACCGCGCCCGATCTGTCCTTCCTGATGCAGACCGAGACCGTCGAGCAGCGCCGCCTGTCGCGCGCGGCGGTGGAGACGCTGGCGATCATCGCCTATCACCAGCCCGTTACCCGCGCCGAGATCGAGGAAATCCGCGGCGTCGCCGTCAGCCGCGGCACGCTGGATCAACTGATCGAGATGGAATGGGTCCGCATGGGCCGTCGCCGCATGACGCCGGGCCGGCCCGCGACCTTCGTGGTCACCGAGACGTTTCTGGACCATTTCGGGCTGGAATCGGCGCGCGACCTGCCGGGCCTGTCGGAACTGCGCGCGGCGGGCCTGCTGGACTCGCGCCCTCCCGGCGAAGGTTTGCAGATCCCCCTTGCGCCGGGCCGGGACGATGACGATATCGAATCGGGTGATCCGGCCGAGGATCTGTTCGAGGATGAATAGGGGGCCGCAATGAACCTGAACCAGCTTGTGAACATGATTGCCCGGATGCTGACCCGACGCGCGGTCAACTGGAGCATCAAGAAGGGCACCAGACAGGCCACGCGCGGCAAGGGCCAGCAGACCGCCGCCAACCGCCAGCAGGCCAAGGTGACACGCGAGGCCACCAAGCGCGCCCGACAGGCCGCGCGGCTGGCCCGGCGGATCGGACGCTAGACGCCTCTGGCCGCCGTCTTCCGCCCGCGCTAGTGAAGCGCGATGGATAACCAATTCGAGATTTTCCTTGTCGCCACGCCGGGGCTGGAGGCGCCACTGGCCGCCGAGGTGGCAGAGCTTGGCTGGCAACCCGTGACCCAGCCCGGCGGCGTCACCATTCATGGCGGCTGGCCGGATGTCTGGCGCGCCAATCTGATGCTGCGCGGGGCCACGCGGGTTCTGGCGCGCGTGGGCAGTTTCCGGGCCATGCATCTGGCACAACTGGACAAGCGGGCGCGGAAATTCCCGTGGAATCAGGTGCTGCGCCCCGATCTGCCGGTCCGGGTCGAGGCCACTTGCCGCGCCAGCCGCATCTATCATGCAGGCGCGGCCACGCAACGGATCGAACGCGCGATTGCCGAGGAATTGGGCGCACCCATCGTCGCCGATGCCGCGATCGTGGTGAAACTGCGGATCGAGGATGATCTGGCGACGATCAGCCTCGATACCACCGGCGAATCGCTGCACAAGCGCGGGCACAAGGAGGCCGTCGCCAAGGCGCCCATGCGCGAGACGATGGCGGCGATGTTCCTGCGGGAGATGGGCTTTGACGGCAGCCAGGTGGTGCTGGACCCGATGTGCGGCTCGGGCACATTCGTGATCGAGGCCGCCGAGATCGCCTCCGGGCTGGCTGCGGGCCGCTCGCGGGGCTTTGCCTTCGAGCAACTGGCGAGTTTCGATGCAGGCGCATGGGCCGCGATGCGGGCAGGGGTGACGGCCCGTCCGCCGACGCAGTGCTTTTTCGGCAGCGACCGGGATGCAGGCGCGATCCGGATGAGCCTTGCCAATGCCGCGCGTGCAGGGGTAGGCGATGTCATCCGCTTCACCTGCCATTCCGTCAGCGACCTTCAGCGCCCCGACTGCGCGCCGGGGATCATCATCGTGAATCCGCCCTATGGCGCCCGAATCGGCAACAAGGGTCCGCTTTTCGGCCTCTATGCCGCGATGGGAGAGGTGTTTCGCAACCGCTTTGGCGGCTGGCGCGTGGGGATCATCACCAGCGAGGGCGGGCTGGCCAAGGCGACCGGGTTGTCGCTGGTGCCGGGACCGATCGTCGCACATGGCGGGCTGAAGGTCCGTCTGTGGCAGACCGCTGTGCTGTGACGCCAAAAAAGGGGGCGCTTCGTCCCCCGTCCCTTCGGGACTCCCCCCGAGGATATTTGCGCACCAAAGATGAGGCGGGTTCAGGCGAATTGCTTGGCCAGTTTCAGCCCCTGACCCTGATAGTTCGAAGCGATGCCCGCGCCATACAGGCTCCGGGGGCGGGCCGCCATGCGTTCATAGACCAGACGGCCGACGACCTGGCCGTGTTCCAGAACGAAGGGGGCCTCGTGGCAGCGGACCTCGAGCACGCCGCGCGCGCCCGCGCCCGCTTGTCCGATGCCGAATCCGGGGTCGAAGAAACCCGCATAATGGACGCGGAACTCGCCGACCATCGCCAGATAGGGGGCCATTTCGGCGGCGTAATCGGCTGGGATCGCCACCGATTCGCGGCTGACGAGGATATAGAAGGCGCCTGGGTCGAGGATCAGGCGGCCCTCGGTCGTGTGCAATTCGTCCCAGAATTCCTGTGCGGCATATTGGCCGATCCGGTCCAGATCGATCACCCCGCTGTGCGGGCGGGCGCGATAGCCGACCAAGTCGCTGCTGTCAGGGCGCAGATCGACGGAAAAGCCCAGCCCGTGGTCGATCAGCGCCGGGCCTCCGACCAGCGGTTCGCGCGCATTCAGGTCGCGCAGCTCGGCATCCGACAGCACCGCCTGCCCGCGCCGCAATCGCAACTGGTTCAGGCGCATCCCGGGTCGCACCAGAACCGAGAAACTGCGCGGGCAGATTTCGGCGTAAAGCGGGCCATCATAGTTTTCCGGCAACCGATCGAATTCGGTGCCGCCATCGGCGACCAGTCGGGTCAGTAGATCCAGCCGCCCGGTCGAGGATTTGGCATTGGCCACCGCGCTCAGCCCGGCAGGCAGGCGGACCCGCTCCATCAGCGGCACCAGATAGACGCAGCCGCGTTCCAGCACCGCGCCGCCCGACAGGTCCATCTGATGCATTTGCAGATCGGCCAGCCGGTCCGTGACACGCCGCCCGCGCCCGGCCAGAAAACTGGCCCGCAGCCGATAGGCCGTCGCGCCCAGCCGCAGGTCCAGACTGGCGGGCTGGATCTGTTCGGGAATGATCGCGGGATCGGCAGAGATCGCGCCGCTTTCGATCAGACCGCGGATCTCACTGTCAGGCAGAACGCCGTTCATGCCGCAACCCCCTTTGACAAAAAGGAAACGCCCACCCCGCAAGGGGATGGGCGTTTTCGGAATGGTCGGGCCGGCGAGATTCGAACTCGCGGCCTTCCGCCCCCCAGACGGACGCGCTAACCAGGCTGCGCCACGGCCCGACGCGCATCGTATAGAGCGATCTGCGGGGGCTGCACAAGGGCCAGCTTGCGGAAATCTGCGTGAAAATCCACGCGAGGCCTAATCAAGTGCAAGGATCGCATCGCGCAGCCGTGTTGCAGCTGCATGCAGGCCTGGATGATGCGCCTGTCCGTTGCGTGTGCGCAGCGCGGCGGAGAGGCCGATCATCCGGGCCAGCCAGACGGGTTGGGCATCTGCGCGGCGTTCGAGATCTGGAAACAGCGGCAAGGCCGCGTCGTCATGGGGGTGACGGCGGCGGCGGTGACGCGATCGGGGTGGATGGCTGGGCATGTCCGAAGCCTCTTCGGCAGGGGCGGGGTCCGTATCCTCGATGGGCACGAAGTCAGTATCTGCCAGCGCCCCGTCACCAGCTTCGACAGAGGTCGCAGCCCAGACCTCGACTGGCTGTTCGGTTCCAACATCTGCAGGCGCGGTGACGCCCAGGATCTGGTCCAGACGGGCGGCGCCGCGCTCTCGTACGGCCTCGCCCCGGTCGCGCGCCATCAGTTTCTTGGCGCCCCGAATTGTCAGCCCTTCTTCGCGCAGGATCTCGCACAGACCGGCGACAAGGCGCACGTCCTCTGGCCGGTAATAACGCCGCCCATCGGGCCGCTTCATCGGCTTCAGCTGCGAAAACTGGGTTTCCCAATAGCGCAGGACATGCGGAGCAACCCCGACCAGCTTGGCGACCTCGCCAATCGAACGGAATGCCTCTGCGCCTTTCTTCATGCCATTTTCAGCGCCCTATCGCTTGTTGCCGGCCGCCACGCGGTCCTTCATCAGATGCGAGGGGCGGAACGACAGCACCCGGCGCGGGGTGATCGGCACTTCCTCGCCGGTCTTGGGGTTGCGGCCCATCCTCTCGTTCTTGTCGCGCACGCTGAACGTGCCGAAGGACGAGATCTTGACCTGCTCGCCGCGCACAAGGGCGCTTGAGATATGTTCCAGCACGGATTCGACCAGCTGCGCCGATTCGTGACGGGACAGGCCCACATCTCGAAAAACGGCCTCAGCCAAATCCATCCGGGTCAGCGTCTTGTCGCCCATGGTTTTTCCTCTTTCTTACCAGCAGGATGGTGGTATTTCCCAATGCTGTCAACGAGTCGGCAAGCGAAATCGTTCCTTGCCTTCCGGCAGTGCGCGGAACATCGCGGATAGACCCATTACCCAGAGACCGCGCCACGGGCTTTGAAACCGGCCATGGGATGCCTATCTTCGGGGCAATGAAAGGAGATCGCCATGGCCGGAGGTTGGGCCCGCGACGACGCGGTGAATGATCAGATCGAAGTCAGCACGCAAGAGGCCGTCGCCCGCGCCCGCCTGAAGGCTGCCCGTCAGGCGGCGGTGGGCGAATCGGCTCATGTCTGCGCGGAATGCGACGAGCCGATTCCCGAGCCACGGCGGCAGGCTATCCCCGGCGTGCAGTTCTGCGTGTCCTGCCAAAGCGGGCGTGACCGCAACCAGCGCAGCATTGGCGGCATGAACCGGCGCGCCAGCAAGGATTCACTTCTGAAGTGATCGCCCCATCTTTGGTGCGGGAAATATCCCGGGCTGGGGGCAGAGCCCCCGGCGCGACCTACCAGCGCAGCACCACGGATCCCCAGCTGAGTCCACCGCCGATGGCTTCGGTGACGATGACATCGCCCTGTTGAAAACGCCCTTCGGCGGCGGCGACCGACAGCGCCAGCGGGATCGAGGCGGCAGAGGTGTTGCCGTGATCGGCGACGGTCAGCACGACCTTTTCCATCGGCAGGCCCATCTTCTGTGCCGTGGCCGAGATGATGCGCATATTCGCCTGATGCGGCACCAGCCAATCGACCTGATCCTGCGCCAGCCCGGCCTTGTCCAGCGCGGCATGGGCAGTCTTTGCCAGTTTCTCGACCGCGTGGCGGAAGACCAGATTGCCCTGCATCCGCAGATGACCCGCCGTGCCGGTCGAGGACACGCCGCCATCGACATAGAGCAATTCGCGATAACGCCCGTCGCTGTTCAGATCGCAGGCCAGAATGCCGCGATCGGTCTGACCGGCATCGGCCGCTTCGAGGATGACCGCCCCGGCGCCGTCGCCGAACAGCACGCAGGTGCCCCGGTCGGTCCAGTCCATGATCCGCGAGAATGTTTCCGCACCGATCACCAGCACCCGCTCGGCCAGCCCGCCGCGGATCATCGCATCGGCATTGGCCAGCGCAAAGACGAAACCGGCGCAGACGGCCTGCACGTCATAGGCAAAGCCGCGACTGGTCCCCAGACCGGCCTGCACCATCGTCGCGACGGCGGGAAAGGTGAAATCGGGGGTCGAGGTCGCCACCACGATCCCATCCAGATCCTCGGGCGTCAGCCCGGCATTTTCCAGCGCGGCCCGTGCGGCGCGGATCGCCAGATCGCTGGTGGTCTGGCCTTCGGCGGCGAAATGGCGCCGCTCGATCCCGGTGCGGGTGCGGATCCATTCGTCCGTGGTGTCCAGCTTGTCCTCGAACCAGCTGTTTTCGACGATGCGTTCGGGCAGGTAATGGCCGACCCCGCAGATGAGCGCGCGGCGCGTCACGTTGCGGCCTCGCGCGATTCGCCCTGATCGACGCTGGCGGCGCCCTGGGCCACGCGGGCGGCAAGGCGGTTCTGGAAATCGGATTTGGCCAGCGTGAAGGCCAGCTTGATCGCCGCCGAGACGCCGGTGGCATCGGCCGATCCGTGGGATTTGATGACGGTGCCGTTCAGACCCAGAAAGATGCCGCCATTCACGCGGCGCGGATCGATCCGCTTCTGCAGGCGCTTCAGCGAGGTCATGGCAAGAAGGGCGGCGAATTTGGACATGATGGAATTGGCGAAAGCGTCCTTGAGGAAAGCGCCGACCAGCTTGGCCGTGCCTTCGCCGGTCTTCAAGGCGATATTGCCGGTAAATCCATCCGTTACGATCACATCGGCTCTCGAAGAGGGGAGATCGCCGCCTTCGACGAAGCCCACATATTCGAACTGACCCGATTCGGCCGCCGCAGCGATCAGGTCATTGGCCTGTTTCAGCTCTGCCCGGCCCTTGTGTTCCTCGGTTCCGACATTCAGCAGACCGATGCGGGGGCGGCTGAGCTCCAGCCCGTTGCGCGCATAGGACGTGCCCATCAGCGCATATTGCAGCAGGTCATGCGCATCGGCGCGGATATCGGCACCGACATCCAGCATGATGTTGAAACCCTGCGGATTGACCGAAGGCCACAGACAGGCGATCGCCGGACGGTTCACCCCCGGCAGTTTGCGCAGCCGCAGCATCGACATCGCCATCAGCGCGCCGGTATTGCCGCAGGACACCGCCGCCTGGGCATCACCCGTGCGCACTGATTCGATGGCGGACCACATCGAGGTGTCGCTGCCCTTGCGCACGATCTGGCTGGGCTTGTCCTCCATCGTCACCACGCCTTCGGCATGGTGGATGTCGCAACGACCGGCCAGCGCCTTGCGCCGCGCGATGAGGCGGCTCAGTTCGTCCCGATTGCCATGGACGATGAAGCGGATCTCGGGGTTCTTGGCGGCGCTTTGCGCCATGCCGGCCACCACCGCCGACGGGCCGCGATCGCCGCCCATCGCATCAACCGAAATCACCACGCTGCCGCCTGATTCAGAGGCGCGCGGTGTCGGACTGGTCGCAGATTCCGCTGTCATCTGAACGTGCTGCCGGCCCGGGTCAGGCTGCGTCGTCGTCCAGGTCGATCTCATTCGCCTGCGCCACGACTTCGCGATCACCGTAATGGCCGCAGGACGGGCAGACGTGATGCGGACGCTTCAGTTCGCCGCAATTGGTGCATTCGTTGGGATTGCCCGCGACCAGCGCATCATGCGCGCGGCGCATGTTGCGTTTCGAGCGGGTCACGCGATTCTGAGGGACAGCCATGTCAAGACCTCGGTTGTCTGGGCAGGACGGCTGATCGCCGCACTGCCGGGAGATTGGAATTCGTAAATGAACCGCGCAGATACGCCAAGACGGCCATGCCCGCAAGCCCCAGCCGCCAAGCAATCACCGTTAAAGCGCGCTTGCGGCACGACGGACCCCGCAGATAGGGGCAAACACCGTCCGGGGCAAGGTGATTCCCGCCAGTTGCGCGGATTCGCTGTGGCGGGGCTGCAACGGCATCAGTTGCCCCTCAGTCCTTGCCGCGCAGCAACTGGTCCAGCCCGGCGAAGGGGCGGCGGGTGTCGGCACCGGGTTCTTCATCCTTGGCGGGGTTGCCCAGATCGGCCCCCTCGGCGCGGGGATATTCGGGCAGGGCCAGTGCCAGTTCCTCGACCATGACGGCGGAGACATCGATGAACTGGCCCAGAGGCTCCAGCTCGTCATCGGGCATCTCGACCTCATCGCCCTCGGGCATGGCCAGATGCGGCGTATAAAGGCGACGGGCTTGCGTCTCCAGCGTGGTTTTCACCGGCTTCAGCGTGACCACGCAGGCCTGGGTGACGCGGGCGGTCAGGGTGCCCTGCAACTCCCATGCTTCGCCCGAAGTGGCGCGAACCTGTCCCTCGAAGCCCAGCCGGGGCAGGCCGATCAGATCCAGTTCCTGCGCAATGGCCGCCCGCGTATCGGCATCGGGGCGCAGCGCGAAGGAATTGGGCCGGTGCGGGTCCAGATGGGCGACGCGCAGGCGCAGGGGATGGCCGGATATATCGGTCATCGGCGGATTCCGGGTTGCAGTTCGATGCGGATCAAGTGTTTGTCTTTCCTTCGGGTCGATGGCCTGCTTGAGCGTGCGGTCCGAGTTTGCTAAGCCGTGCAGGCCGCGTCAACCGCCCCAGCGAGAGGGACAAGATTTCATGGCAGCCATCCGGCAGATGCTGATCCTGGCCTTTGTGGCCATTCTGGGGCTGGCGGCCTGTGCGCCAATCTATCGTAACCACGGCTTCGTGCCACCCGATATCGATCTGGCTCAGGTCGAGGTCGGACGGACCACGATGGAGGATCTGCCCGGCCTGATCGGGCGGCCTTCGGCGCAGGGACTGCTGACCGGGTCGGGCTGGTATTACGTCGGCTCTCGCTGGCGCCACTACGGTGCGACCCGCCCGCAAGAGGTGCAGCGTCAGGTCGTCGCCGTCTCGTTCGCGCCCAATGGCACCGTCAGCAATGTCGAGCGTTTCGGGCTGGAGCGTGGCCGCGTCGTCACCCTGTCGCGTCGCGTGACCGAAGGCAGCGTGACCGAGATTTCGCTGATCGGCCAGTTGCTTGGCAACCTTGGCAATTTCCAGGCTGGCGACATCATCGACAACTACTGATCGGATGACGGGCGCGTCACAGCGCCCTGACCATCCGCCCGGCCAGTTCATGCAGTGCCGCGCGATAGCCGGTTCTGGCCGAGGGCCGGTCGGGGTCCGAGGTGATCGCGATGACCGCCGCGGGCTGGCGGCGCGTGGCGGGAAAGACATAGACCATCTGCCCGCCATAGCCCCAGCCATAGCGCACCTCGCGCCCGCCCAGTTCGGAAATGAACCAGCCATAACCGTAACCCTGCCCGCTGAAGATCGAGGCGGTGCGCCGCCGCCAGCTGTCCGCGATCCAGCCTGGCGGCACCACCTGCTGCCCGCCCGCGCGGCCCTGCTGTGCATAAAGGGTGCCGAAGGCCAGCAGCGAACGGGTGCTCATCGCCATCTGGTTGCCGCCCAGATAGATGCCCTGCGGGTCGCGTTCCCAGCCGGTGATCGCGAATCCCGGCACCGGTGCCAGCCAGTCTCGCGCCAGATCCAGCGTCGTCCGCCCCGTCACCCGCGTCAGGATGGCCGAGACCAGATGCGTCGAGGCGGTCGAATACTGCATCCGGCCGCCGGGCGACTGGGTGAAGGGCGCGGCCAGCGCGGCGCGGACCCAGTTCGGCGTGCTGACCCAGCGGCCGTAATTCGCCCCCGACTGCCGCTCCAGCCCGGCCTGCATCGACAGCAGGTGGCCGATGGTCAGCTCGGCCATGCGCGGATCGGGATCGCCGGGCAGATCGGCGCTGAGAATCGGGACTACGGGCTGATCCGCCCCTTGCAGATCGCCGCGCCCGATGGCGATTCCCGTCAGTGCCGAGATCACCGATTTCGAGGCCGATTTGATATTCGTGGGCCGGTCGGGCGTCCAGCCGCCAAAGCCGCGCGCGACCCGTTCGGCCCCGTCATGCCAGATTGCGATGGCGCGCAACCCGTCAAGGCTCTCGGCCCCGCTCAGCAGGTCGGTCAGGTTGTCGGCGCGGGCGATGGCGGGCAGGCCGATCACGGCGCTGGCGGAGGTCAGGAAAAAGCGTCGGTTCATGGGTGCTATATTGCGGGGCTGCGGCTGGCTGCGAAATCACGCTTGCGTCAGGGCGGGCTTGCCTGCCGCGCATCGGCGCACTAGGGCAGGGCGATGCCCGGAGAAACGCCCATGACCGCCCAGCCGACCGCCGATCTGACCGCGCTTGACGAACTGGCCAGCCGACCGTTCCACGATGCCGATGCGCCGCTGCGTGCGCGGATGCTGTCGCGGCTGGCCGATACCGAACTGTCGGTCGCGCTGACGGGCGAGCCTGTGGGCGACCGGGTCGAGTTGCGCATCTTCCCGCTGGAGACCGGCCCGGTCGCGCTGGCCTTCGATGCCGAGGACCGGCTGGCGGGTTTTCTTGGCGGGCCGGTGGCCTATGCCGCGATGCCGGGGCGGGTGCTGGCCGGGCTGCTGCTGACCGAGGGCGCGGGGCTGCTGGTCAATCCCGGACATCGTTCCGAGATGCTGCTGGATGCCGCGATGCTGGACTGGTTGCAGGATGCGCTGTCCGCCGCGCCCGAACAGGCCGAGGCCCGGCTGCGCCTGACCGCCCCCGCACCCGCCACGGTCGAGGCATTGGCGGGCGCGCTGGCCGAACGGCTGGGCGATATGCGCGGGCTGATCGCGGGCGCCTCGCTGGCGGGTGTTGCCGGGCTGGACGGGGCAGGGCTGGGCGCGACGGGGCAGGGCGATGCCCCGGCCTCGCATCTGCTGCTGATTCAGGGCGCCGATCCCGACCGCCAGCCCGCCATCGCCAAGGCGCTGGCCGAGGCGCTGGCCTTTCTGCCGCCGCAGCCGGGCGGGGTCGATATCAGTTTTGCCGACACCGACGCCCCGGCGGTTGCGTTGCGTTTTGATCTGTCACTGCCCGAAGCCCCGGCGCAGCCTCCGCGTCCCAAGGGCCCGCCGATCCTGCGCTGAGGTCCAAACGCAGTTGCACGACGCCGCGCAACCTGCAAAAAAGGCCGGATGCGATTGCAAACCAAGGCCCTGCTTGTCCACCTTCTGACCGCCTCGGGCGCTGTCCTGTCGATGCTGGCGATGCTGGCAGCGGTGTCGGAAGAGTGGTCGCTGATGTTCATGTGGCTGGTCGTGGCCTTTGTCGTCGATGGCGTCGATGGCCCTCTGGCCCGCCGCTATCAGGTCAAGAAGAACTGGCCCGCCTATGACGGCGTGCTGATGGACCTGATTATCGATTACCTGACCTATGTGTTCATCCCGGCCTTCGCGCTGTTCGAATCGGGGCTGCTGTCGGGCTGGACCGGCTGGTTTGCGATCATCGTCATCGTCTATGGCAGCGTGGTCTATTTCGCCGATACGCGGATGAAGACCCGGGACAACAGTTTTGCGGGCTTTCCCGGCTGCTGGAACATGGTGATTCTGGTGCTGTTCGCGGTCGAGCCGCACTGGATGGTGATTCTGGCGATCGTCATCGTGCTGACCATCACCATGTTCACCAATATCAAATTCGTCCACCCGGTCCGCACCGAACGCTGGCGCGCGGTCACACTGCCGGTCGCCGGGCTGTGGGTGGCCTGTGCCAGTGTCGCGGCATACAGCAACTTCCATTCGGACAACTGGGTCGTGTGGGGGCTTGTCGCCAGCTCTCTCTGGCTGCTGTTCGCGGGCGCGTTGCAGCAGTTGATGCCGGCCCGGCGCTGACCGGGCGCCAGTCAAATCCGATAGAAGCGGTGGGGAATTGCCATGACAGAACTGCTGAAATCCTCGGTTGTCGCGCTTGGGCTGATGGCCTCGGCGGCGGCGGCGCAGGACGCGATCACGCTGGGAATGGTGCTGGAACCCCCGACGCTGGACCCCACCGCCAATGCCGCCGCCGCCATTGACGAGGTCGTCTATGCCAATCTGTTCGAAGGCCTGACCCGTTTCGGCCCCGATGGCAGCGTCCAGCCCGCGCTGGCCCACAGCTGGGATGCCGAACAGGACGGGCGCGTCTGGGTCTTTCATTTGCAGGATGGGGTGAGCTTCCATGACGGGGCGGATTTCACCGCCGAGGATGTGGTCTTTACACTGGACCGCGCCCGGGCCGACGATTCCACCAATGCCCAGAAGATCCTCTTCGAGGGCATCGAATCGGTCGAGGCCGCCGACCCGCTGACCGTCCGCGTCACGCTGGCCGCGCCCGATGGCAATTTTCCCTTCAAGATGGCGTGGGGCGATGCGGTGATGCTGGACCCGGCCAGCGCCGACAGCCTTGCCAATGCCCCCGTCGGCACCGGGCCGTTCCGCTTTGACCAATGGGTGCAGGGCGACCGGATCACGCTGACCGCATGGGACGGCTACTGGGGCGAGAAACCGGCGCTGAACCGCGCCACCTTCCGCTTCATCAGCGATCCGTCCGCGGCCTTTGCCGCCGTGATGGCGGGCGACGTCGATGCCTTCCCGAACTTTCCCGCCCCCGAAACCCTGTCCCAGATCGAGGCCGACCCGCGTTTCCGCGTCATCGTCGGCACCACCGAGGGCGAGACGATTCTGGCGATGAACAACGCCCGCCCGCCGCTGGATGATGCCCGGCTGCGCAAGGCCATCGCCCATGCGATCAACCGCGACGACATCATCGACGGCGCAATGTTCGGTTACGGCACGCCCATCGGCAGCCATTTCGCCCCGCATCACCCCGATTACGTCGATCTGACCCAGCAGTCGGATTATGACCCCGAACTGTCGAAACAGCTGCTGGCCGAGATCGGCGAGCCCGTCCGCCTGCGTCTGGCGCTGCCGCCCCCCTCTTACGCCCGGCGCGGAGGAGAGATCATCGCCGCCCAGCTGCGCGCCGTGGGGATCGAGACCGAGATCACCAATGTCGAATGGGCCGGCTGGCTGGAAACCGTCTTCGGCGCCGCCGATTTCGACCTGACGGTAATCAGCCATACCGAGCCGCTGGATATAGATATCTATGCCCGCCCCGATTACTATTTCGGTTACGCAAAGCCGGAATTCGTGGCCCTGATGGACGCGATCCAGCGCGCGACCGATCCGGGCGAACGCAGCGACCTCTACCGACAGGCGCAAGAGATGATCGCCGCCGACAATGTGAACGCGTTCCTGTTTCAGCTGCCCAAGACCGGCGTGGCCGATGCCCGGATCAAGGGCCTGTGGGAAAACGCCCCCACGCAGGCCAACGACCTGACCGGGGTCAGCTGGGCCGAGTGATCACATCGACCTAGGGTGCTGCGGTCGTCGTCGCACGTTATGCTATCGATACGGTTGCCAACAGCAGCGAACGACTGGCGCCGGCAACGAGCCGTCACAATCCATACCCCGAGATTCCGGCTCGGGACTGATACTATGACGCCCTTCCCGTACGGTCGCGATGTGCCAGGGTGGGTCTGTAACGATTCACAAGAAGCCGCTAAGCCATGCCCTTGTCTTGCCGAAGGACGGCTCACTTTCGGAGCTAAAGCATTTCTACTGAACCCTAAATCGTTTGGGGTTCCGTCGCAGCGCGGATCGTGATTCCCTTCTGTCTGGGAGGATAGATCATGTCAGCACCATTGCCGTCGGCCCTCCGGACGCGGTTTCAGCGATATATCGAGGAGGGTTTAAGCGGTCGGGCGGCGGCGCTGCGGCTGAAACTCTCGCCGGCGACCGGAGCACGTTGGGGCCGGGCGATCAGGACCAGGGGGCATGCCGAACCATTGCCCCAGGGACGTCCCAAAGGGCATGGAAAGCTTGCCCCGCACCGGGCCTTTTTCGAGGAACTGCTCGCACAGGATCCCGACATCACGCTGTTCGAACTCAGGGACGCGCTGGTCGCAGCGGAAGGCGTTCGTGTCCATCACTCGTCCATTGCCAGTCTGCTGTCTCGCCTTGGGTTCACCTATAAAAAAAGTCGCTGGTGGCCGCCGAACGCCGCGGTGCCAGGGTAAGACAGCGGCGAACCGACTGGTTCGAGCATCGCTTGCCAACCATCGCGGATCGGCCGGAACGCGTGGTTTTCATAGACGAGACCTCGGTGAAGACCAATCTCACCCGTCTGCGGGGTCGTGCCCTGCGCGGCACACGCCTGACCATGGATGCGCCCTTCGGCAGCTGGGGAACACAGACCCTGATCGCCGGGCTCACACCGGATGCCCTGATTGCGCCCTGGTGCATCCGGGGCGCAATGGACGGCCCCGCCTTCGCAGCCTGGGTTCGCGAGGTCCTGATCCCGGAGATCGAGCCGGGAACCGTGGTGATCCTCGACAACCTTGCCACCCACCACAACAAGCAGGCTGCTGAGGCTCTGCGTGCCCATCGCTGCTGGTTTCTCTATCTGCCGCCATATTCGCCGGACCTGAACCCCATCGAAATGGCATTCGCAAAACTCAAGGCGCACCTGCGCAGGATCGGGGCAAGAACATTTACCGACGTCTTCAAGGCCATCGGCGAAGTCTGTGATCTCTTCGATCCCGGCGAATGTTGGAACTACTTCAAGGCCGCAGGATATGTCGCAGGTTAAAACAGAAATGCTTTAGGGTTTGAACCCGCATTTTGATGGTGCAATCTTTTCTCATGAATGGAAGGATGCGTTATGGGCCAAGTTCAGCACGGGAGCGCCCCGGTAACAGCGGCAGTCCGTCGAGCGATACAACATGGTCAAGAGAGCCTGAGGCCATTGGCGAAACGCTACGGGATCAATCGGAAGCCCATGGCAAAGTGGAAGAAGCGGACCTCGGTGGCCGACCTTCCAACCGGGCCGCAAGATCCGCACTCGTCGGTGCTGTCGTTGGAGGAGGAGGCGATCATCGTTACATCGCTGCTTGCAACCGGCATTGTTGCAGAAGTCGTTTTCAGGACATAATGCCGCTTTTCCCGGCTGAGTTCATGCCACGCGTTCGATCTGGGCGGTGCCGAGGGCATTGAAGCGGTTCATCAGGGCCACGCGGATGTGGATCTCGGCTGTCTGACGGTCGGGGTCCCTCGAGGCGATCCGCTCGCCGAAGGATTTCAGGTTCCTCATCCGGGCCTCGACCCGGCTGCGGACATGGTCGCCGGACCATCTTTTCCAAATCGTCCGGCCGAGGCGCCGGGTTGCCCTCAGGATGTCGTTGCGGGCCAGGGCAGCGGGGCAATCTTCTTTCCAGAGGCGGCCATTTCTGCGGATGAGAATGATCCCTGTGCCACCGCGCGCGAGGATCGCCGAATGGCAACGGCGGGTGCCTTCGGCGCCATCACCGGTAACGGTGCCGATTTCCTCGTCTTCCGGGATCTGGTCCAGAAGATCAGGGAGAACGGGGCTGTCGCCCTCACGGCTGGAGGTGAATTCCACCGCCCGGACGTTGCCGGTCGCCGTGTCCATCGCCAGATGGACCTTGCGGTACTGGCGCCGGCGGTGGGTGCCATGCTTCCTCGCCAGCCACTCTCCGTCGCCCAGGAACTTGATCCCGGTGCTATCCACCCGCAGGTTCAGAGGGCCCGGAGCCCGGCGCGACGAAAGCTGGACCGCGATTGTCTTCTGGCGGCGGCTGAGCGTGGAGAAGTCCGGGACCGGCCAGTCCAGACCAGCCATCTCAAGGATGCTGGCGACCAGTCCGGTCGTTTGCCGAAGCGGCAGGCCGAAGGGCACCTTCATCATCAGGCAGAACTGGATGGTGGCGTCGGAGAAGACCGGCGGACGTCCGGGCTTGCCTGCCTTCGGCGCAGGCCAGTCCATGTCCCGGTCTAGCCAGACGAGCAGAGATCCGCGCCGCTTCAGCGCGTCGTTATAGGATTGCCAGTTGGTCGTACCGTAGCGGGCAGGTTCGGGCTTGCTCATGGCAGGCTCTTAACCCACCAGATTCACGCCGTGAATCCCGGATGATGATCAGTTCTGCAACATGTATAACCGCCCCTTGCGCAAGAGGGTTTGTGGATCAGTTTCGCGCGCTGTCGGGTGCTGACATGTATCCGGCCTCTGTTGCGGCCATCGTCATGCCGCCGGCCCGTATGGTGTTCGCGGATCAGGTCCCAAATCAACGCCGCGTGCTCGAAGGCACTTTGTTGCAGGCTGGTTCCTCTGATCCCGTCTCACGACCGTTGCGCCAAACGTCTCCTTGCCCTCTTTTGCTCCGACGTCCTCGCGACCTTGACGGCTTATGCCGCTGCGGCCGGAGCTTTGTAGACGTCACCGTGGGCCATCAAAGCCCAGACGATGCGCGCCATCTTGTTCGCCAGCGCTACCCGCACCAGCATGGGTGGCTTGCGCGTCAGCATTCCGCCCAACCAGGTGCCTGGCCGAGCCGAGGCATGAACGTGCCGCTTGATGACCACGCTGTTGGCGCCGATGATCATCAAGCGCCGCAGGGACCGTTCCCCCATCTTCGTCGTGGCGCCAAGCCGCTGTTTGCCGCCCGTCGAGTGCTGGCGGGGCGTGAGCCCGAGCCATGCTGCAAAGTCCCGCCCCTTCCGGAAGAGTTCAGGCGGGGGAGCAAGTGTGGCGATGGCCGTTGCGATCAGGGGGCCGATGCCCGGGATTGTCATCAAGCGCCGCGCGACTTCGTTATCCTTGGCCCGCCGGCTGATCTCGGCGTCCAGCTTCCCGATCTCCGCTTCGAGGTGTCGGAGCGCCGCGACCAGCACATCAAGTGTGGCGATGGCATCGGCGGGCAGACCGCTGTCGGGGTCCTCGATGATCGCAATCAGCCGAGCCGCGTTGCCAGCACCCTGCGGCACGATCTGACCGAACTCGCCCAAATGCCCACGCAGGGCGTTGATTGCCTGTGTGCGCTGCCGGATCAGAAGTTCCCGGATGCGGAAGACCATTGCCGCCCCCTGGGTCTCCTCACTCTTTACGGGCACAAAACGCATCGTCGGGCGTGTCGCCGCTTCGCAGATGGCCTCGGCATCGGCCATGTCGTTCTTCTGGCGCTTGACGAAGGGTTTGACATAGGCAGGCGGGATCAGCCGCACCTCGTGCCCGAGCTTGCCAAGCTCGCGGCCCCAGAAGTGCGCGCCACCGCAAGCTTCCATCGCGACAACGCAGCTCGGCTGCTGGCTGAAAAACGGCAGAACCTGATCCCGCCTCAGTTTCTTGCGAAAAAGAACACGCCCCAAGGCATCAGCCCCGTGAGCCTGGAACACATTCTTCGCCAGATCGAGCCCGACAGTGATAACCTCCGACATGACCGCTCTCCTATGTGGATCATCGCAAACCCACCCTGGCACACAGATGCCGTCGGGGGGCGGTTACACCATCAACGCCCAGGGTCAGCCTCGCGACCACCCTCGACGGCGGCCTCATAGTCGGCGCCCGCAGCTTTCCCGGCAACCCCTATGATGGCCACACCCTGGCAACGGCGCTGGAGCAGGTCGCGCTCCTGACCGATACGAGGCCCAGCCTCGCCCTGGTCGACCGCGGCTATCGCGGGCATGGCGTCGAGACCACCCGCGTCCTGATCAGTGGCCAGAGGCGCGGCATCACCCCGGTATTGGCAAAGCTCCTCAAACGACGCAGCGCCATCGAGCCTGAGATCGGCCATATGAGGATGGACGGCAGATTGGCCAGATGTCCGCTGAAGGGCAGGATCGATGATGCCATCTTCGCCCTGCTCTGCGCCAGCGGTTACAACATCCGAAAGATCCTCGCCCATATCAGGGCTCTTTGGGCCGTCGTTATCCGCTTCATCCGCGCCATCGTTGAGCGAACAGACGGATCCCTCCGGGGGCTCACCGCAGCAAAACCGCCTTGTTCAGCGGCGACTGATTGCCCTACGGATCACAAATGTCCGGCATGCTGTGCGAAATGATCTTTGCCGCGCTGCGGCGAATTGACGGGGCATGAATGTTTCGGTATCGGTTGCCGTGTTGAAATATTGTTTCGAGGGCAATCGATGGCCGAGAAAGACAAACCCTGGTTGTTCCGCACCTATGCGGGACACTCGACCGCCGCAAAGTCGAATGAGCTTTATCGGTCCAACCTGTCCAAGGGGCAGACCGGGCTGTCGGTGGCGTTCGATCTGCCGACCCAGACAGGATATGACAGCGATCATATCCTGTCGCGCGGCGAGGTCGGCAAGGTCGGTGTGCCGGTCTGCCATCTGGGTGACATGCGGGCGCTGTTCGACCAGATTCCACTGGAGCAGATGAACACCTCGATGACCATCAACGCGACGGCGCCGTGGCTGCTGTCGCTGTATATCGCGGTGGCGGAAGAGCAGGGGGCGGATGTCGGCAAGCTGCAGGGCACGGTGCAGAACGACCTGATCAAGGAATATCTGTCGCGCGGCACCTATATCTGCCCGCCGAAGCCCAGTCTGGCGATGATTACCGACGTTGCCGCCTATACGCGCGAGCATCTGCCGAAATGGAACCCGATGAACGTGTGTTCCTATCACCTGCAAGAGGCCGGGGCGACGCCGCAGCAGGAGCTGGCCTATGCGCTGGCCACCGCCATCGCGGTGCTGGACGACCTGAAGGGCAAGGTGCCCGAGGACAGCTTCCCCAATATGGTCGGGCGGATCAGCTTTTTCGTGAATGCGGGCATCCGTTTCGTGACCGAAATGTGCAAGATGCGCGCCTTTACCGAATTGTGGGACGAGATCACGGCCGAGCGTTACGGCATCGAGGATCCGAAATACCGCCGTTTCCGCTATGGCGTGCAGGTCAACAGCCTTGGCCTGACCGAGCAGCAGCCGGAAAACAACGTCTATCGCATCCTGCTGGAGATGCTGGCGGTCACGCTGTCCAAGAACGCGCGGGCGCGGGCGGTGCAGCTGCCTGCCTGGAACGAGGCGCTTGGCCTGCCGCGGCCATGGGATCAGCAATGGTCGCTGCGGATGCAGCAGATCGTCGCCTATGAAACCGATCTGCTGGAATATGGCGATCTGTTCGACGGCAACCCGGCGGTGGCGGCCAAGGTGGCGGAACTGAAGCAGGGCGCGCGCGACGAGCTGAAGCTGCTGGACGAGATGGGCGGCGCCATCGCCTCGATCGATTACATGAAATCGCGGCTGGTCGAATCGAATGCAGCGCGGTTGAACCGGATCGAGGCGAATGAGACCGTGGTCGTCGGCGTCAACCGCTGGCAGCAGGGAGAGCCTTCGCCGCTGGTGTCCGGGGATGGCGGCATCATGGTCGTCGATCCGGCGGTCGAACAGGACCAGATCGGCCGGTTGCAGGCGTGGCGCGAGGCTCGCGACGAGGGGGCCGTCGAGGCCGCCCTCGCCGCGCTGCGCGATGCCGCGCAGAGGGGCGCGAACATCATGCCCTGCTCCATCGCGGCGGCGAAGGCGGGGGTCACGACCGGCGAATGGGCCGGGGTGATGCGGCAGGTTCATGGCGAATATCGCGGCCCGACCGGCGTCTCGGACAGCCCGTCGAACCGCACCGAGGGGCTGGAGCCGATCCGCGAGGCGGTGGATGCGGTCAGTGCCCGGCTGGGGCGGCGGCTGAAATTCGTCGTCGGCAAGCCGGGGTTGGATGGCCATTCCAACGGCGCCGAGCAGATCGCCTTCCGCGCCCGCGACTGCGGCATGGACATCACCTATGAAGGCATCCGCCTGACGCCCGAGCAGATCGTCGCCCGCGCGCAGGAAGAGGACGCCCATGTCGTCGGGCTGTCGATCCTGTCGGGCAGCCACCTGCCGCTGATCGAGGATCTGATGGCGCGGATGCGCGAGGCCGGGCTGGACGACCGCCCGGTGATCGTCGGCGGCATCATCCCCGACGAGGACGCCAAACGCCTGCTGTCGATGGGGGTGGCGCGGGTCTATACGCCCAAGGATTTCCAGCTGAACACGATCATGATGGATATCGTGGCGCTGGTCGAACCGGGGGCCGAAGCCGCCTGACCATCACGCCCCTGCGCCTCATTTTCGGGCGCGCAGGGGCCGGCGATTACTGCAACGCTGCCTCGATGGTTTTCAGATCGGCATTGGTCAGGTTCTTGGCGACTTCCTGTTTCAGCCGCTGCTCAAGCTCCTTGTGGTATTTCTTGCGCATTTCCCCCAGCGTCGAAGGGTCGGCGATGATGGCGAGTTCCTCGACCTTCTGTTTCAGCACCAGCCCGTTCAGGTAATCCGCCAGCCGCGCGGCAAAGGCGGCCTCGTCGATATCGCGGCTGGAGTTCTCGACCAGTTCGCCATCGGTCAGATCCTGCTGGGTCAGCTGCCCTGTCTGTTTCAGCGTCACGCCGTTTCGGGCACGGTTGCGCAGCAGCGTCGCCATATGGCCATCCGCGACGACGACCAGAGCGTTCCGGGCAAGGGAGGGCGAGATCATGGCGTCTCCTTCTGTCAGGTGTTGGTGAAGTTCCTCAACGCCCGACCGCCCGATCAGTTGCAGCCCTCGCATAACCGGCGGATTCGCGCCATCGCATCATGCAGCTGTTCGTCACTGGTGGCATAGGAAATGCGGAAATGCGGCGACAGGCCGAAGGCGGCGCCAAAGACCACGGCCACGCCTTCCTCGTCCAGCAGTGCATTGGCGAAGGCTTCGTCGCTGTCGATCCGCGCGCCTCCGGCCGAGGTCCGGCCGATCAGCCCCGCGATGGATGGATAGACATAGAAGGCACCCTGCGGCACCGGACAGTCGATCCCGGGGCAGGCGTTCAGCCCGGCCACGACCAGATCCCGGCGGCGCTGGAACACGGCGCGGCTGTCGGCGATGTAATCCTGCGGCCCCTCCAGCGCGGCCTCGGCGGCATATTGGCTGATCGACGACGGGTTCGAGGTCGATTGCGATTGCAGCTTGGCCATCGCCCGGATCAGCACCTCTGGCCCGGCGCCATAGCCGATGCGCCAGCCGGTCATCGCATAGGCCTTGCTGACGCCGTTCATGGTCAGCACCCGGTCCTTCAGGCGCGGCTCGACCTGCGCCGGGGTGACGAATTCGAAGCCGTCAAAGACCAGATGCTCATAGATATCGTCCGACAGCACCCAGACCTGCGGATGATCCAGCAGCACCTCGGTCAGCGCCTGCATCTGCGCCCGGTCATAGCCCGCGCCGGACGGGTTCGAGGGCGAATTCAGGATCAGCCATTTCGTTTTCGGCGTGATCGCATCGGCCAGTGCCTGCGGCGTCAGCCGAAAGCCGTCACCGATCCCGCATTCGACGATCACCGGCACCCCGCCCGCCAGCAGCACCATATCGGGATAGCTGACCCAATAGGGCGCGGGAATGATCACCTCGTCGCCCTCGTTCAGCGTCGCCACCAGCGCGTTATAGAGGATATGTTTGCCCCCGCTGCCCACCGTGACCTGCGAGGGGGTATAATCCAGCCCGTTTTCCCGCGCGAATTTCGCCGCAATGGCGCGTTTCAGCGCGGGCGTTCCGTCCACTGCGGTATAGCGCGTATGGCCCTGATCTATTGCGGATTTGGCGGCCTCGCGGATATGTTCGGGCGTGTCGAAATCGGGCTCTCCGGCGGACAATCCGATGATGTCGCGGCCAGCAGCGCGCAATTCCGCCGCGCGGGTGGTCATGGCGATGGTCGGCGATGGCTTGACCCGCGCCAGTCTGTCCGAAAGAAAGCCCATGAAAACGCCCCCGCTGCTGATATCGACCGATGGCATAAGCCTTGATCCGGGTTCAGGCAAGCAGGGCAAGGGAAAAGGAGCCGTCATGGCCGGGGAAACACCACAGATCAGGCTGCGGCGTCTGCGGATGCGCAGTTGGCGGCGCGGAATGAAGGAAATGGACCTGATCCTTGGCCATTTCTCGGATGATGAATTGGCCGGGCTGAGCGGGGCCGAACTGGACGCATACGAGGCGCTGCTGTCGGAAAACGATCAAGATCTGTATCTGTGGGTGACGGCGCGTTTGCCGGGCCGCGACGGGGCGCCCGATTCGGCGCCGCAGGCGCTGGATGCGCTGCTGTCGCGCATCGCGTCCCACGCGGCGGCGCGGCTGGGGCCGGATACCTAAAATTTTCGGCAATCGGCGACGGGATATTGCGTCGGATTAACTGAAATTTGGTCATTTCGGTTCAGTCTGCCCTCATGAGCAAGAGGACAGGACATAATCCCGAAATGTTGGCCCAATCTTCACAAGATGTCCGGTCGGCCGGCGACGCTCTGGTCCCGGATCAGGGGTCGGACAATTCGCAGGCCTATCTGGAGACATTGCAACTGCTGGAGCGGATGCACCGGCTGATGCTGGATCTGGTCAAGGATGAATTCGAACGGCTGCGGCGAAACGATCTGACACCCGTGCAGGCGCTGCTGCTGTATAATCTGGGCGAGGCCGAGGTGACGGCGGGGGAATTGCGATCCCGCGGCATGTATCAGGGTTCGAATGTCAGCTATAACCTGAAAAAGCTGGTGGCGATGGGCTATGTCAGCCATGAACGCTGCGACATGGATCGCCGCGCGGTGCGTGTCAGGCTGACCCCGGCGGGGCAGGAGGTGCGCGATATCGTCCGCAGGCTGTTCATGCGCCACGCCGACGGGCTGGCCATGTCCGGGGTGCTGGACGATCCGCCGATCGAACTGGTCAATCTGCAAACCCGCCGGATCGAGCGTTTCTGGACCGATCAGATCCGTTACATCTATTGACCCCGACAGGTGATCCGGATGCCGGCGGCGGTCCCGTCCCTCGACCGCCCCGGCCTCCAGAGGGGGTGGCGCGCCCGGTGAGGGGGTGCGCCACCCGTTTCATCGCCGACAGGGCGACCCGGCCAAGGCGCGGCTGGTCGAACCGGTGGTCCGCGCCGCGCTTACCAGTGGCCGGTGTTTTCCATGCTGGACCACGGCTCTTGCGGGGGCAGGGCGTCGCCTTGCTGCAAAAGCTCGATCGAGACGTTGTCGGGGCTGCGCACGAAGGCCATGTGGCCGTCACGCGGCGGGCGGTTGATGGTGACGCCGGCATCCATCAGCGTCTGGCACAGATCATAGATATTGCCCACGCGATAGGCCAGATGGCCGAAATGGCGGCTGTCCGAAGGCAGGCCCTCATCGCCGTCCCAGTTCCAGGTCAGTTCGACCGGGCATTCCGGCTGATCGGGGGGCGCCATGAATACCAGCGTGAAGCGGGCCTTGTCGTTTTCCACACGGCGCGTTTCCTCCAGCCCCAGCAGCCTGAAAAAGGCGATGGTCTTGTCCAGATCCAGCACCCGGACCATGGTGTGAAGATAGCGGATAGTCATCGGATCGCTCCTGTTGTGGCTGCGTTTGCGCCCAGCCTGTCACGGCGGGTTTCAGATCACAACCGGGTGCTGGACGTGGCCCGCGTGGCGTGGCAAATGGAACCCCCAACAGCCCCGAGGAGACCGCCATGCCCGTCACCCCCGAACAGCAGGCCGAAATCGACGCGCTGCGCGAGGCTCCGCGCGAAACGCTGCGCACCGTGTCCGAGGGGATGGAGCGCCATCTCTATGTCCCGCATCAGGTGCTGGATCACGGTTTTGTCCGGGTGGTGGATTACATGGGCGACGACGCCGCGATCTGTCAGGCGGCGCGGGTCAGCTATGGTCGCGGCACCAAGTCGGTGCAGAATGACGAGGGGCTGATCCGTTACCTGATGCGGCACTGGCACTCGACCCCCTTCGAGATGTGCGAGGTCAAGTTCCACGTCAAGCTGCCGGTTTTCGTGGCCCGCCAGTGGATCCGCCACCGCACCGCCAATGTGAACGAATATTCCGCGCGCTATTCGATCCTCGATCGCGAGTTCTATATTCCTGCGCCCGAACATCTGGCGGCGCAGTCAGGGGTGAACAATCAGGGTCGCGGAGAGGTGTTGCAGGGCGAAGAGGCGCAGCGCGTCCTGAACCTGCTGCGCGAGGATGCGATGCGCAGCTATGACCATTACGAGGCGATGCTGGCGCAGGACGACAACCAGCAGGGGCTGGCGCGAGAGTTGGCGCGGATGAACCTGCCCGCCAATATCTATACGCAATGGTACTGGAAGGTGGACCTGCACAACCTGCTGCATTTTCTGCGCCTGCGCGCCGATGCCCATGCGCAATACGAGATCCGCGCCTATGCCGATGCCATGTGCCGGATCGCGGCGGACTGGGTTCCGGCGGCCTTTGCCGCCTTCCGCGATTACCGCATGGACGCGGTCAGCCTGTCGGCGCAAGCCGTCGCCGCGCTGAAACGCCGCCTTGCCGGAGAGGTCGTGACCCAGGAAAATTCCGGCATGGCCGCGCGGGAATGGCGCGAGTTTCAGGAGGTCTGGGGCTGACAGCCGACAGGCCCCGGCTATCCTTCGAAGGCCGGGCCGAAGGGGCACCGCGAATCGGGCTTGCCGATCTTGTCACCCGTTCTTACACAGCGCTAACATTGCTGCGGGCTTCCTGATGTGGCGAAAGGCCGGTTCCGAAGTCCCGCGCGGAAGTCGGAATAAGGGGAGAGCTGCATGGAGTCAGCCGTTCATCTCAAGGCTGTGGACATCAGCTTTGCCGTCAAGGGCAAGCCACCCTTCCGGGCCGTGGCGGGTGCTGATCTGCGTGTGGCCGAGGGAGAGTTCGTTGCCATCGTCGGCCCGACCGGATCGGGGAAATCGACGCTGCTGAACGCGGCTGCGGGACTGTTGCAGCCCTCAAGCGGTGTGGTCGAGATCGGGGGCCGTGCACTGGAGGGGCTGAACCGCAGCGCGGGCTATCTGTTTCAGGCCGATGCGCTGATGCCGTGGAAGACCCTCTCGCGATAATGTCGCCATCTCGCTGGAAATCGCCGGAACGCCCCGGCGCGAGGCGCTGGAGCGTGCCGATCACTGGCTGGAGCGCGTCGGCCTGCGCGGTTTCGGCGACCGCTATCCGCATATGCTGTCGGGCGGGCAACGCAAGCGCGTGGCCATGGCGCAGGTGCTGATCCGCGATCCGGCGATCCTGCTGATGGACGAACCGTTCGGGCCGCTGGACGCGCAGACCCGGCTGATCATGGGCGATCTGCTGCTGGGCCTGTGGCAGCAGGACCGCAAGGCGGTGATGTTCGTGACCCATGATCTGGAAGAGGCGATCTCGCTGTCGGACCGGGTGGTGATCCTGTCCACCGGGCCGGATGCACGGATCATCGGCGATTTTCCGATCCCGCTGGAGCGCCCGCGCGACGTGGCCGAGATCAAGCTGACGACCGAGTTCCAGCAACTGCACCGCGACATCTGGCTGATCCTGAAGGAACAGGTGCTTAACGCCTATGGCTATGGCACGAAGGAGCAAGCCTGATGCCCAGAATCCTGCTGCTGACGCTTCAGATCCTTGTTGCGGTCGTCTGCATCGCCTTTTGGTGGGTGCTGACCGAGACCCCGCTGTTCGGCGATCCCTCGCGGATCCAGTTCTTCTTTTCGACGCCGATGGATGTGCTGAACCAGATCATCCGCTGGTTTTCGTCCGGGCAGATCTGGTATCACCTGTGGATCACCCTGATCGAGGCGGCCCTGGCCTTCGTCATCGGCACCGTCGCCGCGCTGATCCTGGGGTTCTGGCTGGCGCGCAGGCCGAAACTGGCGGCGGTTTTCGACCCCTATGTCAAGGCCGCCAATGCCCTGCCGCGCGTGGTTCTGGCGCCGATCTTTACCCTGTGGTTCGGTCTGGGCATCTGGTCCAAGGTCGCGCTGGGGGTCACGCTGGTCTTTTTCATCGTCTTCTTCAACGTCTATCAGGGCGTGAAAGAGGTGAACCGCACCGTGCTTCAGAACGCCCGGATGCTGGGCATGACCGAGCGGCAGTTGCTGCGCCATGTCTATCTGCCCTCGGCGCTCAGCTGGGTGTTTTCATCGCTGCATGTCTCGATCGGTTTCGCGGTCGTGGGTGCCGTGGTGGGTGAATATCTGGGTTCGGCCGCGGGACTGGGCTATCTGATCGCGCAGGCCGAGGGGATGTTTGACATCGCAGGCGTTTTCGCGGGCATGTTCGTGCTGTCGGCCTTCGTGCTGATTATCGACGGGCTGGTGACCGTCGTCGAACGCCGCCTGCTGGTCTGGCAACCCGACAATGACCACCATCGCTGAGATCCATTCATGGGAGGAGACAACATGAGCCTGAAAACGATACTTGCCGCCGCGCTGGCGCTGGGGGCGGCGGGGGCCGCCTCGGCGGATACGGTCAGGATCGCGATTGGCGGATCAAGCTGCATCTGCTATCTGCCGACGGTTCTGGCCGAACATCTGGGCAATTACGAAAAGCATGGCGTCGATGTCGAGCTGATCGACTTCAAGGGCGGTTCGGCGGCGCTGAAGGCCGTGGTCGGCGGCAGCGCCGATGTCGTGTCGGGCTATTACGAACATACGATCAGCCTTGCCGCGAAGAACCAGCAGATGGCCGCCTTCGTGGTGCTGGACCGTTTGCCGGGTATCGCCCTGACCGTCGCGCCGGGCAAAGAGGATCAGGTGACCAGCGTCAAAGATCTGGAAGGCCAGACGGTCGGCGTGTCGGCACCGGGGTCGTCCACCGATTTCTTCCTGAAATACATGCTGTCGCGCGAAGGACTTGATCCGAATTCGGCCTCGGTCGTGGGCGTGGGCGTGGGTGCGACCTCGGTTGCGGCGCTGGAGCAGGGGCGCATCGCCGCCGCCGTCACGCTGGACCCGGCGATCACGCAGCTGAAGGCCCGCCATCCCGACCTGAAACTGCTGGTCGATACGCGGCAAGAGGCCGATACCCGCGATCTGTTCGGTGCGGATTACGCGGGCGGTGCGCTCTATACCCGTCAGGAATGGATCGACGCCAATCCCGAACAGGCGCAGGCGCTGGCCTCGGCCATCGTGGAAACGCTGCACTATATCCACGAGACCGACCCGGCCGAGATTGCCGCCCAGATGCCCCCGAACCTGATCGGAGAGCCGGAGCTGTATATCGAATCGCTGAAGGCCAGCCTTGAGATGATCTCGACCGACGGCGTCATGGACCCGGCGGCGGCCGAGGCCGTGCTGAAGGTGATGAGCTTCAACTCGGCCGAGATTGCCGATGCCGATATCGACCTGTCGAAGACCTATACCAACGAATTCGTGGAAAAGGCTGCGGCGGAATGATGCAAAAGGCCCCCGGATCGGGTCCGGGGGCCTTTTCAGCGACCTGTCAGAACCATTGCCCCGGTTCGGTCAGGCCCAGATCCATCAGTTGCTGCGACGACCACTCGAAGCGGTGCGAGCTGCGCCAGACAAAGCTGCCGATCTGATCGCGTGAACCCGGATTTTTCACCAGCGCCTTGGCAACCCGGAAAGAGGCGATGGCCCCGGTCAGGTTGTGGTGCCACTGGCAGGAATAGGTGTTGTATTCCTGAATGTTGAAGCGGTGATCGGCGGTCACGGACAGGTCAGGCCGGGCGCGGAACAGCCCGATCCGGTCGATGCGGCGGCGATTGGCGGGCACGAATTCCTCGAACCGCCAGCGCAGCCCGCCGTGGAAATCCAGCTGCCGTTCCAGCGGGTGGCCGTTCGGGCCCATGCGGCCAAGCGCGTAATAGCCGGTGCGGTCGAACATCGCCTGTTCCAGATCCACGGCATCGGGGCATACGGTCAGGTCGGGCGCATAGAGATCGACCACATAGGTCAGCATCGCGTCGCGCCGTTCCTCGACATGGAAGGTCAGCATCTCGCCCACGCGGCGGCTTTCCGAGAAGGGGAAGAACAGGAATTCGGCATTATAGCAGTAATAAAGCCAGGTGCCCGGCGCGACCGCCTTCGAGACCGCGTTCACCGCGCCGACATGGGCGTCGGGCAGGCGGGTGTTCCAGATCAGATTGGTGATGCGCCCCTTGGGATCGTCGGGCAGGGCAACGGGTTCGGGCGACAAGGCAAGGATGTGGCGAAAGCCCAGCCGCAGGTGATGCAGCAGGGTTTCGGCGACAGCGGCGGCATCCTCGATCAGGATGATGGCGATGGGGCCCTTGATCAGGGATTCGGGCTGGCTGGCCAGATATTCCTC
Source organism: Paracoccus alcaliphilus (assembly GCF_028553725.1). Lineage (NCBI taxonomy): Bacteria > Pseudomonadati > Pseudomonadota > Alphaproteobacteria > Rhodobacterales > Paracoccaceae > Paracoccus > Paracoccus alcaliphilus. The sequence goes on from NZ_CP067124.1 coordinate 1,803,666, forward strand.
AAGTGCCCTTGCCGTCATTGCATCACCTCTTTCACCCGCTCCAGCGCCTGTCGCAGCAGGTCGGGATTGTCGCCTGCCGTTTCGACCAGCCGGTGCAGTGTCTGTTTCTGCGTGTCGGAAATGGCGGATTCGTCGATGATCCGGCGCACTTCGGCTGCGTCGAAACCGTCGGGGCGCAGCAGTGATTCGATATTGGCGGCGGTGACGGCGGCATCGGCGGCCTCGGTGGTGGCGTCGGCTGCGTCGCGGGCGGCCTGTGCGGCGGCGGATGCTGCGGCCTCGCCGGTGGCGGCGACCTGTCCGGCCACATCCGAGGCGATGCCTGCTGCCGCATCGGCGGCGCGGGCGGCGGCATCAAGCGCGGCTTCGGCGGCGGCTTCGGCCTCTTGCGCGGCCTCGCTGGCTTCGGGCAGGCCGGTCTGGTCCGAGGCGCGGGCGGCCTCGGCCGCGGCATCGGCGGCAATCGCTGCTGCGTCGGCGGCCGCGTCGGCTGCGGCATTGGCGGCGGCTTCGCGTTCGGCCCGCGCGGCCTCTTCGTCGGGCGATTCCGCCGGGGGCTCGGGCGTGGTTTCTGCCGGGGCTTCGGGTGCCTCGGTGGCGGCGCTGTCCTGCGGCTGTTGCTGGGTTCGTACCGATTGCGAGCCGTTCCACCACAGCAGGCCCCCAAGGATCAGAACCAGAATCACGATGACGGGCAGAATCTTGCGCATGGGGCGTCCTTCAGGGCTGAAAAGGCTGTGGCGCATCTATCGCATAGCGGCGCGCGCGGGAAAAGCCGCCAAACCGCCCTGCTGCCTGCGTGTCATTGTCATGAAAAGGGGCTTTCAAGGCGTTTATCCCTATCAAATCTGGTTGAATTCACGGGCCGCAAGCCTTATTTTCCGTCCACTACTGCCAAGGCCATACAAGGAGCAACACCATAGCCCGCAGACCGCATAATGCACCGCCCACCCGTGACACCGGCCCACGCACCAACGAACGCATTCGCGTGGCCGAAATCCGCCTGATCGGCCCTGACGGAGAAAATGTCGGCGTCGTGCCGCCGTCCGTCGGGATGCAGATGGCTCAGGACAGCGGGTTGGACCTGGTCGAGATTTCGCCGAATGCGAGCCCGCCTGTCTGCAAGGTGATGGACCTCGGCAAGTTCAAATACGAACAGCAGAAACGCGAAGCCGAGGCGCGCAAGAAGCAAAAGGTCATCGACGTCAAGGAGGTCAAGTTCCGTCCGGGGACTGACGACCATGACTATGATGTCAAGATGCGCAATGTGATGAGGTTTCTTGAAGGCGGCGACAAGGTCAAGATCACCCTGCGCTTCCGTGGTCGCGAAATGGCGCACCAGGAGCTGGGGCTGGAACTGTTGAACCGCGTCAAGGGCGATGTGGGCGAGACCGGCAAGGTCGAATCCATGCCCAAGCTGGAAGGCCGCCAGATGGTGATGATGATCTCGCCCCGTTAAGAAGGGGCCTGATCTGGATCGTTTTGCAGGCCGCGCTGTCGATCAGCGCGGCCTTTGCCTTTCGTGGCCGGGGCTGCCACAAGATATGTCTGAAACATTCGGGGGACCATATGGCCAAAGGACCAGTCATCAGGATCAAGCGGGTTCCGGGCGCGGATCACACGCAGCCCTTGCCGCGATACGAGACGTCGGGCGCGGCGGGCGCCGATCTGCGCGCCGATCTGCCAGCCGATCTGCGCGCGGCGGGCATCGTGCTGGCACCGGGCCAGCGCCAGTTGATCCAGACCGGTCTGGTGCTGGAAATCCCCGAGGGCTGGGAGGTTCAAGTCAGGCCGCGTTCCGGGCTGGCGCTGAAACACGGCATCGCTCTGGTCAATGCGCCCGGCACCATTGACAGCGATTATCGCGGCCCGCTGGGGGTGATCCTGATCAATCTGGGGCAAGAGCCGTGGCGCATCGGGCATGGCGACCGGATCGCGCAGATGATCGTCGCCCCCGCGCCTCAGGCCGTGTTCGAGGAAGCGGACGAATTGTCCGATACCGCGCGCGGGGCGGGGGGCTTTGGCTCGACCGGCGCGGGCGAGGTTCTGCGCGGCTGATGGCGGGGTTGTGGCTCTTTGCAGCCATCGGGGTGGCGGCTTTTCTGGGCCTGTCGCGACGGATTGCGGCGCTGATGGCGGTGGCGCTGTGGCTGGGCATTGTGGCCCTGCATGGCGCAGCGCCGGGCAGTCGCGCGGCGGCGATGGCCGGGGGCGATATCCGCGTCTGGCTGCTGCTGGGCGGGATCGTCGCGCTGATCCTTGGCTATCGCGCTGTGCTGCGCCGTCTCGGCGCCCATGCGATCACGCCCGAAGCGCCGCCACCCGCGCCCGATGTCATGAGCGACACCGAGATCGAACGTTACGCCCGCCATCTGGTGCTGCGCGATATCGGCGGGGCGGGCCAGCAGCGGCTGCGCGATGCGCGGGTGCTGATCGTCGGCGCAGGTGGGCTGGGCGCGCCGGTCGGGCTCTATCTGGCGGCGGCGGGGGTGGGGCGGATCACCATTGCCGATGGCGATACGGTCGGCCTGTCCAACCTGCAACGGCAGGTGATCTTTCGCAGCGACCAATGCGGTCAGGACAAGGCCCGCGCCGCCGCCGCCAATCTGGCGGAACTGAACCCGCATGTGCGCGTGACCCCCATCGGGCCGGTAACCCCCGATGATGCGGCGCTGGTCGCGGCGCATGATCTGGTGCTGGACGGGACCGACAGCCATGCCAGCCGCGAGATCGTCAACCGGCTGTGCGTGCAGGCGGGGGTGCCGCTGATCGCGGGCTCGATCGCGCAATGGGACGGGCAGGTGACGCTTTATGACCCCGCGCGCGGCGGCCCCTGCATGGCCTGCCTGTTTCCGCAGGCCCCCGATCCGGCGCTGGCGCCGCCCTGTGCCGAGGTGGGCGTCATCGGCCCCTTGCCCGGCGTCATCGGCAGCATGATGGCGATGGAGGCGATCAAGCATCTGACCGGCGCGGGGCAGGGGCTGCGTGGCCGGATGCTGATCTTTGACGGGCTTTACGGTGAAAGCCGGATGATCGGCGTCACCCCGCGCAAAGATTGCGATATTTGCGGATGCGTCAATTCGTGACTGGTATATGACCGCCGTGCTTCCTAAGTAAGCGGTTGAAACGGAACGAGGTCTTTTATGAATCCCGAACTGATCCGCTGGACCGGCCCCGAAGGTCTGCCGCGTTTTGACCTGATCGCGGACAAGGATTTCGCCCCCGCATTCGACACCGCCTTGGCGCAGGCCGAGGCCGCGATGGAGGCGATTGCCGCCAATCCCGCCGCGCCCGATTTCGACAATACGCTGGCCGCGATGGAACTGGCCGAAGAGCCGCTGAACCGGGTTCTGTCGATCTTCTATACGCTGGCGGCGGTCGATTCGAACGACCTGCGCCAGTCCTTGCAGCGCGATTTCGCGCCGCGTCTGGCGGCCTATGGCAGCAAGACCGGCATGGATCCCCGGCTTTATGCGCGGGTGAGGGCGGTGGCGGAAGGGGCCGATACGCTGGAGCCGCAGGATGCGCGGATCACCACTCTGGCGCTGCGCGACCTGACCCGCTCGGGTGCCGGGCTGGAGGGCGCAGCGCGTCAGCGGATGACCGAGATCCGAGGCCGGATGGCCGAACTGACCACACAGTTTTCCCAGAACGTGCTGGCGGATGAGCGTGATTTCGTGCTGCCGGTCGCGGATGATCGGCTGGACGGCCTGCCCGACTGGCTGATCCGGGCGATGCGGGCGGCGGCGAAAGAGCGCGGCTTGCAGGGTCAGGTTGTGACGCTGAACCGTTCGCTGATCGTGCCCTTTCTGGAACATGCCACGGACCGCGCGCTGCGCGAGGTGGCGTTTCGCGCATGGGCCGCACGCGGATCGGGGCAGGGCGCGAATGGCGCCGAAACCGACAACCTGCCGATTGCCGCCGAGATCCTGTCGCTGCGCCATGAACGCGCGCAACTGCTGGGATACGAGGATTTCGCCGCCTGGAAGCTGGAGCCTGAAATGGCGGGCAGCGCCGAGCGGGTCGAAGATCTGCTGCGGCAGGTCTGGGACGCCGCGCGCCGTCGCGCCGGGGATGACGAGGCAAGGCTGGCCGCAATGCTGCATGCCGATGGTGTCAACGACCGTTTGCAGCCTTGGGACTGGCGGCTTTATGCGGAACGGCTGCGCAAGGAAACGCATGATTTCGACGCCGCCCGGATCAAGCCCTATCTGACGCTGGATGCCATGCTGGGGGCGGTCTTTGACGTGGCCAACCGTCTGTTCGGGTTGGAATTTCAACCGCTCCGGGCCCCGCTCTGGGCCGATGACGTGCGGGCGTGGAAGGTGACGCGCGATGGCCGCCTGATGGCGATCTTCGTCGGCGATTATTTTGCGCGACCTTCGAAACGGTCGGGGGCGTGGTGTTCGGCGTTGCAGGTCCAGCACCGGATCGGGCAGGGGCAGCGCCCCATCGTGGTCAATGTCTGCAACTTCACCCCGCCCGAACAGGCGGGCGCGCCTGCCTTTCTGTCATGGGACGATGCGCGCACGCTGTTTCACGAATTCGGCCATGCCACCCATCATATCCTGTCGGATGTGAAATGGCCCTCGATTTCCGGCACCTCGGTCGCGCAGGATTTCGTCGAACTGCCCAGCCAGCTGTATGAGCATTGGCTGGAACAGCCGCAGGTGCTGGACGCCCATGCCCGCCATTGCCAGACGGGGGAGCCTCTGCCCGCCGATCTGCGCGACCGGCTGCTGGCGGCGGGCAAGGCCGATGCGGGGTTCTCGACCACCGAATATCTGGAAAGCGCGCTGGTCGATCTGGCCTTTCATCGCGGCCAGCCGCCCGCCGATGTCATGGCGCGCCAATCCGCCATCCTTGGGGCACTGTCCGCGCCCGGTGCCATTCCGATGCGCCACGCCACGCCGCATTTCGCCCATATCTTCAGCGGCGACAGCTATGCCAGCGGCTATTACAGCTATATGTGGTCCGAGGTGATGGATGCTGACGCCTTCGCCGCGTTCGAGGAAACCGGCGACATCTTCGACCCGGCCACCGCCCGGCGGCTGGAGGAAACCATCCTGTCACGTGGCGGATCTCTGCCGGCGGATGAATTATGGATCGCCTTCCGGGAACGGATGCCGGGGGTCGAGGCGTTACTGCGTGGGCGCGGATTGAACTGAACCGACCGCACCAAAAGCTGGAGAGAGACGCGATGAAGACTTCAGGCCCCGCCCTGATCCTGTCGGTATTTGCCATCGCCGCCTGTGTACCGGACGCCGCACCAGACAGCGGATCGGACCCGGCGCCGGGCGATACCGTCCCGGTGATCGACGGGCGATACGATCTTGATGCCGCGCAATGCGGCGACGCCAATTCGCAGACCAGAATGGCGGTCCAGGGCGACGGCTTCGATTTCTATGAATCGAGCTGCACTTTCGGGCGCCGGGGCGGCCAGTCCGGCGCATCCGAGGGCGTGCTGATCTGCATGGGCGAAGGCCGCCGTTTCACCCGCGACATCCGTCTGGAAAGCCGCGCCGACGGGCTGACAATCCACGAAAACGGCACGGTGCTGGCCTATGACCGCTGCCCGGCGGCGTGATGTGATTCTTGCAGTCGCATTCCAGTCCTGTTTCAGAATCGATGGATTCCTCTAGCATGGTTGGCGTTCCGGTGTCCGGGCTGCTCGGCGAATTGGCTACGGCTTACCATTGGGTTCGGATCAGAGAAGCGTCGTTCAGCGGTAACAGCCTGTGCCGCCTGAAGGCGACGATGGTCGCCTCCTCGGCCCCCAGTCAGGATCGTTGAACGCCGTTCCTTCGACCGGGCGCATGAAAAGGCCGATGCCCGCGACGGGGCCGAAGCCGATGTCGATCTGCATGTCGCCGTCTATGATGCCAGCCACAATGTCGTTTTGTTGCAGATCATGCGAGCCCTGTCGGGGATGCTGCGCGAGGGCGTGTTCCACAATCGCGAAAAGCTTTATGCGCGATCCGAGATGCGTGACGGCCGAGATCGCCGCTGCCGAAGCCCGGCTGAAATTTCTCTGCGCTGGAACGAGGGCGGCAATATCGCGCAACGCAGCTGATACCTGTCCCGGACACAGAAAAACGCCGCGGGAAATCCGCGGCGTTCTGCAATCATGTCAGCCGGTCGGCTGCGGTCAGAAACTGTAGCCGATGCGAACGCCGACACCCCAGACCTCGCTGTCACGCATACGGGCGCGCTCCGTATCGCTGGTCTGGGGGCTGGCATCGCCCAGCTTGGAATAGTTGATACCAGTGGAGATCTTTATGTTGTCCATCGTATAGATGGCGGCCAGCGTGATCCCCTTGCGCCCGTTGGTCGGCGCCAGCGGCGAGACCATATCGTCACCCGAAGGTTCATAGACCAGCGAGACCGAACCCGACCAGTTCTCGGTAAATTTGCGGCCCACGCCGAGCGTGTAAGTGGTGGTGTTTTCCAGTGAGACAAGACCGTCAGCCCGGCTGGGATCACTGGAAAACGCCAGAGGACGAACTTTGAACTCGGACCATTTTACCCACCGAATCGAACCGAACAACAACGTATCTGCAGCGATTCCGGTTTGTCCCTCTAGAGTGACCGACTGCGGTGTCTTGACGGTCGTGGTTGATGTCCCCGCCAAGATGTTTTCTGTGGTATCGAAATCATGTTCGATGGACGAGTTATAGGTCAGCGATATCCGCGCTGCGATGTCCGGGATTTCATAAGCGCCGCCAACCACATATCCAACACCCCAGGAATCATCCAGCTTGACATTGTATCCAGACAGACCTGTGGGTAAGGGGCCACCATAGGCCGCACCGTCCAGCGTCACTTCGCCGCTGGCTTTCGATCCGCGAATGCCGCCATGGACCGAGAAGTTGTTGTCGAAGCGCCAGCGGGCCAGAGCGGTGAAGGTCGTTGAGTCCACCGTTGCGCTGGTGCCACCCAGCAGCATCGAGCCGCCATCGTCAAAGGGCGCATAGGAGATATCGGCACCGAAAGGCTGCTCGATGATGATCGCGCCGGACAGGTTCTCGTTGAACTGGTGCTTGTAGGCCAGCCCGACAAAGCCATAGCCCTGCGCCACGTCGCCGGTGCTGAAGCCCGCAGCATCCGTCCCCTTCACCCTCGGATCGGCGCCGCCAAAACTCAGTTCGGCGTAATTGCCTGCCTCGAACAGCGCGGCCAGCGATTGCGGCGCGCGTTCGATCCCGCCCGCCGTCAATGGCGCTGCCGAGATCAGCAGCGCGGCGGACCCCCTTATCAGATGTTTCATGTTCTTCCCCTCCCTGATGGGCTCTGGCGAGCCCTCTGTGGCAAAGCTTACCGCGCATCGGTTGTGAATCAATTACTGCAACTTCATGACGCCACGTCCTGATATCCTGACCTTACGGTAGCTTGTTAAGGGAACAAAGCACCACCATCGCTGCCGGTGCAGGACACCCCACAGGCGCGATATGATTGCCACAGATGAACGCGGGGCGGGAAGTGGCGGGCGTAAAATCCGCGCATGCGGGGGCTGGACAAATCCCGTCGCGCGTGAAAGGGGAAACTGCCAAACGAAATTGCCGCAAGGACTACCACCATGCAGATTCGTGAGGCTCTCACCTTTGATGATGTGCTTCTGGTTCCGGCCGCCTCGACGGTCATGCCATCGACGGCGGATGTCACGACCCAAGTGACCCGCGCGATCCGGATGAACATCCCGCTTCTTTCCTCGGCCATGGATACGGTGACCGAAAGCCGCATGGCCATCGCCATGGCGCAGGCCGGGGGCATCGGCGTCATCCACCGCAACCTGACGGTCGAGCAGCAGGCCGACGAGGTGCGCCGCGTCAAGCGGTTCGAATCCGGGATCGTCTATAACCCGATCACCCTGCGCCCCGACCAGACGCTGGCCGATGCCAAGAACCTGCAGGATCAGTATAATGTTACCGGCTTTCCGGTGGTGGATGCCGATGGCCGCGTTGTCGGCATCGTGACCAACCGCGACATGCGCTTTGCCAGCGACGACCGCACGCCGGTCCATGCGATGATGACCTCGGACAATCTGGCCCTGCTGCATGAGCCCGCCGACCGGTCCGAGGCGATCAGCCTGATGAAGGCCCGCCGGATCGAGAAGCTGCTGGTGACCGACGGGCAGGGCAAGCTGACCGGGTTGCTGACGCTGAAGGATACCGAAAAGGCGGTGCTGAACCCGCTGGCCTGCAAGGACGATCTGGGCCGGCTGCGCGTCGCCGCCGCCTCGACCGTGGGCGAGGAAGGGTTCGAGCGCAGCCAGGCCCTGATCGAGGCCGGGGTGGACATGGTGGTGATCGACACCGCGCATGGCCACTCGGCGGGCGTCGCCAAGGCAGTCGAGCGGGTCAAGGCCTTCTCGAACCAGGTGCAGGTGGTCGCGGGCAATGTCGCCACCGCCGAAGGCACGCGGGCGCTGATCGGCGCGGGCGCGGATGCGGTCAAGGTGGGCATCGGGCCGGGCTCGATCTGCACCACCCGCATCGTCGCGGGCGTCGGCGTGCCGCAGCTGACCGCGATCATGGATGCCGCAGGCGCGGCGGGCGACGTGCCGGTAATTGCCGATGGCGGCATCAAGTTCTCGGGCGATTTCGCCAAGGCCATCGCGGCGGGCGCAAGCTGCGCCATGGTGGGCAGCGCGATTGCCGGAACCGATGAATCGCCCGGAGAGGTGATCCTCTATCAGGGCCGCTCGTTCAAATCCTATCGCGGCATGGGGTCGCTGGGGGCGATGGCGCGCGGCTCGGCCGACCGCTATTTCCAGAAGGACGCGGCCACCGACAAGCTGGTGCCGGAAGGGATCGAGGGGCAGGTGCCTTATAAGGGTTCTGCCAGCGCGGTGGTCCATCAACTGGTGGGGGGCTTGCGTGCGGCGATGGGCTATACCGGCTGCGCAACGGTCGAGGAGATGCGCAGCAATTGCCAGTTCGTGCGCATCACCGGGGCCGGGCTGAAGGAAAGCCATGTCCATGACGTGCAGATCACCCGTGAATCGCCCAACTATCGTTTGGGATGACGCCTGCGGCCCGGATCAGCGCGGCGATCGGGATTCTGGATCAGCTGCTTGACGGCGCCCCGGCGGAACGGGCGCTGCTGCGCTGGTCGCGGGCCAGCCGCTTTGCCGGATCGGGCGACCGGGCGGCGGTGCGCGATCTGGTCTTTGATGCACTGCGTCAGCGCAAAAGTCTGGCGGCGCTGGGAGGCGGGCTGAGCGGTCGCGGGCTGATGATCGGATTATGTCGTCGTGACGGCGCGGACCCGGCGCAGGTCTTTACCGGCGAGGGTTACGCCCCCGCGCCCCTGACCCCGGAAGAGCGGCACCCGCTGCCACCCCCCGCCGACGATCTGCCCGACTGGCTGCGGCCTCAATGGCGGGCGTCCCTGGGGGCCGACAGCGCAGCGGTGGCCGGGATGATGGCCCTGCGCGCGCCGGTCTGGCTGCGCCACAACCCGCAGCGCGGCAGCCTGCCCGAGGCGGTTGCGATGCTGGAGGGCGACGGGATCGTCGTGGCGCGGGACGGGCGGCTGGCCACGGCCTTGCAGGTGACGGCGGGCGAGCGGAAGATCTCGGGCAGTCGCGCCTATCAGGATGGGCTGGTCGAGTTGCAGGACCTGTCGCCGCAACTGGCCTGCGCCGCCCTGCCCACCGCCGCGGGCATGCGGGTTCTGGATTTCTGTGCAGGTGGCGGCGGCAAGGCGCTGGCGCTGGCCGCGCGGTCCCCCGAGCTGCGGATCGAGGCACATGACGTCGATCCCGCCCGCATGGGCGATCTGCCCGCCCGTGCAAGACGCGCGAGGGCACAGATCGAGCCGGTGCGGCGGCCATCGGGGCGCTATGGTCTGGTGATCGCGGATGTGCCCTGTTCAGGCAGCGGCACATGGCGGCGCAGCCCCGACGCGAAATGGCGCCTGACGCCCGAGGGGCTGGAGCAACTGCGCATGACGCAGGCGGCGATCCTCGATCAGGTGGCGGATCTGGTGGCAGCCGATGGGCATCTGGCCTATATGACCTGCTCGCTGCTGGAGGCCGAAAATCAGGCGCAGATCGCGCGGTTTCTTGGGCGGAATCAGGATTTTCAACAGCTTACGGGAAGCCTGTGGACGCCGATTGATGCCAGCGACGGCTTCTTTCTGGCGCTGCTGCGGCGTGGACGGCAGTAACCGCTTAACTCTATCTTAATCCATTGGCCATTATCTGACCCGAAAGGTCTTGTCGGGTGATGATTCGCATGGGTGACTGGGACGATCGGATCGGGCTTCCCCGCAACGCGCTGGCGGCGGTTCCGTTGCTGTTGCTGCCAATGGTCGCGGGCGCGGTGATCCTGATGGTGAAACCGGGCAGCGGGGCGGGGGTGGCGGCAATCATCCTCGGCTCTGTCGCCGTGGGCTGGTATCTGCTGGGTGGTGCGGTGGCGCTGTCGCATTGGCGGCGGCGGGTGGCCGAGCGGCGTGCGCTGTCGGCGATACGGGCCGAGGTCGCGATGGCCTCCGAACCTGTCTGGATCTGCAATTCCGACGGTCAGGTGTTGTTTCAGAACACCAAGGCCGGGGCGCGTTTCGGCGATATTCTGGGCCAGAACATCATCAACCTGCTGGCACGGATGCGCGCCGATGCCAGCGCGACGCGCGAATCGTTGCTGCGAAGTGCCGACCGCAGGGGATGCGCCGAAATCACGCTGGATGACGGCTCGGTCATGGCCGTTTGCGGGTCGGATGACGCGCCGCTGCAGATCTGGTCCTGCCACGATCCCGAGGGGTTGCCCGGCGTCATGGATCTGCCAACTCAGCCGGATCAGGACGAGGCCGGGGATGGCTTCGACCTGATCCCTGTCGCGCTGCTGCATCTTGCCGGGAACGGTGCGATCCGGCGGGCCAACGCCACCGCCCGTCAGTTGCTTGGCCTGAGCCTCGACGGAGAACAGGACGCCCATCTTGGCAGTCTGCTGGAGGGGCCGGGGCGGCCGGTCAGCGACTGGATCGCGGATTGCTGTGTCGGGCGGACCGACAACACCACTGAAATTCTGCGGATGCGGCGGCAGGATGGCAGCGATCAATATTTTCAGATATCGATTGCGCGGGATTTCAACCTCTCGCCCGGGGTCTATGCGGTGCTGACCGATGCCAGCGACCTCAAGCGGCTGGAGGCGCAGTTTGCGCAAAGCCAGAAGATGCAGGCGATCGGGCAGCTTGCCGGAGGGGTGGCCCATGATTTCAACAACCTGCTGACCGCGATCAGCGGCCATTGCGATCTGCTGATGATGCGGCGCGACAAGGGCGATCCGGATTATTCCGATCTTGACCAGATCAGCCAGAACGCCAACCGCGCCGCCGCGCTGGTCGGGCAGCTTCTCGCCTTTTCACGCAAGCAGACGCTGAAATTCGAAATTCTGGATCTGCGCGATATTCTGGCCGATCTGGCGCATCTTCTGAACCGTCTGGTCGGAGAACCGACCCATCTCTCGATCTCGCACGATCCGGCGCTGCAACATATTCGCGCGGATCGCCGCCAGTTGGAGCAGGTGATCGTGAATCTGGCCGTCAATGCGCGCGATGCCATGCCGGCTGGCGGAGACATCGCCATCAGGACCGAAAACCTGCGCCTGACAGAGCCATTGCAGCGCGATCGGGCAACCCTGCCCGTGGGCGACTATGTCCGCATCGAGGTCCGCGATCAGGGATGCGGCATCGATCCTGCCCATGTGAGCAAGGTGTTCGAGCCCTTTTTCACCACCAAACGCGTGGGCGAGGGGACCGGGCTGGGTCTGTCAACTGCCTATGGGATCGTCAAGCAGACGGGCGGCTATATCTTCTGCGATTCCACACCGGGCGTCGGGACCTGCTTTTCACTGTATTTCCCTGTTCATGGCGGCGTCATTCCCACCGCTGACCGGCAACAGGCGCCGCAGCCCGCCGTCACGCAGGACCCGCGCGCCTATACCGTGCTTCTGGTCGAGGATGAGGCCCCCGTCCGCGCCTTCGCCGCGCGTGCGTTGCGCCTGAAGGGTCATGAGGTGTTGGAGGCCGCCAGTGCCGAGGCCGCGCTGGAACTGTTGGCGGATGAGCGTTTGCAGGTCGATGTCTTCGTCACCGATGTAATCATGCCCGGAATGGACGGTCCCAGTTGGGTCCGCAGCGCGCTGAAGGATCGACCCGATACAAAGGTGATCTTCATGTCCGGATATTCCGAGGAAATCTTTCGCGAGGGACAAATGCCGATCGCGAATTCCGCCTTTCTGGCCAAGCCCTTCACGCTTGCCGCTCTGGCCGAACTGGTTGATCGGCAAATGACCGAACCGCCCGCGTCACCGCATTAAACCGGGGTGATTCAGAGGGATTGATACAATGCCATATCGGCAGCCATTGCGCGGCGCAGGACTTCCTCCTGCTGCGGTTCCAGATGCACATCCACCGAGGGCGGGACGTTGATACGAGGCATTTCCAGCGCGCAACCAAGGCAATCTTCAAGATATTCGATGAAGGAGGGGAAATTCTCATAGCGAAAAATCCGGTCCACGCGATGCTCACCATCGATCAGGAAGTCGCATTGCCGCCCGATCCCCATCCGTGACGGACCGCCATCCTGCGCATAATCGCTGGCGAATTGTGCAAAACTGACATCGTTCATCTGGTGCAGAGGCCCATCCAGATCGTCGCGCAGACGAAACCGGTACCAGCTGCGTAGCCAGTCCACAGGTTCACGCATCAGGGCGACGGTCGAAAACGCGCCGCCAGCCTGTTCCCCGATCCACGGGCCAATATGACGGCGGAAGGTCCTGATATCAGCATGTTTCAGCGGCGCAGGACGTTGAATGGCGGCCGATGCCAGCGATTCAAGCGCCGATTCGACCGCCGTCGATCCCGCCTTCGGGGTGGCAAGAAAAACCAGCTTCTGATCCCAGAAGATCAGCATCGCTTCAACCTCTCGATTGTTTGTCTGCCATGTCCGAACCGGGGGATAACGGCCCGGCCGGGGGATGTAAACGGTTCATTAACCTCCATCTGGCAGGCTGAAGAGGCGATTCGGTCCGTCATAAAGCGGCTTGAAATGAGGACCGGATTAAGGCATGTAGATGAGAACAACGAGTGAACATTCCGTCGGTCGAGCAGATTGCCCCGCCCGGAGGGCTGTGAAATAACGGTGAGGACGACATGGCAACGGCGAGCATCTTCGATATGGACAGCAAACGCGGCGCGGACAAACAAAAGGCGCTGGACAGCGCATTGGCGCAGATCGAACGGCAGTTCGGCAAGGGCTCGATCATGAAGCTGGGCACCGACAATCCGGTGGCCGAGATCGAGGCAACATCGACCGGATCGCTGGGACTGGATATCGCGCTGGGAATCGGTGGCCTTCCCAAAGGTCGGATCATCGAGATTTTCGGGCCCGAAAGCTCGGGCAAGACCACGCTGACCCTGCATTGCATCGCGGAAGAGCAGAAGAAGGGCGGCGTCTGCGCCTTCGTCGATGCCGAACACGCGCTGGATCCGCAATATGCCCGCAAGCTGGGCGTTGATCTGGAGGAGTTGCTGATCAGTCAGCCTGATACGGGCGAGCAGGCGCTGGAAATCGTCGATACGCTGGTGCGGTCCGGCGCCGTCAGCATGGTCGTGGTCGATTCGGTCGCGGCGCTGACGCCAAAAGCCGAGATCGAAGGCGATATGGGCGACGCGCAGGTGGGTGCGCAGGCCCGGCTGATGAGCCAGGCGATGCGCAAGCTGACGGCCAGCATCGGCCGCAGCAATTGCATGGTCATTTTCATCAACCAGATCCGCATGAAGATCGGCGTGATGTTCGGCAGTCCCGAGACGACCTCGGGTGGCAATGCGCTGAAATTCTATGCCTCGGTGCGTCTGGATATTCGCCGGATCGGCTCGATCAAGGATCGCGACGAGGTGACCGGCAACGCGACCCGGGTCAAGGTGGTCAAGAACAAGGTGGCGCCGCCCTTCCGGCAGGTCGAATTCGACATCATGTATGGCGAAGGCATCAGCAAGATGGGCGAGTTGATCGATCTGGGCGTGAAGGCCGGTGTGGTTGAGAAATCGGGCGCCTGGTATTCCTACGGCGATCAGCGGATCGGGCAAGGGCGTGAGAACGCCAAGCAGTTCCTGCGTGAGAATGCCCCCATTGCCTATGAGATCGAGGACAAGATCCGTGCGAGTCACGGGTTGGAGTTCGGCGCCGATGAGAATGAGGACGAGGCGCTGACGGAGGAGTGATCCTGTCGCTTGCGGAGGTCGCGCCCGTGTTTTTGGCAAGGTGGGGGCGCTGCCCCCCCCCGTCGCGCAGGCGCGACGTCCCCCGGGATATTTCAGCACCAAAGATGGGATGAGGTGTCGCTGGGATTGCTGGACAGGCGGGCTGGGCGGGTTTAGACCAAGCGCAGCCCGGCAGCGGCCGGAAGACATTTTGCGATGAAGGCCCTGCATGCCCAGTCTGAACGACATCCGATCCACTTTTCTTGGTTTCTTCGAGAAGAACGGCCATCGCGTCGTCGAGTCGAGCCCGCTTGTGCCGCGTAATGACCCGACGCTGATGTTCACCAATTCGGGCATGGTGCAGTTCAAGAACCTGTTCACCGGTATCGAGACGCGCGATTACAGCCGGGCCACCACCGCGCAGAAATGCGTGCGGGCGGGTGGCAAGCATAATGATCTGGACAATGTGGGTTATACCGCACGGCATCATACCTTCTTTGAAATGCTGGGGAACTTCAGCTTTGGCGACTATTTCAAGGAACAGGCGATCCCTTATGCGTGGGAATTGCTGACAAGGGAATTCGGGATTCCCAAGGACAAGCTGCTGGTCACCGTTTATCACACCGATGATGAGGCGGCGAATATCTGGAAGAAGGTGGCCGGTCTGTCGGATGACCGGATCATCCGCATCCCCACCGATGACAACTTCTGGCGGATGGGCCCGACCGGGCCGTGTGGCCCCTCGACCGAAATTTTCTTTGACCATGGCGATCATATCTGGGGCGGCCCTCCGGGCAGCGCCGATGAGGATGGCGACCGTTTCATCGAGATCTGGAACCTTGTGTTCATGCAGAACGAGCAGTTCGAGGACGGCTCGATGCGTGAGTTGGAGATGCAGTCCATCGACACCGGCATGGGGCTGGAACGGATCGGCGCGTTGTTGCAGGGCAAGCACGACAATTACGACACCGACCTGATGCGCAGTCTGATCGAGGCCAGCGCCAATGCTACCAGTTCCGACCCGGACGGGCCGGGCAAGGTGCATCATCGGGTGATCGCAGACCATCTGCGCTCGACCAGTTTCCTGATTGCCGATGGGGTGATGCCCTCGAACGAGGGGCGTGGCTATGTGTTGCGGCGCATCATGCGCCGTGCGATGCGTCATGCGCATATGCTGGGCACGCAGGATCCGCTGATGGATCGGCTGGTTCCGGCGCTGGTGCGACAGATGGGCACGGCCTATCCTGAACTGAACCGGGCGCAGGCGCTGATCGCAGAGACCCTGCACAGCGAGGAGACCCGTTTCCGCCAGACGCTGGATCGTGGGCTGCGATTGCTGGATGACGAATTGGCGAAACTGCCCGAAGGTACGGATTTGCCGGGCGCGTCGGCCTTCAAACTGTATGACACCTATGGTTTCCCGCTGGATCTGACGCAGGATGCGCTGCGCGAAAAGGGCCGCGCGGTAGAGATCGCAGGCTTTGACGCGGCGATGGCTGAACAGAAGGCCAAGGCGCGGGCCGCATGGGCCGGCAGCGGCGAGGCTGCGGATGCCTCGATCTGGTATGATCTGGCGGAACGCAACGGCACGACCGAATTTCTGGGTTACGATACCGAAGAGGCCGAGGGGCAGATCCTGTCGCTGGTCATCGACGGCGCCGAGGCGGCCGAGGCGGCCGAGGGCGCCTCGGTCAGCATCATCGTGAACCAGTCGCCATTCTATGCGGAATCGGGCGGGCAGGTTGGCGATACCGGGCTGATCAGGACCGAGACCGGCGCGGCGCGGGTGACCGACACGAAAAAGGTGGCCGGGGTCTTTATCCACATCGCTGAGGTGACGGAGGGCCAGATCCAGCACGGGCAGGGCGCGACCCTGTCGATCGATCACGACCGGCGCAGCGCCATCCGCGCCAACCACTCGGCCACGCATCTTCTGCATGAGGCGCTGCGCTGCCGTCTGGGCGATCACGTCGCGCAGCGCGGCAGTCTGAATGCGCCCGAGCGGCTGCGCTTCGACTTCAGTCACAACCACGCCCTGACCGCCGAGGAACTGGCGGTAATCGAGGCAGAGGTGAATGACTTCATCCGCCAGAACTCGCCGGTCGAGACCCGCATCATGACGCCCGACGACGCCCGCGCGCTTGGCGCTCAGGCGCTGTTCGGCGAGAAATATGGCGATGAGGTTCGCGTCGTCTCGATGGGGCGGCAGGCGGACAGCGGCAAGGGTTCGGACGGTGCCACCTATTCGCTGGAACTGTGCGGGGGCACCCATGTTCTGCGGACCGGCGATATCGGTGCCTTTGCCCTTCTGGGTGACAGCGCCTCCAGCGCCGGTGTGCGGCGGATCGAGGCGCTGACGGGGCAGGCGGCCCTGGATCATCTGCGCGGCTCTGACGCACAGCTTATGGAAATCGCGGGCATTCTGAAGGCGCAGGCGGGCGATGTGGTCAATCGCGTGCGCGCGCTGGCGGATGAGCGCAAGCTGCTGGCCAATGAGGTCGCGCAGCTGAAGCGGCAACTGGCGATGGGCGGCGGTGGTGCCTCGGAAGCCAAAGAGATCGGCGGCGTCAGGTTCATTGGTCGCAAGGTCGAAGGGGTTGGCGGCAAGGAACTGGGTGCGCTGGTTGATGAGATGAAATCGCAACTGGGCAGCGGCGCGGTTCTGGTGCTGGCCGAAGCCGATGGCAAGGCCACGGTCGCGGCCGGTGTGACGCCGGACCTGACCGGCCGGATCAGCGCGGTGACGCTGGTTCAGGCGGCGACGGTGGCGCTTGGCGGCAAGGGCGGCGGTGGCCGCCCCGACCGCGCGCAGGGCGGGGCGCCCAGTCTGGCAGCCGCCGACAGCGCCATTGCCGAAGTCGAGAAACTGATCGGAGAAAGCGCATGACCGCCCTGTGGATTTCCCATGTTACCGTTACCGATCCCGAATCCTATGGCCTTTATGCCAAGGCGGCGGGTCCGGCGATTGCGGCTTATGGAGGAGAGTTTCTGGCCCGTGGCGGACGCTATCGCCAGATGGAGGGAACCGAGCGCGCGCGCAATGTCGTGGCGCGCTTTCCCAGCTTTGACGCGGCGGTGTCCTGTTACAACAGCCCGGAATATCAGGCCGCGCTGGTCCATGCGCGCGGCGCGTCCGAACGTGATCTGGTGATCGTGGAAGAGGCGAAGCCCGCGGAAGGCTGAGTTTCTATCGCGGCGCCTGATCGTTATCCCGCGGCGCAGGCGGAACAGCCGCTTCGCCGTTGGGCGCAGGAACGGCACTCGCGGCGGGTTCCGCATGATCCGATTTTTGTGGCGCGGCGGCAGCCGGCGTCGCCGGGTCCGGCTCGGGATTACGGACGGGCGAGGCGCTGACCGGATATTCGGGCTGCGGCTGACGCGCCACCGCTTCGCCCTGTCGGGCCACCTTGCTGCGACGGAAAACCAGCACATTGTGATAGACCGTTGCCCGCCCGGTCAGCCCGCTGCGCTCTTCGCTCGGCAGGGTTTCGGCGCGCACATAGTCCCAGCCATCCGCCGCCATCCGGTTCAACTCGGACGCCAGCGCCAGCGCATAGCGATTCGCCGCCGTCCGGGTGGTTTTGGATTTCTCGCCCCGGTCCGGCGCGGCGATGACGGTATATTCATAAGCCATGATCGGCTCCTGTTCGCGGGTTTGCGGCATCCTAGAGGAGCGCTGTGGCGAAGAAAAGCGCGGGTTGACCGGCACCGTCCGACCGGATCGGGTGCGGAATCATTCCCACTCGATTGTAAACAAGCACACAAAACCCTTTAGTGACAACAATTTGCAAGAACTATCAGGCTCAGTGCCATGAAAAATACCATGACCAGATCATGAGGTTGAACACGGCTTGCGCCGGCAGCGTTCACGCTCCTGGTCGGCGATCTCGCCCGGCTGCAATGCTAGCTCAGCATCGGTCATGCGCTCCAGCACGTCGCGTAGGCGGATGGTGCAAGGAATGGGCGGCAGCTCGAACTCATAGCCGCCGGCGATCATTTCGGCCGCAATCTCCTCGGTGATGAAAAACGGCTCGTCGTCTTGGTTCGGCTTCTTCATGCCCTTTCCTCCTGGCGCTCATCCTGGCCGACAGCGGCCAGGGCATCGGCTTCCGTCAATGCGTCCTCCACGAACGCGCCGTGCTGCTTCGCTTCGGCCTGGCTGACCTCGGCCCATATCCGTTTCACCTGGGCCGCACTGTACCCGGCCAGCTCGGCGGTCTTGTTGATGCTGTAGCCGGACTTGCGCAGCGCGACAACTTGGGCGCGGCGCTTCGGATCAGCACGGCGGCCCTTGTACCGCCCGGCCTGGCGGGCCAACTCAATGCCTTGGCGCTGGCGTTCGCGCCTGTCCTCGTAGTCGTCGCGGGCCATCTGCAAGGCCAGGCGAAAAAGCATGATCTGCACGGCTTCCAGCACGATCTTGGCGACGCCCTGGGCCTCGGCCGCCAGGTCGGATAGATCGACCACGCCAGGGACGGCCAGGCGTGCGCCTTTGGCCTGTATCGAGGCCACCAGGCGCTCGGCCTCGGGCAAAGGTAGGCGGCTGATGCGGTCGATCTTCTCGGCAATGACCACCTCGCCGGGCTGTAGGTCGCCGATCATGCGCAGCAGCTCAGGCCGGTCGGCGCGTGCGCCGGATGCCTTCTCACGGTAGATGCCGGCGACGTAGTAGCCGGCGGCCTTCGCGGCCGTAGTGATCGCCTCTTGGCGTTCCAAGTCCTGCGCGTCGGTGCTGACGCGCAGATAGACCCGCGCCACCATCGGCGCGGCTACTGGCTTCGTCCTGCGCATACTTGCGGGCTCCTTTGGGCATACTCAAATGCACCCATCTTAAACTGGCAGGCCAATTTATCACATATCGATCTAAATGCGCCTAGCTCATTTTTACAGCTTAAATGAGCTATTGAGCACACTCCATATTTCGACTATTATTGAAACATGGAAACGATAAATGCTGTAGCCGCCCTGGCGGCCATCGCTCAAGAATCGCGCCTCGCGGTGTTCCGGCTTCTCGTCCAGGCCGGCCCCGCCGGCATGGCCGCCGGAAAAATCAGCGAAGCGGCCGGCATCCCGCCGTCTTCGCTATCCTTCCACCTGAAAGAGCTGGCACACGCCGGCATGGTCACGTCGCGGCAAGAAGGCCGATTTGTGATCTACGAGGCGAACTTTTCGACGGCCACTAACCTGGTGGCCTTTCTCACGGAAAACTGCTGCGGCGGCCAGGTGTGCAACCTGTCTTGCACCACGGAAGCCGGGAAGGTGTTGGCATGAGACTTCGCCATCTTTCCGACCCCGATTCTTTGCCCGCTTTGGACAAATCCTTTGCCATCGAGCGCCCGGCGCTCGGGCTGGCACCCGACGCCCCGCCGGTGCGTATCCTGCTGCTGTATGGCTCGCTGCGCGCCCGCTCGTTCTCACGGCTGGCCGTCGAGGAAGCGGCCCGGCTGCTGCAATTCTTTGGCGCAGAAACACGCATCTTCGACCCGTCCGATTTGCCGTTGCCCGATCAAGTGCAAAGCGACGATCACCCGGCCGTCAAGGAGCTGCGCGCCCTGTCCGAGTGGTCAGAGGGACAAGTCTGGTGCAGCCCGGAACGCCACGGTCAGATTACCAGTGTCATGAAGGCGCAGATTGACCATCTGCCGCTTGAAATGGCCGGCATCCGGCCGACCCAAGGCCGCACCCTGGCCGTGATGCAGGTATCCGGCGGCTCGCAGAGCTTCAACGCCGTGAACACCTTGCGTCTGCTCGGCCGCTGGATGCGAATGTTCACCATTCCGAACCAGTCGAGTATCGCCAAAGCGTTCCAAGAGTTCGACGCGGCGGGCCGCATGAAGCCCTCGCCGTACTACGACCGAATAGCCGATGTGATGGAAGAACTGGTGCGCTTCACGGCGCTGGTACGGCCGCACCGTGAAGCACTGACAGACCGCTATTCCGAACGGAAAGCGGCCGGCCACGTCATCGACGAGGCCACCGATCTTTCATCCATCGCCATTGCTCCCCAGCCACTACCAGAAAGCGAAACATCATGACCGAAAGAATCTATAACGTCCTCATCCTCTGCACCGGCAATTCGGCGCGCAGCATCATGGCCGAAGCTCTCATCAACACGATGGGGCAAGGGCGCTTCCGCGCCTACAGCGCCGGCAGTCACCCAACCGGCAAGGTCAATCCCTTCGCCGTCGAAAAGGTGGAGTCGGTGAATTACCCGACCGAGAATCTGCGCAGCAAGAGCTGGGACGAGTACGCCACGCCCGACGCACCGAAGATGGACTTCATCATCACCGTCTGCGACAACGCCGCCGGCGAAATGTGTCCGGTGTGGCCTGGTCAGCCGATCTCGGCGCATTGGGGATTTGAAGACCCGGCCGCCGTCGAAGGCACTGACGCCGAGAAGCGCCGGGCCTTCGAACAAACCTTCCGGCACATGATGAACCGCGTCCGCCTGTTCGTGAATCTGCCTCTCAAAATGCTTGACCAGACGGCCATCAAGCGCGAGCTGGCGAACATCGGCAAGACCGAGCAGGAAGCATGAGCGCCGGCGCACAGGCCATCGCCGCGAAGCCGCGCCAGGCCCCGATGAGCGGCTTCGAGCGTTACCTGACGCTGTGGGTGGCCCTGTGCATCGTCGCCGGTGTTGCGCTCGGCCAGGGCCTTCCTGACGTGTTCCAGGCCATAGGCCGCATGGAAGTGGCCCAGGTCAATTTGCCGGTGGGCCTGCTGATTTGGGTAATGATCGTCCCGATGCTGGTCAAGATCGACTTCGGGGCGCTGCACCAGGTCAAAGAGCATTGGCGCGGCATCGGCGTCACGCTGTTCGTGAATTGGGCCGTCAAGCCATTCTCGATGGCCCTGCTGGGGTGGCTGTTCATCCGACAAGTGTTCGCTCCGTTCCTGCCGGCCGATCAACTGGACAGCTACATCGCGGGCTTGATCTTGCTGGCCGCCGCGCCCTGCACGGCAATGGTGTTCGTGTGGAGCCGCCTTACCAACGGCGACCCGCTTTTCACGCTCTCGCAAGTGGCTCTGAACGACGCCATCATGATCGTGGCCTTCGCGCCCATCGTCGGCCTGCTGCTGGGCATGTCCTCGATCTCGGTGCCTTGGGACACGCTGCTGATTTCGGTCGTGCTCTACATCATCGTGCCGGTGATCCTGGCGCAGCTCTTGCGGCGGCATCTGCTCAAGCAAGGACAGGCCGCCTTTGAACGGGCCATGCAGAAGATCGGGCCGTGGTCGATGGCCGCGCTGCTGCTGACGTTGGTTCTACTGTTCGCCTTCCAGGGCGAGGCCATCATCCGGCAGCCGTTAGTGATCGCCATGCTAGCCGTGCCGATCTTGATTCAAGTGTTCTTCAATTCCGGGTTAGCCTACTGGCTGAACAAGCGGGCGGGGGAAAAGCACTCTGTCGCCTGTCCTTCGGCCCTGATCGGTGCCAGCAACTTCTTCGAGCTGGCCGTGGCGGCCGCCATCAGCTTGTTCGGTCTGCACTCCGGCGCTGCATTGGCAACCGTGGTCGGCGTCCTGGTCGAAGTGCCGGTGATGCTGCTGGTCGTGCGCGTGGTGAATCGCTCGAAGAGCTGGTACGAACGAGGTTGAACATGAGTAGGAAAAAACTGAGGAAATGATTGCAGATTGCCGCGCCGGCCGCTTCCTGGCGCATTCGATCACTGACCTGGAACACCTAGTATCCATGCTTGCTGAGGTCGCCCGATGACAGACCCAAAGAACCTAGAGAACAGGCTGCATGAGAAGGCCGACCCGGCCCGCGCCGTTTCCACTGGTCGGGTGCGCTACACACTGGCCGAACTACTGGCCGACGCGGAAGCATCCGGGGCTTACCCGCTGCCGCCGGAGGAACGCGAATGGATGGATGCGCCGTCTGTGGGTCGGGAATGGCCAAACAGTGAAGATTGAAAAAGGCGGCCAGTTCGAGTGGCCGCCCTTTCGTCATTAGCTGCACGCTTGGCGCAAGGCGTTCATTGCTTCTTGAAAATCAGCCTGTGTCGCCCGGCCCGTTTCAGCTTGGTAGTACACCACCATAAAAGCATTAGCGACGGCTTCGGCCAATGGCCCAAGGCTCCGCGCTTCCGCTTGGTTGATGTACTCCAAAGAAGAAAGAATAGCCGCTGCTTGATGCACTGCTTGCCCTGGTTCGATAATATGTTGTGTTGTCATAATTCACCTCTCCAGTAGGTGTTGATTGAAAGTGCCGGGCTGGTTGTGGCCAGCCCGGTGCGCCTACAGGTACAGCCCCGCCGCCTCCGCGAATGCTGACCGCTCATTCCTGCCGCCATTAACCTCAATACTTATCGGCTTAGTTTCGCTCTCTCTCATAGGGTCTGGCCGTGATACAAAAGCGGCTGTTTCTGTCTCTGCATCGACCTCGGTCGATTGATCACCCAGCGGCGAAATAAATACCTGGCTGACTTCTTCCCTTGGCGCTTCATCCAGGGCCGCCAATGCGGCCATGTATGTTGATGTCGTCATCGTGCTAACTCCTGACTTCGTTACTATCTGGGCCAGAATCGGCGCCCAAGCTATTGCCCTCGAACTGGCCAGATTGGCTTGCTTCTTTCGGCTCCATGCTTTCGCGTATCGAAGCAGCCAGTTTTCCGCCTGTGGTTTCGCTCACTCGCTCCTGGAATCCCTGCTTCACTTGAGAGCCGACACCCTTGGCTAACTCGGAGGCCGTGCCTGTGGCCAGCTTCGCGGCCTTGGCAAAGCCGCCACCGCTTGAGCTACTGCCGCTGTCACCAAAGCCAGCCGCTTGGGCGAATGGGCTACTGCCAGCAGTACCCGCTTCACCACCACCGTTTCCGCCACTGCTGACAACTGACCCCATGCTGGACATGTCACCGCCGGTTTCCATACTCGCTGATGCTTTCTGAAAAGCCGCTTGGAGTGCACTTGCACCTCCGGCTGCACCGGCTGCGGCACCCATAACCGCTTTACCTGCCAGGGCAGCGCCGCCAGTTGCCATACTGGCCGCCGTCACCGCCGCCCCAACTGCCGCACCCGCACCGAAGTTTCCAATTCCACCGGCTGCGCCAATACCACCACCAGACACAAGACCAGAAATCATCGGCGGAACTTTGTTGACCAAGAAAAGCAAGATGACCGATATAACCAACATCACGGCCAGTTCCTGGGATGCCATGTTCTCGCTGATTTGCGTGTAGTAGTGATTGATGAACTCTTTGCCAATCGCAACCAGAAGCACCATTGCCATAAGCTGTGCGGCCAGGCCCAGCACGGTCTTGTAGTAATTGATCGCCATGTCGGAAGTCCAACGACTTCCACCAAAGCCAAGGAAGAACACACCGGCATACAACAGAATCCAGGCTGATGCGAGCAACAGCAACAGGTTGACCGCAATCAACGCCAGGACAAACAAAACAGCCAGGGCCATTAGCTCCATGACCAGAGCAGTTGCCATCTGCCGCCATCCCAGCTCCGAGGTGGCCTGTACTGTGCGGTTGTATAACTCGAAACCAAGATCAAGGATGCTGGAGGGCCCAAGATTGCTATTGGAAAGTCCCCCCGCCTGCGCGCCCAGAGTTTGCAATGACTGAACAATCGTACCGGCGATATTCATGCCCTGGTTCGCATTCGTCAGCAACCACCAGAAAAAGCCGGTGAAGATCGTGAAGCGAACGAACTCCGCGAAGAACTCGCCAATGTCGGCCTTGCGCAAAGCCATCATGCCGAATGTCCAGACCATCGAAATCACAACCAGCGTCCAGAACAAACGCGATGCAGCGGACTCAATAGCTGGCCCCCATGTTGCGGCAGCATCATGAAAACGCTTGAGCACATCATTCATAACACCGCTGCTACTTAGCTCCTGCGCCATTGCAGGTTCAGCCAGCACCATTGTGGCGACCATCATCAAGCCACCTAGAGCAATTTTCTTTCTCATGGCGACCACCTCAATAATCATCTTTAGGGCTGGGCTTGAACTCCCACTGACGCATCTGCTTGGCCTTCTGGAATGCTCTGCATTCCTCGGTAAAGGCCTCTCGGTTCGCTTCGCTGCGCATTTCATTCAGTGCTGCCTGGAACGCATCGGGGGCACACGTCGCCGCATTTGGTTCGGGCATCCTTTCCTGTTCACATCCAGCCAACAACAGCAACGTAGCCGCGGTAGTAAAAAAGATTTTTTTCATCTCACCGCCTCCCTAGTAGTTGTCTGCCGGACTCGGGCGAAACGTCCAGGTACGCATTTGCTCGGCCCTGGCATCACCTCGCGCCTCGGCATCGAGTTCTGCTGCAATCCGGGCTGCCTCCGCGTTGTGTTGGGCGGTCAACATGGTGCGAATCTGCAAGAGCTGATTGGCCTGCTGGCTGGCGAGCTGGTTGGCGTAGCCGATGGCCTGTAGCTGGCCAGTTGCACCCTGGGCCGCGCCTTGCAGCCGCTCCAGGGTACGGGCGTCATCCTTCAAAGCCTTTTGCTGGTCGGCAACGGTCTGGAACAGGGCATCGTTGGCCTTCTTTTGCGACTCTGACGCCAGGCGGCGGTTCTCTTCCATCGCTGCCTTTTCGGCCGGCGTGCATCCGCCGCTGCCGTTGAAGCATGGCGAGCTGCGGTAATAGGCCACGTCCTGAAACTTGGCCAGGTAACGATCCAGGCTGCCTAGCTGGTTCTCGTAATAGGCCAGCGTGTTTTGCGCGGCAATCAGCCGGTTGATCGTAGTCTGCGCCTGATCCCAGATATACGCGGCTGGGGCCATCGTGTTCTGGAGCTGATTTTCGTACTGCTGCAACTGGGTCTGGTACTGCTCAATCTGCTTGAGCGTCTGCGCCACCGACTCGATGGCCGTCATGATGTTCTGGGCCAGGTTGCCGCCGTCGATGACGGGGATACCAGCTTGCACAGGGGCGGTGGTAGTGGTGATAAAGCCGGTTGCGAGTGCAACGGCTAGAGCGGTTTTTTTAGCCGCTAAAATTTTGGACTTCATGGTCGTACTCCGTCGATGAAAAGAAGGCATTGCCTTGACCAAGCGTTGTGCTTGTTCTCGGCAACGTTTCATCGAAGAGCTACGCCACTAGCTGATCGGTATTGCCCTTGGCGCTGAGGCCCGGACTTACAAACGTAAAACTACTCTGTTTTTTTATCGCTTTCGGACAAGCCAACTTCCCGGCCAATCTCTTCAAGCTCTAGCGGCTGTACTGCCGCCGTCAGTATTTCGCGTATTTCCGCGTCGGTGCTCCTATCGTTGAGCGCTGCTCGAACTTTCAACGCACGGTGCACCTCGGCGGGTAAATTCCTGATAAGCACATTTGCCATATCAATACCCTTTTGGTGTACCCGACAACCATGCTATCAAAGATATTAAAAATAGCAAGACCTATACTCTTGCAACCGGCGGTAGCCGATCAGCCCCGCAGGGCAGGATTCCCGTTGAGTGCCCCCGGCGCGAATAAGGGACAGTGAAGATAGATAACCGGCTTGCCGGTTAGCTAACTTCACCCATCCTGCCCGCATTTCACCCACTATTGAAAATCTAGCGCATATCGAACGTAAAGCGTTTTATCGTCAAACAAACACCGATTCTTGGCAACATAACCGTAATCGTCACCAAATCGGCCTGCAATCGACATAGTCGCTTCAAAATCGCTGCTCAATCGGCTTTAAATCGGAACCTAAAATGCCAACAATCGACACAAACCATTCGCCCCGATGGGGCGAGTTGGACGCCAAAAAAGAAGGGCATAACCCGCCCCTCAAGTGTCAATGAACACAAGAAATTTGCCTCCCCTCCCGTCATACCACTAAGGCGACGTATTGATACTTGAGGGGCAACCTTTCCTGATGTTGACACCTTCACGCAGGTTACTGGTTATGGGCGTCCAACACACACGGCTCATTCCTGCTTGGTAATAATAAGAATAATAATCTTCTTATTATTCTTACCGAACGAATGGGCACTGCTTAGCCATTTCACGTTTCGAGCCAAGGTTTCAGTACAGATAACTACAAGTGCACACAGCGGCCCTCCAGCACCGTTAGACGCAGATTCTGCTTCAGCTCATGGAATAAGGGACTCCGGGTTGTTTTCCCCTCTCACAAGGCGTTTCAGCGGCCACTGAAGCCGCCTTCTCTTCTTGGCGTTAAACCATCGGCCTATGGCCGATTGATAAAGCCCGCCAGGGCTTTATTGGCAAGGTCAGAACGCGCCCTCAAGGCGCGAGCTGCACCGCGCATGATGGATTATCTTTAGATAATCTTGGATGGATTTCCCAAACTGCCCGCAAAGCAGCGCACCGTCTGGGTTTTCCAAATTGGGACGGGGAACGTTACGACGGCAGAAGGGGAGCGTTACGACGGTAACAAGGGAACGTTACGACGGTAAACGGGTGCAGTTGCCGTGGGGCCAGGCCTCTTGATCTCCCATTTTCCCTTGGCGTATTCGTTCACTACCCAACCCACGGCGGCAAGTTCGGCCAGTGCCTTCCGGGCAGTCTGACGGCGTTTTTTCATAGCTTCGGCATTGGCTTCATCTGGCCAGACATAGCCGCAAAGCGTGTCCAGTTCCACGCGCCCGGATTTGCCGGGGTCGATCCAGCCGCATAGCCGTTGGTGCATCAGCCGTGCCGGATCAGTCTGTAGCACCCGCACTTCCGCCATGTCGATACGGGCATATGGACGATGCCCCAGGATCGCTTCGGCAATACGCGGATTCAGGGCAACCCATAGCCTGCCGTCCGTCTCGTCAAAAGCATGACTCATCAGGTGGAACGCGGCTTGCCGCCGTCCCTTCGTCACAAGGATGGTGACGTTCGACATGCGCAGCAGGCTGGCTTTGAGCGCCTTGATGTTGTCGCCGCTATCCGTCATGCCCGTTTCTGAGAGCAGTTTGGTCAGGCTCTCACGAACCACCAAGCCGTCTTGCTCAATGGCTTCGAAACGGGGTTCAAGGAATAGCCGTAGCTGTCGCCCCGTCTCACTGGTCGGTTCCGGGGTTAGCAAGATGCCGTTCGGGCCGCCAAGGGCCACGATGCCTTGCAAAAGACGCATATCATCGGCCCCGAGAGGTTCGAATCCGACGAAACGCATGGATTCGTCCTCGCCAAAGGTGTAGGTCACGTCCAGCTTGCAGCGTTTGCGATCGCCACGCTTGAGGCTGCGGAACAGGCCAGGTGCCAAACAGTGCGCGGGATCATGTCGGACGTGGGTCAGGTCATGCTTAGGCTTCTTCACGCTGTCTCCTTTTCACCTTGCACTGCCGCTCCAGTACAGCAGGCTTCAACACGCCGCCGTCGTGCCGTCTAAACCAGAGTTCTTGAAAAGGTGCGCCATAGTTGGCCTTGCTGACGCCAAAGCGGACAAAATACCCACGCTGACAATCATCGACCCCCAGTATCTCGGCCTCGCCTTGCGTCATGCCGGATAGGTACGATTGCCAACGGATGTTATCAACCAGTACGGACGATCCACGACTGGCCTGCTGTTGATCGCCCGACCCCATCATGGCTGCGCTTTTACTCGCGTGGTGCAGAAACACAATGGAGCAGCCTGTATCAGCGGCTATGGCCTCCATGTGCCCAACAACCTGCGCCATCGGCCCGCTAGCGTTCTCCTCCTCAATGTGGAAGCGCCGCAAAGTGTCCAAGATCATCAAGCGACGACCTTCAGCGGCTCGTTTGAGAGCATCGAACCAGCTAGCAGCCATGATGTTTGGGCATTTACCGATCAAGGGTTCAATGAGCAAACCATCAGCCACGGCTTGCCGTTCCGCTGCGCTGAGGTGTGCCCCAAGGGCGTGCAGACGATGGTGAATAGCGGCCGGTGGATCTTCAGCAGGCAGATAGACCACTTGCCCGGTGGGAAACTCGCCTATTTCAAGTAAATCAGGCCCGCCTGCAATCTGTGCAGCCAATTGAAGGGCCAACATGGATTTACCAGCCCCACCAGGCGACACAAGAGCACCAACAGTGCCAGCAACCATATTAGGCAGAACATAATCAATGGGTGGCGGCAATTCCGTGAAAGCCGCCATAAGATCAAGAGCCATATAACTAGCCCTCTATAGGGCCAGGTCGCGCAGCTTGATCACCCGATGATTTACGTGCCTCAATCCACTCTTCGACCTCTGACAAATCCCAGGCGACATTTCTACTGGTTAACGCGATACGGCGTGGAAAATCCCCTCGCTGCTCCAGGTTATAAATTGTTCGTGTCGAAAGCGGGATCATCTCCAGGAGCTTCTTCCTGTTGATGAGGGTCTTTATATTTTGCATGGGTCAATACCTCTCAAATGAATAGTTGCTATTCATCGAGTAGCTGCGCGAAGCAGCTAATCGGTAATTGACCTGCCCGATGCCAATGGCGGCCTTATTTATAAATTCACGGCATCAACTTCAATGCTATCAAAGATAGCAAAAACATCAACCCTTACTGCCTCCCGAAGTCCACTCATCAATCATATCGGCCCAATCCTGCAACATCGCCGCCCGCTGCTCGCGGTACTCAGCCTTGTTGTAGACAGCCCTCACGCCCTTCTGCTCGTGCGCCAGGCACTTCTCGATCCAGTCGGTGTTGTAGCCGGCCTCATGCAACAGCGTGCTGGCTGTGCGCCGCAAATCATGCGGTCCGAACTTGGTAAGTGACTTCCCATCTTTCTGCGCCGCCTTGTAAGTCAGCGTCAGCACCTGGTTAAGTGTGGCAGCGCTCATCGGCGCATCCGAGTCGTACCGTGATGGCAAAACGAAGTCGGAACCACCGGCAAAGGTTTTCATGGCAATGAAAATATCCAGAGCCTGCTGGGACAGAAATACCAGGTGCGGGTTACGGCGTTTCATCCGCTCCTTTGGAATCGTCCACAACGCTTCGCTGAAATTGATCTCGCTCCAGGTCGCATTGGTCAGCTCGCTCTTGCGCACCATCGTCAGCAATAACAGCTTGGCCGCCGCACGGTTTGTTGGGCTTGTGCCCACTCGCTCCATGTACTGGTACATCAGCCCAATTTCTTCTGGCGTCAACGCTCGGTCACGTGGCTCGAATCGAGCGATGCTTGTTGGGCGCACCAGTTCTGCCGGGTTTTCGACCTTCTGCCCACGCTCGATGGCCCAGCGAAATACCTGCAACACGATTTCACGCACATGAACGGCGGTGGCCGGTGCGCCTCGCTCAACAATGGCATCAGCCAGCGCCCGCAAGTCTTCGTGGGTGATCTCCACCAGCTTCTGATTGCTGAATTTCGGCTTCAGCTCACGCTCATAAACCGAGCGGCGCATATCGCGGGTGGAGTCGGCCATCTGGTAGCCACGCAGCCACTTCTCCGCCCAGGCACCGAACGTCTCTGCATCTTTCACCCGCGCCTTGTCTCGGGCTTTCTCCTTGGCCGGCGACTTGCCCGCCGCAACCATCTTCTTGGCGTCACCCAACAGCTCGCGGGCTTCGGCCAGGGTGATGCCACCGACACCATAACGCCCAAAGGTGATGGTCTCCTGCCGACCGTTGATTGAGTAGTTGTAACGGAACGAGATGGAGCCGGCTGGAGTCACTGCCACATAGAGACCTTCCCGGTCATTCACTTTGTAGAGTTTGTCCCTGGGCTTGAGATTGCGCAGCTTGGTATCGGTCAGCATGTACCTTGTCCTTCTTCGTCTCCGATACCATGCTGAAAAAATCTCGAATTTATCGTATTTTTTCTTACGAAACAGTAACTTATAGAATATTAATACCATGAACACACAAAAGAACGCAGCATGGTATCGGCATCAATCATGGCATCGCCAAACCATAATACCAGCTTTAATGCCATGCTCAAACGGTGCTTGGCGCTTCCTCCCGTTGCCAGATCGTGCCAAACACAAACAAAAAAAAGCCCGCAATTACGCGGGCTTAGCGGCATTTCATGCCATCAGGTGCCTGGCTGTGCCAGACGCGGAATCATTCCCACTCGATGGTTCCCGGCGGCTTTGAAGTCACATCATAGGTGATCCGGTTTATCCCCTTGACCTCATTGATGATCCGGGTGGCAGTTTCGCCCAGAAACTCGTGGCTGAACGGATAGTAATCCGCCGTCATCCCATCGACCGAGGTCACCGCACGCAGCGCACAGGCATAATCATAGGTCCGCCCGTCGCCCATCACGCCGACGGTCCGTACCGGCAGAATGGCCACGAAGGCCTGCCAGATTTCGTCATAAAGCCCGTGCCTGCGGATCTGATCGATATAGACGGCATCGGCCTTGCGCAGGATCTCCAGCTTCTCGCGGGTGATCTCGCCGGGGCAGCGGATGGCCAGACCGGGGCCGGGGAAGGGGTGGCGGCCGATGAAACTTTGCGGCAGGCCCAGTTCGCGACCCAGCGCGCGCACCTCGTCCTTGAACAGTTCGCGCAGGGGCTCGACCAGTTTCAGGCCCATCTTTTCGGGCAAGCCGCCGACATTGTGGTGTGACTTGATCGTGACCGAGGGCCCGCCGCTGAAGCTGACGCTTTCGATCACATCCGGGTAAAGCGTGCCCTGCGCCAGAAATTCCGCCCCGTCGATCTGATTGGCATATTTCTGGAATACGTCGATGAACAACCGACCGATGGTCTTGCGCTTGACCTCGGGGTCGGAAACCCCCTCCAGCTCGCCCAGAAACAGCGCCGATTCATCGGCATGGATCAACGGGATATTGTAATTGTCGCGGAACATCGCGACGACCTCTTCGGCTTCATTCATCCGCAGCAAGCCATGATCCACAAAGACGCAGGTCAGTTGATCCCCGATTGCCTCATGGATCAGCACCGCCGCAACCGAGGAATCGACCCCGCCAGACAGCCCGCAGATCACCTTGC
The DNA here is from genome assembly GCF_028553725.1 of Paracoccus alcaliphilus. NCBI lineage: Bacteria > Pseudomonadati > Pseudomonadota > Alphaproteobacteria > Rhodobacterales > Paracoccaceae > Paracoccus > Paracoccus alcaliphilus. The sequence goes on from NZ_CP067124.1 coordinate 1,834,671, forward strand.
GGTCGCCGACCTGCTCGCGGATCTTGCGGATCGCCTCGTCGCGATAACCCGCCATGGTCCAGTCGCCCTCGAATCCGGCCAGCCGCAGGAAATTCTCCAGCATGATCCGGCCATTGGGCGTATGATGCACCTCGGGATGGAACTGGACGGCATAGAAATGCCGCGCCTCATCCGCCACCATCGCAAAGGGCGCCCCCTGCGAGGTGCCGATCACCTGAAATCCCGGCGCCAGCGCGGTCACGCGGTCGCCATGGCTCATCCAGACCTCTTCGCGCCCCTGATCGAACAGCCCGGCAAAGATGCCGTCGCCCTTGTGTCCGGCCGCGGGCGTGATGAAGGCACGCCCATATTCGGCGTGATGCCCCGCCTCGACCTGCCCGCCCAACTGCACCATCATCACCTGCTGACCATAGCAGATGCCGAACACCGGCACCCCCATGTTGAACAGCGCCTGCGGCACACGCGGACTGCCCTCGCGCGTCACGCTGTCGGGCCCGCCCGACAGGATCACGGCCCGAGGCTGCAATTCGCGCAGTTTCGCCTCGGTCAGCAGGTTATAGGGATGGATCTCGCAATAGACATTCAGCTCGCGCAGCCGCCGCGCGATCAACTGAGTCACCTGAGAGCCGAAATCGATGATGAGAAGGCGCTGATGCTGGGTCATGAATGCGCTTTACGCATGGATCGGGCAGGGTGCAAGACCTCGCCGCACCCCCTCCGAAACCGGCCCCGCATATCTTTGGTGTGCAAATATCCTCGGGGGAACGCGCGCCAGCGCGTGGGGGCGGACAGCCCCCTTGCCGCGCGTCCCACCAGTGCTCCGTTGCCTCATCCGCAACGCCCGCCCGATTCACCCCCTGTTAACCTTTCGGAACCTATCTCTTTTCCCATGACCGCGGGCCATCCTCCGGCCCGCCACAGTTCCGGGGAGACAGGGAATGAACATAGCGATCACCAGTGGCCTGTTGCTGATGCCGCCCGCCTTTCACGCCGGGCTGAATGCCTGGTCCAGCGGCAATGGCACCTCGGGCAGTCCGACCTGGGCGGGCGCCGCCAATGCCGGGATTGTGCCGGGCGATCAGGATTTCGGATCCTGCCTCGAAATCGTCAAGCAGCAAAGCACCACGCGCCTGCGTTTCATGGGCGAAACCCCGATCTGGCCCGGCATCTATCTGCGCATCTCGGCCGGGCTCAAATGCGTCGCCGGGGCGTTTTGCAGCGCACGCATCGCCGGTTGGGCGGGCGACGGGCAGCGCAACGAGGTTCCGGGCCTTGTCACGACCGGCGCCACCGTCGCAATGGACAGCTATGGCCAGATTATCGAGATCAGCGCCATCGTCTCGGTCGGTGCGCGTCAGGGCGTGGACATGGTCTGGGGCACGCGCCCGGTCTATGGCCATTTCGGGCTGGATCTGGTCGGTGCCAATGGCGGCGCCATCCGCATCGAATCGATCCGTATCGAGGATGTCTCCTCGGCCTTCGTGCCCGCGCTGATCGACTGGGTCGATGTACGCGATTTCGGCGCGGTGGGCGACGGCGTCACCAATGACCGCGCGGCTTTCATCGCCGCCGATCAGGCTGCCAATGGCGGTGGCATCGTCGTGCCCGAAGGCACCTTCTTCATCAGCGGTGATATCGGTATCGAGGCGCCGATCCGCTTCAAGGGCACCATCCGCACGCCGACGGCGACGCGGGTATCCTTCATGCAAAGCTTCGATTTCCCGACCTATGCCGCAGCTTTCGGTGACGAGACGCTGGGGCTGAAAAAGGCGCTTCAGGCGCTGTTCGGCTATACCGACCATGTGTCGCTGGACCTGTGCGGGCGGCGCGTCGATCTGACCGAGCCTCTGGACATCGCCGCGCTGGCGCCCAACCTGACCGGCTTTTCCAACCGCCGCGTCATCATGAACGGCAGCATCATGGCGGTCGAGGGTCCGGCATGGGACAGCGGACGCAGGACCAGCAGCGCCACCTACAACCCCAATCAGCCGCTGGTGCTGTCCAACGTCGCCAATATCGGCGCGATCGAGGTCGGCAGCCGCGTCAGCGGCAATGGCGTCGGGCGCGAGGTCTATGTGCGGGCCAAAAATGTCGCGCAGGGCCGTCTGACGCTGTCGCAGCCGCTTTATGGCGGGGCGGGTACGCGCAATTACACTTTTGATCGGTATCGTTATATGTTCGATTTCTCGGGTGTGGGGCAGGTTTCGCGGCTGAACTTCGTCGATATCGACTTCAACTGCAACGGTATCGCCAGCACCATCATGCTGCCCCCTCAGGGCGAGATGATCGCCATCCGCGACTGCTATTTCACCCGGCCAAAGGATCGCGCCATCACCTCGATCGGGCGCGGATGTCAGGATCTGCTGGTTGACCGCTGTCAGTTCCTGTCGAACGATATGGACCTGCCCGCCCAGCAACGCACCAGCATCGCCATCAATGTCAACGCCAATGACGTGAAGATGCGCAACAATCGATTCGTGCGCTTTGCCCATTTCATGGTGGCGCATGGCGGCGGCCATATCATCACCGGCAATCACTGGTTTCAGGGCGATGGCTCGGGGCAGGGGTTGCGCTATGCCGGGCTGGTGCTGACGCTGACCAATGTGCAGACCACGATCACCGGCAACTATATCGACAACTCCTCGATCGAATGGACGAATGAGCACAGCGCGCGACCGGATTTCAGCGGCGACGAGTTCAGCTTTGGCGGGCTGACCATCACCGGCAACACCTTCCTGTGCAGCAATACCGTCAACTGGTTCACATGGCTGACGGTCAAGCCCCATGGTTCGGGCCATTTCATTCACGGGCTGACGGTGGCGGGCAACGTCTTCAAGGCGCTTTATGGCAATGTGGACCGGATCGACCGGGTGGATACTTCGATTGCCGATCTGGATTACAGCAATATGCGGAACATCCAGTTCGAGGGGAACATGTTCAACGGCATCAACACCTATGTCGCCAATCCGCTGATGTTGCAGCATACGCAATCGACGGCTTCGGACAGCTGGACGCTGCCGGTGGTGCAAGGCTTGCCCTTCCGGGGCTGGGCCCGCGCGGTGCAATCGGTGGTGGCCGAAACCGCCCTGACCACCGCATCCGGCGCAAGGGTCAGCGAAATGCCCTGGGTGCAGACGCAGATCGGCAGTTCCAACCGCCAGTTGCGCCTGAACTGGAGCACGCCGGTGCGGGGCCGGATCGCGATCTATGCCCGGATGGACCGCCCGCAATAGGCTGCCCGCCGGTTACGACCGCGGCGGCACCAGCAGATCGGCAGGCGTCAGCCGGAAGGCGGCGCCGAAGCCCGCATTGAGGAAGCCCGCCTCGGGCTGCAACCGCCAGAAGCGGAAATCGGGCAGTGCGGCATAGACCTTGGCCTTGGGGTCGTTCGTCAGCCAGTCGCGTTGCCGTCGCGGATCATCCTCCAGACGGCTGGCGCGCAGCCGGATCGACATTCGGCCCCAGTTCATCGGATCGCCCTTTGGCTGCGTCAATTCGACAAACAGCGCCGCGCGCGGATCGGCATCCAGGGCGCGGCTGTGGGCGGAAATGTCCGACATCAACGCCACCGGCAGCCCCTGCGCATCGATCTGGCAGGCGATCCGCGCCATATGCGGATGGCCGGTCTGCGGGTCATTCACGGCCAGCGTGGCGTGGCGCATGGCCAGCAGCATCGCCCGCGCTGTCTGGCGGGCCATCTCGTCGCTGTCGCGAACCGGGTCGGGGGATCTGCTTTGTTCGGTCATGGCCGGGATGCTGCCTTGCGGTCGCGGCAATGACAATCCCCGTTCTGGGCCCCGTTTTGGGCCGGCCCGGTCGGGCTAGAGTTCGATCTCTGGCAGGGTCGGATCGGTCGGCGGGTCGGGCCTTGCGTCGTCCTCGGGCTGAGGGCGCGCCAGATCGCGCAGATTCTCTCCGATCGGGGGCGGAGGCGGTGCGTCCGGGCTGCGGCGGATCAGGATATCGCCATTCTCCAGCCGCTCGGGCGTCTGATAATTGGCGATGTCATCGACCAGCACCGCCAGATCCTGAAGCGCCGGACCCAGCCGCGAGACGATGCCCGACATGCCTTCACCCACCTGATCCAGTTCGGGACCGATGGCGCTGAACACATTGTCCATCAGCATCATCAGGCCCCGTTCGATCAGCGATGGCCCGTTCTCGGGCTGGTCCTGCGCCGCAACCGGCAGCGGCGCCAGCGCCAGCAGCGCGGCAAGCCCAACGGCGGGGATGTAAGACGCCATCTTCATCGGGTCAGGATGAACCCGTGTCATCGCTTGCGCAAGTCCGGTGTTCTGCGGATCAGGCCTGCGCGGCGGTTCCGGCATGCATGGCGCGGAATTTCTCCCATGCCTCGTTCAGGCGGCGGGTGCGGGCCTCGGCCAGACGCACGGCCTCGGGCGGCAGACCACGGGCGATGGCGCGGTCGGGATGGGCCTCGCGGATCAACTCGCGCCAGCGACGGCGGGCTTCGGGCAGCGGTGTTTCCACCGTGATGCCCAGAACGTCGCAGGGGGGGCAACCGGCCTTGGGATCGTGGCGGGCGCGAATCGCGGCGATGCGGACCGGAGTCATGCCGAAGATCGCGCCGACCTCGTCGATGAAGGCGATTTCCTTTTCATGCATCGCACCATCAGCCACGGCGATGATGCACAGCCCCTCCAACACATCGGTCAGCACCGGATCGCCCGGTGGAAACATCGCCGCGATACGCCGCGCCCATGCGTCGAAACCCGCCACATCCTGCCGCGCCAGATCAAAGACCCGCGCGGCGTTCTTTTCCTCGGACCGGGGGATGATGAAGACGCGGCGGAAGGCGGTCACCTCGGACCGGGCGACGGCGCCATCGGCCTTGGCCAGCTTGGCCCCCAGCGCGATCACCGCGATGGTGAACGCGACCGAGCGTTCGGGCGGCGTCACCATGCGGGCGTTGCGCATGAATGCCGCCAGACGGTCGGCCATGCGTTGCCAGAAACTGCGCGGCTTCGGCAATTCGGGGCAGCAGGGGCGTGATACGGTCTGGTCCATGTCGTTCAGATTAACCGGCTTCGCGGCCCGGCGATAGGGGCGCGACAATCGCGCGCAGGGCGATCAGGCCAGATCCTTGCCCATCAACACCAGATCGTGAAACTGTCCGAACTTCCAGCCCGCCGCCGGGATTCGTCCCCAATCGGCATAGCCCATCCGCGCATGAAACCGCAGCGAGCCCGCATTCGATCCGGTGATCGCGCCGATCATCAGCCGGTGGCCGGCCCGGCGGGCGTGATCCTCGACAGCGGTCAGCAAGGCGCGGCCGGTGCCGCTGCCCTGCGCCTCGGGCGCGATATAGACGGTGTGCTCCATGCTGCGGCTGTAACCGGCGCCGTCGCGGAACTGCTTGTAGGTCGCAAAGCCGGTGATGCGCGTGCCGTCCTCGGCCAGGATGAAGGCATGGCTTGCGACGCGCTCGGCGATGATCTGCGCGATCTCGGCTTCGCTGCGTTCGGTCGGCCAGAAGGTGACGGCAGTGTCGCGGATGATCGGGTTCCAGATCGCGCCGATCCCGGCGGCATCCCCGGGGCGGGCATCGCGCAGCCGGATCACCCTGCCGGTCCCTCAGGCGTGCGCGGTGGACTGGCCGCGATGCGCACCGGCTGCCAGATCGCGCACGAATTCGAGGATCTCGGGCACCGGGCGGCCTTCGCCCATCAGCTTGACGATGGCCGAACCGACGACGCAGCCATCCGCCACCGTGGCGATGCTTTCCGCCGCTTCGGCCGATGAGATGCCAAAGCCCACCACCACCGGCAGATTGGCGGCGGCGCGGATGCGGGCAACTTCGGGTCCGACCTCGGCGGCATTGGCGGCGGGTCCGCCGGTGATGCCGGTGACGCTGACGTAATAGACAAAGCCCGAGGTGTTCTTGACCACGGCGGGCAGGCGTCGGTCGTCGGTCGTGGGCGTCGCCAGCCGGATGAAGTTCAGACCGGCACGGGCGGCGGGGATGCACAGCTCGTCATCCTCTTCGGGCGGCAGATCGACGACGATCAGACCGTCCACGCCAGCCTCTTTGGCATCGGTCAGGAATTGTTCGACCCCGCCCGCGCGGGCATAGATCGGGTTGTAATAGCCCATCAGCACCACCGGGGTTTCATTGTCGGTCTTGCGGAATTCGCGCAGGATGGACAGCGTGCGGGTGACGCCGCCGCCTGCCGCCAGCGCCCGCTGACCCGCCAGCTGAATGGTCGGGCCGTCTGCCATCGGGTCGGTGAAGGGCATGCCCAGTTCGATGATGTCCACACCCGCTTCGGGCAGGCCACGCATCAGTTCCAGCGTGGTGGCCTCGTCGGGATCGGACGCCATGATATAGGTGACGAAGGCCTTCTTGCCCTCGGCCCCCAGCCGCGCGAAAGTATCGTCGATTCTGGTCATGTCAGCCCCGCCTTGCCGCCCACAGTCTTGCGCCCAAGCACTAGCTTGCATGACGGCCATACGCAATGCGCCGACTGGACTTGGCGCGGCTGTCGTCCTAAGTAACCGCGAAATTCAGCAAAGGGGCATGGCATGGGTTTTCGGATGGGGATTGTGGGACTGCCGAATGTCGGCAAATCCACGCTGTTCAATGCGCTGACGAAAACCGCCGCCGCGCAGGCCGCGAATTTCCCCTTCTGCACCATCGAGCCGAATGTGGGCGAGGTCGCCGTGCCCGATCCGCGTCTGGAAAAGCTGGCGGCGATCGCGGGCAGCAGGCAGATCATCCCGACCCGGATCACCTTTGTCGATATCGCCGGGCTGGTGAAGGGCGCCAGCAAGGGCGAGGGGCTGGGCAACCAGTTTCTGGCCAATATCCGCGAGGTTGACGCCATCGCCCATGTGCTGCGCTGTTTCGAGGATGGCGACGTGACCCATGTCGAGGGCCGGGTCGATCCCATCGCGGATGCCGAGGTGATCGAGACCGAGTTGATGATCGCCGACATGGAATCGATCGAACGCCGCCTTGCCAACCTTGCCCGCAAGCTGAAGGGCGGCGACAAGGAGGCCGTGGCGCAGGAGCGTCTGCTGAAACAGGCGCTGGCCGTGCTGGAGGCCGGGCAGCCCGCCCGCACCGTCGAGGTGGCCGAGGACGACCGCAAGCCCTGGGCGATGCTGCAACTGCTGACCGCCAAGCCCGTGCTTTATGTCTGCAACGTGGCCGAGGACGAGGCCGCGACAGGCAATGACTGGTCGGCGAAAGTTGCCGCGATGGCCGAGGCACAGGGTGCGGGCCATGTGGTGATCTCGGCCCGGATCGAGGAAGAGATCAGCCAGCTGGACGCCGACGAGGCGCAGATGTTCCTGTCCGAGATGGGTCTGGACGAGGCTGGTCTGGATCGCCTGATCCGCGCGGGCTACGACCTGCTGGGCCTTCAGACCTATTTCACCATCGGCCCCAAGGAGGCCCGCGCCTGGACGATCCGCAAGGGCACCCTTGCGCCTCAGGCGGCGGGCGAGATCCACGGCGATTTCGAAAAGGGCTTCATCCGCGCCGAAACCATCGGCTATGACGACTATATCACCGGCAATGGCGAGGCGGGCGCCCGCGAGGCAGGCAAACTGCGCGTCGAAGGCAAGACCTATGAGGTCAAGGACGGCGACGTTCTGCATTTCCTGTTCAACGCCTGAGCGGCAGGCTGGGGTCATCGGACAAGGGCAGGGGCGCGGCCTCTGCCCTTTTTTCATGCAGCGCCAGAATCTTCGGTCACCGGGAAACCCTTTCAGGGCGATTCCCTTATCTGCGCTTATGCCGGGATCAGTATATTCATCATTGCAGACATATTATTCAAATCAATGCAGACCAATTGAGCTTATTTACTTTTAGTCAGGCTTTGGTTTGCTGAAGCCCGCATAAGCGGAAAACCGATCAGCGAGGGCTTGCTCATCCATCGCGGCGAGTTGTCGTGCCGAGGTGCCGGGTCAATCATGCTGCATTTGCGAAATAATCGGTTCATTTTTAGTGATTTACCCCTGAACACTGACCATTTCCGTTCGCATCGAGGTTGCTATGGTCCGGGCACTATCGTTCTGAAAATGAAGACATAATACAGTCATAACGGATGATTAGGATGGGGTTTGCAAGCCTTGGTCAGTTATCCGCCGATCCCCGCAAATATCCACCTGCCTGAGTTGCAAATATTTACCCGCTTCCTCTAGAATCATCTCAACCCTGAAGTATGTTATATTTCGGGATTTCATCCACAGGTTGTTCGGGCCTGCCAGAATGCGCTTGGGTACGTCGTGCCCGGACGCCGCATTCCTGTGTCTGACAGCCGGGTAAGAAACAAGGTCGTCTGGATATGGAAATGTCGTCGAAATATGCCGCGCGGTTCACCTCTGCCAGCCATGCCGAAGGATTGTCGGGCAGGATCTTTACCGGATCATATATGAAGGATCCGCTGGCATATTTGTCGCGGCAGGACGGGGAAGGGGTGGCCAACTTCACCGCCGAGCGTCTGAACTACAATGCCGCATCCGGGCGGATCGCGGATTTTCTGGGCAATGATGCGGATTTCGACCGCCCGGCGCTGGCCAAGCGGGGCGAGATGTTTGGCATGCGTCTGGATGGCGAGATCTATCTGGAGGCCGGAACCCATCGTTTCCGCAATCTGACCGATGACGGCTTCCGCCTGACCATCGGCAAAGACGTGGTGGCGCAATATGGCGATGGCGCGAACTATGGGCAGGCGCGGACCGATGGCAGCATCACCATCAAAAAGGCCGGCTGGTATGATATCGGCATCGACTATTTCCAGGGTGTCGGCGCGGCGCAATTGCAGGTCCGCCACAGCCATGATGGCGGGCAGATGAAGGTTCTGGGATCAGAGCCCGGCAGGTTGCGCCATGAGGTCGCGGGCGGCTGGACCGACAGCAATTCCGCGCCCGTGGCCCGCGATGATCGCTTTACTGTCGAAGAGGACGGCGCGGTCCGGATGAACCTGCTGGCCAATGACCGCGATGCCGATGGCGACGATCTGAGCATCGTCTCGTTGGAGCAGCCGTCGAACGGGCAGGTGACCCTGAATCCGAACGGCACCGTCACCTATCGCCCGAATGCGGATTTCAGCGGCAGCGACAGCTTTACCTATGTCATCAGCGACGGGCGTGGCGGAAAATCCACCGCCAGCGTGGAAATGACTGTCGAGGCGCAGCAGCAACCCGTCGCCAACCGCGCGCCGGTTGCGGTCAATGACAGCGGCTTCTCGGTCGCACCCGGCCAGATGCTGCATATCAATCCCGCCGATCTGCTGGCCAATGACCGCGATGCGGACGGCGACAGCCTGTCCGTCATCCGCATCGGCAACGTGTCGGGCGGAACGGCCAGCATGTCCGACGGCATGATCCACTTTACCGGCGGAGAGGCGGGCACCGCGACCTTCAACTATGTCATCTCGGACGGGAATGGCGGCACGGATCGCGGCAGGGTCACGGTCGAGGTTGGCGCGAATGGTGGCAATTCCGGCGGTGGACATACCGACCACGATGGCGGCACCGGTGGTAATACTGGCGGTGGCAATTCCGGCGGTGGCAACACTGGCGGCACCGGCGGAGGTCACGGCAACCACGGCGGCGGCCATGATCTGATCACTCCGCCCCAGACATCCGCGCAAATTCAGGCGTTCCTGCGTGAGATCATCAACGCGCCCGAACACACGGCGCACCATCCGGCGGCCTCGCCGGACCATGACGGGTCGCTGCAACTCGTACCGCGGGCCGAGGCGACCCATATCGCCATCGCGCATGGCGACTGGAACGATCCGTCCATCTGGCAGAATGGGCAGGTGCCGGGCGCCGATGCCAAGGTGCTGATCCCCGAAGGGATCGCGGTGACTTATGGCGCGGTCAACAATGCCTCGCTGTTCACGGTGCGGGTCGATGGTGTGCTGGATTTTGCCACCGATCACGACAGCCGGATGCTGGTCGATACGATGGTGGTCTCGCCCTCGGGTCATCTGATCATGGGGACCGAGGACAACCCCGTCCGCTCGAATGTGAATATCGACATCGTCTTCGCCGATAACGGCAATATCGATACCGGCTGGGACCCGTCGCTTCTGTCGCGGGGGCTGCTGTCGCATGGTTCGGTCACCATCCATGGCGAAGAGAAGTCGTCGCATGTGAAGGTCGAAGTTGATGCCATGGCGGGCGACAACCGCCTCACATTGTCCGAGGTGCCGGATGGCTGGAAGGTCGGTGACAAGCTAGTGCTGACCGGCACCCATCAGCAGGGCTGGGATTGGAACAACGATACCCGGCGCGTCGAAAAGTCGGAATCGCAGGACGAAGAGGTCACCATCCGCTCGATCAACGGCAATCAGATCGTTCTGGATCAGCGGCTGCAATATGACCACGATACGCCGCGCGACGATCTCAAGGCCTATGTCGCCAACATGACCCGCAACGTCACCTTCTCCAGCGAAGGGGGTGACGATCTGCCGGTGCATCAGCGCGGCCATGTGATGTTCATGCACAGCGACGATATCGATGTGCGCTATGCCGGATTCAACGATCTGGGCCGCACCGACAAATCGCGCCCCGCCTTCGACATCAACGATCTGGGTGGACCCGGCGCGGTTGCCACCGATGCCAATATCCAGACCCGTTATCCGTTCCACTTCCACGAAACCGGGGTCACCGATCTGGAGAACCCGGCGATGGCGGTCGGCAACGTCGTCGATGGCTCGCCCGGCTGGGGCTATGTCCACCATTCCAGCAACGCCAATTTCACCAATAACGTGGCCTTCGACGTGTTCGGCGCGGCTTTCGTTGCCGAAGACGGCAATGAGACCGGCATCTGGTACCGCAACATCGCCATCAATTCGGACGGCGTCGGATACGGTGACTGGACGGTTAAATGGCAATCGGATGTCGAGCGTGGCGACAATGGTCGTACCGGAGACGGTTATTTCTTTGCCGGTCGTCTGGTCGAAGCGGCCGAGAACGTTGCCGCAAACACCACCAATGGCTATGTCTGGCTGCATCGCGGAGATCGTGATGCGGTGGATTTTGCCACGTCGCATCATCCCGAACTAGGTTACGGGCAGACCCGGTCACGCGTGGATCAGACACCGATCCAGGGCTTTTATGACAACGAGGCCTTTGGTACCAATACCGGGATCATCGTGGTCAAGGCCAATCCCGATCAGGGCCATGACGTGCGCAGCGTATTCGACGGTTTCCTGAACTGGGAAACGCGCGAAGGAATCAATGCCAGCTATACGTCGCATTACACCTTCCTGAACGTCGATCTTGTTGGTCAGCGGGCTGAAAATGGCGGGTTCAGCGGCGCGACCGGGGCAGGGGTGGTGTTCGGTACAAACACCTTCGACATGGTCGTCAACGGTGCAACCATCAGGGGCTTCCAGAACGCCTATGATCTGCAACACAATGATAGCACCGATGGCGTCAGGCCGCAGGATTTTCGCAATATCGCCATCGATTCCGAACATAGCAACATCCGTGGCGCAGTCGCGGCAGAGTCCGTGGGCGGTCAACTGCGGATGCTGGATTCTTCCCAACTGGTCAGTGACCGCCTGCGCTTTGACTTCACCGGTGATCGGACGATCGGACAATGGGATAATATGTTCTTCGACGGGACGAAATACGATTCGATCGGCGCAATCGACCGCATCTTCGACATGGAGCAGCAAGGCCTCTGGACTTGGGACAAGGATGCGCTGCTCAGCAGTCAAGGCTACCACCGGCTGGCGGATGGCACGCCGGTTCTGCTGGTCGCCGATTACATCGCAGATCGCGCGACAGGGCAATTGAGCAAGCACACGCTGGTTTTCGAGCTTGATTTCAACGCTTCACAGCTCTCCGGTTATACCGATCATGGCACCGTCACTCTGGGCGGTCCGGCCCCGATTGCGAATAATGATCGTGCGACCACACAGATGAACCAGTCCGTACGCCTTGATCTGGTCGCCAACGATCGGGATCCGGATGGCGGCAGGGTTTATGTCGATGGCCTGACAGATCCGCGCAATGGCGATGTGTTCCTGCAAGATGATGGCACGGTCCTTTATCGTCCGAATACCGGCTTCAGTGGTAATGACAGCTTCTATTACTGGGCTGCCGATGAGGAAGGAAACTTCACGCAAGCGCGCGCCGACATCGTTGTGACCGAGATGATGATGACGGACAGTTTCGACTTCTGATCCGACAGCGTGCTTTGGCAGGCTGCTGGCGTTGTGGCATCATATTTCATCGAGACGTGAGCCACTTTGTCGCTGTTCAACACGAGTCAGGAGTTTACTTTCAGTAATAACATGTGAGTAGGCCGATGTTTCATGGTAACCATCCGCCGCAGGCTGCGGACGGGTGGCCATGCTCAGGGAGTAGCCTTGGGTGCTTTGGGCTTGCCGGGCCGCGGAGCCCATTTCTTCGTGAACTGGTCAAAGCGTTCGACGATCTGCTCGATCTGGGCATCTTCGGGCTCGAAGGCACTCCCTGACCAGCGGACCATGTCCTCGTGCTGCTCGTGGTTCGGATCTGCGAGGGCTTCGAGGAACTCCTCGTAGCCGCGGGCACCGTCGACGTCCTCGGGCGGGCAGGCTCCGCTGGCCTTCAGAAGCCGCGGATAGGTCACACCGGGACGGCCTCGTTGACCTTCTCGAGGTACATCCAGCCTCAGCCGATGATCTTGAAATAGGTGAAGTCGGTCTGCCACATCTCGTTCGGGCGCGCGGTCCTGGTGTGGAACTGATCGGCCGTTTTGATCACCGTGTAGGCCAGACTGGTGATCAGGTCATGGGCCTTGAGCAATCGGCAAACCGTGGCTTCCGACACGAAGTATCGCTTCTCGTCGATAAAGCGTACGGCCAGTTCGCGCGGGCTGAGGTCGGTCGCCTCCAACGCCATCTCGACGATCTGGTCAAGGATGGTGTCACCGATGCGGTTCCACACCCGGCTCGGCGCCCATGGTCCATCTTTCAGCGCTTCCGGCCCGCCTTCCCGGTAACGATCATACCAGCGGTAGAACGTCCGACGGGCGATACCAAGCTGGTCCAGCGTTCGCTTGACGGCCAGATGCGACTGTTCGACGATCCGGATGATCTCGAGCTTATCGGATGCAGGATACCTCATTCCCCGTCGCCCCCATCCGTGATCATGCTTTTTACGCAGGCGGTTTTCCAGCGTCAGATCGGCAACGCATTCCTTCAGGTTCCGAGCTTCACGGCGTAGATCCTGTACCTCGTCGGTAGTCGCAGCCCGTGCCGTATCACCAGCCAGGCGGCGCTTGCCGTTCGGCGTCGCCTCCAACCGGTGGCGGCCCACGCCTCACTCCATGAACTCTTTCGACCAAGTATAATACAGGCTCTGCGCGAGAGCTTCTTCTCGTTCATGATCATGCCTTTGCGCTCCAGCATGATGCCCACGCGCCGATAGCCGAAACGGCGACGCTGCTCGGCGATCTTGTGCATCTCCTCACGGATCTCCGGGGTCTCGGGCGGCCGCCTGCGCCGCGCCGTCTTCGGATCGCCACCGATCAGAACGCAGGCGCGACGTTGAGAGATCGCCGTCGCCCGGTCTCTCGAACCCGTGGCGTTCCCGGGCTCCGTCCCTCATCGCCCGCAGCACCGCGTCCCGCCGTTGCACCAGCGTCGTCAGGGCTTTCCCGGCAAATCCTTCAGCACCACGTTGTCAAGCATGGCACCGGCCAGCAGGCGCTTGAGCTTCGCATTCTTGTCCTCAAGCTGCTTCAGCCGCTTGGCGTCGGACAGCTCCACCCCGCCATACTTGGCCTTCAGCTTGTAAAACGTAGCAGGACTCAGCCCATGCTTCCGGCAAAGCTCGGACGTGGGCAAACCAGCCTCCTGCTCCCTGATCATCCCGATAATCTGTTGATCGGGCCATACGCGGCCCCACTGGGGCCACGGTCCCCTCTTCATCGGTAGAACGGCTCTTCCTCATCTCGTCTGCTCCTTCAGATTGGGCAGACTCTACATCACGGCGAAGGAACTTCCGGGGGGCAGGACAATCGCAGACAGGTCGTCGTATCGATCGGCCCTCTAACTGGGACAGGACGCGCGCTTAACCCTACAGCACCGCGCCGATCCGCCAAGGCACGAATTCCGCATCGCCATAGCCGAACTCTTCGGACTTGGTCCGCGCGCCTGATGCTGTATCCAGAAGCCTGTGATAGATCTCCTGTCCCATCTCGGGCAGCGAAATCGCGCCTTCAACGACTTTGCCGCAATCGATATCCATATCCGCCTGCATCGTCCGCCACAGTGCCGAATTTGACGCCAGTTTCAGCGAAGGCGCAGGATGGGCACCAAAGCATGACCCCCGCCCCGTGGTAAATGCGATCAGGTTCGCACCCGATGCCACCTGTCCCGTCGCGGCCACCGGATCATAGCCGGGGCTGTCCATGTAGACGAAACCGGCCGTGGTGATCGGCTGGGCATAACCGTAAACCCCCGCGAGCGGTGCAAGGCCGCCCTTGGCCACCGCACCAAGCGATTTTTCCAGAATGGTGGTGATCCCGCCGCGCTTGTTGCCGGGGCTGGGATTGTTGTCCAGACTGGCTCCATTCTGGCTGGTATAGCGTTCCCACCATGTGATCATTGCGCGCAGCCGATCACCATCGGTATCGCTTGCACGGGCGATCAGCAGATGTTCGGCGCCGTAAATCTCGGGCGTTTCGGAGAGGATCGTGGTCCCCCCACCCGCGACCAGCAGGTCCGAGGCAACGCCAAGCGCCGGGTTCGCTGTAATCCCCGAAAACCCGTCTGAGCCGCCGCATTGCATGCCAAGCGTCAACCCGGACACCGGAACGGTGCGGCGGGTGTCGCGGTTCGCGGCCTCGGCGATGACTTCCAGAATCTCCATCGAGCGGGCCACCGCCGCAGCCGAACCGCCGACGTCCTGAATGTTGAAACTGGCATGGCGTTCCCGGGTCCAGTCATCGCGCTGATACAACGTTAGCTGGTTCACCTCGCAGCCCAGACCGACCAGTATGACGCCGCCGAAATTGACGTGGTCGCGATAGCCTTTCAGCACGCGAACCAGCAACTCGAACCCCTCGCCGCCGGTGGCGATGCCGCAGCCCTGATCGTGAACGATGGGCACGAAGCCATCGACATTGAGGAAACGCGGCAAAAGGCGCTCATTCGCGGCCCGCGCAATCGCGTTGCACACGGTCGAAGAACAATTGACTGAGGCAATGATCCCGATAAAATTCCGCGTCCCGACACGACCATCCTTGCGCAGGAAACCTTCGAAACTGCGGCGTTCCGGCGGGGGCGGCAGCTGGCCTCGGCTTTGCGCCGGGCCAAGGCCATGCGGACTCATCCCGGCATTCTGGGTGTGGACATGTTCGCCTGCGCGGATCTGTGCCGTCGCCTGCCCCATAACCTGCCCATATTTGACGATGGCATCGCCAACAGCATGGTCGCGCAGGGCGAACTTATGTCCGGCGGGGATGTCGGTCACCAGCGTCACGCCACGCTGCGTGTCGCCCGCATTCAGCGCATTCAGCGCAATGCCGACGCTGTCGGTGTCGCCCAGAAGAAGGGCGGAAGGAGACTGGCTCATGGCGCGATATCCTTGGCGCTTTGGCTGATGGCGTGAAGTTTCGGAGCCTGATCGGGTGACAGCCCGGCCCAGGCCAGAAAGGCGGTGATACGGTGATCGACCTTGGAGGCATGGTTTTGCGCGATATCCGACAGGCGGTGGTCCAGAAACGGATTGTCGAGCCGTTCCAGCGTCACGGCCAGATAGTCGCGGGCCTGATCGCCCATGCCGCACAGGGCGAAACCGGGCAGAACCTCAGTTTCCATGATATCCAACAGGGCTTTGCGCAGGGGGCCGGAAATGGCTTCCCTAACATAGGTCTCCTGCTGGCCCGCGCGTAGCCACAGGTCGATCAGAGTGCTGTGACCAAGGTTCAGGATATGCAGCTTCAGCCGCTGAACAGGTTCCAGGTCGGGGACAATCTGAATGGCCGGATGGATGACGGGCAGGACCAGACCGGGCTGTGCCTCGATGGCCCACAGGCCATAGGGCTCAGCCACAGCACCCGCCGGGCGGATTTCTTCCGAGACGATGCGGTCAACCAGCGAGTTCGCCCAGATATGGGCGTCCAGAAACGCGGGATCGAAACCTTGCGCGACCGCCATGTCGCGGACACGCGCGCGCAGCTTGTCACCATTACCGGGCACGAGTTCCGTCGGCAGCACGACCAGCGGGCCGCCCCCGGCAAGGTGGCGGGCGCGCATCAGGTAAAACAGCTTGGCTGGATAGCTTTGCGCGGGATCAGGACTGGGCAGATCATCGGCGGGCTGCGGGTCAAAACCGCGATCTGCGGTGTTCGAGATGATCCAGCGCGCCTCCTGCACGAAAATCCGCTCCAGTTCCGCATAATCGCCGTCATAGCCAAGGCCGCGCCTGACCACCCCGACCCGCTCCTCGCGATCGACCGGTTGGCCGTTCTCAAGGCCGCGCACGTGGACCGGATAGCCACCCTGCGCCGACAGCGCATCCAGCCTGCTGCGCCGCGTGGGATCGGATGTCGATTGCACCACCGTCACCGCAGGCGCATCGCCAAGGGGCGTGCCGGTCTGAAAATAGGCAAGGGCGTGGGCTTGCAGAAAGCGGCTGGTGCCGAACTGGATGATGGGGGTCTGCATGGCGGTTCCTATGGGATTGCTCCGCCCTGCGAGGGGCGGGGCGATTGGCATCAGGCTTCGATCAGCGCAATCATGCGTTCCAGCCGCTGCATCGCCAGCCAGCCGTCGCGGATCTGGGGTGCCACATCGCTTTCGCCGCGCATGGTCGCCGCGACATCCAGCAGCAGGGCGTGATAGCCCTTGTGGTCTTCGTTCGCGGCTGCTGTGAAATTCGGCGTCCAGACAAGGCTGTCGCAGGCCGGATCCAGCACCGCCTTGGGATCATCCGCCTTGAAGGGCGGGTTGCGGTGCCAGGCGACGTTGATGATGTTTTCGACTTCGACCCGGTTATGGTCGCCCATGATCTGGACATATTCCATCGGCGTGCCGCGCGACTGAACGGTGCCCATGATGATATTGCCGATCACACCGTTTTCGCATTCGAAGTTCATGTGCAGCAGCATCTTGCCCTTATCCGGGACATTCTTGCGCAGCCGTAGATCGGCGAATTCCGAACCCGCGAACCACGTGATCAGATCCATGTAATGGACGCAGTGGTGCAGGTAGAATCCGGTATAATCGACTTCGCCCGTGAAATAGGTGGGCGCGGTCATATAGCTGCCGTGGATGCCCAGAATCTGCCCGAAATCGCCACCGTCCAGGATGTTCTTCGCGATCTTGTTGCCGGTCGAATAGCGTTTCATGAAGCCGACAGTGACGGGCACCTTTGCAGCCTCGGACGCCAGCATCAGTTCCTTGGCCTGCGCGGCAGTTGCCGCGGGGGGCTTTTCCATGAAGACGGGCAGGCCGCGGCGCATCGCCGACAAGGTGGCGCGGAAATGGATATCCGGGCCGACCGCCATGCCGACCGCGTCGATATCGGCATTGGCGATCATGTCGTCGTAATCCGAATAGACCGCCTTGGCGCCGAACTGGCGCGCGGCATTCTGCGCGGATGCCTCGTCGCGGTCACAAACAGCGGCGATTTCAAAGCCGCTGCGTGCCAGTTGCGGCATCAGCATCCAGGTTGCATGGCGGCCGCAGCCAATCCAGCCGATCTTGATCGTCATCAGTGATTAACCTCTGCAAAGACAAGCGCCGAACGGATCAGGGCCAGACCCGCGCGCAGCTTGTCGTCTTCGTCTTCGTGGGGCGCGCGCCAATGCGCGATGGGCAGGGCGACGCGGTCATCTTCGCGGCGGAAGGGTTCCAGCGACACCGGGCCCTGATAGCCGACCTGATGCAGGGCGCGCATGATCGCAGTCCAGTCCATATTGCCGGTGCCGGGGAAACCGCGATGGTTTTCGTTGGCCTGGAAATGCACCAGACGGTCGCCCGCAGCACGGATCGCATCGGTGATCGAACGTTCCTCCATATTCATGTGGAAGGTGTCCAGCATTACGCCAAGACCCGGATTGTTCACCGCATCGACGATTTCATTCGCCTGCGCCGTGGTGTTGACGATATCGGTTTCAAAGCGGTTCAGCGGCTCCAGCCCGAACACCTGGCCAGCGGATGCGGCCAGCGGTGCGACCTCTGCCAGACCGTCGATGGTGCGTTTCGCCCGCGTCGTGATCTGATCGGCGGTCCAAGGGTAAGGTGGACGGCCCGCGAAAACCAAAGGCTCGCCATACAGCGGGCCGCCGATGATTTTTGCACCGATCTTGTCGGCTGCCTCGACGCAGAATTTCAGATAGTCGATGCCGCCTTGGCGGTTCGCCGCGTCCTCGCTGGCGATCGAGCGTTGCAGGTTCACCCGCGCGGCCAGAACCACGTCCAGACCTTCACCTTCGCAGATGCGCCGAACCTCGAGCGGGTCCAGATCGTCCTCGGGCTCGGGGACCAGCAGCTCGATGAAGTCGAAACCCAATTCGCGGGTTTTCTTCAGACAGGGCAGCGCGGCATTGGTAAAGGGCCGGATATATTGCATCGAAATGATGCCAACAGGATTTTTCACGTTTTTCCCTCGGGGATTGGGGCCGCCGTCCTTGCGGGCGGCAGCGAAAACTGGATCAGCCTTTGACGGCGCCTTGGGTCAGCCCGCCGACAAGGCGTCGCTGTACGATCAGGAACAGGATGGTTGCGGGCAGCGCGCCGACGATGCCACCAGCGGTCAGCAGACCCCATTGCACCTGATATTCGCCGATCATCGTCTGCACGGCGACGGTGATCGGACGCACGTTCTGCCCACCAAGCGTCAGCGCATACAGATATTCGTTCCAGGCGGTAATGAAGATATAGATGCCGGTCGCGATGATTCCCGGTGCGCACAGGGGCAGGATCACCTTGCGCATGGCCTGCAGGCGCGAACAGCCATCGGTCATCGCGGCCTCGTCCAGCGATTTTGGGATGCCGTTGATATAGCTGGTCATCATCCAGACCGAGAACGGAATGGCGATGGTCGAGTTCGCGACAATCAGCGCGAAATGCGTATCCAGCAGGCCCAGTTGGCGCATCAGCACGAACAAGGGCAGGATCAGCAGCACCAACGGGAACATGTTGATCAGCAGGAATTGCAGCAACAGCACCTTTTTGAAGCGGAAATCGAACCGCGAAAAGCTGTAGGCCGCCGTCACCGACAGCGTCAGGCCGACAACCACCGTGCCCGCCGCGACGATGAAACTGTCCAGCATGTTGCGGGCAAAGCCGACATTGGCAAACAGGCGTTCGTAGTTGCTCCAGACCAGATCAAAGACCGACGGACCGCGCGTGAACAGCTCGCTTTCCGCGGTCAGCGAGGTCAACAGCATCCACAGATAGGGTCCAAGCGTGAAGGCCAGGATCGCCAGCATCGGCAGATCGACGGTCAGCACCCGGTTCAGCGTCGATTTGCGTCCCAAAGCCATTATTGCACCGCCTTTGCCGAGCGTTTCAGATACAGGATCACGATGCCCAGCAGCATCAGGGTGAAGGTCATCGCCAAGGCCGAGCCATAGCCGAAGTTCAGGTTCGTCCGCGCCTCAAGGAAGGAATAGAGCGGCAGGGTGTAGGTCGAGTAGCCGGGGCCACCGCCGGTCATGACAAAGATCACGTCCATGGAATTCGCCACCCAGATCGTGCGCAGCAGGATCGCGGTGAACAGCACCCCGGAAATACCCGGAAGGGTGATGTGCCAGAACTGCCGCCAGGGCGTCGCGCCATCCAGCGATGCAGCCTCATAATAGCTTTGCGGGATGGATTGCAGGCCGGCCAGAATCATCACGGCGAAGAAGGGAAAGCCCTGCCAGGTCAGTGTCAGGATGATCGCGTAAAGCGCGGTATCGGGGTTTGCCAGCCACGGGATCGAGGTTTCCAGGATGCCGACCCGCAACAGCAGATCGTTCAGGATCCCGTAGTTGGAATCATAGATCCAGACCCACATCAGCGCGATCACCACCGAAGGCAGCGCCCACGGAATGATGATCAGCGCGCGCGCCAGCGGTCGCCAGGGGAATTTCTGGTTCAGAAGCAGAGCAGTCGCCAGACCCAGCAGCGCTTGCGCGGGCACGGTGATGGCGATCCACAGAATCGTGTGGCGCAGCGAGATCCAGAACACCTCGTCCTGAAAGATGTTGAAGTAGTTCTGCAAGCCGACCCAGTCAAAGTTCTTCGGCCGGAACAGGACATAGTTGTGCAGGCTCATCCAGGCGGTCTGGATCATCGGAAAGAACACGATGGCCAGCGTGACAAGAACGGCTGGCGACAACAGGGCCAATGGCATGACCTGCCGCCACAGTGCGGCACGCCTGTCAGAGGAAAGACCCTCTTGCTCGGAGACGGAAGTGATTGTCATCGGGCAAACTCTCTTGGCCCTGCGCGGAAGGATCCGACAGGCGATTTTATTCAGGGGATAGGCCGGGGCTGTGGTTCCCGGCCCGTGGGGATCAGTTCGCGGTGAACAGCTTGGCAATCGCCTCATTCATCTGCAGGGCGGTGATCTGCCCCAGCAAAGCGCGCTGCATGTTGGCGGGCCAGACGGTGTTGACGAATTCAGGCGTGTTCGAAGATGCGGGCAGCAGATGTGCAAAGGGCAACGAGGCCTGCGTCGCCTCGACAAAGCGGGGCTCGTGGCCCTGCCATGCCGCGGCGTCGGATTTTGTCACCGGAAGCTGGCCGGTCGCGGTGTTGAACAGCGCGTTGTTGCCTTCCGTTGACAGGAAGGAAATCCATTTCCACGCTGCTTCCTTGTCCGAAGCGCTCGACAGAACGGCCGTCGATTCATCGCCAAATGTCGTCCAGCGCCCGCCGCCGCATTCCGGTACCGGCACAGCGGCGACCTTGTCACCCAGCACCTCAACCAGATCGTTCGAGGAACCAACATGGTGGATGGTCATCGCGGTCACGCCGGTCTTGAATGCGCCGATGATTTCCTGAAACCCGTCATTCGGAGCCGAGGGCGGAAACACCTTGTCCTTCTGGAACAGGTCGATGACGAATTGCGTGCCCGCGACACCGGCATCCGAGGTCAGGGTATCGTCCAGCGCCACGCCGGTCGCACCAAGCGTGAAGCTGCCCCAGTGTTCATGCCCGGATTTGCCGCCACGGAAGCCGAAGCCATAGGTATCGATCTTGCCGTCGTCATTAGTGTCGCGGGTCAGCTTGATCGCCGCATCGCGGAACTCATCGCAGGTTTGGGGCGGTGCCAGATCCAGTTCGGCGAACATATCGGCGCGATAATAAAGATACAGCGCGACATACTGGACGGGCAGGTAATATTGCTTGCCATCTTCGGCGCGGGTCAGATCAAAGAGGTTCGGCAGAATGTCATCCTTGCCATCCCATGCCGCAATCTGGTCGTCCAGCGGTTCCAGCGCCTCCATCTCCAGCAGACGGGGCAGCGCGAACATCTTCAGCATGGCCGCGTCAGGGGCGTTGCCGCCAACGATCGAGGTATACAGGTTATCGTAATAGCTGTTCCACGGCACGTTCATCGCGTCGATCTTGATACCGGGATTTTCGGCCTCGAATTTCGCGACCAGATCACCCATCGGGTTTTCCGGGTTGTCGAAGTGATACCAGAAGCGCACCGTGCTGTCGGCATTGGCAAGCCCCGGCGCAAGTCCGGCAAGAAGCGCAAGGGCGCTGATCGTTCTTTTCATGTTCTCTCCTCCCTGAATCGAATTGATCTTGGTTTCCGCCTCAGGTGATGTCGCGAAAGGCGTCACCCGCACGGCGGTAGGCATCGACGGATTGCGGCAGCCAAAGGCTCATTTGCATGAAGCCGTGGACGACCCCCGCAATCAGGTCAAAACGGTCCTTGCGCCCAAGCGCGTGCAGGCGTGCGGCCAGCCTTTCGCTGTCGGAACACAAGGGGTCGATTTCGGCGGCGTTCAGATACAACGGCGGCAGGGCCGCCAGCGCCGCATCCGGGGCGTTTGCGGGGGTCAGGCCGGGGTCCGCCAGACGGTCCGCATCGGGTCCGGTATAGAAATCCCAGTAACGTCGCATCTTGTCGCGCGTCAGGCCGGGGCCTTCGGCAATCGCGCGATAGCTGGGGCTGTCGAAATCAGCGTCGTAAACGCCATAGAACAGCAGCCCCGATTGCGGCAGGTCGCGACCGTCCAGCCGCAGCATCATTGCCATGGCCAGATTCGCCCCCGCGCTGTCGCCCGACACCGACCATATCCGGCCCGGCAAGATCCCCTCACGGCCGGCCCAGACCGACAGGCAATCCTCCAGCCCCGCCGGATAGCGATGTTCCGGCGCCAGTCGGTAATCAAAGGTCACGACGGGCGCGCCCGCCGCCTCGGCCAACCAGCGCGCGGCGCCTTCATGGGTCGCGGCGGAACAATAGCTCCAGCCACCGCCATGGACATACAGAATCGCCTGCGCGCCGCTGTCGCCCTGCGGGATATAGACATAGGCGCGGCGACCGTCGGCGGTTTCCACGATCAACTCGCGCGCCATCACCGGGCCGCCACGGTTCCAGCGACGGTTCGAGGCCTCGGCCAAGGCGCGCCCCTCGGCCGGAGGCAGCAACGTCGGGTCGGGCTGCGGACCGTCCTCGGTCGCAAGACGGTCCAGAACGGCGCGCATTTCGGTGGCAAGCAGATCGGACGCGCTCATGATTTCACACGTTCCCCTGCCGCGAAAACTTCCGGGCCAAAATCGACGATGGTGGCAATGTGATGCGACAGGGCCTGCGTCAGCCCTTCGGCATCGCGCGCCTCAAGCGATTCCAGGATCGACAAATGACGGTCGGCAGTATCTTGCAGATTGCGGCTTTCGGGCTCGCTGTTCAGGATCTTGAACCGCTGCGTATGCAGCAGGCAGCGAAACAGCACGGGTTCGACCATAGGGGTCGAGGCAGCTTCGAACAGACGCAGGTGAAAGCCCCGGTCATGTTCCATCAGCGTATATTCATCGCCCTGCAGGGCGGCCAGACGCATCGATTGCATCAGCGTGTCCAGATCGGACAGTAGGGTTTCGTCACGCGATTCGATGACCCGTATCGCCGCACGGCATTCGATATCGCGGCGGATGCGCAGCAATTCCTGCGCGTCATCGGGATTGGCGGGGGCAACATGGGTGTCGCGGCGGGCACGGCGCGTGACCAGACCATCCTCGGACAGACGCATCAACGCCTCGCGAATCGTGCCCTGCGCGCAGTTGAAGCGCTGTGCCAGATCCAGTTCGCGCAAGGCAGCACCGGGCGCCAACGTGCCCAGCACGATATCGCGCCGCAGGGCGTGTTCGGCTGTTTCGCTGCGGCTGCGTTGCCGCCTTGCACCAAGGGTTTCCGCCAGGCTCATCACCACTCCATCACGCGCCATCATTCGCGCTTGCATTATTGATAATCACTGTATTATTGATAATGTCAAGATTATTGATAATGCCAAGGCGCCAGTGTCTCGAACGGTGGTGCGGTCACGGGAGGGGACGATGGCGCAGATCAGCCTGGACAAGATCTTCAAGCGCTATGGCGCGGTGCAGACCATTCACGGCGTCGACCTGGATATCGGGGATGGCGAGTTCGTGGCCTTTGTCGGCCCCTCGGGTTGCGGCAAATCGACGATGCTGCGCATGATCGCGGGCCTGGAAGAAATCAGCGGCGGCCGCCTGACCATCGGCGACAAGCTGGTCAATGACATCGAACCCAAGGGCCGCGACGTGGCCATGGTGTTTCAGGATTACGCGCTTTACCCGCATATGACCGTCGCCCAGAATATCGGCTTCGGGCTGAAGATGCGCGGCGAAGCCCCCGCCACCATCGCCGAAAAAGTCGCCGAGGCCGCACGCATCCTGCAACTGGAAGAACTGCTGGATCGCCGCCCCGGCCAGCTTTCGGGCGGCCAGCGCCAGCGCGTCGCCATGGGCCGTGCCATCGTGCGCAAACCCAAGGTGTTCCTGTTTGACGAACCCCTGTCGAACCTCGATGCCAAGCTGCGCGTCGAAATGCGCACCCAGATCAAACGGCTGCACCGGATGCTGCGGACCACGACGATCTATGTCACCCATGATCAGGTCGAGGCGATGACCCTGGCCGACCGCGTTGTCGTGTTGCGCAAGGGCGAAATCATCCAGCACGGCAAGCCGCTGGATCTGTATGAGCGGCCAAACTGCCGCTTTGTCGCGGAATTCATCGGCTCGCCCCAGATGAATATCCTGTCAGGCCGGGCGGTGTCGTCAGATCGCGGCGCGACAGTCGAATTCGACGGCGGCGCGATCACGCTGCCCCGGCTGGACGCACCATCCGGGGCCGCGATCGAAATCGGGCTTCGCCCCGAACATCTGCAACCCTGCCCCAAGGATCAGGCCGATTTCATCGTCGATGTCGATGTGCTTGAAGAACTGGGCTCGGACACGCTGGCGATCTGTTTTCTGAACGGGCGCGAGCTGACCGTACGCATCCCGGCCGAGGAAAGCCGGAATACGGGCACTCGCCTGCCCCTGCGCTTCGACCGCAAGCATCTGCATCTGTTCGACAGCGCCAGCGGCGCCCGGCTGGATTTCGCGGCATGACCATCCTTTCGGGGTTGCAACCCGGCCCCGTTCTCAGCCCAGTGTAGAAGGCTCGCTGCTGCGATGAACTGGCCGGCCATGAGAATGCACTTGCGGCAGAGGCGATCCGAAAGCTGGCCAACTGCGGGGCGGCAGGCGAGTTGGCGCAAGCCCACAGCCGCGATGACGATGCCCAGAACGAGGGGCGAGCCGATCATCGTGACCGCGCCCTTCGCTTTCGGACATTCGCACTTGCGCCGGCGCAGCGGTTCCGTATAGCCGCCATTCAAGCACAGCGCAGCATTCGCGATTCAAAGCTTTCCAGATTAAACTGGACAACCCTTCGCTCGCAGGATCGCGTTGAATCGATCCCAATCCAGTTTCCCCTGAGCGTTCTTCGCAGCGATCATGGCCTCCTTTTCGGCATGCGCTCGGCACAACCGCAGGACCGCCGCGGCATCTGCTGCAGGAATGCAGATGACGCCATCCCCACCCCCCAGCATCAGATCGTCTGGCGAAACCGCAAGCCCGGCACATGAGACCGGCACGTTCACCTCGCCCGGTCCTTCCTTGGACGGGCCGCGCAGCACCGCGCCTTTGGCGTAGGCAGGTATTGCGCCGTCGGACCATTCGGCCACGTCGCGCAGCGCCCCGTCCAGAACGAAGCCGCCCAGCTTTCGCGCGACAGCGGTGGTCCGCATCAGACCACCGATGACCGCGGTGGACACATCGCCACCGCAGTCGATCACGATGACGTCGCCCGGTTCGGCCATCATCATGGCCAGGTGGATCATCAGGTTGTCGCCGGGCCGCGTGCGCACCGTTACGGCAGGACCGCACATCACCTTGCTCAGATCATTGTGAAACACACTCAGCCCGACTGAACCGGTGTGCCGCCCCATCACGTCCCCCGCATGGCAGACGGGGACCGATGCGAATTCGGCGATCAACTCGGCTGAAAGCGCCGAGACACGCGGGTTCACGCGGAATCCGGATGGCCAGGCTGGGTAGGTTGAAGATGTCATCTGGTTCATGTCACGCGCTCAGCTTGAAAAGGGGATAGGTCGGATCTTCGGAGCGCAGAACGCGAATCACGTCGGCAGCCGCCGTCACTGCCATGCGCACCCGCGTCTCCTGCACGCTGGTGCCCAGATGGGGCGAAAGGGCGACATTCTCCAGTTTCAGGAGGGGGTTGTTCGGATCCACCGGCTCGTCCTCGAACACGTCCAGCCCTGCCGCGCCCAGCTTGCCCGTCGTCAGCGCCTCATAAAGCGCCGCTTCATCCACGATTCCTCGGGCAGAACGTGCAGCCCATCTGACGGGCCGATATCATGGCATCCGGCGCGAGATCGAACGGCTTCTGGCGATGGAGAAGGCCTTGGACGACGCGCCAGATGGCCAGATCTCCCTGACCGATCCCGACGCGCGTACCATGGCAACCCGCGCGCAGCACAGTGGCATGTTGGCTATAATGTTCAAAGTGTTGTCGACGCCGAGACCCATTTGATCGTCACCCACGAGGTCACGAACCAGGGCCATGACCGGGATTTGCTGACGCGAATGGGAAAGAAAGCGAAGGCTGTGTTGGCGCGCGATGATCTGCACATTCTTGCCGACAAGGGCTACTTCAGTGCTCACGAGATTTTGGCCTGCCATGAGGCAGGGATTATCGCCACAGTGCCGCGTTCGGACACATCGGGCAGCAGGGCCAAGGGGCACTTCGTGAAGGCGGACTTCGCTTATGAGCCCGACACCGATATCTATCGCTGCCCGGCGGGACAGGCCCTGACCCATCGCACCACGACTGAGCAGCAGGGTCTGCAAATGCGGCGCTATTGGACCAATTCCTGCAAGGGATGCTCGCTCAAAGACCGTTGCACCACGGGGCACGAGCGCCGGGTCTCACGGTGGGAGCATGAGCACCTTGTCGATGCGTCGAATGCCAGGCGGCGCGGACCAACTGCACCAATGAAGGTTCGTCGTTCAACCGTCGAGCACCCTTTCGGCACCATCAAAGCATGGATGGGGCACAGTCATTTCCTGACGCGAGGTTTGAAAAATGTGGGCACCGAAATGGCGCTCAACGTCCTCGCCTACAATATCAAACGCATGATCTCGCTGATTGGGATCGGAGGACTGATGCGCGCGATCCGAGCCTGATCCGACCGCGCCGACGCCAGATTTGCTGTCAGAAAGCACGTCTGCAAAGCCGTTTCCCGAAATCCGAAGACGGGGCATGAAAATACGGTGCGATCCATCAAACACCGGAGGTCACCTGTCACAGACAAGCGGTTTCCACACAGCCTCCGCCCAGAGCAGCCTTCATTTCATGCTCACATCCTCACACAGAACCAGCTTCCGCCAACTCTGCTTCCTTCACAGCGATCCTGGCCAGTGCCAGCGCTGCATCTCGGTTTGCGGCGGCGGCGATGAAGCGGCCGTTGTGGCAGAAAAGGGCACCCTTGACGCCGGAGGCTTCCTCCAGTGCCATGCCGGTCAGTCCGGCCCATGAGGCTGGCAGGTCGGCGCGTTGCTCGAAGCCATCCTCGGATTTGCGGATGCCGCCGATCACCCAATCACTGCCGCGCGGGCTGATGACGAACCACAGGTGATCCGCGCCGGCCTTTACCACGGTAGGGCGGAAGGGCATGCCCATGGGCAGTTCCAGGATGCAGTTGTCGCCTGCTTTGGCGATGGCCTCAAGGACAATGGCTTCGGCGCGCAGCTTGGCGGCGCTGCGTGCGCTGCGGGCCTCGACGAAGGCGCGGGCGATGGTCAGGGCGGTCTGGAAGGCGCGATCCTCGGCACCCGACGCAGTGTCGTCGAAGACCGGCTTCAGGCTTTCGATCAGGTCAGGCAGAACCATGCCGGACAGCAACGGCCCGGCGCTGGCCGCGCTGGCGCAGCCCGGCAAAGCAGCCGCTCTGGATAGCGAAGCATTACAAACTCTCGTCTCCTGGACCGGAAAGCAGGTTGGCGATTCCCGGACGGAATGCCGCGGAGAGACCTTCCCCTCGAAGGCTGTACGCAATCCCGTCATGCGCGGCTGCCCGGTTTGCCTGCGTGAAGATGCCCTGAACAACAGGAAGAACCCGGCCATCGTCATGGTGATACGGGGCGACTGGCTGCTGCGGGAGGTGGGGATTTGCTGCCGTCACCATTCTCCGCTGATTCCCCTGTGGGAAAACATCAGGCCTGCTGAGCGGTTCGATAGCGCCGGCCATTTGCGTGATCTGGCACCCCGGATCATCGCGGGCGAGCTTGACCGCCCGCTGCGCGCACCTTCGGCATATGATCTCTGGCTCGATCAACGGCTTGAGACGGGCGAGGATTCGTCCTGGCTGGCGGACATGATCTTTTCGTCGCGACAACTATCTGCGGTCTTTTGGGCGGTGTCCAGCTGCGCGATCTGACTTCGGAACCGACAGAACCGGCAGAACGGCAGTCTGCTGCCCAGGCAGCAGAGCTTGAGGTGCTGGCGCGAGGGGAAGCTGCCTTTGGGGCTGCTCTCAAGGAACTCGCAGGTGGGACGGAGGGAAGTCAGATCGCGCCCCAG
This sequence comes from Paracoccus alcaliphilus, assembly GCF_028553725.1. Taxonomy (NCBI): domain Bacteria; kingdom Pseudomonadati; phylum Pseudomonadota; class Alphaproteobacteria; order Rhodobacterales; family Paracoccaceae; genus Paracoccus; species Paracoccus alcaliphilus. Next base: position 1,862,775 of record NZ_CP067124.1, read on the forward strand.
CGGGCGTTCGGGAAGCTCTATGATGCCTTGAGTACCTATTTGACCGACCCCGGTTTTGAACCGGCTTTCGGGTAGGTGAGATCATCGCGGCCATTCGCAGCGGCAAGCTGCAGATCGGACGTTAAGACGACGTCCCTGGCTATAGATCATTCAAGGTCTTGAAAACCGAGATCGACGGGCTGGCCGGTGATCACCCGCATATCCGTCGTCGCGCCGAGACGCTGCCCAAGGGCCAACTCGCCTCGACCTTTGCCACCGCGATCGGCATCAAATCGAGGGGTTGGTATCCAAGGCTCTTCGAGGCCGGTCATGCCGGTCTTGCTGGGTGCCCCATCCGGTGACCGGCAAGGCGGTCCTCTATGTGACCGACGCGCATATGGCCGCGTTCCACCGGCGCTTTCTCACCCTGCGGCTGATACGAAAAGAGTTCGGCTTGCGGCATCACACATGCGTCACTCGGCTGAGGGCCGCTGAGGTGACGCCTTTCGCGCCTGACGGGCAGGATTTTGGCCCGATCTATGAGCGCAAGGATGTAGAACAGGTGCTGATCGCAGCCCGATCTTAACCGGCAGGGCAGGCCCTGAACTGTGCGCCAAGTCGGTTGAACTGGCACAGACCACGAATCAGCCTGCAGGTGCCAAAACACAAAAAACCAACTTTTGTCGAAAAGTCGGTCTTTGAGTGTCAAACGACAATATTCAAGAATTTCAATGGCAGGGGTTGGGGGACTCGAACCCACGACCCTCGGTTTTGGAGACCGATGCTCTACCAACTGAGCTAAACCCCTGCAACCCGGCCCTGATAGGGTTTGCGCCCGGTGTCGTCAAGCCGGGAAAGGGCGAGTTATCACCCGAGTTATCAGTTTCCCGTTCTGGTCTCGTTCTGTTCACTGTCGCTTCTTCCATGTATGTTTCGCCCTCATGATTTGCCGGTCCACGCCCGCGTATTTGATGATCATCGCCTTTGACGCGTGGTCACCGTAGCTGGCGATCTCGTCGTCGTCGCAGCCCGCCCAAGCCAGCCCCATCACCCCGCGATGCCGCATGGCGTGCTGGTGTTCGGCTTCTGTTAGGTCATGTCGACGACTTTGCGCACCTTGCGGTTCTTACGCATCGGGAGTAAGGCGGGTCAGACAACAGTTCGCGTTTGGCGTGGCCTCGAACCGGTGGCGGCTCACGCCTCACTCCAGAAAATGCCATCCAGAACAAAACGATGATTGGCTGGCTTGCGCCCATTCGGATGCCGGAGACGCGTCAACCGGCGATCTTCCGGACGAAGATGTCATGACGAAAGCCGCATACACCACTGCCAGGTGGAGACATAGGTGAAATCCGAAACCCGGAGCTGGTTCGGCATCTGCGCAACGAAGTTCCGGTTCGCCTTGTCATCCGGGCAAGGCTGTGCGGCATCGGGGGTGGTCGTGATGACCTTCTTTCCCCGGACAACGCCTTGTAGCCCATGACCTTCATCAGGTGCTCGACGGTGCGAGCCGGGTGATGTCGTGGCCGCTGCGGCGCAACGGGTGCCAGACCTTGCGCGCTCCATATCGGCCACGACTGCCATCGAAGGCCTGTTTGATAGCGGGTATGTCCAGCCGATCCTGCCTCGCACGCTTTGAGGCCAGTGGCGGATCACGTTCAACAGCCTTGAAGGCATAAAACGTCGATGGTGCGATCCTTGGAACCCGCCAGACCGGCCCGACACCAAAGACACGACGGTGATCGTCGATGAACGCGATCATTTGCGGAAAGGGGCGGTCAAGCTCCGCCGCCGCGAAATACGCGCTGGCCTTCTTCAGGATCTCGTTGGCTGGCCGAAGTTCCCTGACCTCGCGCTCCGGCTGGTTGGCCGTATCCAGCCCCGACAGCCCCTCTTCGCCGACCGAGAGGCCGATGATCGGAATATCATCCGCCGACACGCCCGCCGCGGCGCCACTATCCTTCAGACAGCTTTCCAGAATGTTGTTGGTGGTACGGGGATAGACGTAATCGGTGTCCAGCAGCGCCCATTTCTTGCCTCCCGGTTCCGCCGTCATGTTTTCGACCGCCGGGATCGCCTGCTGGTTCGGTGCGGCGCCGATAATAGATGACGTTCTTCGAGGATGCCTCGCCCTCGTATTGCACCGGATAGACCATCGGCCCGTTCAGTTCCTCCAGCACCGGCAAGGGATTTGCGCGAAACAGAGACCCATGCACCGACGACCACATCCACATTCATCACCGTCAGCAATCTATGGGCCTTTTCGGCGAACAGCGGCCATTCGGCTGCGGAATCGACCACCACGGCCTTTAGCGGGCGGCCCAGCACGCCACCCTTGGCGTTCTGCTGCGCGACCATCATCAGGACCGTGTCGTTCAGCGTGATTTCCGAAATCGCAATCGTGCAGGACAGGGAAAGATTTCACGCGGTCCGGACAGGGGATGACCGGATCGCGGGCAGGTTGCGCCGGTTCTGCCCATCTGCCGGCAGGATCAGGCCGGGCGCGGCTGCAACCCGCCCTGTTCGACAAGGAAATCGACGACTTCCGCCACGCCCTTGCCGTGACGCAGCGTGGCCATGACCACCGGGCGACTGCCGCGCGACTGCCGCGCGTCGGATTCCAACAGCGCGGCATCCACGCCGACATGGGGCGCAAGGTCGGTCTTGTTGACGACCAGCAGATCGGATCTCGCAAGACCGGGGCCGCGTTTGCGCGGAATGTCCTGACCCGCCGCCGTGTCGATGACATAGATGGTCAGATCCGCCAGTTCCGGCGAAAAGGTCGCGGCCAGATTGTCGCCACCCGATTCGATCAGCACCAGTTCCAGATCGGGGAAGGCCGCGTTCAGATCGGCGATGGCGGCCAGATTGATGCTGGCATCCTCTCGGATGGCGGTATGGGGGCAACCGCCGGTCTCGACGCCCCGGATGCGATCGGCGGGCAGCACCTGCGCGCGCATCAGCGCCTCGGCATCCTCGCGCGTATAGATGTCGTTGGTGATGACCGCCATCGACAGGCGCGGCGCCAGCGCGCGGGCGATCTGTTCGGTCAGCGTGGTCTTGCCGGCGCCGACGGGGCCGCCGATGCCGACGCGCAGGGGGCCGTGATGCGGGCGGTTCTGGCTCATGATCTGAAAATCCTTGTTGTCATCATCTCGTGCCGCATGGCGGCGATATCGGCGCCCCATGTGGCGCTGGCCAGATCGTCAGGACCGGCCTTGCCGGCGCGCATGGCCGTTGCCAGAATATCGGGCTGCAACCCGGCCAGCATCGCCTGACCCGCCACCGGCCCCAGCGGCATGAACCGCACCGCCGCCGAGATCAGCGCCGCCGCCTGCGCCTGAAGGTAATGGCCGATGATTTCCGGCGCGGGCAGGGGCATCTTGCAGCAGGCGCGGCCAAGGGCCACCGGCAGCGCGGCGGGGGGTTGCGCCTGTCCGGTCAGGGCGGCGACATTGGCGGCGAAGGCATGGCCCTGTTCCACCGTCTCGGTCAGGCGCTGCGCGCCGGGGCACATGGCCCGCGCCAGATCGTCCAGCGCGCCATGATCCGCATCCGGGCGCAGCGCCAGCGACAGCAGCACCGCATCGCACCAGCCCGCGCCATGATTCAGCCAGTCGCCCAGCCATTGCGGCAGGTTGGCGGCGGTGACTAGCCCCCGATCTATCGCCCATTCCAACCCTTGCGACCATGCAAAGCCCCCGGTCGGAAAGGCGGGCGACAGATATTGCGCCAGCCTCAGCCGGGCGGCTTCAGGCGTGATCGTGGTGATGGTCATGCGAATGGCCATGCCCGTGGTCATGGCCGAAGGTGCGGCCATGACCATAGGCGCCGCCTTCGGGGTGAAAGGGCATGTCCTTGTGGGTGATTTCGGCGCCAAGCTGGCGCAGCATCGCCTCCAGCACATGATCCTGACGGATGATCAGCAGGTCGGGCTCGATCCGGCAGGGGGTATGGCGGTTGCCGATATGCCATGCCAGCCGGGCCAGATCGCCGCGAATGACCAGCACCGGCTCGGGTGCGGCGCGGATGACGACGCGGCGGCCATCGGACAGTTCGAACGCATCGCCGTCCTCGAGGTTGGTGACCTCGGCCAGATCGACCAGAAAATCGCCACCCGCACAGACCAGCCGTCTGCGGCGCAGCAGGCGGGCATCGTAATCCAGCACCACCTGCCCGTCGAAGGGGCCGGGGGCGTTGCGGATGATGTGATGGCTGTGCGGGATCATGGCGGGCCTTTCAGAACAGGAAATAACGCTGCGCCATCGGCAGCTCTGTGGCGGGTTCGCAGGTCAGCAGTTCGCCATCGGCGCGGACCTCATAGCTTTCGGCATCGACTTCGATCCGCGGCATGGCGTCGTTCAGCACCATGTCCGCCTTGCCGATGCCGCGGGTATTTTCGACCGGGATCAGCGCCTTGCCCAGACCGTCGCCCGCACCGGCCTCCAACCCCGCCTTGCTGACGAACAGGGCCGAGGCGCGGCCGGTATGCCCCCACATCGGGCGGCTGAACATGGGCTGCACCGGGATCGAGCCGTTCGGGTCGCCCATCTGCGCCACGCTGATCTGGCCGCCGACCAGCACCATCTCGGGCTTGACGCCGAAGAAGGCGGGCGACCACAGGACCAGATCGGCGCGCTTGCCGGGCTCGATCGAGCCGATATGGGCCGAGACGCCATGCGCGATGGCCGGGTTGATGGTGTATTTCGCGATATATCGGCGGGCGCGCAGATTGTCGTTCTCGCCGGTCTCGTCAGTCAGCCGCCCGCGCTGGCGGCGCATCTTGTCGGCGGTCTGCCATGTGCGGATGATGACCTCTCCGATCCGGCCCATGGCCTGGCTGTCGGACGAGATCACCGAAAACGCCCCCAGATCGTGCAGGATATCCTCGGCCGCGATGGTCTCGCGCCGGATGCGGGATTCGGCGAAGGCCACATCCTCGGGCACGCGGCGGTCAAGGTGGTGGCAGACCATCAGCATGTCGAGATGTTCCTCGATGGTGTTGCCGGTATAGGGGCGCGTCGGATTGGTGGACGAGGGCAGGACATTGCCCATCCCCACCATGCGAATGATGTCGGGGGCATGGCCGCCGCCCGCGCCCTCGGTGTGATAGGCGTGGATGGTGCGACCGGCGATGGCACCCATCGTATCCTCGACAAAGCCGGATTCGTTCAGCGTGTCGGTATGGATCATCACCTGCACATCTAGCGCATCGGCCACCGTCAGGCAGCAATCGATGGCGGCGGGGGTGGTGCCCCAGTCCTCGTGCAGCTTCAGCGCGCAGGCCCCGGCGCGGACCTGTTCCTCAAGGGGCGCGGCGACCGAGGCGTTGCCCTTGCCCGCGATGCCGATATTCACCGGCAGTTCGGCGCAGGCTTCCATCATCCGAGCGATATGCCACGGGCCGGGGGTGCAGGTGGTGGCCAGCGTGCCATGCGCCGGGCCGGTGCCGCCACCCAGAAGTGTAGTGACCCCGGAATGCAGCGCGTGATCGACCTGCTGCGGACAGATGAAATGGATGTGGCAGTCCATGCCGCCCGGCGTCAGGATGCGGCCCTCGCCGGCGATGATCTCGGTTCCGGGCCCGATGATCAGGGTCACGCCGGGCTGGGTGTCGGGATTGCCCGCCTTGCCGATGCCCGCAATGCGACCGTCGCGCAGACCGACATCGGCCTTGGTGATGCCCTGATGGTCAAAGACCACGACGCCGGTGATGACGGTATCCATCGCCCCGGCCTCGCGGGTGATCTGGCTTTGGCCCATGCCGTCGCGGACGACCTTGCCGCCGCCGAATTTCACCTCTTCGCCGGGGGTGGTCAGGTCGCGTTCGACCTCGATCAGCAGTTCTGTATCGGCCAGCCGGATACGGTCGCCGGTGGTGGGGCCGTAAAGCGCGGCGTAATCGGCGCGAGAGAGTGTCTTGACCATCAGCGGGCCTCCGACAGGCGGGTGAGGATCAGGGCCGAGGGCAGCGGCCGACCGCGGGTGGGCGCTGCAACGCCATTGGTCTGGCGCTTTATGGTGCCGCTCTGCCGGACCGGTGCGTTTCGCGCGACATCGACGAAGCGCCCGCCCGGTGGGGCGGTCGGGCGCTGCCCGGTGGTGCCTTCGGCACCTTGATTCCGGGCGGGCGCTTGGGGGCGATGTTCACATGCCATCACAGCGCCCCCATCACGTTCTTGCGGAAGCCCTGCACCACGCGGTTGCCCGCAAAGGGGATCAGTTGCACCTCGCGCGACTGGCCGGGCTCGAAGCGGACGGCGGTGCCCGCGGGGATGGCCAGCCGCATGCCGCGCGCGGCGGTGCGGTCGAAATCCAGCGCAGGGTTGGTTTCGGCGAAATGATAGTGGCTGCCGACTTGAATCGGACGGTCGCCGGTATTGGCGATCAGCAGGGTGATCGGCGCGCGGCCCTCGTTCAGCACGATGTCGCCGGGGGCGGGAAGGATTTCACCCGGTCTCATTCAGCCCCCCATCGCCAGCGCAAGCCCAGCCAAAGCCGTGCCCCCGCCCAGCCCGCGCAGCAACGTCCCGCGTTGCAGCAGCCTGCCGATGCCGATCCCCGCCAGATGCAGCGCCGTGGTGGCCGTGGCGAAACCGATGGCATAGGCGATCAGCCCCTGCGCCGGGCCTTCGGCCCCATGCGCCCAGCCATGCGCGAAGCCGAAGACCGCAACCCCCGGCACCAGCACCGCCAGCGGCGGGCGCGCGGCCATCGCGACCAACACCCCGAGGATCACGACCGAGGCCAGGATCATCGGCTCGACCCCCGGAAAGGCCAGCCCGGCCCAGCCCGCAAGCCCGCCCGCGATCATGCTGCCGACGAAACTGATGGGCAGCGCCCACAGCCCGCGCCCGCCGATCTGCGCCGCCAGCAGGCCTAGCGCGACCATGGCCAGCAGGTGATCGGCGCCGCCGACCGGATGCGATAGCCCGCCGATGAACTGGCCCTGATCGTGGCCGGGATGGGCCAACGCGATCTGCGGCAGCAGCATGGTGGCGGTGATGATGGCAAGTCGTTTCATTCAGGCCTCGTGACGGATGGGGTGATGGACGGTGACCAGTTTGGTGCCGTCGGGAAAAGTGGCCTCGACCTGCACCGACTCGATCATCTCGGGCACGCCGGACATGCATTGAGCGGCTGTGATCACATGCGCGCCCGCCTGCATCAGATCGGCGACGCTGCGCCCGTCGCGCGCGCCCTCGACGACGAAATCAGTAATCAGGGCGATGGCTTCGGGGTGGTTCAGCCGGACGCCGCGCGCCAGCCGGTTGCGGGCGACCATCGCGGCGAGTGAGACCAGCAGTTTCTCGCGTTCGCGGGGGGTAAGGTTCATCTCAGACCTGCCAGATACGGGGAAGGGGATCGGGGCGCAGGACGCGCAGCAGACGCATGATCTGCCGCCGCAGCGGCCAGCCATCACGGGCCAGCAGCCGGACCACCAGCCGCCCCGGCGGGGCACTGGCAGCGGCGGTGACGCCGGGTTCATCCAGCGCCGCGCGGACGGGTTCCAGCAGGTCAGGCCCATGCGGGGCGATCAGCGCCAGCGAGGCCATCGCCCGCGCCTCGCCCAGCATCGCGGGCCGGTGCAGCCGTGACAGTGCGGCATCGTCCAGCGCCAGCGCGTCGTGATGGATCACCCGCCCGTCCTGTCGCACGATGCGGCGATCACTCAGGTGCAGATGGCGGATCGTCTCGCCCATGGCGATGCGGCCCAGAACGATGGGCTCCAGCAGCAGACAGCCCGCGCCGGGGGCCAGATCGACCGTGGTTTCCCGCCGCAGCCGCGCGCCGTCATAGAGGATCGTTTCCTGTGGCAGCCAGTCCAGCCAGCCGCCTTCGCCGACAGCCAGATGCAGCGTGACCCGCGCCGGGGCATCCTTGGCGCGATAGGCGCGCTCGGCCGTCTGGGTTGTGGCCAGCGCCCGCGTGCCGGGGGTCAGCCCGACCCGATAATCCAGCCTGTCGCCCGAGGCCAGACCGCCCGCCGTGTTCAGAAAGACGATCTCGGGCAGGCCCGCCGTCATGCGCGGAAGCATCGCCTTGGCCGATCCCGATTGCGCCAGATCCAACAGCCCGCGCGGCCCAAGCCGGACCGAAGCGGCCCCCCGGCTGCGCTGCATTCTGGTGGTGGCGATTGCGTCCAACATGGGCACAAAAGAGGATTGGCCCATGTAAAGCGCAATCTGTCATCGACCGCAGGCGGTGCCTTGCCCCTGTCACGACGCCATAACAGCCCAAATACCCGGCAGGATGCGCAATTTATATGCAGATGATGTTAACGGTGATAACTGGTGCCTGTTGTGGCCGGGCCTCGCTGCCTCTGTCCGAAACGGAATACCCATGCCATCCTTGACCCGCGTGGCGGAATGGAGGTGACAGCATGGCCGATACCCTGACTCTGGACCGGGTCCGTGAACTGGATGCGGATGATCCGCTGAAATCCCTGCGTGCGGCTTTTGTGCTGCCCGAGGGGCTGATCTATCTGGACGGCAATTCGCTGGGACCGGCTTCCGAGACCGCTTTGGCGGGGCTGGACCGGGCGGCGGTGCAGGAATGGGGGCAGGATCTGATCCGCAGCTGGAACAGCGCCGGGTGGTTCCAGCTGCCGCTGGATCTGGGCGACCGGGTCGGGCGGCTGATCGGTGCCGCGCCGGGGCAGGTGGCGGTTACGGACAGCACCTCGGTCAATATCTTCAAGGCGCTGAGTGCGGCGGCGGGGTTGCGGCCCGGGCGCAATGTCATCCTTGCGGAAGGTTCCAGCTTTCCGACCGATCTCTATATCGCCGAGGGGTTCGTGGCCTCGCAGCCGGGACTGACGCTGCGCTTGCAGGGCGAGGGCGAGCGGATCGAGGACATGCTGGGGCCGGATGTGGCGGTGGTGCTGCTGAACCATGTCAATTATCGCAGCGGTCGCCTGCTGGACATGGCGGCGCTGACCCGGAAGATCCATCAGGCGGGCGCGCTGACCGTCTGGGATCTGTGCCACAGTGCCGGGGCGCTGGATGTCGATCTTGACGGGGCGGGTGCGGATTTCGCGGTCGGCTGCACCTATAAATACCTCAATGGGGGGCCGGGTGCCCCGGCCTTCGTCTATGTCGCCGAACGTCATCAGGCCGAGGCGCGGCAGCCCTTGTCCGGCTGGTGGGGCCATGCGCGCCCCTTCGACTTTGCGACCCGATACGAGGGCGCCCCACAGATCGCGCGTTTCCTGTGCGGCACGCAGCCGATCCTGTCGTTGCGGGCGCTGAAAGGCGCGCTGGAGGTCTGGGAAGGCGTCGATATGGCGGTGTTGCGGCGCAAAAGCCTTGCCCTGACCGACCTTTTCATCGCGCTGGTCGAGAATCGATGCGGCGATCACGGGCTGGACTTGCAGACGCCGCGCGATCATCGGGCGCGGGGGTCTCAGGTCAGCTTTTCCCATCCCGCTGCCTGGCCGCTGGTTCAGGCCCTGATCGAGCGCGGCGTCATCGGCGATTTCCGCGCCCCGGACGTGCTGCGCTTTGGGCTGACACCGCTCTATCTGCGTTTCGAAGATGTCTGGAACGCGGTCGAGATGCTGCGCGATGTGCTGGACAGCGGCGTCTGGCAGGAGGCCCGTTTCACCGCCCGCCACGCGGTGACCTGACCAAAGGGTCGGGTTGTCCGAATCTGCGGCCCTGGCCTAGGCTGATGGGTATGGCCGCAACCCTGCATCCCCGCCGAACCTACAGCCGTCACGAACGGCTGAGCGATGGTGTCGTGCATCTGCTGGGGCTGGGGCTGGCGCTGCTGGCGGTGCCGGTGCTGATCGTGTCAACGGTCCTGTCCGGGGCTGCGCCTGCGGTGGTGATCGGCGCCTCGGTCTATGGGGTGACGCTGATCCTGATGCTGACCTTCTCGGCGCTGTACAACATGATCGAGGATCCGCGCTGGTCGGGACTGCTGAAGCGGCTGGACCATACCGGTATTTATGTGAAGATCGCGGGAACCTATACGCCCTTCACGCTGCTGGCCGGGGGGCAGGCGCTGGGGCTGCTGGTCGGGCTGTGGGTGGCGGCGCTGATCGGGCTGGCGCTGAAGGTCGTGGCCCCGTACCGGCTGCGCTGGCTGTCGCTGTCGCTTTATCTGGCGATGGGCTGGGCGGCGCTGTTCGCCGGGGGGCCGATGCTGGCGGAACTGCCGCGCATGGTGCTGATCCTGATCGTGACCGGCGGCAGCGTCTATACCATCGGCGTCGGTTTCCTGCTGCTGGAAAGGATGCCCTTTCACAACACCATCTGGCATGTTTTCGTGCTGGCGGGCAGCGTGCTGTTCTTTGCCGCCGTGTCGCTGAGCATCGCGACATTGCCCGCCGAGGTGATCGCCGGGCTTTGACGCTGCGGGCCGATGCCGCGGGCGTGTATCAGCCGCAATCGACCTTCTGGATCCAGCCCTTGTCATCGACATGGATGTTCAGCCGGTTCGGGTTGTAATCCATCGTCACCATCTGGCCGGGCGAGATGACGCGGTGGGTCAGTCCGGGGGGCAGGGAGATGGCGCCGTGATTCTGGCCGACCAGATCGCCGTGGGTGGCCAGATTGCAGCTTGCCTGCGCCGGACGCGGCGGATTGGTGTCGCAACCGGCCAGCAGACCCAGCGCGGTCGCGGGTATCAGCAGAAATTTGGTCATGGCGTTTCCTCATTCGTATCGGGGCTGCGCCATCACCCTACGCGCAAATCACGGGATTCGTTCCCCGTGGGCAGGGTCTTGGGCCGGTTTGCGGCATTGATGCCACAGCGCATTACATCCCGTAATAGAAATAGATCGCCACGCAGGTGGCCAGCCCTACCACGATATTCAACGGGACGCCGACCTTGACGAAATCGAAAAACCGATAATTTCCAGCAGCATAGACCAGCGTATTCGTCTGGTATCCGATGGGGGTGGCAAAGCTGGCGCTGGCGGCGAACATGACTGCCACGATCAGCGGCCGCGCATCCACGCCCGTTTCCGACGCCAGCCCGATGACGATGGGCGTCATTACCACCGCCACGGCATTGTTGGTGATCAGCTCGGTCAGGGTCGAGGTCAGCAGATAGACCACGATCAGCAGCATCAGCGGCGACAGTCCGACCAGCCACGGAGAGATCACCTCCACGATCAGATCCACCGCGCCGGATTTCTGCAAGCCCAGCCCGATCATCAACATGGCGAAGATCAGCACCAGAATGCTGGCGTCGATCGAGCCCCAGGCCTCGTCACTGTCGATGCAGCGCAGAATCAGGATGCCGACCACCGCCAGCATCGCCAGCATCCCGATGCTCATGACATTCAGCGCCGCCAGCACCACGACGGCGACCAGCGCCAGAATGGCGATCGGCGCTTTGTTGCGGCGAAAGGCCCGCCCGCTGGTGCGCGAGACCGAGACGACGACACCGCGCTGGCTCATCTCGTCCAGCCCCGAGGCCGGGCCCTCCAGCAGCAGCCGGTCGGCGGCGCGCAGGACGGTGGAGCGCATGTTCTGCCCGGTGGCGGTGTGGTTGTGGCGATGGATGCCGACCACGCGCACCCCGAAACGCGAGGCCAGACCCAACTGGCCGATGCTGCGCCCGACGATGGCCTGTTGCGGGGCCAGCACGGCCTCGGCCAGAACTGGTTCGTCCTGCGGGGTCCGGGGGCCGTTCATGCCGACGCGGATATCGTCGCGCTCGGCCAAGGTCAGCAGTTCGGACGAGGTGGCCGAGATCACCAGATAATCGCCCTTGCCGAGTTCCTGCTGATCCAGATCGTCGCGCAATACGCCATTGCCGCGCCCGACACCCAGAACCCTGAGGTTGGACAGCTTCAGCGCGCCGATCTCTCCGATAGGGTTTTCGGTGAAGTCGCCTTCTTCCAGTATCGTGATCTCGGACATATAGGCGGCGTCGGACAGGTCGGTCTCGGTTTCCTCATCGGGCCGGTCGGGCAGCAGAAAGCGCCCGAACAGCCCCAGCAGCAACAGCCCCGACAACGCGGTGACCAGCCCGACCGGAGTGATCTCGAAGATGCTGAAGGGGGCAATACCGTTTTCACGCGCCACCCCGTCCACCAGCAGGTTGGTCGAGGTCCCGATCAGCGTCATCGTGCCCGCAAGGATGGTGATGTAGGATACCGGGATCAGCAGCCGCGTCGCCGCGATGCCGAATTCGCGCGAGATGCGGATGGTCACCGGGATCAGCACCAGCACCAGCGGCGTATTGTTGACGAAGCCGCCGATCAGCATCACCCCGATCGCCAGACTGATGATCGCCAGCCACAGCCGGTCGCCGGCGAAATCCAGAATGATTCCGACGACCCGTTCGATCACGCCGGCGCGGACCAGTGCCCCGGTCAGCACGAACATGGCGGCGATGGTCAGCGGCGCGGGATTGGAAAAGACGCTGAAGGCCTCATTCGGGGACAGGATGCCCAGCAGCACGAAAACGGCCGCACCCGTCGCCGCTGTCACTTCGGTCGGAAAGATCTCCAGCGCGAAGCCGATGAAGGTCAGGAACATGACGAACAGCGCGATATAGGGCGCGTAGGCCAGGATGAAGCTCTGGATGATCACGACGCTCCATGAGGTTCTGGTTTGGCGGCCATATTGCGTTCACCCCGCAGCGATTGGCAACCCGCCGAAGGTCTGAGGGGCAATCAGCCCGCGCAGATCTGCTGCATGGCCTGCCATTGCGGCGGCGTCAGCAGCGGACGGGCAGGGGGCGTATCGCGCATCGGGTCGGCCTCGATCAGGCCCAGAACGGTCTCTCCGGTCGGGTCGATCGAGCGGGCATAGAGGCTGGAGGGCAGTTTCCGTTCGGTAAAGCGGGCCAGCAGCGCCTCGTCATCGGGGCGCTCGGGCGGGTTGGCCAGCAATTGTTCGCCGTAACCTTTCAACGCATCCTCGGGCAGGGTTCCCAGCGTCAGCAGGCGCAGCGCGGTCAGGACACCGGCATAATCCAGCGCCGCCAGGGTGATCTCGGTATCGTCCGGCCCCATGGATGCCGCCAGCAGATGGCCCGCCGCGGCCTCGGGGCCCGGCGCGGTTTCCAGCAGTTCCGAGCCCAGCACATAGAGGTTACCGGGCAGCCGCCGCGCCGCGTTCAGCGTCGGCACCACCCGGATCGCAGCCTTGTCATCCACCAGCCGTGGCGCCAGCCAGTCCAGCACCGCCTGACCCGAGGCGCGGGTGCAGACTGTGCCGGTGGCTTGCGTCAGATCGGCCAGCACCGCCTCGCCGATGGCGCGGGTCTGCGCGGGCGGCGCCACCCGCGCCGCATGGCGTACCAGCGCATCGGGCAGCCACAAGACCAGCCCCGCGATCACCCCCATCACAGCCAGCAGCGTCACCACGCCGCGCAGCCGCCCGGGATGGGCACGGTGCGATTCGATGGCGCGATGCACCCGCTCGATGGCGTCGATCATCAGCTGGTCGTCGGTCTCGATCACCTCATCGGGTTCTTCGGCCCGGGGGGTATAGCGCGCGGGCATCTGCCCCGGATTAAGCCGCACCACCGCAGGCAGGGACCAATGCGACAGCGGCACCTCGGATTGCGGATCGACCAGCATCAGCGTTGCATCGCCGACCGAAACGACCACCTCGCGCGCGGGGGCGTCGGGGGTCTTGCGCCATGTCGCCTGCGCCTCCAATCGTTCGAATTCGGTCAGCGCGGTCATGTGCGTGCAACAATCCTGACAAGTGAAATGACCATAACGCCGCCGCAGGGCGGGTCAATGCGCAGCTTGCGCGGACGGTCTGGCGGGATTGTCGCGCGGCTCAGGTGGTTTCGGGCACCGGCATGCCCTTTTCTCGTGCCAGTATCCGCATCCGGTTCTGCAATTTCTCGAAGGCGCGGACCTCGATCTGGCGAATCCGCTCGCGCGAGACGCCATAGCGTTCGGACAGATCCTCCAGCGTCATCGGGTCGTCGCGCAGGCGCCGCTCCATCAGGATGTCCTTTTCGCGGTCGTTCAGCACGTCCATCGCCGCGACCAGCATCTGGCGGCGGGTGTCCAACTCATCGGCCTCGGCATAGGCTTCGGCCTGATTGGCGTCCTCATCCTCCAGCCAGTCCTGCCATTGCGCGGTCGATTCGCCGTCGCCCGAGCCGATGGTGGCATTCAGCGAGGCATCGCCCCCCGACAGCCGCCGGTTCATCTCGACGACTTCGCGTTCGGTGACGTTCAGGTCATTGGCGATCTGGGCGACGTTTTCGGGGCGCAGATCGCCTTCCTCCAGCGCGCCGATCTTGGATTTCGCCTTGCGCAGGTTGAAGAACAGCTTTTTCTGCGCGCTGGTCGTGCCCATCTTCACCAGCGACCAGGACCGCAGGATATATTCCTGGATCGAGGCGCGGATCCACCACATCGCATAGGTGGCCAGCCGGAAGCCCCTTTCGGGATCGAAGCGTTTGACCGCCTGCATCAGCCCGACATTGGCCTCGGAAATCACCTCGGCCTGCGGCAGGCCATAGCCGCGATAACCCATGGCGATCTTCGCCGCCAGCCGCAGATGGCTGGTCACCAGCCGGTGCGCGGCCTCGCTGTCCTCGTGATCGGCCCATGCCTTGGCCAGCATGTATTCCTCTTCCGGCTCCAGCAGCGGGAATTTACGGATCTCCTGCAAATAGCGGTTCATCCCCTGTTCGGGGCTTGGTGCCGGAAGATTGGTATAGCTGGCCATGTCGTCGGTCTTTCAGCAAGAGATCATGAAACGCAGGCTGCGGGGGCGCAGTTCCGCCAGCCGCCGGGCCGAGGGGATTCCGCAGGAAGGGCCCACAAGGGGGATGGCAGGGATGGGAACCATACTGGCCCCAAAACCGGACCGTGTAACGTAGTTATGCATCACGTTCACGTCAAGATGCGGCCCGCAATGCATCCAGCAGCGTCTGCATATCGGCGGGCAGGGGACTGTCGAAAGCCAGCGCCTGCCCCGTGACCGGATGGTCGAACCCCAGATGCGCCGCGTGCAGCGCCTGCCGGGAAAAGGCCGATGCCAGGCCCGCCGCCACCCCAAGCGCCCGCACGGATGCCCGGCGCGCGCCACCATAGACCGGATCGCCGATCAGCCCCAGCCCGGCATGGGCCATATGGACGCGGATCTGATGGGTGCGCCCGGTCTCCAGCCGGCATTCGACCAGCATCGCGACGGGCGGGTTGCCGAAACGCTCCAGCATCCGTGCGCGCGTCACCGCATGACGGCCCTTGTCGAAATAGACCGCCTGACGCTGCCGGTCGGTCGCGTGCCGCGCCAGCCGAGAGGTGATTTTCAGCACACCGCCATCCTCGAAACCGATGCCGGGCAGGCCGCGCAGCCGCGGATCGCCCGCATCGATCACCCCATGAGCCAGCGCAAGATAGCGGCGCTGCGCGCTATGCGCCTCGAACTGCGCGGCAAGGCCGTGATGGGCGCGGTCGGATTTTGCCGCGACCAACAGCCCCGAGGTGTCCTTGTCGATGCGGTGGACGATGCCGGGCCGCATCTCGCCACCAATGCCCGACAGACTGCCCGCGCAATGGGCCAGCAGCGCATTGACCAGCGTCCCCGAACGAGAGCCGGGGGCAGGATGCACGACCATTCCCGCCGGTTTGTCGATCACGATCAGCTCGGCATCCTCGTAAACGACATTCAGCGCGATCGCCTCGGGCAAGGTATCCACCGGCTCGGGCAGGGGCAGGTGGATCACATATTCCTGCCCTTCAGCCACGCGTGCCTTGCCGTCGCGCGCCACGCCCGCCGGGCCACTGACTGCGCCATCCGCGATCAGCCGCGCCAGCCGCGACCGCGACAATGCCGCTTCCTCTGGCGCCGCCAGGGCAAGCGCCTTATCAAGCCGGTCGGGCGGATTGGCGGGAATGGTAACGACAAGGTTCGACATGGATGACGATCATAATGACTGGAAGGCCGCGGTAAAAGCCGTCCCGGAGCTGCGCTTTCTCAAGACGCTGGTCACCGGGCTGACGGTGGTCATGGGGCTGGGCATCATTGCACTGGTGGCGCTGTTGTGGATCCGGCTGGGCCAGCCCGCCCTGCCGCAGCTTCCTGACAATATCGACCTGCCGGATGGGGCCAATGCGCAGGCGATCACCTTCTCGGCCGACTGGATCGCGGTCGTCACCGATCAGGGCGAGATCATGGTCTTCGACCGCGCGGGCACATTGAGAAAACGGATGCGGCCTTAATCCGCGCCCTGCGAGGCCTTCCCCTCCAGCGCATCCAGCCGCGCCTTCAGTTCGGCATTCTCGGTCCGCGCCCTGATCGCCATTTCCCGCACTGCCTCGAACTCCTCGCGGGTCACAAAGTCGCGATCCGCCAGCCAGCGGTCGATCCAGCCCTTCATGGCGGTTTCGGCCTCGGACCGCGCGCCCTGCGCCACGCCCATGGCATTGGTCATCAGCTTCGAGATATCGTCGAAAATCTTGTTCTGCGTCGTCATCTGGCTTTGGCCCTCTGGCAAAATGTCCCGTCCTATATGGTCCGCCCGGCCCGCGCGTTCAATGCGCCCCGTCATCCCTCGCACTCCTTGCAAATACCTCGGGGGTCCGGGGGCAGCGCCCCCGGCCATAGCCCCCAGCGCCAAGCCGCCATGTTGACACCGCCCCACGCACGGCTAGCGTGCAGCCCGAACCCAGGCATCCGAGAGCACATGATCCCCTTTCCAGATATCAGCCCCGAAATCTTCACCATAAACTTGGGCGGCTTCTCGCTGTCACTGCGCTGGTATGCGCTGGCCTATCTGGCGGGGCTGCTGATCGGATGGCGGCTTCTGGTTGCGATGATGCGCCGGCCGGCGATCTGGGGCGGGCGGGCCCCGATGGCGCCCGAGTCGGTGGATGATCTGCTGACATGGGTGATTCTCGGCGTGGTTCTGGGGGGCAGGCTTGGCTTCGTACTGTTCTATGAACCCGCATTCTACCTCGCCAACCCTTTCGAAATCGTAAAGGTCTGGCAGGGCGGGATGAGTTTCCACGGCGGTTTCGCCGGTGTCATCATCGCCTCGTGGCTGTTCTGCCGCGCGCGGGGCATTCCTGCGCTGGGTCTGGCCGATGCGATGGCGGTGGTCGCGCCGGTCGGGCTGTTCTTCGGCCGCGTCGCCAATTTCATCAACGCCGAACTGTGGGGCCGTCCGACCGACCTGCCCTGGGGCGTGATCTTTCCCGGCGAGGCCGCGCAATACTGCCCCGGCATCGAAGGCCCGTGCGCCCGCCATCCCAGCCAGCTTTACGAGGCCGGGCTGGAGGGTCTGCTGCTGGGCCTGATCCTGTGGCTGGTGCTGCGGTCGGGCGGATTGCGCCGCCCCGGCCTGTGTTTTGGTATTTTCCTTTCTGGATACGCACTTGCCCGCAGTTTCGTCGAATTGTTCAGGGTCGCTGACGCGCAGTTCATTACCCCTGAAAACCCGCTTGGCCATGTCATCGGCGGGCCGGTCTGGGGGCTGACCATGGGGCAGACGCTGTCGCTGCCGATGCTGGCATTGGGCCTGTTTCTTATCCTGCGCGCGCTCATCCGCTCCGCCGTGACTGCATGACCGATCTGGCGCGGATTATCGCCCGACAGATCCGCCTGACCGGGCCGCTGACGCTGGCCGACTATATGCAGACCTGTCTGCTGCATCCGCAGTATGGCTATTACGCCACCCGCGACCCGTTCGGGCAGGCGGGGGACTTCACCACCGCCCCCGAAATCCATCAGCTTTTCGGAGAGTTATGCGGCCTTTCTCTGGCGCAGGCATGGCAGGATCAGGGCCGTCCCGCGCCTTTCGCGCTGGCCGAACCGGGGCCGGGGCGTGGCACGCTGATGGCCGACATGCTGCGCGCGATCCGGTTGATGCCCGGGATGGCGCAAGCAGCCAGGCCAGTGCTGATCGAGGCATCCCCCCATCTACGGCAGGTCCAGCGCGAAAGACTGGGTCAGATCACGCATCTCGATTCTATCGAGGAACTACCAGATATGCCATTGTTCCTGATGGCAAACGAATTCTTTGACGCCCTGCCGGTCCGGCAATATCTGCATGTCGGTTCCGGCTGGTCCGAACGGGTCGTCGGATTGGATGACGATGGCAGGCTGTGTATGGGCCTGCTGCCGCCGGTCGATCTGCCACGGTCGGGCAAACCCGGCGATGTGATCGAGGACTGCGCCGCCGCCGCCGCCATCACCGAATCCATCGCGGCCCGTATCGCGCGTCACGGCGGGGCGGCGATCCTTGTCGATTACGGTGGCTGGAACGGCTATGGCGACACGTTTCAGGCGCTGCGCCAGCACCGGCCCGAGGATCCTCTGGCGCATCCGGGCGAGGCCGACCTGACCGCCCATGTCGATTTTGCGCCCCTTGCGGCGGCGGCTTTGCGGGCCGGGGCGCAGGTCTCGCGTCCCGTTCATCAGGGCGACTGGTTGCTGTCTCTGGGGGCAAAGGCCCGCGCGCAGCGTCTTGCCGCTGCCGGTGATGGTGGCGCGATGGCCGCGCTTCACCGCTTGACCGACCCGTCGGAAATGGGTCACCTGTTCAAGGCGATGGCCATCTGGCCGAAAGGGGTGCCTGCGGTGCCCGGATTCGAGGCGCTGGAACCCGATGCAGATGACGCTTGAGATTCTGACCCATCCTTTGCTGAAGGACATTCGGCATGGATTCTTCACCCGCAAGGGCGGCGCCTCGTCGGGGCTGTTCGCCGGGCTGAATTGCGGTCGCCGATCCACGGATCAAAGTGAAATGGTCGCGCTGAACCGCGCCCGCGTTGCCACGGCGATGGGGGTGCAGGCGGGGGAACTGGCCACGGTCAAACAGGTCCATTCGGCCGATGTCGTCACCCTGCGCGGGGGCGAGGATCTGACCGCCGTTGCCAGCACCGAGGCCGACGCCATCGTGACCGACCGGGCGGGAATCGCCATCGCGGTGCTGACGGCGGATTGTCAGCCGGTGCTGCTGGCCGACCGCGATGCGGGGGTTATCGGTGCGGCCCATGCGGGCTGGCGTGGCGCGCTGGACGGCGTGCTCGAGGCCACGGCTGATGCCATGCGCGCGCTTGGCGCCCGCAATATCCGCGCCGTGATCGGGCCCACGATCAGCCAGCGCGCCTATGAGGTCGGCCCTGATTTCATGGATGAATTTCTGGCCGAAGATCCCTCATATGACCGCTTTTTCGCGGGCGGGCCGAATGGACGTCCGATGTTCGATCTGCCCTCTTTCGGGCTGTCGAGGCTGCGCGCGGCGGGGGTCGAGGCCGAGTGGTCGGGCCATTGCACCTATTCCGAGCCTGCCCGATTCTTCAGCTATCGCCGCTCGACCCACGAGGGGCATGTGGATTACGGTCGCCTGATCTCGGTGATCGCGCTATAGGTCACGCCTCGACCGGGGCCAGTTGCGCCAGCGCGGCGTCATAGACCTCGATCCCACCGCCCGATCCTTCCGACAGCGTCCGCTTCCAGCCCCGCGCGCCGGGCTGGCCGTGAAACAGCCCCAGCATGTGACGGGTGAACTGGTGCAGCCTGCCGCCCCGTTCCAGATGCGCGATGATTCGCGGACGCATCGCCTGCGCCACCTGCCTTGCATCTTCGAAGGGCGGAGGGCTGTCCCACAAAAGATCCGCCTGACCCAGAACCTGCCACGGTTGATGATAGGCCGCGCGCCCGATCATCACCCCGTCCATGACCGTCAGGTGCGCACGCGCGGCCTCCAGATCACTGATGCCGCCATTGACCGACAGATGCAGATCGGGAAATTCCCGCTTCATCGCGTGAACCAGCGGATAATCCAGCGGCGGAACCTCGCGGTTCTCGCGCGGGCTGAGACCTTGCAGCCAGGCCTTGCGCGCGTGGATCGTCATGCGGCGAATCCCGGCCTGACGCATCTTGCCAAGGAAATCGGGCAGGACATCGGCGGCCTGCTGATCGTCCACGCCGATGCGGCATTTCACCGTCACCTCGACCGGGCTGACGGCGATCATCCCAGAGACGCATTCCGCCACCAGATCGGGTGTTTTCATCAGCACCGCGCCGAAACAGCCCGATTGCACCCGGTCGCTGGGGCAGCCGACATTCAGGTTGATCTCATCATAGCCCCAATCCGCCGCGATCCGCGTCGCCTGACGCAATTCGGCCGGGTCCGAGCCGCCGATCTGCAAGGCAAGTGGATGTTCCCCCGCATCGAAGTCCAGCAGCCGCCCGCGATCTCCATGCACGATTGCCGGGGCGGTCACCATCTCGGTATAAAGCAGCGCCCGGCGCGACATCATCCGGTGAAACACCCGGCAATTGCTGTCGGTCCAGTCCATCATCGGCGCGACAGAGAGCTTCGATGCGTTGATTTTATTGATTAAATTATCGTTCTGGACCTGTTTTGGCAAAGATTGAGGCCTCTTGTTTCGCCTTGTTTTTGCTGGCTTTCGTTTGTTTCCGTTTCTGCTTTGCTAACCGTTAGCAAGAATCGGAGGGGGCGTTAGCAAATCGTGGGCACCATTACTGAGCGCCGCCTGAAAAGCGGCAGAGCGGTATATACCCCACAGGTGCGGATTATGCGAGACGGCAAGAAAGCCTCTGCCTCTGCGTTCTTTGAACGCCGGTCCGCCGCCGAGGCGTGGATGTAGCGCAAAGAGGCCGGGCCTGCATGGAAGATGCAGCTCGACACGCTCGAAATGGATGCCGCGATGACGGCCTGCAAGCTTCCGGCCGTCGAGTATCTGCACTTCCGTGGTCTGCGTCACGAGGGCGTGTCGCGGCTATTCGAGATGGGGAAGACCATTCCTCAGGCTGCGGGCGTATCAGGCCACCGAAGCTGGCCGAGTCTCCGGCGTTACAGCCCCTTGCAAGGACCGGTGATAAATGGGCCGGCTGGGTGTGGCTGGAAAAACTCGCGAATTGACCAAAGAGCAAACCCCATAGGGCAGGGCGGTCGTCGCCGACCCGGCCGCACCTTCTTCCGCTTCGGCTTCGCGCCCATCTCCTATCGCTGCCGCGTGCCGTCAGGCCAGACCAGATCGCCGCCATGGCATTCATCCTGTTTCGGTGACAGCGCGCGGCGAACTGGATTCCAACGTGCACCATCGCGCCATATCTGCTAGACTGGCAGAAGAGGACGGTTCG
The DNA here is from genome assembly GCF_028553725.1 of Paracoccus alcaliphilus. Taxonomy (NCBI): domain Bacteria; kingdom Pseudomonadati; phylum Pseudomonadota; class Alphaproteobacteria; order Rhodobacterales; family Paracoccaceae; genus Paracoccus; species Paracoccus alcaliphilus. The sequence continues at coordinate 1,883,807 of NZ_CP067124.1, forward strand.
GCCCGGCGTGTTCGCGGGCGGGTGCCGGGTTCTTCGGCGGCCGCTTCACCCGGTTTCGGGCCTTCCAGCAAGGGAGGATGCAGATATGCCCCGCGAGACGATTGGAAATCCGCTGAGTTGGAGCGCGCAGAGGCTGGTCGGCGCAGGCCGCGGCCTCGGGGCGGCAGTGGACGGGATCGGCAGCCACGAGACGACCCGGCCCGAGATCAACGAGATCGGCATGAACGACATCCGCGCGGCGCTTCGCAAGGGCGTCGAGGATTTCGCCGCGCTCCGATCCGACGTGATCTTCGTGGTTGCGCTATATCCGCTGATCGGCTTCGTCCTTGCCTTCTGGGCCTTCAATTCGGGACAGGTGCACCTGCTTTTCCCGCTGATCGCGGGTTTTCCTCTGGTCGGGCCGGTCGCGGCGATCGGCCTTTATGAAATGAGCCGCCGGCGCGATCAGGGCCAGGAGACCGATTGGGGCGCGGCGCTGGCCACGCTGACAGGACGCGTGCTTGGGCCGGTGCTCATGCTGGGCTTCCTTCTGGCGGTGTTCTTCGTCATCTGGCTTTACGCCGCGCATCTGATCTGGGCCGCCACCCTTGGGCCGGAACCCTATGACAGCCTCACCGTCTTTCTGCGCGACACCCTGACCACGGGCGCGGGATGGGAGATGATCGTCATCGGATTTGGCACCGGCTTCATCTTCGCGGCGGTGGTGCTCTGCGTCAGTCTGGTGTCTTTTCCGATGCTGATCGATCGTCCGGTGGGGGTGCCGGTAGCGCTGGAGACCTCGCTGGCCGTCGCGCGCCGCAACCCGCGCACGACCGCACTTTGGGGGCTGACCGTCGCCGTCGCGCTGGTGCTGGGAACGATCCCGCTCTTTGCCGGGCTGATCGTCGTGCTTCCCATCCTTGGCCATGCGACATGGCATCTTTACCGCCGGGCGGTGACCTTCCCCGACAGGCTGGAAGGCCAGGATCAGGGCCTACAAACCTCAGGCCCATAAGGTGATATGCCGAGGAAGATGTTGCCGCGTCGCTCAAATTGGATCGCGGCACCTCCGCCAGAGCAGGGCCCGCATCCCATACCACCAGACACCGCAGCGCACCCCCGGCACCGCCTCACGCAGGATAACCAGCACGGCCTTGCCGCCGCCAGCCCCTTCCGCGTGATCGAGTAGGTTGCGGGAGGAGTGACCGGCGTCTCACCGCGCGATGGCATTGTGGAACGCGCCCGTCAGCATGTCCTGCGCATCCTTCAGCTAAAGCATTTCTACTGAACCCTAAATCGTTTGGGGTTCCGTCGCAGCGCGGATCGTGATTCCCTTCTGTCTGGGAGGATAGATCATGTCAGCACCATTGCCGTCGGCCCTCCGGACGCGGTTTCAGCGATATATCGAGGAGGGTTTAAGCGGTCGGGCGGCGGCGCTGCGGCTGAAACTCTCGCCGGCGACCGGAGCACGTTGGGGCCGGGCGATCAGGACCAGGGGGCATGCCGAACCATTGCCCCAGGGACGTCCCAAAGGGCATGGAAAGCTTGCCCCGCACCGGGCCTTTTTCGAGGAACTGCTCGCACAGGATCCCGACATCACGCTGTTCGAACTCAGGGACGCGCTGGTCGCAGCGGAAGGCGTTCGTGTCCATCACTCGTCCATTGCCAGTCTGCTGTCTCGCCTTGGGTTCACCTATAAAAAAAGTCGCTGGTGGCCGCCGAACGCCGCGGTGCCAGGGTAAGACAGCGGCGAACCGACTGGTTCGAGCATCGCTTGCCAACCATCGCGGATCGGCCGGAACGCGTGGTTTTCATAGACGAGACCTCGGTGAAGACCAATCTCACCCGTCTGCGGGGTCGTGCCCTGCGCGGCACACGCCTGACCATGGATGCGCCCTTCGGCAGCTGGGGAACACAGACCCTGATCGCCGGGCTCACACCGGATGCCCTGATTGCGCCCTGGTGCATCCGGGGCGCAATGGACGGCCCCGCCTTCGCAGCCTGGGTTCGCGAGGTCCTGATCCCGGAGATCGAGCCGGGAACCGTGGTGATCCTCGACAACCTTGCCACCCACCACAACAAGCAGGCTGCTGAGGCTCTGCGTGCCCATCGCTGCTGGTTTCTCTATCTGCCGCCATATTCGCCGGACCTGAACCCCATCGAAATGGCATTCGCAAAACTCAAGGCGCACCTGCGCAGGATCGGGGCAAGAACATTTACCGACGTCTTCAAGGCCATCGGCGAAGTCTGTGATCTCTTCGATCCCGGCGAATGTTGGAACTACTTCAAGGCCGCAGGATATGTCGCAGGTTAAAACAGAAATGCTTTAGGCCTTGGCCAAGCTTTGCGGCACCGCCGCGCTCGGCTTGAGCCCCTGATCGCATCCGGCACGCAGCTGCGCGCATAGCCGAGGACCAGTTCCAGCGCCGCCCGGCCGGTCAGTTCGCGGGCAATGGCCAGCTGCGCGCCGGTCATCAAGGCCTAATGCGGGGCGTCACGATGGCGGGCGTCGATGTCGATGCCCAAAAAAAACCCGTACGAGGCGGGGCAACTGGAACAGTACAGATCAAGGATTGTTCAACTTTTCACCAGCAGGGTTTGCGTGATCGCGCAGGCTCACTACGTTGGGTTTAAGCAATCCACCCAAACTCTTGTCCGGGGTCATGAACGGAACCGTCCGAACAATAATTACGCTGGCCTGCGTTGCACTCCTGATCGCTGTCTCGTGGTCGGCTATGGATGACCTCAAGGAGTCCCACGACCGGAAGCACCGGGCGAACATCGTATTCGATGAGCGGAACGACTGAACTCTGCCCAGCAGCACGGCCCAGCTTTTCGGAAGATACCATCACGGGTCACGTCATAGCCCGGGCTAGCAAGCCGCGCTGCGCGGTCATGACGTGCTGACCGCGTGAGCTGCGCCGGATCGTTGGCGGGATTTCGGGGGTGGCGGCCGTCGCATCGTAAGCGCGCCGCTGATCCCCTCCTGCCGCTGGTGCTCTGAACGGGCCAATCTCCGTGCGCATGAACGTCGGAGGTGTTGGCTTGGAACGAGACGGCAAGATGGGCGGCCATTTGGACGGCTTCTCGGATGGTGGGGTTTCGCGGCTGGAAGTGATGGAGGGGCCGACCGGGCGTCAGCGACGCACGAAGGCGGAGCGGGCGCGGATTGCGGCGGAGAGCTTGGTGCGGCGAACTTCGGTGACCGAAGTCGCGCGGCGGCACGGTGCGACGCGCTGGCAGGTTTATGACTGGCGGCAGAAGCTACGGGACGGACAGCTTGTCGTGCCCGAGAGCATGGCGGCACTGCCGATGTTTGCAGAACTGGTCGTCGAGGGCGCCGCAGCGGAGATGCCGGCAGAGACAGAGGCCGGCACCGGCGTGGAGATCGTTGTGGGTGATGTCGTGATCCGCGTCGGCGCAGATACCGATGAGGTTCTGCTTACGCGGTCGATCCGAGCGGCGCGGGCGGGGGCGTCGTGATGCTCGGTCAGGGCGGGCCGGTGAAGGTCTACGTGGCGACGCGGCCGGTGGACTTCCGCAAGGGCATCGACGGGCTGGCGCTGGCGGTGCAGGAGATGTTCGGGCCCGACCCGTTCTGCGGGGCGATCTTCGTCTTCCGGGCGAAGCGGGCAGATCGTATCAAGATGCTGGTCTGGGACCAGACCGGGATGGTGCTGGTTCACAAGCGCCTCGAGGGCGGCAAGTTCTTCTGGCCGCAGGTGCGGGATGGGGTGATGCGCATGTCCTCGGCGCAGCTGGCGGCGCTGTTCGAGGGGTTGGACTGGAGACTGGCAAGACCCGAGCGGGTCGCCGCCCGCTGGTTGCAGGGTAAGTGCGGCCGACGCAGTGGAGGCCCCGCTTTTACTGGCCAGAACGGCATCAGCGTGATTCACTTCAGGCATGGATGCCAACATTCCCAGCCGCGAGAACGCTCATTTGAAGGCCCGCCTCGCGGAGGTGCAGGAGGCCAACCGCCGGCTGGAGGGTATCCTGCGCGCCTCGCAGCGCGAGCGCTTTGGCAAGAGTTCCGAGAAGTTGTCACCCGACCAGTTCAATTTGCCGCTCGAGGACGCCGAACTGGCCCAGGGCGTGCTTGAGGCCGCACAGGAGAAGGCTGAAGCCGCGCTTGCCCGGGCGCAAGGAGAAGAACCTCGCAAGCCCGCGCGCAACCGTGGGCATCTGCCCCGGGTCGAGCGCGTGATCGAGCCGGCCAGCACCCTTTGCCCCTGCGGTTGTAGTGAGATGGCCCGGATCGGGGAGGATGTCTCCGAGCGGCTCGACGTGATCCCAGCGCAGTTCCAGGTTCTTGTGACGCGGCGCCCCAGATATGCCTGTCGCCGCTGCTCGCAGGCCGTGGTGCAGGCTCATGCGCCCGAGCACGTCGTGCCGGGCGGCCTGCCCACCGAGCGGCTGATCGCATGGATCATCATCTCGAAGTTCGGCGACCACCTTCCATTTTACCGCCAGGCGGGGATCTTCGAGCGGCAGGGGCTCCACCTCGACCGCGGCACATTCGGCAATTGGGCCGGCCGCGCCTGCTTCCACCTGATGCCCGTGATCGACCACATGAAGGTCCACCTGCGCGCCGCCGACCGGATCTTCGTCGACGAGACCCGCTTTATCGACGATGGCACCCTCGAGCTGGACACCAACCCGGTCGAAAACCAGATCCGTCCGATCGCGCTGACCCGGAAGAACGCCCTCTTCGCAGGGAACGAAATCGGCGCCGAGAACTGGGCCATGCTCGCCTCGCTGGTTGCCACCTGCAAGCTGTCCGGCGTGAACCCCGTCGGCTACCTCGCCGATACCCTCCGGGCCATCCTCGACGGACACCCCAGATCCCGCATCGACGACCTCATGTCCTGGTGCTACGACCAAGCGTCAAGCCGCGCTGCATAGGACCTCGTCGTCGCGCTTACGATGTAGCGCACCGATGCATTGGCCATTGTCAGTTCTCCATGAAAAAACCGCCGGTGAGGGCGGGCTGTGTTGGTTCGGGCTAGCGGCGTCTGATCAGACCGGTATCGCGCCCTGCGCCCATGCACGCGCTGCGTCCCGGCCTTCGGCGTTGGGGACATAATCACAGATGCCGATGGCGGCGACGTGGCAGGCCAGTTCGCCCCAGGCGAAAAGCCTGACGACAACGGTCTCAGGAATTTCCCCTAAAACGCTCATGGAGTGGACGCCATCGACCAAGCCATATACGCCTTCGGTATCCGTCCAGATTTCCAAGGTATGCCATTTGTCGGCAAAGGGGTTGCCCGCCACATCTTCGTCGTCGCCGCCATTCACAACTAGGCCGAACGACCCGTTAAAGCCAATATAGACTGCGGCTACAGGTCCGTGGTCATTCCAGCCGGGGGTATCGCTGGCCCTGAACCCAGCGATGACAGGGTTGATACTTTGGGGAAGAGTGCCGGGGATCATGATGGATATGACCAAGTATCTATTCCCCAAGATCAGGTCGCCATCAAGGGCCTCGCTTCCTTCGAATTGCAGCACCCCATCTTCAACGGTCGGCTGCGTCCCTGTCATACCCGTCAGGTCGGACAGATCATCAGCGGCGGCAGTGAACACAAATGTCGGCAGATCGCCAGGCTTCGGGTCGGGATCACCCCCCGCCACCAGTATTGGGGCCATCCAGCGTCCAGTTCGGCATCGGATCGCCATCGGATGGTTGCCATTTCATCGCCGCGCCTTCGGTTCCGCCCATGCCGATGGGTTCATAGGTGGTCGCGATTTCCCATGCGATCTGCCAGAAATATTCGGCCAGCGCCTGCGGCACAGCAGGGTGGGTTCCATCGTGGTTTTCAAATTCCGGCATGATCCAGACGTTTTCAGCCTCGGTCAGATTGACCTGATACAGGCAGGTCGCCACGAGGCACGACAGGCCATAACATGCGGTAGTGTCGGGATGAATACCATCCCCGAACAGTTCCTGAATATCCGTGATGCCCGGCACCAGATCGTTCTGAATGTCGTCGTAAACACGCTCCATCCATTTGTGGCCGGGGATCAGCCAGACGCGCCAATCTTCGGGCAGCGACGGGTAAAGCTGCCGCATTTTCCATGTCGCGTAGTCTGCCATGTATTTGAAACTGTTTTCATATTCAGGCAGGCCGGTGCGGAACGTATATCCCGCCCATTCAGCGGGCGGTTCTGTGCCACCGGGGCCATTCAGGTCGGGCCAGATCGACCACAGGATAACCTCGTTGCCTGCACCGTTTTCGATGGTGTTGGCAGTGAACTTGCAGAAATAATCCAGCGTGTTGACCATACCTTCGCTGGTCGTGCGCGGGGGTGGACCGCCCTCGGTGATCATCAGGGTGTGAAATTGGTCGATATCTTCTACAGCGCGTTCGCCCTCAGTGAGATTGCCATCGTGTTCCCAACGGTATTGAATCATGCTGCCGGGAACCGTGGATTTGATCTCTCGGTTATACGTATCTGTGTAGCCAACTGACTCGAGGACCGACCTCATATTGCCGGGCCACGGTCCGATATGCACATAGGAGTCGGTCAAGCTGTGGCCGCTGTGGATCGTGCGTGTGGTGTCTGTGGAAGCAGTGCGGGCGAAGTCACCGGGCTCGACAGGCGCTGCTGCCACGCTGATAGCCTCTGACATGGTGGTATTCAGCAGATACCACATTCCCGCCGACAGACCGCTGATAGTCATGGGGAGTGCGCGCCGGGTGGTGTAGATGATCTCATCCCCCGTCAGATCTGCGTCTGTTGCGATGATGCGTTTTGTCATGGTGTTAAGCCCTCTATCGTGATCGTGCCAGCGCCGTTCGCGGCAATCAAGGCAGTTGGTGTCGGTATTGCGTTAACGGTGATCTCGCCCGCGCCGCCGGTGACGATCCATTGAGACCGATGCGGATCCGGAAGGGTGGCCAGAAGCTGTTCATTGTCAGAACCCTCGGACAACGGTCAGCGCGGAACTGCCATGAGAGGTGCCGCGCGCGACAATGGTCACCGCATCATCGACCTGAAACGCGCCGACATAGCCCAGCAGCCGCAACCGGTTCGCCTCGTCCGGCTCGCCCGGGCAGACGTCGATCGGGTGCGGGCTGTGGTTCTGGACGATGTCACCGGCTTGCAGCGAGATCGGGTCGGACCAACTGTCGGTGATCGGATAGACGGGCATGTGAACCTCCATGTGAAAAACCCGCGCGAGGCGGGCGGAGGTAACGAGATTGCGTTGAGGCCTTGGCCGCTGCGGCCTGCGCCCTATCTATGGGCAATGATTTTCACCCGCCTGCACAAACGCCTGCGCGACATGCGCGATGAAGCTATCCGGCGTCCGCCATATCGCATAGTCTATATGCACGCCCTGACCGTCGCCCATATGGACGGCCGCCTGATCGCGGATGATCATCCTTCGTGGGAGCGCGTTCACGAAGCCATAGCGGCCGCGCGCGCCGGTGATCCGGATGCGCTGGACACGATCGAGCGCGAACTGCTGCGCCTTCGGGAATGATGACGACGCGATTGAACGGCTGATTTTTCGTGCTATGGCTTTGCCGTCTCGCGTGCGCACATTTTTTGCGAGGCCGCGCCAAGGTCACATCTAGCTTTTTGCTGCATCAGGGATCTTGGCCCACCTTCGGGTCCGGCTTGCCTTTCAGGTGGGGAATGCCTGACCATAAGGACAGGATGACTTCCGCGTCAGATTCGGCCAGAACAGCGTCACAGCCGAGCGACATGGCAAGCGTGTTTTCGAGTGACCGTGTTGTGGTATCGAGCGGTGTGGCTCGGTTGAAAAATCCCCATTAGTGGAACCACAGTTAGTGTCCTGCGTTCTTCCAGGACTAGGGACAGCGTATAGTGTGCCGTAATGAGTGCTCTAGCTGTGCTGAGGGAACGAGTGAGGGCGCGCCCATTTTTCCTGCCCGTTTCAACATCGTCGGACAGCGGACCGCATCGGTAATGCTGCCTATTGTCTGCTCTTAATCGCCGGCTTAGTGTCGTTGTTGATGGGCATGGCGGTTCCGCTCAAGTTCCCCTGCCCATCATCTCCAGCCGCGCGGCCTTTTCGCTGGACTCGGATTGCATGTGCTCCATGCGCCGGCCCATGTCGGCGATCTGGTATTGCGCGACGGCAAATGACGCGATGATCCCCGCCAGCACCACGCCGATCGTCACGAGATTGCCAAAACGGATCTTCGGGTCATATTCCAAGGACATTCGTCGCTCCTGTTGCATGAAATGGCCAGCACTTGGCGGGGAAGTGAGATCGTTTCGGATTGCCGTTATTCGCTCTGGTCGGTGACCTGCTGGCGGCCAGCTCTGCTACTGCCATCGCTGCGGCCTTCTCGTCCGCTTCGGCGCGCTCAAGCTCCAGATGCGCCGCTCTCGCTTCAGCCAAATGCTCGCGATCCGCTGCTTCGCCCTGCGGCTCATGCAGCCGCACGTTGATCCAGCGCCCATCCGGCACATCGATGGCCTCGCCCGCGATCCATCGGCCCTCATTCCAGAGAGGCTAAAGTATTTCTACTGAACCCTGAATCGTTTGGGGTTCCGTCGCAGCGCGGATCGTGATTCCCTTCTGTCTGGGAGGATAGATCATGTCAGCACCATTGCCGTCGGCGCTCCGGACGCGGTTTCAGCTATATATCGAGGAGGGTTTAAGCGGTCGGGCGGCGGCGCTGCGGCTGAAACTCTCGCCGGCGACCGGAGCACGTTGGGGCCGGGCGATCAGGACCAGGGGGCATGCCGAACCATTGCCCCAGGGACGTCCCAAAGGGCATGGAAAGCTTGCCCCGCACCGGGCCTTTTTCGAGGAACTGCTCGCACAGGATCCCGACATCACGCTGTTCGAACTCAGGGACGCGCTGGTCGCAGCGGAAGGCGTTCGTGTCCATCACTCGTCCATTGCCAGTCTGCTGTCGCGGCTTGGGTTCACCTATAAAAAAAGTCGCTGGTGGCCGCCGAACGCCGCGGTGCCAGGGTAAGACAGCGGCGAACCGACTGGTTCGAGCATCGCTTGCCAGCCATCGCGGATCGGCCGGAACGCGTGGTTTTCATAGACGAGACCTCGGTGAAGACCAACCTCACCCGCCTGCGGGGACGTGCCCTGCGCGGCACACGCCTGACCATGGATGCGCCCTTCGGCAGCTGGGGAACACAGACCCTGATCGCCGGGCTCACACCGGATGCCCTGATTGCGCCCTGGTGCATCCGGGGCGCAATGGACGGCCCCGCCTTCGCAGCCTGGGTTCGCGAGGTCCTGATCCCGGAGATCGAGCCGGGAACCGTGGTGATCCTCGACAACCTTGCCACCCACCACAACAAGCAGGCTGCTGAGGCTCTGCGTGCCCATCGCTGCTGGTTTCTCTATCTGCCGCCATATTCGCCGGACCTGAACCCCATCGAAATGGCATTCGCAAAACTCAAGGCGCACCTGCGCAGGATCGGGGCAAGAACATTTACCGACGTCTTCAAGGCCATCGGCGAAGTCTGTGATCTCTTCGATCCCGGCGAATGTTGGAACTACTTCAAGGCCGCAGGATATGTCGCAGGTTAAAACAGAAATGCTTTAGGATGCCGAGACCGTCAGGTCATCACCGTCCCACGCAGTCTCGACATGGCACAGGATATTGCCGTTGTGGTCGCGGGGAACCTCGATCTGCCAGCCGGTCGCGGCCAGACCCACCGTGTTCGCAATTCGATATGTGCCGGTTGTGGTTCGGGTGACTTCGGCCTCGGTCTGCTGCACGGGTTCCTCGATGAAGCCGTCAGCAAACAGGCGTAGGATCGGCGAGGCAGCTTTGACGAAGCCATTGCTGTCCACGGTGGTGTTGGCTGTCGTTCTGATCTCATACCACGAGTTCCAGATGTCCCCCTCGCATTTCCGGGCTAAAATGCGATTTGCTTGGATTCCGATAGCGAGCTGCGCGGCGTAACCTGCGGCCTGACCACCATGCAGCACCTGCATGATACCAATCGGGGGTACATTGAGCACCGCGCCATGCGCACGCCAGATCCCGTTCGTTCGCAAGTTGTTTAAGTCCCTTCCCGATCTAGGATCAGGGATGTCCACATGGGTGTTGGTTGCGCCCCAGCCAAAAGCGCCTACGGTCGATGGTGGCGTGAGGAAAACCGATCTCGCCGATGGAGACGATGCCCTTCACTTCCATTCACGTCGCAGCCTGATAGTCGTCCTCGTCTTTGGGCGCGGGCGGGGTCGATGCGACGAACAACTGTTTTTTGATACTGGTGGCCATTGGCCTGCTCCTTTCGTTTCAATGGAAAAGCCCCGCTCGATATGAGCGGGGCAAGTGTTCAGTTCAGGTGTTTGCCTGCCGGGCCGTAACGCGCCGCGACATACCTAGTCAGCGACGCTTGATGAGCGGAAAAACCGTATATACCGCACAGGTGAGGATTATGCGAGACGGCTTCAGCGTCTGCGTTATTGGGGTGTTGGTCGCTGTCCGGAAAGGGCATCGAGAGATTTTGGCAGATTGAATCGCTTCAGAGGGCAGGGCGAAACGCCGCCGTAAAGTCAGGTATCAGTCGCGGATCTCGCCCGGATCGACGCCCCAGATCGAGGTCTTGGATACCCAGCCCCGTTGCCCGCCGCCCGAGATGCGGCACCATTGCGGATTACATTCTCCCAGCCGGACGATGGCGCCCATTTCGGCCCGGGCCACGACATCGGAATCGGGGTTGGGGCGGGCGCGCAATTCGACCATATCCTCGGTCACGAGCGCGGTGCGCACGCCCGACAGCAAAGCGTAATGCACCCAGCCGCCGGCGCCGTCCTTGTCCTCGACCCGGCGCCAATGGCCGAATTCGGCGGTGACGCGCAGCGGCATCCCGGCATGGCGGAACACCCAGTCGATGCGATGCGACAGGCTGGGGCCACGCCGGACATTGCCTTCGCCCCCCTTCAGGCTGACATAGCGGGGGACAGGCAGGTTGGTGACCGCGCCGCGACCAATGCCATCACCTTCGGTTTCGCGGCTGATCTGCGCATCGGCTGACGGGGTGCCCTGGGCCAGTTGCACCTCTTCCCCGGGCCGCATGCCATGCGCCATGTGAGAGACCATCGCAGCAGCCATGATCATCGTCAGACCCATCAGCCTGAGATGCCCGAACCCGTTTCGTGCCGTCATTCGTTTCCCGTTCCTGCCTGACCGGAGACCCGGTCGCCCTCATGCCTGCTGGCCAGTGTGCTGCGTTCCCGCCATGATCCGACCCCGTGGGGTCTTGTGCATGCCCCGCGACGCAGGCAGTTTGCCAAAAGCCGTCCGACTTTGGAAGTGCGCGGTTCGACACGAGTTCGAGAAAGTGAGGTTACCATGAGCAGCAATCCCTCCTCGCCGGCACGTCAGCGACTGCGGATTTCCGTCACCCGGCGCCTGCCCGAGACGGTGGAAACCCGCATGAGCGAGCTGTTCGACGTGTCGCTGAACGAAAGCGACCGGCGGATGAGCCGGGATGAACTGGTCGTGGCGATGCAGAATTGCGACGTTCTGGTGCCAACCGTGACCGATCACATCGACGCCAACATGCTGGCGCAGGCGGGCGGGCGGTTGAAGCTGATCGCCAATTACGGCGCGGGCGTGGATCATATCGACGTGCTGTCGGCCCGTCAGCGCGGGATTCTGGTGTCGAACACGCCCGGCGTGGTGACCGAGGATACCGCCGACATGGTCATGGCGCTGATCCTGAGCGTGACCCGGCGCATCCCCGAGGGCATGGCCGAGATGCAGGCCGGGCGCTGGCAGGGCTGGGCCCCCACCGCGCATCTGGGCGGGCGCGTCGGCGGGCGGCGTCTGGGCATTCTGGGCATGGGCCGGATCGGTCAGGCGGTGGCGCGGCGGGCGAATGTTTTTGGCATGCAGGTCCATTACCACAACCGCAAACGGCTGCGCCCCGAGATCGAGGCCGATCTTCAGGCAACCTGGTGGGAAAGCCTGGACCAGATGCTGGCGCGGATGGACATCGTCAGCGTGAATGCGCCGCATACGCCCTCGACCTTCCATCTGCTGAACGCGCGGCGGCTGAAGCTGCTGAAGCCCTCGGCCGTGGTGGTGAACACCTCGCGCGGGGAGGTGATCGACGAGAACGCCCTGACCCGGATGCTGCGCGCGGGCGAGATCGCGGGCGCGGGGCTGGACGTGTTCGAGCATGGGCATGAGATCAACCCCCGGCTGCGCGAACTGCCCAATGTCGTGTTGTTGCCGCATATGGGGTCGGCCACGGTCGAGGGGCGCGCCGAGATGGGCGAAAAGGTCATCATCAATATCAAGACTTTCGATGACGGCCACCGCCCGCCGGATCTGGTCGTTCCCTCGATGCTGTAGGCGGGCAGGGGGCGCTGCCCCCATCCCCGTTCCGGGGATTCCCCCGGGATATTTGCGCACCAGAGATGGGCCGGGGGTCGGGCTATTCCGCGCGATATGTCTGTTCGGGGGCCGGGAAGCTGTGGTCGCGGACAGCTGCCGCATAGGCGGCGATGGCCTGTTCGGCGCGAGGGCCGAGGTCGCCGAATTTGCGCACGAAACGGGGAACCCAACCGGACAGGCCCAGCATGTCGTCGAGCACGAGGACCTGGCCGTCGCAGCGGGCAGAGGCGCCGATGCCGATGGTGGGGGCGGTGATCGCCTGTGTGATGCGGTCGGCGAGCGGTTCCATGACGCCCTCGACGACGGTGGCGAAGGCGCCGGCCTCGGTCACGGCGCGGGCATCGGCGATATGGGCGGGCCAGCTGGCTTCATCACGACCCTGCGTGCGGAAGCCGCCCATCACATTGCTGGCCTGGGGTGTCAGGCCGATATGGGCCATGACCGGGATGCCGCGCTGGGTCAGGAAGCGGATGGTTTCGGCAAGGCGGGCGCCGCCTTCGAGTTTCACCGCGCCGCAGCCGGTTTCGGCCATGATCCGGGCGCAGTTGCGGAAGGCCTGCGCGGGGCTTTCCTCATAGCTGCCGAAAGGCATGTCGATCACGACGAGCGCGCGCTGGCTGCCGCGCATGACGGCCTGACCGTGCAGGATCATCATCTCCATCGTCACGCCGATGGTCGAATCGAGGCCGTGGACGACCATGCCGAGGCTGTCGCCGACCAGGATCACCTCGGCATGGGCATCGACCAGCCTGGCCATCGGCGCGGTATAAGCGGTCAGTGCGACGATGGGCTGGCCGTTCTTGCGGGCGGCGATCTGGGGCACGGTGATGCGGCGGATCGGGGCTTGCGTGGACATGGGGGCTCCTTACGGGCAGGCGACGCGCTGGTCGATCAGCATGACGGTGCCGAAGCGCACTGCCAGCAGGATCACGACCGGCTGCCGGATTGTGGTGATGCGCGACAGGTCGTCGGCATCGCGGATGTCGATCGAGCAGATCTCGGCACGGGGTTCGGTGGCGAGATGTCGGCGCAATTCCTGGAGGGTGGCGGGCAGGGTGGCGCCTGTGGCGATCATCTGCTCCGCCCGGTTCAGCGCCTGACACAGGATCGGGGCGGCAGCGCGGTCCTGTGGCGTGAGGCGCAGATTGCGCGAGGACATGGCCAGCCCGTCGGCTTCGCGTACGGTCGGCACGCCGATGATCTGCACGGGCATGTCCAGATCGGCGACCATCTGCCGGATCACGGTCAGTTGCTGGTAATCCTTTTCGCCGAAGGCCGCGGCATCAGGGCCGATGATGTTGAAAAGCTTGGACACCACGGTCGTGACGCCGCGGAAATGGCCGGGGCGCAGCTTGCCGGTGAGGATCCGCGAGAGGCGGGTGACCTCGACCACGGTCTGGGCGCCGGGGCGATAGATATCCTGAACCGAAGGCAGGAAGGCAGCATCCGCACCGATATCGCGCAACAGGCGCAGGTCGCCTTCCTCGTCGCGGGGGTAGGTGGCCAGATCCTCATTCGGGCCGAACTGGGTCGGATTGACGAAGACCGAGGTGACCAGCCGTCCGCCGCCACGGGCGTCCAGCCAGTCGCGCGCATGTCTGCACAGGGCCAGATGGCCCCGATGCAGCGCGCCCATTGTGGGCACAAGGGCCACACGCCGGCCGGACGCGCGCCATTCGGCCACGCAATCGCGCATCGATTGCTTGCTGCGACAGATCTGCATCCCGCTCCTCCCGCCCCTCTCTGGCGTGGCGGGCAACCTAAAGCGCAGGGATGATTCAGGCAAGTGCTGCGTTGCAGCGAAAGGTTTTGCCGATCAAGGGGCAATTCTGGGTCGGGGCGGGCGGGCATCAATCCCCGCCCGCTTGTTGGTCTAGAGCCGCTCCAACTGATCGTCGATCATCACGGCGACCTCGCGCCGGATGACGGTGCGCAGGTTGCGGGAGAACCGCTGGCCGAGTTCGCCGAAAAGTTCCTCTCGGATCATTTCGCGCAGCAGCTCGCGGATGCTTTGTTCTTCGCTGGACAGGACGTCTGCCGGGCTTTCGGGTTCTGTCGGGGCGGTCTGCGCCTCGGCCTTCGGCATATCGGTGCTGGTATCCGGCGCGATCCGGTTGGACAAGTCGATGCCAAAGGAGGAGACCGTGAAGGGCAGCGGGAAACCGGCAAGGGGTTGCGGGTCCAGCGCCGGTGTCAGCGGCATGGTCAGCACCACCTCATCCGGCTGGGCCGGTGCCGCATCGGACGGTTGCTCATCCTGTTCGGCGGCGGACAGGGGGATCCCCGGATCTTCGGCAGCGGCGTTGGCTTCGACCGGATCGGGACGCATGCGCGCCTTCCAGTCGTAATCCTCATCAAACGCGACGGGGGGAGTTGACTGCGCCACCTGTGCCGGGTCGTCTTGCGGTGCAGTCGGTCTGACCAGCTTGAGCGGCGCCCAGATGGGTGCAGGGGGCTGATCCCCGTTCTGATCTGCGTCGTCGTCCGCGATGGTTGCGGCGATGCGCCGGGCCAGATCGTTATGCGGTTCTGCAATCGGATCTGCGACCGCCAACGGGCGCGGGGCGTCAGGCGCGTTTGCCAGATTCCCCAGTGGCCAGTCACCACCACTGTCGGCCGTGTCGCTGCCAGTATCGTCATCCGTTTCGGTCACGCGGGGATGGCGGGTCAGCAGATCGCTGCCCTCTTGCGCCATCTGCCGGGCCAGAGCGGCATTGCCGCCATAGCGACGGGCCAGCGCCTCTGCCGGGTCTTCAACCTCTTCTCGCGGGGTCTCGATCAGTCTTGCGGCGGCGTCTGAACGCGATTGCATGACGCCGTTCCGGGCGGTGACCAGCGCCTCATCCTCGGCGATCAGGCGGCGGATGGCGGTCAGCACATCGCCGATATCTTCGGACAGGCGTTGCGCCGAGGGGCGGGGCGTCGCGATGCGGTGGGGGTCAGCCATGGCGACCCCCATCCGTGAGGGCCTTAGTCGCGGCCGATGGCCCGAAGCACGCGGTCAAGGCTTTCGCCTTGCCTGCTGGATGCAGGCGCATTGCGCACGGCGTTGTAATATTGCGATGGGTCATAGGTTGGAATCCCGAGGTTGAGGTGCTCTACCGTCAACAAACCCATAGCAGCCAATAGTTGATAATGTGCTAATTGCAGATTGGCTTCCGCAGTGATCTTGTCGGCCCGTGCCTCCAGCAGCGCCTGTTCGGCATCCAGCACGTCCAGCGTCGTCCGCGCGCCCAGTGTCGCCTCTTCGCGCACGCCGTCATAGGCCTGTTGCGCCGCCGAGATCTGCTCGTCGATGGCGCTGATCTGGGCGCGGGCCACATTGATATTCGCCCAGGCCGTGCCGACCTCCTGGCTGACCTGCCGCGAGACGTTCAGCAGCGTGGCCCGGGCCTGATCGCGATTGGCCATCGCCTTGCGCAGGCTGGCCGACAGCCTCCCCCCGGCATAGAGCGTCTGGCTGAGATTCACCCCCGCCGACAGCCCCCGCTGGGTCCGGTACTCGCCAAGCCCGCCGCCCAAGCCCTGGGTCAGCCCGCGCTGGACCTGCGCGGCGACCGAGCCCGACAGGGTCGGGTTACGCTCGGCCCGCGCTGCGGCGATGCCCAGTTCGGCGGCGGCGGCCGAACGCTGCGCCTGAAGGACACTGGGATGGTTGCGCTGTGCCACGGCACGCGCCGCATCGACATTGGCCGGCAGCGTCGGCAGTGGTGGCGGTGCGGCCAATGTGCCCGGCTGGCGACCGGTTGCGGCCATATAGTTTTCGCGGGCGATTTCCAGATCACCCTGTGCGGCGACCAGTTGCGCGCGCGAAGCCGCCAGTTGCGCATCGGCCTGCGCGACATCGGTCACGGTGATCTCTCCGACCTCGAACCGGTCCCGCGCCGCCTGCCGTTCCTGCCCGATCACCCGGACCGAGTTCTCCATCAGCGCCACCTGCTCCAGCGCGGAGCGCACGTCGAAGAACGAGATGGTGGCGGCCAGAATGATGTCCTGCTCGACCCCCACAAGCGCCTGACGGGTGGCCAGAACCTGCTCTTTCGCGGCATCGATGGCGATCTGCGACCGGCCCCAGTCGTACAGTGTCATTTCCATCCCCAGCGACAGGGAGCTGGAGCGCGACGAGGACGAATCCTCGGGCTTGCTGACCGAATGACTGGCGGCCCATTGCAGCACCGGACGCAGCGCGGCGACGGCGGTCGCCACATCTTCATCGGCGGCGCGCAGCACGGCGCGGCTTTGCTCGACCAGCGCGGAATGGCGATAGGCGGCGACCATCGTATCGGCCAGCGATTCGGCCATGACGGGCAGGGCGGTTGCCAGCGATAAAACGGCAGCGGCGGAAAGACGGCGGAGGGCGGAAAGACCGATCACAGGCTGAACCCCCGTTCCCTGGCGAAACCGGGCAGCAGCGGCGCATGGGCGTTGAAGGCATAGCGCCACGTAACCTGCCCCTGCACTTTCTGCCCCAGCCGGACCACCCCAAGCGCGCCTTCCAGAAACAGCGCCACGATGCGGCCGCCTTCCTTCAACTGATCCGGAATCGCGCCGGGCAGTTCCTCGACGCCGCCCTCGATCAGAATTGCGTCATAGGGCGCCTGCGCGGCATTGCCCGCCACCAGCGGCCCCGCCATCACCGCGACGTTGAAGATACCCGCCGCGTTCAGACGCTGCTCGGCCTCGGCGGCCATGTCCTCGTTTTCCTCGATGGCGACGACGGTCTGGGCGATGCGGGCCAGAACCGCGGGCGCATAGCCAAGCCCGCAGCCAAGATCCAGCACCAGATCCCCGGCCCGGATATCCAGCGCATCGATCATCTTGGCCAGCGTGCGCGGCTCCAGCATGATGCGCCCGCCACCCAGATCCAGGTTTTCCTCGGAATAGGCGACGGTCCTGCGCGCGGTGGGCACGAATTCCTCGCGCGGGACGGCCAGCATCGCCTCGATCACCGGAAGGCGGGTGATATCGTTGGGGCGAACCTGAGTGTCGACCATCATGGTGCGCCGTGCGGCGAAATCGGTCATGTCTGAAACCTCTGCTCGACCTGCGTTGAGCGTTTATTGCCACGATTCTGAAAGCTGGGCAACGCCGCACATCCTGGCACGCCCATTCGCGGCTTGCATGCGCGGCGATGATCCTTTATCTGAGGCGCACTCTCGACGGCGGTGGGTTGGCGGAGAGGTTACGCACCGGATTGCAAATCCGTGAAGACCGGTTCGATTCCGGTACCCACCTCCAAATAAAATCAATAGGTTAGCGAAGCTTTCTTCATGCTGGTGAATTTCGGTGGCAACATTCGCTGTTCGTGCCCCCGTTCGTTCCACCCCTATTTCCGCAGTTTCTGGGCCTCAATCGCCCGCACCTTTTGACGGGCGGTACCGGCATATTTGCGGACCATAGACGCCGTTGTGTGGCCGGTGATGGCGGCAATCAGGTCATCGCTACATCCCACTGCGGCCAGTTCTGAGGCTGCCGAATATCGCAATCCGTGAATATCGTAATCTTCGGCATCGATCTGCCTGCGAACGGACATGATCATATCAGCGGCGGTGCGGTAGTTGGTCGGCCTACCTTGAACTGATGCGGTGGATGCCCCCACCCATCGGCATCTCTTATGCCATGATGGTTGCATCGAAACCGAACGGAGGGCACATCAATGATGACAACGATCAGCATGTTGGCGATCGACTTGGCGAAGGGCAGTTTCCAGGTCTGCGCGATCGGGCTGGACGGGGCGGTTCTATATAACCGTGTGCTGTCGCGGACCCGTCTGACGAATCTCCTTGCCGAACAGTCGGCCTGCGTGGTGGCGATGGAGGCCTGCGCCACGTCGCATTACTGGGGCCGGGTGGCGCAGTCCCACGGTCACGAGGTGCGTCTGGTGCCAGCGGTGTATGTGAAACCGTTCGTGAAACGACAGAAAAACGACAAGGCGGATGCCGAAGCCATCGCCGAGGCCGCGTCGCGCCCGACCATGCGGTTCGTGGCCGTGAAGAGTGCCGAGACGCAGGGCCGCGCAGTGGCGTTTCGGACGCATCAATGTCTGGTGCGGCAGCGCACGCAGCTCATCAACGCCCTCCGCGGACATCTGGCCGAGTTCGGGCTGGTGGCGCCGAAGGGGCCCGCGAGCCTGAAGGTTCTGGAGAATGCACTGGCAGATCCGGCCAGCGATGTGCCAGGCCATGTTCGGGAGATGGGCGCGATCTACGTCGAGCAGATCGCGAGGTTGACAGAGGTGATCGGACGACTGGCGGAAGAACTCGAGGCCGCATCAAGGACAGATACGCAACTTCGTCGGCTGTGCACCATCCCCGGGATCGGCCCGGTCACCGCCGGAGCTGTTGCGGCATTCGCACCGGATCTTGCCACGTTCGACAGTGGGCGCAATTTTGCCGCTTGGCTCGGCCTGGTGCCGAAACAGAGGTCGACGGGTGGAAAAACCAGACTGGGTTCGGTCAGCAAAATGGGGCAGACCGATATCCGCCGCCTGCTGATCGTCGGTGCCATGAGTGTGATCCGCTGGGTTGTCCGCAAGGGGGGCAGCGCGAACCGTTGGCTGGCCGCGCTGGTGATGCGCAAACCGAAGATGGTCGCGGCCGTTGCGCTGGCGAACAAGATGGCCCGGATGATCTGGGCGCTGACGACAAAAGAACAGGATTACAGAATGGCGTGACCCGAGCCCGGAAAGGGGCGACGGCACGGCATGGCCGAAAGGCCGGGGTGAGCGATCGACGAGGAGTAGGCGACACGGACTTCGAAGTTCAAGGCAGGAAGATTCAGTCCCGGGGCTCGAGCGCATGCAGCTCTCTGAACCGATGTGAACCCAGCCTTCCGAACAGCATACCGGCCCGTGGCGTCGTGGAAGGCCACGCTGAGAGGCCTGACACACGTCCGATCGAAGACCCCGCCGACAAACCGAAGATTTAGCTTGCCAAACCGGGGGTATCCACACACGCCCCGGGTTTGCCGGAGGCTCCAACTCCTGAGTAGGATGGAGCATCATGAGCAAGACGACGAACAAGTTTTCCCCCGAAGTGCGCGCGCGTGCTGTGCGCCTGGTTCTCGACAATGAGAGTCAGCATGGATCGCGCTGGCAGGCAGTCATGTCGATTTCCGCGAAGATCGGCTGTGCGCCCCAGACGCTGAACGAGTGGGTCAAGAAGACCGAGGTCGACAGCGGCAAGCGGGCTGGTATCCCGACCGACATGGCCGAGAAGATGAAGGCGCTGGAGCGGGAGAACCGGGAACTGCGCCAGGCCAACGAGATCTTGCGCAAGGCGAGCGCGTATTTCGCTGCGGCGGATACTCGACCGCCCCTTTCCGCAAATGATCGCATTTCTCGACGATCACCGTGGTGTCTTTGGTGCCGGGCCGGTCTGCCGGGTTCTGGGGATCGCCCCGTCCACCTATTACGAACACTTGGCGAAGCGGTCCGATCCGGCACGGCTGCCGGATCGTGCCCGGCGCGACGCATTCCTCTGGCGTCAACTGGATCGGGAGGGCTTCGATGGGCGTTGATGGTGTAACCGCCCCCCGACGGCATCTGTGTGCCAGGGTGGGTTTGCGATGATCCACATAGGAGAGCGGTCATGTCGGAGGTTATCACTGTCGGGCTCGATCTGGCGAAGAATGTGTTCCAGGCTCACGGGGCTGATGCCTTGGGGCGTGTTCTTTTTCGCAAGAAACTGAGGCGGGATCAGGTTCTGCCGTTTTTCAGCCAGCAGCCGAGCTGCGTTGTCGCGATGGAAGCTTGCGGTGGCGCGCACTTCTGGGGCCGCGAGCTTGGCAAGCTCGGGCACGAGGTGCGGCTGATCCCGCCTGCCTATGTCAAACCCTTCGTCAAGCGCCAGAAGAACGACATGGCCGATGCCGAGGCCATCTGCGAAGCGGCGACACGCCCGACGATGCGTTTTGTGCCCGTAAAGAGTGAGGAGACCCAGGGGGCGGCAATGGTCTTCCGCATCCGGGAACTTCTGATCCGGCAGCGCACACAGGCAATCAACGCCCTGCGTGGGCATTTGGGCGAGTTCGGTCAGATCGTGCCGCAGGGTGCTGGCAACGCGGCTCGGCTGATTGCGATCATCGAGGACCCCGACAGCGGTCTGCCCGCCGATGCCATCGCCACACTTGATGTGCTGGTCGCGGCGCTCCGACACCTCGAAGCGGAGATCGGGAAGCTGGACGCCGAGATCAGCCGGCGGGCCAAGGATAACGAAGTCGCGCGGCGCTTGATGACAATCCCGGGCATCGGCCCCCTGATCGCAACGGCCATCGCCACACTTGCTCCCCCGCCTGAACTCTTCCGGAAGGGGCGGGACTTTGCAGCATGGCTCGGGCTCACGCCCCGCCAGCACTCGACGGGCGGCAAACAGCGGCTTGGCGCCACGACGAAGATGGGGGAACGGTCCCTGCGGCGCTTGATGATCATCGGCGCCAACAGCGTGGTCATCAAGCGGCACGTTCATGCCTCGGCTCGGCCAGGCACCTGGTTGGGCGGAATGCTGACGCGCAAGCCACCCATGCTGGTGCGGGTAGCGCTGGCGAACAAGATGGCGCGCATCGTCTGGGCTTTGATGGCCCACGGTGACGTCTACAAAGCTCCGGCCGCAGCGGCATAAGCCGTCAAGGTCGCGAGGACGTCGGAGCAAAAGAGGGCAAGGAGACGTTTGGCGCAACGGTCGTGAGACGGGATCAGAGGAACCAGCCTGCAACAAAGTGCCTTCGAGCACGCGGCGTTGATTTGGGACCTGATCCGCGAACACCATACGGGCCGGCGGCATGACGATGGCCGCAACAGAGGCCGGATACATGTCAGCACCCGACAGCGCGCGAAACTGATCCACAAACCCTCTTGCGCAAGGGGCGGTTATACATGTTGCAGAACTGATCATCATCCGGGATTCACGGCGTGAATCTGGTGGGTTAAGAGCCTGCCATGAGCAAGCCCGAACCTGCCCGCTACGGTACGACCAACTGGCAATCCTATAACGACGCGCTGAAGCGGCGCGGATCTCTGCTCGTCTGGCTGGACCGGGACATGGACTGGCCTGCGCCGAAGGC
The DNA here is from genome assembly GCF_028553725.1 of Paracoccus alcaliphilus. Lineage (NCBI taxonomy): Bacteria > Pseudomonadati > Pseudomonadota > Alphaproteobacteria > Rhodobacterales > Paracoccaceae > Paracoccus > Paracoccus alcaliphilus. The sequence goes on from NZ_CP067124.1 coordinate 1,905,202, forward strand.
AGGCAAGCCCGGACGTCCGCCGGTCTTCTCCGACGCCACCATCCAGTTCTGCCTGATGATGAAGGTGCTCTTCGGCCTGCCGCTTCGGCAAACGACCGGACTGGTCGCCAGCATCCTTGAGATGGCTGGTCTGGACTGGCCGGTCCCGGACTTCTCCACGCTCAGCCGCCGCCAGAAGACAATCGCGGTCCAGCTTTCGTCGCGCCGGGCTCCGGGCCCTCTGAACCTGCGGGTGGATAGCACCGGGATCAAGTTCCTGGGCGACGGAGAGTGGCTGGCGAGGAAGCATGGCACCCACCGCCGGCGCCAGTACCGCAAGGTCCATCTGGCGATGGACACGGCGACCGGCAACGTCCGGGCGGTGGAATTCACCTCCAGCCGTGAGGGCGACAGCCCCGTTCTCCCTGATCTTCTGGACCAGATCCCGGAAGACGAGGAAATCGGCACCGTTACCGGTGATGGCGCCGAAGGCACCCGCCGTTGCCATTCGGCGATCCTCGCGCGCGGTGGCACAGGGATCATTCTCATCCGCAGAAATGGCCGCCTCTGGAAAGAAGATTGCCCCGCTGCCCTGGCCCGCAACGACATCCTGAGGGCAACCCGGCGTCTCGGCCGGACGATTTGGAAAAGATGGTCCGGCGACCATGTCCGCAGCCGGGTCGAGGCCCGGATGAGGAACCTGAAATCCTTCGGCGAGCGGATCGCCTCGAGGGACCCCGACCGTCAGACAGCCAAGATCCACATCCGCGTGGCCCTGATGAACCGCTTCAATGCCCTCGGCACCGCCCAGATCGAACGCGTGGCATGAACTCAGCCGAGAAAAGCGGCATTATGTCCTGAAAACGACTTCTGCAACAATGCCCATCGAGTCATTCAATGACAGCCTGCGCGACGAATACCTCAACGAGGAGATCTTCGAAAGCCTGGCCGTTGCCCGCCGAAAGCTGGCCCTGTGCCGCTGCGACTATAACCACGTCAGGCCGCATTCCTCGCTCGGCAATCCGACGCCGGCAGAAGCGCGCAGGGCGCTTGAGCAAACTGGGGGCGCCGCGCCCGACGCGCTTGCCCAACCCGAAGCCGCACCGGACGACGATCCCGTAGAAACTGCCAGAAATTCACAAGGTCCCCCTTGCATAGCGGCCGTTCATTGTCTAAACGCCCTCCACGGCGCTGTGGTAGCTCAGTGGTAGAGCACTCCCTTGGTAAGGGAGAGGTCGAGAGTTCAATCCTCTCTCACAGCACCATTTTTTCTTTTTTGATCCCAAGAAGATATGCGAGAACACAGGCTTGAAGGCCCCTCGGTGGTGCACAGAGGTGGTCAACATGGCCCTGAGAATGCCCAGCCCCACGAAGCATAAGAAAACCGGCGCTTACTATTTGATCGTGCATGTCCCTGCCGATCTGGTCCGCTCTGGCATGCGTGATCGCGCCAAGGAATCTCTCGGAACGAAAGACCCGTCTGAGGCCAAGCGGCGCTTTGCGTCCCGTTATGAGGCGCTTCAACGGGAATGGCAGGCCCGACGCCTTGGTCCCGCCTCCGTGCCCTTCAAGCTGAATCCGGTGACATTACGCCATGCCCCCGAGTAACCGCGTGGTGACCGCAGACATCTTTGGAAGGGTCACGAAGATGTCCGGAACGCCTTCAGATAACGTCTGAAGGGCTGATAAGTATGTCTGAAACGAGGGGAGGTAATGGTGGGTGATAACGGATTTGAACCGCTGACATCTTCGATGTGAACGAAGCGCTCTACCGCTGAGCTAATCACCCGATGGGCGGCTTTTAGACTCTGGGGCAAAGTGATGCAAGGGGGCAGATGGGGCCGCCCCTGCATTTTCGCGGTCATGAACCGTCAGAAATCTTTCGGCGCAGACGCAGGGTGATGACCTCGCTGCCGCGCATGTCGCGAGAGCGGTTGATGCGGGCCCGGCCGAAGGGTGGTACGGCCAGAGTTTCCCCGGCGGCAAGGGCCGCGCCAAGCTGATCGAGGGTCGCCTCGATGATGGGGCGCACCTCGGATTTCTTGGCTCCGGTGGCGGCCACCACCCGATCGACGAAATCGCGTTTCTGAACAACCTGGGCCGGGCGCGGATCCTCGGGCAACTCCCGGCTGAGTGATCGCCGTCCTGATCCGGAACCAATCTGGGCAGACATCTGAACCTCCTAATCAGAACTACGTGATCAGGTTGGCTTAAAACATGACGTTACGTCAATATTATTCGACAGGATACAAAAGAAAGCCGGGCCGGAAAAATCCGGTCCGGCAATGATTTCGTGCAAGCTGACGTTGAGCTGTCAGGGCCGCAATGGCCCCGACATTTGCGTCAATGGGCCACCGCGCCGCTGGATCCGCGGCTGTCGCGCTGGCTGGCGAGGCGCGCGGCCTCGGCGGCTTCTTCGGCGGCCTCGTCCCATTCGACCGGGTCCGGCATGCGGGTCAGCGCGTGTTTCAGCACCTCGCGGACATTGCTGACCGGAATGATCGTCAGCCCGGTCTTCACATTGTCCGGGATCTCGACCAGATCCTTTTCGTTATCGGCCGGGATCAGCACCGTCTTGATGCCGCCGCGCAAGGCCGCCAGCAGCTTTTCCTTCAGGCCGCCAATGGCCAGCACATTGCCGCGCAGCGTGACCTCGCCGGTCATGGCGACGTCCTTGCGAACCGGGATGCCGGTCATCACCGACACGACCGAAGTGACCATCGCGATCCCCGCCGAGGGGCCATCCTTGGGCGTGGCGCCTTCGGGAACGTGGACATGGATGTCGCGCTTGTCGAATTCCGGCGGCTTGACCCCGATCTCGGGCGAGATCGAGCGCACGAAGCTGGAAGCCGCGTCGATCGATTCCTTCATAACCTCGCCCAGCTTGCCGGTGGTTTTCATCCGGCCCTTGCCCGGCAGGCGCAGCGCCTCGATCTGCAACAGATCGCCGCCGACCGACGTCCATGCCAGCCCGGTGACCACCCCGACCTGATCGTCCTTCTCGGCCAGACCATAGCGGAAGCGGCGCACGCCCAGATAATCCTCGGCCTTCTGCGCATCCACCGTCACGGATTTCACCTGACCCTTCAGGATCTCGGTCACGGCCTTGCGGGCCAGCTTGGCGATCTCACGCTCCAGCGACCGCACGCCCGCCTCGCGGGTGTAATAGCGGATCACATGGGTCAGCGCCTCGTCCGAGACCTCGAACTCGCCCTTGCGCAAGCCGTTCGCCTTGATCTGCTTGGGCAGCAGGTGCTGGCGCGCGATCTCGCGCTTTTCGTCCTCGGTATAGCCCGCCAGCGGGATGATCTCCATCCGGTCCAGCAGCGGCCCCGGCATGTTATAGCTGTTGGCCGTGGTCACGAACATCACGTTCGACAGGTCGTATTCCACCTCCAGATAGTGGTCCACGAAGGTCGAGTTCTGTTCGGGGTCCAGCACCTCAAGCATCGCACTGGCTGGATCGCCGCGGAAGTCCTGACCCATCTTGTCGATCTCATCCAGCAGGATCAGCGGGTTCGTCGTCTTGGCCTTCTTCAGCGCCTGAATGATCTTGCCGGGCATCGAGCCGATATAGGTCCGGCGGTGGCCGCGGATCTCGCTTTCATCACGCACGCCGCCAAGGCTGATGCGGATGAATTCGCGCCCCGTGGCCTTGGCGACCGAGCGTCCCAGCGAGGTCTTGCCCACGCCCGGAGGGCCGACGAGGCACAGGATCGGGCCTTTCAGCTTCTGGCTGCGCGACTGCACGGCCAGATATTCGACGATCCGTTCCTTGACCTTTTCCAGCCCGTAATGGTCGGCGTCCAGCACCTTCTCGGCGGCGACCAGATCCTTGCGGGTGCGCGATTTCACGCCCCAGGGCAGCGCCAGCAGCCAGTCCAGATAGTTGCGGCTGACAGTGGCCTCGGCCGACATCGGCGACATGGATTTCAGCTTCTTCAGCTCGGATTCGGCCTTTTCGCGGGCTTCCTTGCTGAATTTGGTCGCGGCGATCTTTTCCTCAAGCTCGGCGATCTCGTTCTGGCCGTCCTCGCCATCGCCCAACTCCTTCTGAATGGCCTTCATCTGCTCATTCAGGTAATATTCGCGCTGCGTCTTTTCCATCTGGGTCTTGACGCGCGACTTGATCTTCTTCTCGACCTGAAGGACCGACATCTCGCCCTGCATATGGGCATAGATCTTTTCCAGACGCGCGGCCACGTCCAGCGTTTCCAGCAGGTCCTGCTTCTTGTCCAGATCGATGCCCATATGGCCCGCGACCAGATCGGCCAGCTTGGCGGGCTCGTCGGCCTCGGCCACGGCGGTCACGACCTCTTCGGGGATGTTCTTGCGAACCTTGACGTAACGCTCGAACTCTTCGGCGACGGTGCGCACCAGTGCGGTCTGGGTCGCCTCATCGCCGGGGGTTTCCTCCAGCGCGATGGCGGCGGCCTCGAAATGGTCATCATTGGCGACGAATTCGGTGATCTGCACCCGTTCGCGCCCCTCGACCAGCACCTTGACGGTGCCATCGGGCAGCTTCAGCAGTTGCAGCACATTGGCCAGAGCGCCGGTGCGATAGATCCCATCCTCGACCGGTTCATCGACAGAGGCATCCTTTTGCGCCGCCAGCAGAATCGGGCGGTCGGCATCCATCACGGCTTCAAGGGCGCGAACCGATTTCTCGCGTCCGACGAACAGCGGCACGATCATATGCGGAAAGACCACGATGTCCCGCAAAGGCAACACCGGATAGGTCTGAGAAGCGAAATCGTTCATGTCTTGCGTTCCTTTCCTGCCCGAAGCCGCGGCCCCGTCATTGGCGACGCACGGCCCCTGCGTCCGGACAATCTAGGGGCAGAGCGGGGACCATTCAATATGACGGAAACGATACAACATATTTTGCGGTATTTTCGCCCGACCCCCACCGGTGCGATTCGCAGGGTCATCGCGGGATCACGATTTCCGCCCGCAGCCCGCCCAGACGCGGGCCACGCCCCAGCCGCAGCTGGCCGCCATGCGCCCGCGCCACATCCGCCGCAATCGCCAGCCCCAGCCCGGTGCCCTGACCGCTGCTGCGCCCGCGCGCCGGGTCCAGCCGGGTAAAGGGACGCATCGCCGCATCCAGGCTGTCCTCGGGGATTCCCGGCCCGTCATCCTCGACCCCGATGCGCAGGCTGCGCGGCCCCAGCGTCGCGTCGATCTCGGCCAGATTGCCATAGCGCACGGCATTGCCGACCAGATTGTCCAGCGCCCGGCGCATCATGTCGGGGCGGAAGGTGGCGCGATCCGCCGCAACGCCCTGAAAGCGGACCAGCCGCACCTGCTGACCCGCGCGCTGTGCATCGACCACGATGGCGTCAAGGAACGCCTGCACATTGGTCTCCTCGGCGGGGCTGTCGCGGGCCTCGTCGCGGGCATAATCCAGAAACCCGTCCACCATCCGGTTCATCTCGGCAATGTCCTCCTCCATGGCCGAGATCTCTTCGGCGGCGGGGGGCATGTCGGGCGACATCATCGACAGGCCAAGGCGCAACCGGGTCAGGGGCGTGCGCAGATCGTGGCTGATCCCCGACATCATCACCTTGCGCTGTTCGTTCTGACGCTCCAGCCGGTTGCGCATGTCAAGGAATGCGGTGCCGGCGCTGCGCACCTCGATCGCACCCGAAGGCCGATAGGGCACGATCCGGCCCTTGCCATATTCCTCGGCAGCATGGGACAGGCGACGGATCGGCCGCAGCTGGTTGCGCAGAAAGATCGTGGCGATCCCGGTCATCAGCAGCGATGTGAACACCATCAGCACCAGCAACTGATGCGGGTTCGAGGCACTGACCCGGCGCCGGTCGAACTCCAGCGAATAGGGGCCGAAGCGTTCCTGCAACACCACCACCACGCGCTTGTCGTCAGAGGCAAGGTCGATGGCGGCCACCCCCGGCACCTCGTCGCGCAGGACCTCCATCACGACGCGGCCCGAAAAATCATAGAACAGCCGCTGGTCGCCGCCCGTCGCCCGGGCCGGAATGCGCAGCGTCAGCCCCAGCGGCGCGGCGACGCTTTCCCCGGCCAGCAATGCGGTGGCGGCATCATCGGCCCGGTCAATCCGGCGCACCACGAAGGCCAGTTCGCGCGCCATCGAGGATGTCATCTGCCGCGTCACCCCCTCGAAATGGCGTTGCAGGAACATGATCGAGACGACCAACGTCACCACCACCACCGGCAGAAACAGGATCAGCGCCGCCCGGCCATACAGCCCGCGCGGAACGATGCGTTTCGACCAGCCCTGTTCGTTGACGCTTGCCATGGTCATCCTGCCTGCCTCTGTCTAGGCTAGCCGCTGTGATCCCGCCGCGAAAGACCTGCCATGCACCAGCCGCTGACCATTCTTGCGCCCAACCCCTCGCCGCTGACCGGGCCGGGCACCAACACCTTCCTGCTGGGCCGCCGCCATATCGCCGTCATCGACCCCGGTCCCGACGATCCCGGCCACCGCGCCGCGATTCTGGAGGCCGCGGCCGGGCGCATCACCCATATCCTCGTGACCCATGCGCATCTGGACCACAGCGAAGGCGCCGCCGCCCTGTCACGCGCGACAGGGGCGCCGGTGCTGGCCTTCGGCGATGCGCTTGCCGGACGCTCGGCCCTGATGCAGCGCATGGCGGCCGAAGGGCTGGTCGGTGGCGGCGAGGGTCTGGACCACAGCTTCACCCCCGACCAGATCCTCGACGATGGCGCGGTGGTCGAGACCCCCGACTGGACCATCCGCGCGATCCACACGCCGGGCCATGCCGCCAACCACCTCAGCTTCGCCTTCGAGGACATGCTGTTCTGCGGCGATATCGTGCTGGGCTGGTCCTCGACGCTGATCTCGCCGCCCGACGGTGATCTGGGCGACTATTTCCGCAGCCTCGACCGGATCGCGACGCTGGCGCCCACGCGGCTGCTGCCCGCCCACGGCCAGCCCGTCGAGGCCCCCGCCGCCCGCCTGACCGAGCTGGCCCGCCACCGCCGCGAACGCACCGCGCAGATCCTGACGCAGCTGCGCCAAGGCCCGGCCGATGCACCCACGCTGGCCGCCCGAATCTATGACGTGCCCGCCGCCCAGTTGCCTGCCGCAACCCGCAACGTGCTGGCGCATCTGCTGGCGCTGTCGGCGCTTGGCGCGGTCGATCCCGAGGGCGAACCCTCCGCCCGCACAAGATTTTCGCTTGCCTGAAGATTTTGTCACAAAGGCTCTGGACGCCCCCTGAACAGGTTGCTATATCGCCCCCGTGTTCCGGCGTAGCTCAGCGGTAGAGCAGTTGACTGTTAATCAATTGGTCGTAGGTTCGATCCCTACCGCCGGAGCCAAATTAAACAAGGGCTTAGCTAGAAATAGCTGAACCCTTTTTCGTTGCGGGGGCACATTCCCGTTGCGCTAAAGCATTTCTGTTTTAACCTGCGACATATCCTGCGGCCTTGAAGTAGTTCCAACATTCGCCGGGATCGAAGAGATCACAGACTTCGCCGATGGCCTTGAAGACGTCGGTAAATGTTCTTGCCCCGATCCTGCGCAGGTGCGCCTTGAGTTTTGCGAATGCCATTTCGATGGGGTTCAGGTCCGGCGAATATGGCGGCAGATAGAGAAACCAGCAGCGATGGGCACGCAGAGCCTCAGCAGCCTGCTTGTTGTGGTGGGTGGCAAGGTTGTCGAGGATCACCACGGTTCCCGGCTCGATCTCCGGGATCAGGACCTCGCGAACCCAGGCTGCGAAGGCGGGGCCGTCCATTGCGCCCCGGATGCACCAGGGCGCAATCAGGGCATCCGGTGTGAGCCCGGCGATCAGGGTCTGTGTTCCCCAGCTGCCGAAGGGCGCATCCATGGTCAGGCGTGTGCCGCGCAGGGCACGTCCCCGCAGGCGGGTGAGGTTGGTCTTCACTGAGGTCTCGTCTATGAAAACCACGCGTTCCGGCCGATCGGCGTTGTTGCAGAAGTCAGTGTGTGAGCGCAGTTTTCCCTTTCCGCGTTGAGTTCATGCCACGCGTTTGATCTCGGCGGATCCGAGGGCATTGAAGCGGTTCATGAGGGCGATGCGGATATGGATTTCGGCGGTCTGGCGGTCCGGGTCTCGTGATGAGATGCGTTCACCGAAGGCCTTGAGGCAGCGCATCCTTGCCTCGATCCTGCTTCGGACGTGATAACCTGACCAGCGCTTCCATATGGCCCTGCCCAAGCGCTGGGTTGCCCGGAGGATCTCGTTGCGCGCCCTGGCTGCGGGGCAATCCTCCTTCCAGAGACGGCCATTCCTCCGGATCGGGATGATAGCGGTGCCGCCTCGATCCAGGATCGCGGTGTGGCAGCGTCGGGTGTCAAAGGCACCGTCGCCGGTGACGGTGCCGATCTGTTCATCCTCTGGGATCTGGTTGAGCAGGTCGGGCAGAACAGGGCTGTCGCCTTCACGGCTTGAGGTGAATTCGACGGCGCGGATGTCACCTGTAGCCGTGTCCATCGCCAGATGAACCTTACGATATTGGCGTCGGCGATGCGGGCCATGCTTGCGGGCAAGCCATTCCCCATCACCAAGAAACTTGATCCCGGTGCTGTCCACCAGCAGGTTCAGCGGCCCCGGCGCACGGCGGCTCGTGATCTGAACCGTGATGCGCTTCTGCCTGCGGCTCAGGGTCGAGAAATCGGGCACCCGCCAGTCGAGCCCGGCCATCGAAAGGATGCTCGCCACCATCCCTGTCGTTTGCCGCAGAGGCAGGCCGAACAGAACCTTCACCATCAAGCAGAACTGGATCGCGGCATCAGAGAAGACCGGCGGCCGACCATTGCATCCGGATTTGGGTGCGCGCCAAACCATGTCCTTGTCCAGCCAGATCAGAAGGGACCCGCGCCGCTTCAAGGCATCGTTGTAGGACTTCCAGTTCATCGTGCGGTAGCGGGTCGGCTCAGGCTTGCTCATACTCGCCCCTTAGCCCACTGGATTCGCAGTGTGAATCCCTCAGAAAACGGAGTTCTGCAACAACGCCCGGCCGATCCGCGATGGCTGGCAAGCGATGCTCGAACCAGTCGGTTCGCCGCTGTCTTACCCTGGCACCACGGCGTTCGGCGGCCACCAGCGACTTTTTTTATAGGTGAACCCAAGCCGCGACAGCAGACTGGCAATGGACGAGTGATGGACACGAACGCCTTCCGCTGCGATCAGCGCGTCCCTGAGTTCGAACAGCGTGATGTCGGGATCCTGTGCGAGCAGTTCCTCAAAAAAGGCCCGGTGCGGGGCAAGCTTTCCATGCCCTTTGGGACGTCCCTGGGGCAATGGTTCGGCATGCCCCCTGGTCCTGATCGCCCGGCCCCAACGTGCTCCGGTCGCCGGCGAGAGTTTCAGCCGCAGCGCCGCCGCCCGACCGCTTAAACCCTCCTCGATATATCGCTGAAACCGCGTCCGGAGCGCCGACGGCAATGGTGCTGACATGATCCATCCTCCCAGACAGAAGGGAATCACGATCCGCGCTGCGACGGAACCCCAAACGATTCAGGGTTCAGTAGAAATGCTTTAGGCGGCTCTTTCCCGCTGCCATTTCGAGTTGTAGCGCCTCTGAGGCTCGGGGTTGTAGCCGCGCATATAGTCAGCCGCCCATTCGTGATAGGCTTCCGTCCTGAGCCGTTCACGCTCGCACCGCAGGCACATTTTGCTGGACGTGTAGCGCTCATCAACGTGACCATACTTGCAGGGTTCGCCGGTAGAGTAGCGTTTCACCCCTTGGCTGATCGCATGTGCCCGGCTGATCTTCGGCCCGTCATAGCAGGTCACGGGCGGATCGCAGACGGCAACCTTATACTTAACACCCATCAGAATGCCCCATCATCGCGACCCCAGTTCACCAGCCGCAGCGCAGCATCAGGATCAATCCCGGCTTCCTTCGCCTGTGCCAGCCCTTGAATCAGCGTTGCCATCGCGCGGGCACGACCTGACACGTCATAAGCCTGCACAGGCCGCATAACGTCGATTTCGATCTTGCCGCCCAGCTTCTCACTGGCTTCCTCGGCCATCAGCATTGCCATCGGCTGAAGCGTCTAGCCAGCCAGATGCCGCTGCACCTCGCGCACCATCGGTCCGGTCGTCGCCGCATCAAAACCGCCCGGTAGGATGCCGAACGCGGTCAGGACACTCTCACGCGATGCCTTCCAATTCTGGGTTGCCATAGAGGCTTCGAGATTCGGGGTCAGCCCCTGCGGCCTCCAGTCGCCATTGGGGACAACAACGCCGCGGTGATCACCCCAGTAAGCAACAGCGCATCTGACGTTTCTACCCCCCACAAGCCCACTGATTTTATCCGATAAATCAGCTCCCGTAAGAAATTCACTCATTTACTCTCATTCTGTCCATGATGTCGAACCTCCGCCTTATCCCCCCACCTTGCCAGATACCACTCCATCTCCTGCCGCCCTCCGGCGCGGAAGCGCACCATCAATGAGCCGTCCTCCAGCCTCTCCATCTCCTGCTTCGGATGGAACTGATATGTCGCGGCCTCCTCGGCTACTTCCGGCAGGAACCGCCATTCGACGTCGAATGGCTCTTCCCGCCAGATACCGAAGCTTTCCGCCAGCCAGTCCTGCAGATCGAAATCCTCGGGTCGTTCATAGGCATCCTGATCAAGCACGATCCGTTCAAAACCGGCCAATGCGAACAGACGCAGGTCGTCCTGATATTCGCTCCAGGCCAGAAGATATTGCCGCCCGTCGCCGAACAGCAATGCGATCGGACCAAGACGAGTATTGCGCGACAGTTTCCCCGAGCCGCGCGCGCGGTGGTCGGCGCTGATCATCTGCCCGGCAAGGATCGCCTCGCGCAAGGCCGACAGGATTTCCGGCGCGATACGCTCGCGCGGGCCGGGGCGGAAGGCGACGCCGTCGGCCATCAGTTGCGCCTCGAGGTCGGGGGCCAGGCGGTTGCGACGCGGGCCGGTCAGTTGCGCCTGGACCTTGGCGATCAGTCGCTCCAGCACATCCGCCGTGCCCAGATCGCCCTCGCGCCGGACCAGCGCCAATGCCCGATGCGCGGCGGCCAGTTCGTCCAGTGTCACCTCTTCCATCCGCCCCAGCGTGCCCGGCGGAAAGCGCCAGCGTTTCTGGCCGCGTTCCTCGATCACCTCGTCCAGTTGCGGATAGACGTTCATCACGGCGTCGCGCATCCGTTCGGCCGTGCGGCGGCTGACGGCGAATTCCGACCCGATTTCGGCCAGCGACACCCCTTCGGCGGATCGCTGCATCATCAGCGCCAGCCGCAGAAGATCCTCGTGCCGACCGTATCGTGTCATCGCCGCCCCCTGCTTTTTTAGCAGCTTGGCCCGAGGGTTGCGGGGCGTCAACGCGCAAAGCCGATGGGCCGGGTTACCCCTTCCTTCGCCTCGACTTCGTGGGCAAGCTGGAAAAGGATGGCGCGAGGATTACTCTCACCCAGCGCACGCATCCGGCGGGCGGTATTGGCGAAATCTCCGGGCGTCAGCCGGTCCAGCGCCATCAGCCCCGCCGGAGCCTCGCCACCGAAATGCGCGGCCCAGGCCAGCGGCAGTTGCGCGGGCGAAAGCCAGTCGAAGCGGATGCGGAAGGTGAAGCGACGCTGCGTTGCCGGGTCAAGTTTCTCGGCGAAATTGGTGGTGCAGACGAAGGGCAGGGGGTGGCTTTCCATCCAGGTCAGCATCTCGTTCACCTGAGAAACCTCCCAGTTGCGATGGGCGCCGCGCCGGTCCGACAGCAGGCTGTCGGCCTCGTCGAAGATCAGCATTGCGCCATCGGCGCGGGCTTCGGCAAAAGCGTTGGCGATGTTCTGCTCGGTGCCGCCCACATACATCGACATCAGGTCCGAAGCGCGCTTTTCAAGGACCGGCAGGCCCATGACGCGGGCAAGGTGGCGGGCCCATGCGCTTTTACCGGTGCCCGCAGGACCTTCGAGGCAGAAGGACACGCGTTGCGAGGCGTCGGGACGCGAAAGTTGCGCTTCCAGCCGGGTGAGATCGATATCTGCATTGGCCAGGCCCGGCTGCCAGGGCACCTCACCGTGGTGCTTCGGCGCGGGATCGGTGCCGCCATTCGCCAGCCGGGCCGCCGCACCCAGAACCCGGGTGACGGTGTCCTCTCCACCTTCGCAAAGCCGCGCCACCCGCATCGCGTCCGAGACCAGCGCCGGCGCGAGGTCATGCGTCTCGGCCAGGCGCGACAGGGCCTCGGGGGCGACCCCAGAGGCATGGCGCGCCTCGAGCCGCTGCCAGATCCGGCTGCGCACCTTGCCCGAGGGCCGGCGCATCTGCACCGAATAGGTCATCCGGCGCAGGAAGGCCGGGTCGCAGGTCCTGACCGAGTTCGTGGTCCAGATGGTCGGGATCGGGTTGGTCTCCAGCAGCCGGTTGTTGTGGACTTTCGACGGCTGACCCTGACTGAAGAAGAGCATTGCCCCGCCGATAAGGTCCTCCATCTCGTCGAACAGCAGCACCGTGTCGCGCCGCGCAGCCAGCATCCGCCCGGCGATGCCAAGCTCGGTCAGGCGCTCTCGGCGCGAAGGTTCATCGCCGCTCTCGTCGGCTTCCCCGATGGCGCGCAGATGTGCGCCGACCTTCCGCGCCAGCACCTTGGCGAACTCTGTCTTGCCGGTGCCGGGCGGACCATAGAGCAGGATGTTCACCCCCGGCGTGCCTGCGGTCAATGCGCGGGCCAGCAGGTCGCGCATGAATTCCGCGTCCTGTCCCAGCCCCTCGAAATCCTGCCATTCGGCCTCGGGCGCGGGGGCAGGCGGAAATATCAGCGCAATCAGCCCATCCAGATCATCCGCATCGGCCAGCATGGCCCGGCAGAGCCGGTCGCCGATGTCATAGGACAGGCCGCGGCCATAGTGCCGCTGTTCATATTGCAAAAGCCCCGAACTTCGAAGCCGCTGATCGGCCCTCAGCGCGGCACGGACGGCCGTTTCGTCGCAATCACAGAACTGTGCCAGCAGCAGGCGGAGCGTGACCTCCTTCGTCTCCAACGCGCCGTCCACGACATGTTCGAAGCCATCAAACAGCTTGTAGGAGACGAAGAAACAGAGAATGCGGATCTCGAGCGCCGACAATCCGAAATGCCGACCAAGCCGAGCAGCATTCGCAAGAACGGTCCCGCCTTCGCCCCCACGCATATTGGGCACAAGATTGCGCGCAAGATCGCGGATCTTGTTCCACCAGATCGCTCCGGGCCTGGTCTTCGGGCGCTCGGGGCATTCGACCTCGGTCAGGTATTCCAGCCAGCCGGGCAGTTCCTTCGCGATCCTGCTGGACGGCCCGAACCGGCCCGCAAGCCGCGCGACCAGATCAAGGGCGAGGTGTTGTTCATAGCTCATGGCGTCATCTCCGTCGTTGGAGAGGACTATAATCAAGACATGCGTCAGATTCGGGCGTAGCTGTCGAAGCAGGTTCCGATGGCGTGGTCGGCCCCTTGGCGGATGATGCTGCTGTGAGAGATCACCATCATTCACGACCGGCAGATCGCGCGGCACGGCGGGGCGCCGGGAAGGGCGATGAGGCAACATACATGCTGCTGGATGCGGCATGTCTTTTGGGATTGCGCAAATTCTCGAGGCGTCGCGGCTTTCTGATGGCCACCTTTTCAAAGGTGCGGCACGCGAAGAGTTGGCGGAGGTGGACCCTGCCTCGTCGAGTTGACGCCATACGGCGCGTTGATCCCGATGAACCGAACCACGAAAGGCGTCAGCGATGCGTTCGCCGCCAGCCAGGATGTTCTGACAAGGTGCACGATTTTCGTCATCCTGATCGGCGGGTTGATGACTTGTCCCGTGTTCCAGAAGGCGCCCGACCAGCCGGAGCGCGTCCATTGAGACAGGAGGCCGCCTCAAAGCCGAACTGAACCGCACCGGGTTTGCCGGAGGCTCCACCTCCTGAGTAGGATGGAGCATCATGAGCAAGACGACGAACAAGTTTTCCCCTGAAGTGCGCGACCGTGCGGTGCGGTTGGTCCTCGATAACGAAGGTCAGCACGGATCGCGGTGGCAGGCGGTGATGTCGATTTCCGCGAAGATGGGCTGTGCGCCCCAGACGCTGAACGAGTGGGTCAAGAAGGCCGAGGTCGACAGCGGCAGGCGCGCGGGCATCCCGACCGAGATGGCCGAGAAGATAAAGGCGCTGGAGCGGGAGAACCGGGAACTGCGCCAGGCGAACGAGATCCTGCGCAAGGCATCAGCGTATTTTGCGATGGCGGATACTCGACCGCCGGTCGAAGTGATGGTGTCGTTCATTGACGCGCATCGGGATGCACACGGGGTCGAGCCGATCTGCAGCGTGCTGCCGATTGCCCCGTCCACCTATTACGATCATCTGGCGAAGCGGGCCGATCCCACGCGGCAGTCCGACCGGGCGCGCCGGGACGAGGCCTTGCGGCCAGAGATCCTGCGCGTGTTCGAGGAGAACCGGCGCGTCTACGGCGTGCGCAAGGTCTGGCGGCAGCTTGGCCGTGAGGGTTTCGACATCGCCGTTCGCAGGTTCTCTCGAACCGGTGGCGTTCACCCGCTCACCACGGTTGCGAGGCTGATGAAGAGCATGGGCATTCAGGGGATTATTCGCGGCAAGCCGCACCGGACCACGATCCCGGACAGATCGGCGCCATGCCCGCTGGACAAGGTCAACCGCCAGTTTCGCGTGCCTGCGCCGAACATGCTCTGGGGTCGTCCATTGTGGCGCCATTGGTCCGAGCCCAATGGACGACGACTTCACCTATGTCGCCACCTGGAAAGGCTTCGCTTACCTTCGGGTCATGCCCTCGAACCGATGGCGGGCAGACCCTCAACTTTCGTGATCGATGCCTATGCCCGCAAGATCGTCGGCTGGCGCGTTAGCACCTCGGCCCATGCAGGGCTTGTTCTTGATACCGTGGAACAGGCGGTTCACGAACGCCGCCCAACCAAAGGCATGGGGCTGATCCACCATAGCGACCGTGGTTTGCAGTATCTGAGTATTCGCTACAGTGAGCGGCTGGCGGAAGCTGGCATCGAACCATCGGTGGGCAACGTCGGTGACAGCTATGACAATGCCTTGGCCGAGACAATCAACGGCCTGTTCAAAGCCGAGGTGATCCATCGACGGGGATCCTGGCGCGGTTTCGATGCCGTAGAATATGCTACGCTCGAATGGGTCGATTGGTTCAACAACCGCCGTCTGCTCAAACCGATCGGGAACGTCCCGCCAGCCGAAGCCGAGGCAAACTTCTACGCGGCTCTGGGAACTGAAGTCATGGCCGCGTAACTAATCCAAATCAGCCTCCGGCAAACCCGGTGCGGTTCAGACCTAAAGATCGGCCGGTGCGTTTATAATCAATGCTTTCAGGGTGATCACTGCCTGCGACTTGGCCTTTACCGCAATGTCACACTTCCTGGCGATGGCTTTTCACGCTGATCACTGCAGCCGTCCTTCGTCGTCCACAAGGGTGACACAGGCAGGCTGCGTGTTGCCCCACATCCAGAGAACGATGTTCAGGTCGGCATCCGTGGCCCCCTTGGCGAAACTGCGGGCAAGAATACCGGTATACCCATCCCGGATCAGGCGCTCGGCCAATAGCTGCGTCGGGGCCTTGCCGTCTTCGCGCATCCGGATCCGCCAATCTGCAGCAGCCAGATCTGCAGGGCTCAGGCTATAGTGTGCCAGGGCATTCGCGTCCGTGGCATCGAATATCGCTTCAAGATCGGCCTGATAGGCGACCAGCGTCGTCGGCTGCAGGGTGCCGACCTGGTTCGCCTCGCGGATCGCGGTCATGATCGACAGCGCGGTGTAGAGCGCTGGCGTGCCCTTGGGATTGAACCGCCCCCCAAAACGTCGCGCGCCTTCGCCCGACAGCGGGTTGTGTGCCCAGATCGGATTGAGGGCGCGATAGAGCAGGCCACGATAGTGCATGATGCCTCAGGCGTGGACGCCGGCCTCGACCGCGTCGATATAGTCCATGACATCTGCCGCGTGACCATCACGCACCAGTTGCATTGCCGTCAGGCCGCCAAAACCGGCCAGCGGCTCGGAGCGGTACCATGCGTAGGCAATCAGCGAGGAACCGAAACGGGGTTCGACCCTGTTCAGGATCTCGACCATCTCGCGCAGGCGCTTCTGGGTCTTGGCGCTGGCAACGCGATCAGGGCGCATGACGGCGTCGCGGCCGAGGCCGACCGTGCGGGCGACTTCGTCCTTTGTCGTGCGCAGGGTCTCGGCGATCCGACCGGGCGCAAACTGCCCACCTTCTGCAAATGCTTCGATGCGCATCATCGCCTCCATCTATCTTGACTTGATATAGCGTCACTTCAAGTGGTAATCAAGGTGCCGAGGCATGCCACCAGTGCCTGCGCCACGGCACGAGAGACGGCATCTGCCGCGGAGCGCGGACCGTCGGTTCTCTGATGTCGGTCGTGGCACAGCAGTGACAACTGCGACGAGCGACAAGCGGACTGGTGACAATCTGGACGGGGTCTGCAACGTATTCTGCTTGAGGCTAACCTAACAGACTGGATCAGTCGAGCGGCATAGGTGAAGCCTCGACGCAGTGACATGAGATTTCAGGTCATGATAAAGACGGCCGAGAGCGGCAGTCCGGCATTGGTCATAATATCGTGCTGAATCTGGCGGGGCAGATGGCGAGCCCGCCACACCGCCCTGCGTGATAAGGTTTGAGGCTCTGATCACCACCGCTGCTGAAAATTTGATGGATTTGGCCGTTGAGGTCGCGTTTGGACGAAAATTTTGTCAGCGTTTTCATTATATTACACTTGCGCACGTTATTCCTTTTCCGCGCATGAATTTGCTTTCCGCGAGCAACCAAGGGCGAAATATCTCATTGGAATAAAATGACTTTCCAACTCGGCGAATCACCATTGATCCAAGCTTGCGCAAATATTTGCTTTCTCTGGCGCCAGCCAGAAGCCAGAAAAAGGAATAGAGTGCGCAAAAGCAAGCAATAGCGTGCGCAAGCCCGGTCAAGGAAAATCGACGCTGGGGTGGCGATAGTTCGCTTACCTGCTGAATCTGCAGGGTTTCATAGCCCTGTCGAAGCCACACCCTGCAGGAGCGGACCGGTTTCGCTCTTGCGATAGATGCGCAGGCACCCGTCGATCGGCGCGATACCGAAGCCCTCCAGACGCTGGTCGAGCGCATCCCAGGACAGTCCGTGTGCCAGTGCAAGCCGGCGAAAGCTGACGAAACTCTCATGAAAACCCGCGACCTGCTCTGGGGTCAGCATGATCCGGTCCTTGCGTCCGGTTTCGCGTTTGGCAATTTCAGCGGGCGAATGGTCCTTCCTGAAAAAGCTCAGCATCTCGCTGAAGGTCAGCCCCTGCGACTGGGCAAACATCTCCGCCGAAATCTCGCCGCCGTCATGGCCGGACAGATTCACAAGGATCGACGCAAATCCCGACCGCTTCAGATGCCGCCCCACCCATGGCAGCCGGCCGTCCCTGATCCTTTCGACGATCTGGGCTGGAGAGCATCCAAGGTGAACGGCTGCCTGTTCGAGAGGCATCCATTCCGGGGCCAGACGGCCAACCTGCTGAGCCCCCAGAAGCAGCTGCTCGACGATCCCCTGACCTGCAAACACATCCCAGCCCCGATCGTTTTCGCACCGCGCCTCATCAGGAATGCCGCAGCCAGCCAGGTCCTGGAACAGGTCCGGGCTGAGCGACAAGCACTCACAGAACTGGCCGTCGGTCAGCTGGGCCGTCAGGTCGGACAGGGCTGATTTCGCCTTCCTGGCATCGAACAGCGCCCAATCGTCCGGCTTGCGGCGCGAGAACTCGGACAGGTCGGGCCCCAGTTTGTCCCGAAGGGCAGTTGCCTCCACCCGCAAAAGGCGGGCCATGGCACCGACCGAATAATGCCGGCGCTCAAAAACAGGTTCGCCGAGCAGTTCGTCTCCCGGACCGAGCGGCCAGGTTGTGCTGACATGATCCCGCAACAACTGACGGAAGGGGCGAAGGGATTCCGGAACGGCATCACCCGCCAGCAAGGAATGGAGCCCGCCGAACACCCGCTTCTGCCCGTTCCCTGGAGACCAGGCCTCCTGATGCTCGACGAGAAATCCGCGAATGGCCCCCTCGCCAGCCCGCGCCAGGCGAAACCCCAGATCCGCGTGATCAGGGGCGGCTGGGGTCCAGGCCGGGCCCCGCCCCCCTCTCGCGTCCTTCGATCAGACGTCCAAGAGCAGCACAGAACGCCGCCGCGGCCTGCAAGCCAAATTGGTCAAGCCAGTTCGAGTGCTGCTTTTCTTGCGACAACCGCCCATGCACCCATCTGTCATAGATCGTCGCGGAGGTGCTCATTCGCGCAGAAGAAGGGCCAGCGTTTCCTTGAAAATGCTTGGTCAGACGCAGCGCCGTGTCGTGACGCTCAAAGCGATTATAGCGGCTCCATAAAGGCTCAAGCGGAACCCCGTGGCGCGGGCAGGTCCGCAGCAGTTCCAGCATCCAGATGCCGCGGATAAAGCCCTGGCCGGGCTCACCCAAAACATCCTCATTCAGCCAGGTCCGGCACCCCCTGATCGCGGTGCTTCGGAAGGCCTTTGCCGAAAACGGCTCGCCCCGAAACCACCATTGCCCCTTATGCAGTTTCGGCATCGATAACGCCTTGAACGTTTTAGCCGACATGGCCAGTGTGTTGCGCCCGCGTTGCCATGGCACGAGCGTCCGGATCTGTCAGCGATATCTGCCCATCCGGCGCTGTTTCCAGTTCCCGGCGCAAGGTTGCCATGCGGTCTATCTCCAGCCGGACCCGGTGATAATGGCTGGTCAGATGGGCTATTTTTTCCGCGTGTGCCTCGCCAGTTGCCTGCCGATCCGCCCGCCCGGCCTACTCGATATAGCGGCCGAGCTTCTTTTCCAGATGCGCCCGGCGGCGGGCGATCTTCGCCTTGGTACAGTTCCGGTCGGTTCGGCTCGTTCTCGCGCCGGTAATCGGCGATGGTCTTGTGGTCGAGCACCAGACGTCCGGTCAGCCGCATCACCTCGACATTGCCTCCGGTCTCGCGCCCGAGGCGCCGACTGGACGGGATGCGGTTCGGTTAACCGTAGATGAACAGCTTGAGCAGTACTGCCGGATGACGACCCCTCCGTCCCGTCCGGACGGCCGCATGGCGATGAAAATCGAGGGCGGCAAGGTCGAGTTCATCGCCGAAGAGATCAACGACACGGACAAGGTTATCTTCGCCGATCCAGTCCTCCAGACGTACAGGAAAAAGCGTTGTCTGATCCCGGTTCACGCCCTCGATGAAACCCGTCATGCCAAGCCTCAAAACCATGGGGAAATGCAGCATAAACCAGGGTATTTACACCGCCTCCCTCCTGCCGAGGATATTTGCGCACCAGTGATGAAGGCGTTTCGGACGTGGATCCCGGGGCTTTGCGTGGGGTGCCCCTTGCGTTTTGGGGGTGCTTGCGCGTATCGCAATCGGCAAAAGGAGCCGCGACATGAAGTTTCTCGATCTGGCCAAGGTCTATATCCGCTCGGGTGGCGGGGGTGCGGGATGTGTCTCGTTCCGGCGCGAGAAGTTCATCGAATATGGCGGGCCGGATGGCGGCGATGGCGGCAATGGCGGCGATGTCTGGGTCGAAGCCATTCAAGGGCTGAATACGCTGATCGATTTCCGCTATCAGCAGCATTTCTTTGCCAAGTCCGGCCAGCACGGCATGGGCAGCCAGATGACCGGGAAATCGGGCGACGACATCACGCTGAAGGTTCCGGTGGGCACAGAGATCCTGGACGAGGACGAGGAGACCGTCATCGCCGATCTGACCGAGCCCGGAAGCCGGGTGTTGCTGGCCCGGGGTGGCAATGGTGGCTGGGGGAACCTGCATTTCAAGACCTCGACCAATCGCGCGCCGCGCAATGCCAATCCGGGGCAGCAGGGGGTCGAGCGCACCATCTGGCTGCGGCTGAAGCTGATTGCGGATGCCGGGCTGGTCGGTCTGCCCAATGCCGGGAAATCGACCTTTCTGGCCGCGGTCTCCAATGCCCGGCCCAAGATCGCGGATTATCCCTTTACAACGCTGCATCCCAATCTGGGGGTGGTCGGCGTCGATGGGCATGAATTCGTCATGGCCGATATTCCCGGCCTGATCGAAGGTGCCAGCGAAGGCCGGGGCCTGGGCGATCAGTTTCTGGGTCATATCGAGCGTTCGCGGGTGCTGCTGCATCTGGTCGATGGCACTTCGGAGGATGTGGCGGGGGATGCGCGCACCATCCTGACCGAGCTTGCGGCCTATTCCGGGGTGCTGATGGAGAAGCCGCGCGTGACGGCGCTGAACAAGATCGATGCGCTGGATGAAGAGACCCTTGCCGAACGCAGGGCGGCGCTGGAGGCCGAGATCGGCGAGCCGGTGCTGCTGATGTCCGGCGTGGCAAAGACCGGTGTGACCGAGGTGCTGCGCGGGTTGTGGGCCGAGATCGCGCCCACGCGGCAGGTGAGTTCCGATGACGGGTCCGACGCGCCATGGCAGCCCTAGCACCCTTGTTGACGGATGCTCGCAGGCTGGTGATCAAGATCGGTTCGGCCTTGCTGGTCGGGCCCGAGGGGCTGCGCGGCGACTGGTTGCGGGCGCTGTGCGACGATGTGGCCGAATGGCGGGGCCGGGGTGTCGATGTGGCGCTGGTCTCGTCAGGGTCGATCGCGCTGGGGCGGCGGGTGCTGGGCCTGCCCGACGGGCCTTTGCCGCTGGAGCAGGCGCAGGCGGCGGCGGCTGTCGGGCAGATCCGTCTGGCCCGCGCCTATGAAGAGGCGCTGGCGCCGCATGGCGTGACCACGGCGCAGGTTCTGGTCACGCTGGAGGACAGCGCCGACCGTCGCCGCTATCTGAACAGCCGGGCGACCATGCAGACGTTGCTGGGGCTGGGCGTCGTGCCCATCGTGAACGAGAATGACACCATTGCCACGGATGAGATCCGCTTTGGCGACAATGACCGGCTGGCGGCGCAGATTGCCGTGACCTGCGGGGCGGATCAGCTGTTGTTGCTGTCGGATGTGGATGGGCTTTATACCGCCAATCCCAAGACCGACCCGGATGCCCGCCATCTGCCGGTGATCGGGGCGCTGACGCCCGAGATCGAGGCGATGGGCGGCGATCCGGTCTCGGGTCTGTCCAAGGGCGGCATGAAGACCAAGCTGATGGCGGCGCGCACCGCGATTGCCGGGGGCTGTGCGATGGCGATCGCCGAAGGTTCGGTGCTGAGGCCGCTGTCTGCGGTGGCGAATGGTGCACGGGCCAGCTGGTTCCTGCCCGAGAGCGATCCGCAGATTGCCCGCAAGCGCTGGATCGCGGCGATGAAGCCGAAAGGCACGCTGATGATCGACGATGGCGCGGCCGCGGCGCTGGGGCGCGGCAAGTCCCTGCTGCCTGCCGGGGTGCGTCTGGTCATCGGAGAGTTCGGGCGCGGCGATCCGGTGGCGGTGGTGGGTTTGGCCGGGCAGACGCTGGCCATCGGGCTGACCCGCTATACCGGGGATGAGGCGCGGCGCATCGCAGGGCATCGCTCGGCCGATATCGAGGGTATTCTGGGATATAGTGGCCGCGCGGCGTTGATCCATCGCGACGATATGGCGCTGTAGGCGGGTTGAACCGTCGGGAAGGGGGAAGCCTCTGCCTCCCCATCGAGGGGCAGCAGAGGCTCGGGGGGCAAGCCCCCGGTCCCGGCCACCCGCCCGGTCATTCGTGGGGGGCGTGATTACATGAAGCCCAGTTCCAGCCGCGCTTCGTCGGACATCATGTCCATGCCCCATTGCGGCTCGAAGGTCATTTCGACATCGACCTGCTTGACGCCGGGCACGGATTCGACCGCATCGGCGACCCAGCCGGGCATCTCTCCGGCGACGGGGCAGCCGGGGGCGGTCAGTGTCATGATCACCCGGACCTCGCTGGCCTCGTTGATCTCGAGCGTGTAGATCAGGCCCAGATCGAAGATATTGACCGGGATTTCCGGATCATAGACGGTTTTGCAGGCATCGACGATCGGTTCGTAAAGGGCGTGGTCGGTGGTCGAGGGCCGGATCAGGGGCTCTCCTTCCGCGATGGGCTGGTTCATGGGCGTCATCCTGTCAATTCATCCAGATATATAGGGCAGAGACCGGGTCGGGTCCAGTGCGGCGCGTTGCGCCGGCGGCGCAAAAGGGCTAAGGACGGCGCTTCATTTTCGCCCTGATGGATGCCGCAGATGACCGACCGTTTCTCATTCACGCTTGATGCGACCGATGGCAAGGCCCGCACCGGACGGATCGACACCCCGCGCGGCACCATCCGCACGCCCGCCTTCATGCCGGTGGGAACGGCGGCGACGGTCAAGGCGATGTTGCCGGAATCGGTGCGCGCGACCGGGGCCGACATCCTGCTGGGCAACACCTATCACCTGATGCTGAGGCCCGGCGCGGAACGCATCGCGCGTCTGGGTGGGCTGCACCGTTTCATGAACTGGGACCGCCCGATCCTGACCGATTCGGGCGGCTTTCAGGTGATGTCGCTGGCCGGTCTGCGCAAGCTGACCGAAGAGGGCGTGACCTTCGCCAGCCATATCGACGGCTCGAAACACATGCTGTCGCCGGAAACCAGCATGGAAATCCAGCGGCTGCTGGGATCCGATATCGTCATGTGTTTCGACGAATGCCCGGCACTGCCTGCCGATAAGCAGACGGTGGCGGCCTCGATGCGCATGTCGATGCGGTGGGCGCAGCGGTCGCGCGATGCCTTTGGCGACCGGCCCGGGCATGCGCTGTTCGGCATCATGCAGGGCGGTGTCACCCGCGAATTGCGCGAGGAAAGCGCCGAGGCATTGAAGGCCATCGGTTTCGACGGCTATGCCATCGGCGGGCTGGCCGTGGGCGAGGGGCAGGAGGCGATGTTCGGCGTTCTCGACTATGCCCCCGGATGCCTGCCTGCCGACAAGCCGCGCTATCTGATGGGGGTGGGCAAGCCCGACGATATCGTGGGCGCGGTGCAGCGGGGCGTGGACATGATGGATTGCGTGCTGCCCTCTCGCTCGGGGCGGACCGGGCAGGCATGGACCCGGCGCGGGCAGTTGAACATCAAGAACGCGCGTCATGCCGATGATCCGCGCCCGCTGGATGCGGATTGCAGCTGCCCCGCCTGCACCGGCTATTCCCGCGCCTATCTGCACCACGTTTTCCGTGCGCAGGAGATGATCTCGGGCATGCTGCTGACCTGGCACAACCTGCATTATTTCCAGGAATTGATGGCCGGGCTGCGGGCGGCCATCGCGGCGGGCATGCTGGACGATTTCGTGGCGGATTTCCATGCACAGCGGGCCGGGGGGGATATTCCACCGCTTTGACGTGGCGGAACCTGCATCAATCTTTGGCCGGATTCGTTCAGTTTGCATTGCGTGCAGTCTTTTCAAATCCATGACTTGGTCTTATGGCTTGCGGATTGGCGGATGACCCGCCACGAAGTGAAAGAGCTGCATGAGCGCCGACATCATCACGATCACCGAAACCGAGGCTCTGGCGCGTTTCTGTCACACGGCAAAACGCGCGCCCTATGTCACCGTCGATACCGAATTCCTGCGCGAGCGGACCTATTGGTCCAAGCTGTGCCTGATCCAGCTGGCGTTGCCGCCGGTCTCGGATGCCGACAATCAGGGCGGCGAGGCCGTGCTGGTCGATCCGCTGGCCCCCGGACTGTCGCTGGAACCGCTATATGATCTGTTCCGGCACGAGGCCACGGTCAAGGTGTTTCACGCCGCGCGGCAGGATCTGGAAATCTTCTTCCACGATGCCGGGCTGTTTCCCAAGCCGCTGTTCGACACGCAGGTTGCCGCCATGGTCTGCGGCTTTGGCGAGCAGGTGGGATACGAGACATTGGTGCGCAAGATCGCGCGGGCCAGTCTGGACAAATCCTCTCGCTTTACCGACTGGTCGCGCAGACCGCTGTCGGATGCGCAGAAATCCTATGCGCTGGCGGATGTGACGCATCTGCGTTCGATCTATGAATTCCTTGCGGCCGAGCTGCGCCGGAATGATCGCGAAAGCTGGCTGGCCGAGGAACTGGCGGTTCTGGAGAACCCCGAGACCTATATCACCCGGCCCGAGGAAGCCTGGATGAAGGTGCGTACCCGCACCAATTCCCCGCGCTTTCTGGCGATCCTGCGCGAACTGGCCCGCTTTCGCGAAAGCTATGCGCAGGAACGCGACATACCCCGCACGCGCGTTTACAAGGACGATGCGATGATCGAGCTGGCCTCGACCAAACCGGCCTCCGAGGCCGATCTGGGCCGGTCGCGCCTGTTGCTGCGCGATGCGCGCCGGGGCGATATCGCCAATGGCATTCTGGCCGCCGTCCAGCTGGGGCAAGAAACCAAGGACCTGCCCAAACCCAAGGCGGAAGAGCCGGGCAAGCCGGGCAATGCGGCGCTGTCGGATCTGCTGCGCGTGCTGCTGAAGGCCAAGGCGGATGCGGCCGGGGTGGCGCCCAAGCTGATCGCCTCGTCCTCGGATCTGGATGCGATCGCGACCGGAGACCGTGAGGTTCCGGCGCTGAAGGGCTGGCGGGCCGAGGTGTTCGGCAATGACGCGCTGCGGCTGGCGGCGGGCGAAATCGCCCTGTCGGCGCGCGGCGGTGCCGTGCGGGTCGTGCCAGCGGACTAGGTTTCGTCCTTGCCGTCGATCAGGCGGAACATCGCCCGCCGCTCGGCCGGCGTCTGGGGGATGTCGCGCGGCTGGGGCACCGGCTTGCGCGGCGCCCGGGTGGCGTGGCGAAAGTCGAAACGGCCCGGCTCTTCGGCGAATCCGGCCGTGGCGGGGGGGCGTGACAGCGTGGCCGAAGGCGCCATGATGCCGCCGCCGTCGAACAGCGGTTGCAGGTCTTCCCCCACGATGTCGAAGCGGCGCGGCGCGGCGCCCGGATCGCCTTCGGATATCAGGCAGCCAAGCGCCCGCGTCACATCGCCCAGATCCGACCGCAGCGGCAGGACCAGCATGCGTCCGACCAGTTCCGGCCGGGCATAGTCGGCCTGTGCGCGCAGACGGAATTCGGCGATCTGGGGGGCGCGAAAGACGGTTTCCAGCACGTCAGAAAAGCGCCCGCGCGACGAGGGGTTCAGCATCGTGCAGATGGGCATGCCGCGCACCTCCATCCCCATCAGGTCGATCAGATGCCGTCCGGCCAGCCGGAACCGCGCGGCCCCCGGCGCGATCCTTTCCAGCACGAAGGCGTAATCCAGCGCCCGGCTGATGCCATGCGGTTCCACATCGGCGCGGGCGGGAACGGCGCGGCCACGGCGCAGGCTTTGCCAGTAATCGCGCAGGTCGGTCAGGATCCTTGCCATGCCGATGCCGCCGTAATCCGTCAGCCGCAGAAGCTGCGCGCCGTCCGGTTGCTGGCCGGGGGCATCGTCCTCGCCGGGTTCGGACACGATCGGGAAACCTTTCTGACAGTACTTGCACCACGAACGACGCCACCCACCCGCCGGGCCGCAGCCATCCTTGGTGCGAAACATAGCACTGCCCGCCCGCCATGCCGAGTCGCAAGTTAAGAAGAGGTTAAGATGCGGGCACTTGACCGGCGTGGCCTGCTGGTCCATCCCGTCGCCGACGGGAATTTGCGAAGGATGGTGCCTGATGGATCACGCAGCGGATCACAGGACGGGGCCCGGGCAGAGGACGGGGCTGCTGATCATCCTGTCCTCGCCCTCGGGCGCGGGGAAATCGACGCTGGCGCGGCGGCTGATGGAATGGGACCCGCATCTGCGCTTTTCGGTCTCGGCCACGACCCGCCCGCCGCGTCCGGGCGAGGTTGACGGGCAGCATTATCATTTCACCACCGCCGATTCCTTCCGCTCTCTGGTCGGGGCGGGGCAGATGCTGGAACATGCCGAGGTCTTCGGCAATTTCTACGGTACTCCGCGCGGCCCGGTCGAGGTCGCCATGCGCGAGGGTCGTGATACGCTGTTCGACGTGGACTGGCAGGGGGGGCAGCAGATCCGCGCCTCGGCGCTGGGATCGCAGGTGGTGTCGATCTTCGTGCTGCCGCCCTCGCTTGCGGAGCTGGAGCGGCGGCTGCGTACGCGCGGGCAGGACAGTGATCAGGTCATTCGTGGCCGGATGGAAAAATCGCGCGCCGAGATCAGCCATTGGGCGGAATATGACTATGTGCTGATCAATGACGATCTGGATCAGACCGAGGCAAGGCTGCGCACCATACTGATGGCCGAACGGTTGCGCCGTGAACGCCAGACCGGGCTTGGTCCCTTCGTACGGGCGCTGATGGAGGAGAACGAGGCATGATCTGGGAACTGGACGGCATCGCACCGCATCTGGCGCAGGACGCATGGGTGGCGCCGGATGCGCAGTTGGTGGGCAATGTCGTGCTGGAACCGGGCGCTTCGGTCTGGTGGGGCGCGGTGCTGCGTGGCGATAACGAGGAAATCCGCGTGGGCCGGGGCAGCAATGTGCAGGACCTCTGCGTCTGCCATACCGATCCGGGTTATCCGCTGCGCATCGGCACCGATTGCACCATCGGCCATCGCGCCATCCTGCATGGCTGCACCATCGGCGACGGCGCGCTGATCGGCATGGGGGCGACGATTCTGAACGGCGCCCGTATCGGCGCGGGTGCGCTGATCGGGGCGGGCGCGTTGATTGCCGAGGCCAAGGAGATCCCCCCCGGCGCGCTGGTGATGGGCGCGCCCGGCAAGGTCATCCGCACTCTGGACGACGAGGCGCGACAGGGGCTGCTGGCCGCGGCCCGACGTTATCGCGACAATGCCGCCCGGTTCCGCGCCAGCCTGCGGGCGGTGGGATGACGCAGGACCTGTCGCGCCGGATCACCGGGTTGTGGGATGGCGTGCCGGTTCCGGTGCTGATCGTCGATTCCCGCGCAAGGATGATCGGCGCCAACAGCGCCGCGCGGGCGATGTTCGGCGACGATCTGCTGGATCGACCCTTTGTCACCGTCCTGCGTCAGCCCGCCGTTGTGCAGGCCGTGGACTGGGTGCTGAAGCCGGGTCAATATCCCGCGCCGACCCCCGATCCCGCGCTGCCGACCCCGGCCGAAGGCGCGGTGCGGCTGCGCACGGTGATCGGAGCCGACGGGCGCGATCTGGCGGTCGAGGTGACGGTTTCTCCCTTGCCTGACAAGCTGGCGGGGGGCGCGATGATCGTGTTGCAGGACCGCACCGCGGACGAACAGGCCGAACAGATGCGCCGCGATTTCGTCGCCAATGTCAGCCACGAGTTGCGCACGCCGCTGACCGCCATGACCGGCTTTATCGAGACCCTGCGTGGCCCGGCCCGCAATGACAGCGCCGCGCGCGACCGCTTTCTGGACATCATGGAGCGCGAGGCCGCCCGGATGAACCGGCTGATCCACGATCTGCTGTCGCTGACCCGGGTGCAGTCCGATGAACGCCGCCGCCCCGCGACCATGGTGGACCTGCCGCTGTTGCTGCGCGGCGTGGTGGCCACGATGTCACCCGCCGCCAGTGCCGCCGGGGTGCGGATCGAGACGCAGGACATCGACGGCAGCCAGCGCCTGCCTGCCGATCCCGACCAACTGGTGCAGGTGTTCCAGAACCTGATCGAGAACGCGGTGAAATACGGTGGCTCGGGCGGGGTGGTGCGGGTCACCATGTCCCGCATCGACCACGAGCCGTTGCTGCGCGGCCCCGGCTGGGCGGTCGATGTCGAGGATCAGGGCGAGGGGGTCGATGAAATGCACCTGCCGCGCCTGACCGAGCGTTTCTATCGCGTCGATACCCATCGTGCGCGGGCGCAGGGCGGCACCGGGCTGGGGCTGGCCATCGTCAAGCACATCATCAACCGCCATCGCGGCAGGCTGAAGATCGAAAGCCGCAAGGGGCAGGGCAGTCGCTTCACCGTGATCCTGCCCGAGACGCTGACGCGGGGGTGACCCGTGACCCGGTTGCGCGCATCTGGCCCTCGCCCTTGCCGGATGCTTCCCCTATAAATCCCTCGACCCGAGGAACTGGAGGTGCCCATGACGACATCATCGCAACCCGATCCCGCCAAGCTGGCTGCATCCCGCGCGGCTGTGGCACTGGTTCAGGACGGCATGAAGCTGGGGCTTGGCACCGGCTCGACCGCGTCGATCATGGTCGAGGTGCTGGCCGAGAGGGCAAGGACCGAAGGTCTGTCGCTGCGTTGCGCCGCGACCTCGAAGGCGACGGCGGAACTGGCCGCGCGGCTGGGGCTGCGGGTCGAAAGCCTTGACGATATCGGCTGGCTGGACCTGACCATCGACGGCGCCGACGAGGTCGATCCCGACCTGAGCCTGATCAAGGGCGGCGGTGGCGCGCATCTGCGCGAAAAGATCGTCGCCCGCGCCAGCGACCGGATGGTGGTGATCGCCGATCCGGGCAAGGTGGTGGACCGGCTGGGCGCCTTTCATTTGCCGGTCGAGGTCGTGCCCTTCGGCTTTGACGCGACGCGGGTGCTGATCCAGCGCGCGCTGGACGGGCTGGATCTGGCGGATCGTCCGGTCCTGCAACGGATGCGGGGTGATGCGCCCTTCGTGACCGATGAGGGGAATTTCATCCTCGATCTGTCGCTGGAGGTGATCCCGGACGCGCCCGCGCTGGCCCGCGCCCTGTCGGCGATTCCGGGCGTGGTCGAGCATGGCTTGTTTCTGGGCATCTGCGATCTGGCCATCATCGGGCGTCCCGATGGCAGCGTGGCCGAACTGCGCCGCCCCGAAGAAGGCGAAGTGCCGGTCGCGGACGAGGATACCGCGCCATGAGCTTCGACTATGACCTGTTCGTGATCGGCGGCGGTTCGGGCGGGGTTCGGGCGGCGCGGATCGCGGCGTCCCAATACGGTGCGCGGGTCGGTCTGGCCGAGGAAAGCCGCATGGGCGGCACCTGCGTCATTCGTGGCTGCGTGCCCAAGAAGCTGATGATCTTTGCCGCCTCCGCCCCCGGCATGGCCGAGGAGATGCGCGGCTATGGCTGGCAGGGGGCCGCGACGGGACTGTTCGACTGGGAGGTGTTCCGCCAGAAGCTGGATGCCGAACTGGTGCGGCTTGAGACGATCTATGCCTCGGGGCTGGAAAAGGCCGGTGTCACGATCCACAAATGCCGCGCCCGGCTGGCCGATCACCACACGGTCGAGCTGGCGGACGGCGCCCGCGTGACCGCCCGCCATATCCTGATCGCCGTGGGCGGACGCCCTGCGAAACCGGGCATCCCGGGCGAGGATCTGGGCCTGATCTCGGACGATCTGTTCCTGATGGAGCAGCTGCCGCGCCGCGCGCTGCTGGTCGGCGGCGGCTTCATCGCCTGTGAATTCGCCACCATCCTGAACGGGCTGGGGGTGGGCACGGTGCAGGCCTATCGCGGCGATGCGGTGCTGCGCGGCTTTGACCGCGAGGCGCGCGATCTGGCAACCCTGCAACTGTCCACCTGCGGCGTCGATCTGCGCCTTGGCGTCAGCCCGACGCGGCTGGAACGGCAGGGCGACCGGGTGCTGGCGCATTTCGACGACGGTGCCAGCGAGGAATTCGACGCGGTGTTCTTCGCCACCGGCCGCAAGCCCTATACCGGCGATCTGGGGCTGGAAAATACCGGCGTCCGGCTGGGCAAGGGCGGCGCGATCGAGGTTGACGAATGGTCGCAGACGGCGGTTCCCTCGATCTTCGCGGTGGGCGATGTCACCGACCGGGTGAACCTGACCCCGGTCGCGATCCGCGAGGGCCACAGCTTTGCCGACACGATCTTCGGGGCGAAACCGCGCAAGGTCCGTCACGATCCGGTGGCCAGCGCCGTCTATATGCGCCCGCACGAGCTGGGCAGCATCGGCCTGACCGAGGAACAGGCGGCGGAACGCGGACCCGTCGATGTCTATTCCGCGCAGTTCCGGCCGATGCAGTCGATGTTCGCGGGCTCGGACGCGAAGGTGCTGATGAAGCTGCTGGTCGATCCCAGCGACGACCGGGTGCTGGGCTGCCACATCTTCGGCCCCTCGGCCGGAGAGATGATCCAGCTGGCCGCGATCCCGATCACGATGGGTTGCACCAAGGCCGATTTCGACGCCACAATGGCGGTGCATCCGACCATCGCCGAGGAACTGGTCACCATGCGGTCTCGGTCCCGGCGGATCGGCGAAAACGGCGGAAATGATGGCTGATCGGGGCGGGCGCGTCCCTGCGCCGCATCCGCCAGCCATGCAATAGAGGCAAACCGGGGTTGACTTTCCGGTCATCGACCCCAGTTTGCAGGCAACGGAAATCACACGCGAAAGAAGGTCGAGCATATGGCAAATCAAGGCCCTTGGGGCGGCGGAGGCAATGGCGGCGGTGGTGACGACGACCGCGACAAACGTCCGGCGAACCGACCTTGGGACAATCAGCAGCCGCCAAAGGGGCCACGCAAGCCGGGGCAGGGCGATCAGCAGATGCCCGAAATCGAAGAGCTGATGAAGAAGGGGCAAGAGCGTCTGCGCGTCCTGATGGGCGGGCGTGGCGGCGGCGGTGGTGGCGGGCGCGGTGGTGGCCGCGATCCCTCGGGTCCGGGTTTCGGCCTTAACCGCAACACGCTGGTCATTGCCGGTCTGGTGGCGGTCGGGCTGTGGGCCTTCAGCAGCTTCTATCGCGTGCAGACCAACGAAAAGAGCGTCGAGTTCCTGTTCGGCCGCGCCGTCGCCGTGGGGACCGAGGGTCTGAACTTTGCCCCCTGGCCCTTCGTCACGGCCGAGGTGGTGCAGGTCACCAACGAACGTGTGACCGAGATCGGCACCGGCCGGGCCGGGCCGATGGACAGCGGGCTGATGCTGACCCGCGACCAGAATATCGTGGATATGGAATATCAGGTGGTCTGGAACATCACCGACCCCGAAAAATACCTGTTCAACCTGGCCGATCCGGGCGACACGATCCGCGCCGTATCTGAATCGGCCATGCGCGACATCATCGCGCGCTCCGAACTGGCGCCGATCCTGAACCGCGATCGCGGCACCATCGCCAGCGACCTTCAGGACGCGGTGCAGCGCACGCTGGATGCCTATCAATCGGGGATCAGCGTGGTCCGGGTGAACCTTGACCGCGCCGACCCGCCCTCTGAGGTGATCGACAGCTTCCGCGAGGTTCAGGCCGCGCAGCAGGAACGCGACCGGCTTGAGAAAGAGGCCGACGCCTATGCCAACCGGGTTCTGGCCAGCGCCCGCGGTGAAGCCGCCGCGATGCTGGAACAGGCCGAGGGCTATCGCGCCCAGGCGGTCAACAGCGCCCAGGGTGAGGCGTCGCGCTTCAACTCGGTCTATGAGGAATATGTCAAGGCGCCGGAAGTGACCCGCCGCCGCATGTATCTGGAAACGATGGAGAAGGTTCTGGGAGACGTGGACAAGGTCATCCTGACCGAGCAGGGCGAGAATTCGAATATCGTGCCCTATCTGCCGCTTGACCAATTGCGCCGTCAGCCGCCGCAATCCGGCAATGAAGGAGGGTCGAACTGATGGCCCCGCGCAGAAGAATCCCCCTGTCCACCCTGTTGATCCCGGCGCTGGTCGTGGTCGGCGTTCTGGCGGCATCGTCGCTCTATATCGTGGATGAACGCGAAAAGGCGCTGGTGCTGCGCATCGGTCGTGTCGTGTCGGTGCAGGAAGAACCGGGACTGGGCGTCAAGGTGCCGTTCCTTGACAATGTCGAGAAATTCGACGGCCGCATCCTTGGCCTGCCGACGACGCCGCTGGAGGTCACGCCGCTGGATGACCGCCGTCTGGTCGTCGATGCCTTTGCCCGCTGGCGCATCGTCGATGTGGTCCGCTTCCGTCAGGCGGTTGGCCCGAACGGCATTCAAGGCGCGCATGGCCGGCTGGAACCCATCGTCCGCAACGCCATCCGCGAGGTTCTGGGTACCGTTCCTTCGACGCAGGTGCTGTCGGATGACCGGACCGCGCTGATGAACCAGATCCGCGACGAGGCGCGCAACAACTCGGCCGGGCTGGGGGTCGAGATCATCGACGTGCGCCTGACCCGCACCGACCTGCCCGAGCAGAACCTGACCGCGACCTATGCGCGGATGCGGGCCGAACGGCAGCGCGAGGCCGCCGACGAGATCGCCCGTGGTGGCGAGGCCGCGCAGCGTGTCCGCGCCGCCGCCGACCGGACCGTGGTCGAACTGACCTCGGAAGCGACGAAACGGTCCGAGGTGATCCGCGGTGAGGCCGATGCGCAGCGGAACGCGATCTATGCCGATGCCTTTGGCCGCGATCCGGAATTCTTCGCCTTCACCCGCTCGATGACGTCATACGAACGGGCGCTGCGGGGCGAGAACAGCTCGATGGTCATCAGCCCGGATGGCGAGTTCTTCACCTATCTGCGCGATGATGGCGGCAGCCGCGCGACCCCGGCCTCCGAGCCGGTGCCGCCGGGCAACCGCGCGTCGTCCATCGTGCCCGAAGCAAGGACAGAGACCGAGGATGATGACGACGATCTGGTGACGCCGACCGTCACCGACCGCGAGGGCAACCCGCTTGGCGAATCCGCCGGGGTCAGGCTGACGCCGGTGCCGGAAAATCTGGTGACGCCGCCGCAAACGCCCTCCGCCGCAGTCCCGCCCGCCGAGGCCGAGAACGGCGCGGATGAAGCCGCGCCCGCCGCCGACCCCGAAGCGGATCCGGTGCCAGAGGCCGAGCCCGAACCGGATCCCGAACCCGCGCCTGCAGATGCGCCGGACGAGGCCGCTGAGGGTGCGGAACAGACCAACTGAAACCAGAAAGGCGGGCGGAGGTGGTGATCTCCGCCCGTTCTGCATCAAGGTCCTGCCGCGAAAAGTGCGGCTGCAATGAAAATCACGATCACTTCATCTTCCGCGAGCGTGGTTTATTTGTAACATCGACCTATATCCGTTTTGATCGGCGCGTCCCGGCGGCACAATATCGGTCGCAAAGGATCATCCCGACAGATGAGGACACCACGAATGAAAACGCTTTCCCCCCGGCATCTTCTGACGGCCTCGGCCGTTGCCCTGACACTGGGCCTGGGCTTTGCGGGTGCGCAACTGGCCGCCCAGGACATCTCGCCCGAGGCCAGCCAGCAGGCGCAGGAAGCGGCGAACAACAACGAACCGCTTGGCGCGCGCAATGGCGAAGCCCAGCAGGTCATGCCCAACAGCTTTGCCGATCTGGTCGAGCAGGTGGCCCCCGCCGTGGTCAACATCACCACCACCGCCGTCGTTTCGCAGCCGACCAACGGGCCGATGTTCCCCGAGGGCAGCCCGTTTTCGGACCTGTTCCGCGAATTCGGCTTTCCCGGCATGCCCGGACCGGGGCAGCAGGCGCCGGGCGGGCGCGGCATGCCGCCGCAACGCTCGAACGCGCTGGGATCGGGTTTCGTGATCTCGGCCGACGGGTTCATCGTCACCAACAACCACGTCATCGACGGCGCGGACGAGATCGAGATCGAGTTCTATTCCGGCAAGCGCCTGCCCGCCACCGTTGTGGGCCGCGACCCGAATACAGATGTCGCGCTGCTGAAGGTCGAGGGCGACGAGGCGCTGCCCTTCCTTGAATTCGGCGATTCCGATGCCGCGCGGGTGGGCGACTGGGTGCTGGCGCTGGGGAACCCGCTGGGGCAGGGCTTCTCGGCCAGTTCCGGCATCATCTCGGCCCGCAACCGCGAATTGTCGGGCACCTATGACGATTATCTGCAAACGGACGCGGCGATCAACCGGGGCAACTCTGGCGGGCCGCTGTTCAACCTTGAGGGCGAGGTGATCGGGGTGAATACCGCGATCCTGTCGCCCAATGGCGGCTCGATCGGGATCGGTTTCTCGATGGCGTCGAATGTCGTCTCGTCGGTGATCCACCAGTTGCAGGAATATGGCGAGACCCGGCGCGGCTGGTTGGGCGTCAAGATCCAGGACGTTACCCCCGACATGGCCGAGGCGCTTGGCCTGTCCACCGAACACGGCGCGATGGTCACCGATGTGCCCGACGGCCCGGCCAAGGATGCCGGGATGCGCGCGGGCGATGTCATCACCAGCTTTGACGGTGGCGACGTTCAGGATACCCGCAGCCTTGTGCGCCGCGTGGCCGAAGCCCCTGCCGGAGAGGCGGTCGATGTCGTGGTCATGCGCGAGGGCAATCCCGAGACGCTGAGCGTGACGCTGGGGCGCCGTGAACTGGCCGAAGGCACCAGCAGCGGCGAAGAGGGCGGACCAGCGGACAGCAGCGGCTCGTCCGAGGTTCTGGGCATGTCGCTGGCCCCGCTGACGCCCGAAGTCGCGGCCGAGCTGGGCCTGTCGCGTGATGCGACCGGGCTGGTCATCAACGAGGTTAATCCCGAAAGCGCCGCCGCCGAGAAGGGGCTGGCACCGGGTGATGTCATCACCGAGATGGGCCAGCAGCCGGTCGCCACCGTCGCCGATCTGGACAGCCGCATCGACGAGGCGCGCGAGGCGGGCCGCAAATCGGTGCTGGTGCTGATCCGCCGCGCCGGAGAGCCGCGCTTTGTCGCGCTGCCGGTGGGCGAGGAATAAGCGCCCGGGGCGTTCCGACACGGGTTCAAATGGTGGGGCGGTCCTTTGGGGTCGCCCCTTTTCAATGCGGTCCCGATGGCCTATTTCGCTGGCAGGCAAAGGGAAGCAAGCGACATGGCCAGAATTACCTATATCGAGCATAACGGCACCCGTCACGAGGTCGAGGTCAAGCCCGGCATGACGGTGATGGAGGGCGCACGCGACAATGGTATTCCCGGCATCGATGCCGATTGCGGCGGGGCCTGTGCCTGTTCGACCTGTCATGTCTATGTGGATCCCGCCTGGGTGGACCAGTTGCCGCCCAAGGACCCGATGGAAGAGGATATGCTGGATTTCGCCTATCAGCCCGACCCGGAGCGTTCACGGCTGACCTGCCAACTCAAGGTGACCGAGGCGCTGGACGGATTGGTCGTGCAGATGCCGGAACGGCAGATTTAAGCTGAATTTCAACTTGTTTCATTCAGGCGCTGCCCGCGGGCGGCGCCTTTTTCATGATCTGCGTCCGGCGGGCGACCCATTCATGTAACTTGTACCCGCGTCAACATGCAGCGTCCCGCACGGCCCGGGATACGCGATATGTGTATGAGGCCTGCAATTTCGACAATCCGGCCATTCCTGACGCAACGTCGCTGCCACGAATCACCATTCAGTTCCGAATCAGTTTCCGGCGTCGGCGATAGTCCACCAATGGTATACACCCCCTTAGATTGTATTCTATTTCATTCCGTAAATCTAAAGGGGCTTTGCCCCCTCTGACCTATCCCAAAAGTCAGGTTAATTAAACGTTAACTCAAGTTTTAACGATGGGCGGAAAGGTGCCGAAGTGCTAATTTCCATTTCATAGAGACGACCCCCGCCCTTCGATGAAGACAACGCCAGAGATAGGGTATTCAGGCGCGAGAGGCCTGCTGACCTGTGCCAGCAAGTTTCGCCGGGGTGATGAGTGTTATTTTAAGTGGTCTAAGAAGGGCGGGGGACATGAGTGCAGAAAATCAAGCGGTTATCGCTGGTTCCGTTCATGCCGGTCAGACAACTGTTTCGGCATCGCCGCGCCGCACCAGTCTGTATCGGCGCTATGTCAAACGTCCGCTGGATGTTTTTCTGGTTTTACTTGGTTCGCCCATTGTTGTTCCGGTCGTGTTCATCCTTGCCCTGCTGGTTTGGAAGAGCGGGGGGCAGCCGTTTTATTCCCAGCAGCGTGTCGGGCGCGACGGGAAACAATACAGAATGTGGAAGCTGCGCAGCATGGTCATTGATGCCGACCAGCGCCTTGCCACTTATCTGGAGGAGAATGAAGAGGCGCGTCTGGAATGGGAAACGACGCAGAAGCTGCGCCATGATCCGCGCGTGACTCCGGTCGGCCATTTCATCCGCCGCAGTTCGCTGGATGAACTGCCGCAGCTGTGGAACGTACTGAAGGGAGACATGAGCCTGATCGGTCCGCGCCCGATGATGCCCTGTCAGGAAGATATGTATCAATGCGATGCCTATTACGTCATCCGGCCCGGCATCACCGGCTATTGGCAGACGGCGGGCCGCAATGACACCTCTTTCGCTGACCGGGCATGGTTCGACGAACGCTATGAACGGGATCTGAGCTTCGGCAATGATCTGGGAATTCTGGTGCGGACCGTCGGCGTGGTTCTGAAGGCCACCGGTCACTGATCCGAATTGTGCTGTGAAGAGTACCGGCCCCGTCTGTTCAGGTGGGGCCTTTTTCCTTGTCCGGATCAGTGGGCAGGGGCAGCCATTCCGGTTGCGGGCTGCCATGGTGCCAGCGGACCTGCCACGCGCCTGCCGCGCCGGATTTGTTCTTCAGCAGTTCCCACCGCATCAGCGCCCGGTCCATGTCGGGCGGCCCGGGATCAAAGACCGGGCTGGCGCGCCAGCGGGTCTCTGATGCGTTGCTGCCCATGCCCTCGGGGATCAGGCACAGGCCGGTCGCCTGTCCTGCCCTTGCGGCAAGTTGCAGGCGGCGGCCTTCGCGCAGGTCCAGCGGGCGGGTGATCTCGATCACGACAAAGCCGGTGGCACCGTCCTTCAGGGCCTCTTCGGCGGCGGCCAGCGCATCGGTCTGATCGGCGGCCTTGGCGATCAGCAGCCGGTCGGGATCGAGGATGCCGGCCAGCCCCAGCGGGTCCGGGCCACCGCTGCGCCAGCCCTCGCGGATCCACAGGGCCGGGCCGTCGGTTTGGGCGATGGCCAGCAGGGCAAAGCCAAAGGCGCCGGGTCCGAGCACCTCGTGGACGCGGCCCCGGCGCAGGGGAAAAGGGGCGTCGGCGGGCATGGCGGGCCTAACGCGGGATCAGGCGGGTGGTGCCGACCGCCGCCGCGCGGGCCAACTGCGGGTCCAGCGACATCGAGATATATTCGCCCCGCCGCCACAGTCCGGCCAGATCGTCGTAGTGCCGCGACAGCGGATGGCCCGACTGCCCGGTCGAGATGATGAAGACCGAACTGTCTGGATCGGCCAGATCATAGACCCCGCGATAACCCGCGCCGGTGACCGCCTGCCACGGTGCCGGATCGCGGCCCTGACTGGCCGATTGCGCCACGGTGAAATCCCCGCCCGAGACCGATTGCGTCAGGTTCATGATCCAGCCCAGCCCGGTCCTGTCGCCCAGCCCCGGATGGATATGGCGCGCCTGATGCAGGTTGCCCCAGCGCCA
This sequence comes from Paracoccus alcaliphilus, assembly GCF_028553725.1. Taxonomy (NCBI): domain Bacteria; kingdom Pseudomonadati; phylum Pseudomonadota; class Alphaproteobacteria; order Rhodobacterales; family Paracoccaceae; genus Paracoccus; species Paracoccus alcaliphilus. The sequence continues at coordinate 1,942,308 of NZ_CP067124.1, forward strand.
GCTGGTGACATCGGGGCCGAAATGCGCCGACAGCTCCAGTATCGCCAGATCCAGCGATTGCCGGGCGATGGTGGTGCAATCCTCGTCCGGGGCGCTTTGCACGATATCGCACCAGCGCGCGGCGCCGCTGCGGTTGCGCAGCACGGCGTCGATGAAGGCGGGATGCAGGCTGTCTATATCATCGGCCAGCGGGCCAAGCTCGTCCCGGATCAGCCGGTCCTGCAAAGCGGCCATCCACGCGGAATAGATCAGCGGCTCCGGCAGGTGTTCGTTCATCTGCCCGTCCCATTCGGCCAGCAGGCGCAAGGCGTCCTGACGCTGGCGTTCGGGGGTGCCGGGGGCGGCGGGCTCTCCGGTGAACCACAGATCGGCGCCAACCAGCGGCAGCAGCGCCCGCGCCGCCGGGCTGACGATATCCAACTGCGAGGACACGAAGCTGTCGCGCGAATGGATCTCGCGTTCCTGCAACAGGTGCTTCAGGCGCGCACGACGCAGGCCGCCGGCGTGCTCTTCGGTTCCGATGACCATGTTGTCATCGCCGAGCGCGACCCTTGCGGCGGGCAGGATGTCGGTCCAGCGCCCCTCTCGCAGCCAGCCGGGCACCGGCATGGCGCCGCGGGTGGGATGGTCGTCGGCGCGTTGCGGCAGCGCCCCCACCAGCGACTGGCTGACGCCCGACGCATCGGCCAGCGTCACCGTCATGGCGGGCGCGACCACCGCCGACAGCACGTCGCGGGCCTGCGACTGGCCCTGCGCCGACATCAGCCCGATCAGCGCCGACATGGTACGGTCATTGGTCGCCAGCCCCGTCCAGCGGACCGAGGCGACATGACCCAGCGGCAGGATATCGCGCAGCCCGGGGTCGATGGTGGTCACCACCGGGCCGTTTTCGGTTTCGCGCAGGGTGATGGTCTGATCGACCCCGTCGCGCACCCGGATCACCTCTCGCCGGGTGGCGAATTCGGTCCAGCCGGTCTGGCCGCGATAGCGCGAGGCATTGCCGGGCTGGACCTCTTCGACATAGATGTCGGTATCGTCGATCCCGGCAGGCGCCATGCCCCATGCCAGTTGCGGATTGCGCCCCGACAGGATCGCCGGAATCCCCGGAATGGTGGCGCCGATCACGCCCCCTGATGCCAGCTCCAGCCGCGCCAGATAGAACAGCGAGGGCGCGGTCAGCGGCACATGCAGGTCATTGGCCAGCAGCGCGCCCCCCGCCGTCGTCCGATCGGCCGAGGTCGCAAAGCTGTTCGCGCCGATGCCCAGACCCGGCGCCAGAAAGCCGATCAGGTCGCGATGGCGGTCGGCGTCGGTCCGGCGGCGTTCCGGCAGGCCAAGACGCGCGCCCGCGAACAGCGCCGCATAGGGTTGCAGCACCGGCCCGCTGCCGCTGAGCGAGACGATCTCGGGGCCATGTTCGGGCCATGCCAGAGACAGCCGGGCGCGCAGGATCTCATCGGCGGCGGCGGTGCTGCTGGCGGCGGCCAGCAGTTTCAGGATGGCGATGGAATCGGCGGGCTGCCAATAGGTGATCTGGTCGGGGAACAGAAAGAACTCGGGCGCGCCCCGGCCCCTTGCCTCAAGGTTGACCTGCGCAATCCATTGGTTGACCCCGGCGGCATAGGCCGCCAGCGCGCGTTTGGTGCCCTCGTCCTGCGCCGCCAGCGAGGCGGTGGCGTGGCGCTGAAATCCCAGTCTGCGGGCCAGATCGTCGGCGGGCAGGCTGCCCGGCCCGAAGATTTCCGACAGGCGGCCCTGCGCGGCGCGGCGCAGCACCGTCATCTGGAACAGCCGGTCCTGCGCATGGGCGACACCAAGGGCAAAGAACACGTCCTCGTCGCTGTCGCCGAAGATATGCGGCACGTTTTCGGTCGAGCGCACGATCTCGACCGGGGCCGAGATCCCCTCGACCCGGAAACTGGCGTCGTAATCGGGCAAAGAGCGGATGGCGAAATACCAGATCAGCACGCCCGAGACCACGCCCAGCACGATCAGCGCCACGGTCAGCCGAAGAAGCCAGCGGAAGATTGTCAGCATCGTAAGGCCACTTCCATGCCTGTCGGGGCTTTGCCCGCTTGGTTATGTTCGCCGCCGCTTGACCCTGACGCGCCGGGATGTTGTCGTGCTGCATAAGACAGCGCCGCGGGCATTTCAACGCAACTGCTGCCGGGCTGCGGCGTGGATCGGAAAAATAGCTGTGAATGAGGGGAAGATGGCGAAACTTGCATTTCTTGGGCTGGGGGTCATGGGGGCCCCGATGGCGGGGCATCTGGCGCGCGCGGGACACGAGGTGACGGTCTATAACCGCACCGCGGCGCGAGCCGAGGCCTGGGTGGCCGAACATGGCGGCCACCACGCGCCAACCCCGCGAGAGGCGGCCGAAGGCGCGCAATTCGTCATGAGCTGCGTGGGCAATGACGACGATCTGCGGCAGGTCTGTCTGGGCCCGGACGGCGCCTTCGCAGGCATGGCGGATGGCGCGGTGTTCGTCGATCACACCACGGTTTCGGCGGCGGTAACGCGCGAACTGGCGGCTGTCGCCTCCGAGGCCGGGCTGGGCTTCGTGGATGCGCCGATCTCGGGCGGGCAGGCGGGGGCCGAGAATGGCCAGCTGTCCATCATGTGCGGCGGCGCGCAGGCCGATTATGACCGGGTCGAGCCGGTTCTGGCGGCCTATGCCCGCATCTGCCGCCGTCTGGGCGATGTCGGCGCGGGGCAGATGACCAAGATGTGCAACCAGATCGCCATAGCCGGGCTGGTGCAGGGGTTGGCGGAATCGCTGGCCTTCGCCCAGAAGGCCGGGTTGGACTCCGATGCCGTGGTCGAGGTCATCAGTCAGGGCGCGGCGGGCAGCTGGCAGATGGCCAATCGCCACAAGACCATGGCCGAGGGCCGGTTCGATTTCGGTTTCGCGGTGGACTGGATGCGCAAGGATCTGGCGATCTGTCTGGCTGCGGGGGATGAGATTGGCGCGCCGCTGCCGGTCACCGCGCTGATCGACCAGTTCTACAAGGAGGTGCAGTCGATGGGTGGCGGGCGTTGGGACACCTCGTCGCTGATCGCGCGGCTGACGCGCTGAGACGGATCAGACATGCAGGAAACGCTCTTTGATGTCGGGCGTTTCCTGCAATTCGCGACTGTCGCCGGTCCAGACGGTGCGACCCTTTTCGATCACCACATGACGGTCGGCCAGACGGCCGAGCGCGTCGATGTTCTTGTCGATGATGAGGATCGATTCGCCCTGCGCCTTCAGCGCGGCAAGGCAGGACCAGATCTCGTCCCGGATCAGCGGCGCCAGCCCCTCGGTCGCTTCGTCCAGCACCAGCAGGCGCGGATTGGTCATCAGCGCCCGGCCGATGGCCAGCATCTGCTGTTCGCCGCCTGACAGCTGGTTGCCCTTGTGGCCCAGCCGCTCGCCCAGACGCGGGAACATCGCCAGCACGCGGGGCAGGGTCCACGCGCCGGGCCGCGCCATGGCAATCAGGTTTTCGCGCACATCCAGCGTCGGAAAGACCTGCCGCCCCTCGGGGACCAGCCCCAGACCGGCCTGAGCGATGCGATGGGGGGCTGCGTTGGTCATGTCGCGCCCGCCGATCCAGACCCGGCCCGCGACGGCGGGCAGCAGGCCGAAAATGGTGCTGATCGTCGTGGTCTTGCCCATGCCGTTGCGGCCCATCAGGGTGACGACCTGACCCTCGGCCACATGCAGGTCAATGTCGAACAGCACATGGCTTTCGCCATAGGCGGCCTGCAATGCCTCGACCTTCAGCATCAGCCCTCCTTTCGGGCGGTTTCCTCGCCCAGATAGGCAGCGCGGACCTGCGGATCGCCGCGGATTTCGGCCGGGCTGCCGGTGGCGATGATGCGGCCATAGACCAGCACGCTGATCCGGTCGGCCAGCGCAAAGACCGCGTCCATGTCATGTTCGATCAGCACCAGCGTCACCTGACGCTTGAGGTTGCGCATGACCCCGATCAGCCGCTCGGCCTCGGACCCCGAGGTGCCCGCCAGAGGTTCATCCAGCAGCAGCAGACGCGGTTCGGTGGCCAGCGCAATCGCCAGTTCCAGCTGCCGCTTTTCGCCATGCGACAGGCGGCCCGCGCGGATACGGGCGCGGCTTTCGATGCCCACCCGTGCCAGCGCCTGCATCGCGGCATCGTTCAGCGCGGTCTCCTCGGCCACCGGCGCCAGAAAGCGGAAGCTGCTGCCTGCGCGGGCCTGCACGGCGGTCGCAACATTTTCCAGCGCGGTGAAGCCCGGCAGGATCGAGGTGATCTGGAAGCTGCGGGACATGCCCGCCCGCACCCGCGCATGCATCGGCTGGCCCATCATCTCGGCCCCGGCAAACCGCACCGAGCCGCCATCGGAACCGCTCTGGCCCGACAGCTGCGCGATCAGCGTCGATTTGCCCGCGCCGTTGGGGCCGATGATGGCATGCAGCTCGCCCTCTTCGACGGCAAGGTTCAGATCGTCGGTCACCTTCAGCGCGCCATAGGATTTGCGCAAGGCCCGGACTTCCAGCAGGCTCATCCGCGATCCCTCCGGAACAACCCGCTGATCCCATCGCGCGAGACCAGCACCACGATCACAAGCATCAGGCCGAAGAACAGCGGCCAATGCTCGGTCAGCATGCCCAGCCCCTCCTCCAGCATCAGGGCGATGGTCGCGCCCGCCACCGCGCCCAGCAGATTGCCGGTGCCGCCAAGGACGACCATCACCACCAGTTCGCCCGAGACATGCCAGTTCATGAAGGCGGGCGAGACGAAGCCGGTCTGATTGGCCAGCATGACCCCCGCGACCGAGGCCATCGCGCCGGAAATCACGAAGGCCGTCAGCTGATAGCGGAAGGGCGAAAAGCCCACGGCCTGCATCCTGACCGGATTTTCGCGCGCCCCGGTCAGCACCCGGCCAAAGCGCGACCGGGTGATCGCCACCGCCAGCAGGTAAAGCCCGATCAGGATCGCCAGCGTGGCAAAATAAAGCGCCCGGTCATCCTCCAGCAGCGGCTGGCCCATCAGGGTCGAGCGCGCCCGCAGCGTCACCCCGTCATCGCCGCCATAGGCTGACAGCGACACGAAAAAGAAGAACGCCATCTGCGCGAAGGCCAGCGTGATCATGATGAAATAGATGCCGCGCGTGCGCAGCGATATCGCCCCCGTCACCAGCGCGAACAGCGCGGCGGCAGCGATCGCCGCCAGCAGATGCGCCCCCAGATCGGTGATGCCCGCCCGGCCAAGGATCGCCACCGAATAGGCGCCGATGCCGATATAGGCGGCATGACCAAAGCTGACCATGCCGCCGTAACCAAGGATCAGGTCCAGCGCCAGCGCGGCGATGGCAAAGCCAAGGATGCGGGTCGCGATCACCACCAGATAGTGGTCGTTCAGCGCCGATGCGATCATCGGCAGCAGCGCGAAGGCGGCAAACAGCAGCAGCGCGGCGGTTTTGCGGGTCATCAGGCGCATCATGTCTTTTGCCCGAACAGACCGGCGGGGCGCAGCACCAGAATCACCGCCATCAGGATATAGACCAGCATCGGCGCCAGCACCCGTCCGGCCTGACCTGCGGCGGCGGGCTCCATCACCAGCCGCAGCAGGATCGGGCCGAAGCTGCGCCCCAGCGTGTCCACGATTCCTACCAGCAGCGCCCCGGCAAAGGCGCCGCGGACCGAGCCGATGCCGCCGATCACGATCACCACGAAGGCCAGGATCAGCACGCTTTCCCCCATGCCCGGATCGACGGTCAGGATCGGCGCGACCATCGCGCCCGCGAAACCCGCCAGCATGGCGCCAAAGGCGAAGATCACCGTGAACAGGCGGCGGATATCCACCCCCAACGCCGCGACCATGGCGCGGTTGGTGGCGCCTGCGCGCAGCCTCATGCCGATGCGGGTGTGGCCGATAATCAGATACAACCCCAGCGCCGTGGCCAGCCCCGCCCCGATCACCGCCAGCCGGAACACCGGATAGCGCATCTGCCCGATCAGCGGGATCGAGCCCGACAGCGCATCAGGCATGGCGACCGACAGCGGCGCGGCGCCCCAGATGATCTCGACCGCCTCGCTGATGATCATCACCAGCCCGAAGGTCGCCAGCACCTGATCCAGATGCGGGCGGTCGTACAGCCTTCGAAAGACCAGCAACTCCAGCACCAGCCCGATCAGCAGCGTGGCGGGCAGCGTCAACAGCAATCCCAGCGCGAAACTGCCGGTCATCTGCGTGAAACTGACCACCAGATAGGCGCCGACCATATAGATCACGCCATGCGCAAGGTTCACGAAATCCATGATCCCGAAAACCAGCGTCAGCCCGGCGGCGATCAGGAACAGCAAGATGCCGAACTGCACCCCGTTCAGGAACTGAAGCAGAAACAATGAGGTCATGGCGGTCGGTCCGGGATGTGCTGCGTCGCAGCCATCCCTTAATTCATCGCGCAGTCAGAGACATAGCTGTCCTGATAATCCTCGAAGATCTTTTCGACGATCGAGGTGGCGTATTTGCCGTCCTCGCGCTGGATCACCTTGGTCAGATAAAAGTCCTGAATCGGAAAGTTGTTCGGGCCAAAGCTGAAATTGCCGCGAACCGAGGTGAAGGGCGCCTCTTTCAGCGCTGCCAGCAGCGCGTCGCGGTCGGCCGCTCCGCCCGCCTGACGCACGGCCCCATCGATCAGCTTGGCCGCGTCATAGGCCTGCATCGCATAGACCGCCGGAACCTGATTGAACTTTGCCTCGTAAGCCTCGACAAAGGCCTTGTTTTCCGGCGTATCCAGATCGGGTGCCCAGTTCGAGCCGCCAAGAAAGTCGATGGCCGCATCCTGCTGGGCGGGCAGGGTCGATTCGTCCACCGTGAAGGCCGACAGAAACGGGATCGTCTCCAGTCCCGCCTGTCGATACTGGCGCACAAGGTTCACGCCCATGCCGCCGGGCATGAAGGCAAATACGGCATCGGGCTGCATGGCCGCGATCTGCGCCAGTTCCGCCGAATAGTCCAGCTGGCCCAGCTGGGTGAAGATCTCGCCCGCGACGCCGCCGTCATAGCTGTGGCGGAACCCGGCCAGCGCGTCCTTGCCCGCCTGATAGTTCGGCGCCAGCAGGAACACATTGTCGAAACCCTGCGCCTTGGCATAGGCGCCCATCACCTCGTGCATCTGGTCGTTCTGATACGAGGTCGCAAAGACGTTCGGATGACATTCCGTCCCGGCGAAGGTCGAGGGTCCGGCATTCGGGCTGATCAGGATCGCGCCCGCATCGGTGACCGGCTTGGCAACCGCGCCCATGATGTTGGAAAAGATCGGCCCGACCACGATATCGGCACCATTGCGCTGGACCAGTTCGCGCGCCTTGTTGGTGGCGACATCGGGTTTCAGCTCGTCATCGACGACGATGATCTGGGTCTTCATGCCGCCGATCTCGCCGATCTCTTCGGCGGCCAGCAGAAAGCCGTCGCGGGCCATCTCGCCCAGCACGGCAGAGGGGCCGGACAGCGTCACCAGAAGGCCGATGGTCAGCGTGTCGTCCTCTTGCGCGGCGACGGGCCCGGCAAGGCAGGTCGTCGCGGCAAGCAGGGCGGGAATTCTGCGAAAATGGCTCATCTCTGCCTTCCTGTTGCTGTGGGCCGCGTGGGCGGCAGCCTGCATGATGTCGTTTTCTTTAGACCGCATCAACAGCCGGCATCGAGTCAAGAAATTATTATGGACTTGAAATAGTTCAACTGCAACGCAGCGGGTAAATCCGCTGCATCAGGACGGGATGGTCGGCCTCAGAAGCTGAACGAGAACTTGCGCACGATGCCCAGGCGGACCAGCGGCTGATCCTTGTCCTGCACAATGGGGGAATCGGCGGCGTCGCCGATCAGGCGGCCATATTGCACCTCGCCCAGAAGGGCGGTCGAATCGGTGATGGCATAGCGGGCCTCGAACTTCGCGGCTGCCGAGGTGAAGCCGCCGCCGGGCGTATATTCGTCGTAATCCGAGGCGGCGGATTGATCCGCCGTCACGCCGAAATAGGTCTGGCTGAAGTCGGAATCACCGTAACCCAGCACAAGACCCGACCAGACGGTCAGCCGGTCATTCACATCGACGCGGTATCTGACGCCCAATTCGCCCGCGATGCCATCATGGCCGTCAAAGCCCTTGCGGGCCGCCGCATAGGCCGTCACCGGCCCGATGCCATAGCTGACCTTGCCGCCGACCTCATAGGCGCGGTTGATATCGCCCAGCCCGGCCAGCGCCGCGTCATCGTCCTGATCGCGGCTGCCCAGCATACGCAGCGAGGGCGTGATCGACAGCCCCTGCCGGTCGCCGGTGCTGCTGTCGCCGAAATGGGCATTGCGCATGATCAGCCAGGGCGATGCCTCGCCATCATCCGAACCTGGGAACGAGGGGCCATAGCTGACACCGGCGCCCAGATCGAAAGAGAACGTATCCCCGCCCAGACCGAAATTCTGCGCGTGCAGCGGAGAAGCCAGAAGCACGAGGGCCAGAGCGAGTTTTTTCATGGACATGACCCGGAATCGAAAGCTGGGGAATCGGTTGCGTTCAGATAGGGGAACGCGTCGTGTCAGGGCAACGGGGAAAATTCCGACCAAAAGACTTTGGGCCCGACAAGGGCAATCGCGCAACAGTTTCGCGTCATCCCTGTTCGGCCAGTTCCAGATTCTCCAGCGCGTTCATCCAGATGCTTTCGGCCCGCGACATCGCCTCGACGGCTTCGGCATGTTTGCGGCCCCATTTTTCGGCCTCGGCCGGGTTCTGGTAAATCGTCGGATCGGCCAGTTTCAGATCCAGCTTTTCCAGCATCCCGGTCAGCTTCTGCACTCGTTCCTCGGCCCGGCGAACCTCGGCCCGCAGGCCCAGCAATTCGTCGCGGGCAGGACGGCGTGGCGCGGGTTTCGGGGCTGCGGGTTTTTCCGGTCTGGCCGCGGTATCGCCCGCCAGCAGGAAACGCCGGTAATCGTCCAGATCGCCCTCATAGGCGGTGACCGCGCCTTCATTCACCAGCCACAGCCGGTCCGCGACCAGCCCCAGCAGATGCATGTCGTGGCTGACCAGAACCACGGCGCCGGTATAGTCGTTCAGCGCCTCGGACAGGGCCTCGCGGCTTTCGATGTCCAGGTGGTTGGTCGGTTCGTCCAGCACCAGCAGATGCGGCGCGTCGATGGTGGCGATCAGCAGCGACAGCCGCGCCTTCTGTCCGCCCGACAACTGCCCGACCTTCGTTTCCGCCTGCGCCTCCATCAACCCGAACCCGGCCAGCCGCGCGCGCAGCCGCGAGGGCGCCTCGTCGGGGCGAAGGCGGCGCACATGGTCCAGCGGGGTATCATTCAGATGCAGTTCATCCACCTGATGCTGGGCGAAATAACCCACGCGCAGCTTGCCGGATCGGGTGATCCGCCCCTCCATCGCCGCCAGCCGTTCGGCCAGCAGTTTCGACAGGGTGGACTTGCCCTGACCGTTGCGGCCCAGAAGGGCGATACGGTCATCCTGATCGATGCGCAGGTTCAGCCGATGCAGCACAGCGCGGCTGCCATAGCCCACGGACACCCCGTCCAGCGCCAGAATCGGCGGCGACAACTGTTCGGGCTGCGGAAAGCTGAAACGGTGTTTCGCGGCGTCCTGCGGGGCGGTGATCGGCTCCATCTTCGCCAGCATCTTGATGCGTGCCTGGGCCTGCCGCGCCTTGGTGGCCTTGGCGCGGAAACGGTCCACGAAGCTTTGCAGATGGGCGCGGCGTTCGGCCTGCTTTTTCGCCTCGGAGGCCAGCAGCGCGCGTTTTTCCGCCCGCATCCGCGCGAAATCGTCATAACCGCCGGTATAGAGCGTCAGCCTGCGGTCCTCGACATGCAGGATGTGGCCAACGGCGCGGTTCAGCAGGTCGCGGTCATGGCTGATGATGATGACCGTATGCGGATAACGCGCCAGATAGGTTTCCAGCCACAGCGCGCCCTCAAGGTCCAGATAGTTCGTCGGTTCGTCCAGCAGCAGCAGATCGGGTTGCGCGAACAGCACCCCGGCCAGCGCCACCCGCATCCGCCAGCCGCCCGAGAAATCGCTGGTCGGCCGCGCCTGATCCTCGGTCGAGAAACCAAGCCCGCCAAGGATCGAGGACGCCCGCGCCTCGGCCGACCATGCGTCGATATCGGCCAGCCTTGTCTGGACCTCGGCGATGCGGTGGGGGTCGGTGGCGGTGTGGCTTTCGGCCAACAGCGCGGCACGTTCCAGATCGGCGGCCAGCACCGTGTCCAGCACGGAACGATCGGTGCCCTGCGCCTCTTGCGCGACACCGCCGATGCGGGCGCGGGATGGCAGGGTGATGTCGCCGCCATCCAGCGACAGCTCGCCCCGGATCAGGCGAAACAGCGTCGTCTTGCCCGCGCCATTGGGGCCGACAAGGCCGACCTTGTGCCCGTCGGGAATGGTGGCCGAGGCGTGTTCGAACAGCGGCCGACCCTGAATTGAATAACTGATATCATTGATGCGCAGCATATGCGCGGCATGGCGCAAGCGGGCGGGCAGGTCAATGGGGCAACGAGGATGAACGGGACGGCAAACGCCCCGCAGCGGGGCGTTTGCGCAGGCGGTCAGGGACGAGAGCGCAGCAGGCCCATGATTTCCTTGGTGCTCTCAAGGATCGGGGTCGCGACCTCATCGGCGCGGACGGCGCCCTGACCAAGGATGCGGTCGATTTCCGCCGGGTCGGCCATATATTCGCCCATCCGCCGGCTGATCGGTTCCAGCGCCGCGACCGCCACATCGGCCAGCGCGGGCTTGAAGGCGCCGAAGCCCTGACCCTCGAACCGGGCCAGCACCTGATCGGGGGTCTCATCCGACAGGGCGGCGTGGATATTGACCAGATTGCGCGCCTCGGGACGATCCTTCAGGCCCTCGATGCTGCCGGGCAGGGGTTCGGCATCGGTGCGGGCCTTGCGGATTTTCTGCGCGATGGTGTCGGCATCGTCGGTCAGGTTGATGCGGCTGGCATCCGAAGGGTCGGATTTCGACATCTTCTTCGAACCGTCGCGCAGGGACATGACGCGGGTCGCCACGCCCTCGATCAGCGGTTCGGTCAGCGGGAAATGCTCGGTCTGGTAATCGTGGTTGAACTTGGCGGCGATGTCGCGGGTCAGTTCCAGATGCTGCTTCTGATCCTCGCCCACCGGCACGGCGGTTGCCTGATAGGTCAAGATATCCGCGGCCATCAGCGCCGGATAGGCCAGAAGGCCAAGGCTGGAATTCTCGCTGTTCTTGCCGGCCTTGTCCTTGAACTGGGTCATCCGATACATCCAGCCGACGCGGGCCACGGTGTTGAACAGCCACGCCATTTCGGCATGGGCGGAAACCTGGCTCTGGTTGAACAGGATCGACTGTGCGGGATCGACGCCCGAGGCCATGAAGGCCGCTGCCCCCTCGCGGATATTGCGGCGCAGGGTTTCGGGGTCCTGCCAGACGGTGATCGCGTGCAGATCGACGAGACAATAGATGGTCTCGGCCCCCTGACCCTGAAGCGCGGCGAAACGCTTCAGCGCGCCAAGATAGTTGCCAAGTGTCAGCCCGCCCGAGGGCTGGATGCCCGAGAAGATACGGGGGGTGAAAACGGTCTTGCTGGTCTCGTTCATATCCAACCTGCTTGGATTTTGGTCCCTGCTGGCTTAGCCCTTGGCCGCATGGATCGCAACCGGGAAGGACAGCCGATGAATCACGCCACCCATGAGACGCCGATCAATCCGCTGCCGCCGGTGGTCTGGATGCTGGCCTTGCCCGTCATCGCAGCCGAGGCGGTCTTTGCGCTGGGGCAGGCCGGTCTGGTGGGGGGCGCGGACGGGATCGGGCTGCGGCTGTCGGCCGTCGGGCAGGCGGCCTATCTGCCCGATGCGCTGCCCTGGATGGTGCGCACCGGGCAGTTCGACCCGATGCTGGCGCTGCGGCTGCTGACCTATCCCTTCGTGCATATGTCGCTGACCCATGCGCTGTTCGTTCTGGTGTTCTTGCTGGCGCTGGGAAACATGGTTGCCCGCATGTTCCGCCCGGTAGCGTTGCTGGTGCTGTTCTTCGGATCGGCCATCGGTGGCGCGCTGGTCTATACGGCGCTGTCGCTGTGGTTGCCGGGTCAGGCGATGCCGCTGATCGGCGGCTATCCGGCGGTCTATGGGCTGATCGGGGCATTCACCTTCGTGCTGTGGACCCGGCTGGAGCAGATGCAGGGCAACCGCATGCGGGCCTTCACGCTGATCGGGCTGTTGATGCTGTTCCAGCTGACCTTCGCGATCCTGTTCGGCGGGATGGGCTATGGCTGGCTGGCCGAGATCGCCGGATTCGCGACCGGGTTCTGTCTGAGCTTCGTGCTGGTGGATGGCGGGGTGGCGCGGGTTCTGCGTCAGATACGGCAGCGTTGAGGGCGTGATGCGTGGAGGGGGGATCCGTGGGGGCGCTGCCCCCACACCCCCGAGGTATTTTTAAGGAGTGCGAGGGGGGCGAGGTCAGCCCTTGCGGCGGATGGCGGTTTTCAGTTCGGACAAGCGATAGGCGCCGGTGGCGAAGCTGAGGGCGAAATAGATCGCGGCGCCGCCCAGAACCAGCAGGGTGAGTTCGGGGATGCGGGCCATGCCGCTGGCGCGGGTCCAGTCCAGCATGAACCACAGCGCGACGGCCATCAGGGCGGCGGCCAGCGTGATGCGCGGCGCGGTGCGGCGCAGGCGTTGATCGGCGCGGGCGGCCTGACCCATCTGTCTTGTGCCCCACCACAGCTGCGCCACCATCGTCCAGGCGGCGATCGTGGTGCCGATGGCGGCGGCCAGAAAGCCGATGAAGGACATCAGCCCCAGCGCCAGCACCGCATTCACCACCATCGACCAGAGCGCGAAGCGGAACGGGGTTTTTGTATCCTCGCGCGCGAAATAGAGCGGTTGCAGGATCTTTTGCAGCACGAAGGCGGGCAAACCCAGCGCATAGACCAGCAGCGCGCGGGCCGTCTGGGTGGTGTCATGGGCGGTGAATTCGCCGCGCTCGAACAGGGCGGCGACCATCGGCTGGGCGATGATGGCGATGGCGAAGGCGGCGGGCAGGGTCAGGAACAGCCCGAATTCGGTCGCCCGGCTATAGGCGGTCTGGCCGCCCTGATCGTCCCCGGCCTTGAGGCGGCGGGCCAGTTCGGGCAGCAGCACCACCGCCACCGCCGCGCCGACGATGCCGAGCGGCAGCTGGTAAAGGCGGTCGGAGTAATAGAGCCATGAGTTCGCGCCCTCGAAATGGCTGCCGACCTGACGGCCGACGAGCAGGTTGATCTGCACCACGCCACCCGCGAAGGCGGCGGGCAGGGCGATGGCCAGCAGGCGGCGCATGTCCGGGGTCAGGCGCGGGCGGCGCGGCCGGAACGTCCAGCCGGTGCGATGGGCGTCCCACCAGACCAGCGCAAGCTGGGCGATCCCGGTGATCGGCGTGGCCCATGCCAGCGCCAGCCCGATATCCCAGCCCTGCCATTTCGCCAGTCCCATCGCCGCCAGAAACAGCAGGTTCAGCAGGACCGGCGCGGCGGCGGCGGCGGTGAAGCGGCCGTTGGCGTTCAGCACGCCCGAGATCATCGAGGCCAGCGAGATCAGCAGGATATAGGGGAATGTGATGCGCCCGTATTCGACCGCCATGTCGAAACGTTCGTCGCCCGCATAGCCCGAGGCCATCATCCAGACCAGCACCGGCATGAAGATCATCGCCACGCCCGTCAGGATCATCAGCAGCATGAACAGGCCGGAAAACGCCTCGTTTGCGAAACGCTGCGCATCCTGCCGGTCCTCCAGCTTTTTCGAGAAGAGCGGCACGAAGGCGGTGTTGAACGCGCCTTCGGCGAAAAAGCGGCGGAACATGTTGGGCAGCGCCAGCGCCACGACGAAGGCATCGGCCATGCCGCCGGTGCCCAGCCAGCGGGCCATCAGGATGTCGCGCAGAAATCCTGTCAGGCGCGAAATGAAGGTCCAGCTTCCGACCGAGAGGAAGCCGCGCAGCAGTCCGGATTTCATGGCCTGTCTTATTCCTCTGCCCGTCTTGCGCCGTCGGTGATGGCCTTGCGCAGCTTGCGCTCGAGCGTTTCCCGTTTCGAGTCGCTGTGCAGCTTCAGCCCGAACATGTCCTTGACATAAAAGCTGTCAACCACCTGCGCGCCGAAGGTCGCGATCACGGCGCTGACGATCTGGATGTGATTGGCCGCCATCACCCGCGTCAAGTCATAGAGCAGGCCGGGGCGGTCGCGGGTATCGACCTCGATGATGGTATAGATGTCGCTGCCTTCATTGTCGAAGGTGACATGGGTGGGAAAGCGGAATTCACGCACACGCTTGCGGGGCTTGTCGCGGGTCGCGAAGGCCTCGCGCGCGACGATATCGCCGTTCAGCGTGCGCAGGATGGTCTGGCGCAGACGGGGCAGGCGATCCTCGGCATAGGGGCGGCCCTCGGCATCCTGCACCCAGAACACCGCCGTCGCATAGCCGTCGCGCGTGGTATAGGTGCGGGCATCGACGACATTCGCGCCCATCAGCGTCAGCGCCCCGGCAAGCCGCGAGAAGATGCCGGGATGGTCCGACAGCACGAAGGCGGCGCGGGTCGCGTCGCGGTCGATATCGGGATGCAGGTCGATGCGGATCTCGTCGGCGCTGATGCCGCGCAGCAGTTCGGCGAAGACGGCATGGGTCTCGGTCGGAAGGCCGCTCCAGTAATTGTCGTAATGGCGGCCCAGTTCGGCGCGGATGACCTTGGCCTCCCATCCCCGCGCGATCAGCAGATGGCGCAGCGCGCGCTTGGCATCGGCCTGACGGCGGTCGCGGTTCAGCTCTTCCAGCCCGTTTTCCAGAACCTGCGCGGTCTCGGTATGCAGCTTGCGCAGCAGCGCGGCCTTCCAGTTGTTCCATGTGCCGGGGCCGACGCCGCGAATGTCGCAGACCGTCAGCACCAGCAGCATGTCCAGCCGCCTGCGCGTCCTGACCGCCTTGGCGAAGTCGCGCAGCGTGCGCGGGTCCGAGATGTCGCGCTTCTGCGCCACGTCCGACATCAGCAGGTGGTTGCGCACCAGCCATTCGACGGTCTCGACCTCGTCCTGCGCCAGACCGAAGCGGATGGCGATGCGCCGCGCGATATGGGCGCCAAGGATCGAGTGATCCTCGGGGCGGCCCTTGCCGATATCATGCAGCAGCGTGGCCAGATACAGCACCTTGCGGTTGATCCCCGTTTCCATGATCCCGCTGGACAGGGGCAGGTCTTCGGGATGTTCGCCGCGTTCGATCTCGGCCAGCGCGGCCACGCATTGGATCGAATGTTCGTCCACGGTGTAGTGGTGATACATGTTGAACTGCATCATCGCCACGACGGGTTCGAATTCGGGGATGAAGGCGGCCAGCACGCCCAGTTCGTTCATGCGGCGCAGGCTGCGTTCGGGATTGCCGTGTTTCAGCAGCAGGTCGATGAAGATCCGCGTCGCCTCGGGGCTGGCGCGCATCTCGTCGTCGATCAGGTCCAGATTGGCGGCGACAAGGCGCATGGCGTCGGGATGAATCAGAATGCCGGTGCGCAGCGCCTCTTCGAACAGGCGCAGGATGTTCAGCGGGTCCTTCAGGAATTCGGCATCATCGGCCACCGCCAGCCGCCCGCGCAGATCGACGAAACCGGCCCGCATCTTGCGGCGGCGGCGGAACAGGCGGCCCAGAAAGGGCGCGGTGCGGACATGGCGCGATTCCAGCTCGGTCAGGAATACGCGGGTCAGCTCGCCCACGCGGGTGGCGTGGCGGAAATAGTCCTGCATGAAATATTCGACGCCGCGACGGGCACGGGCATCGGCATAGCCCATGCGGCGGGCGACCTCGACCTGCATGTCGAAGGACAGCACATCGACAGGGCGGCGCGCGATCAGATGCAGATGGCAGCGCACCGCCCAAAGGAAATCCTCGGCCTGCCAGAAGGCCAGATGCTCGTCGCGGCTGAAAACGCCCAGATCGACCAGTTCCTGCGCCCGGTCCACCCGGTGGATGTATTTCGCGATCCAATAGAGCGTCTGCAGATCGCGCAGGCCGCCCTTGCCCTCCTTGACATTGGGCTCCAGCACATAGCGCTGCCCGCCCTGCCGCTTGTGACGGTTCGAGCGTTCCTTCAGCTTGGCCTCGATGAATTCGGGGATGGTCTTCGAGAAAAGCTCGTTCCACAGCCGGTCGCGCAGTTCCTCGGCCAGCGGCGCATGGCCGGTGACCAGCCGGTGTTCCACCAAAGAGGTGCGGATGGTGATGTCCTCGGCCCCCAGACGCAGGCAATCGTCGATGCTGCGGATCGAATGGCCGATCTTCAGGTTCAGATCCCACATCATGTAGAGCATCGATTCGACCACGCTTTCGGCCCAGGGCGTGATCTTCCAGGGCGTCAGGAACAGCAGGTCGATATCGGAAGACGGCGCCATCTCGGCGCGGCCATAGCCGCCGACGGCCAGCACCGCCAGCCGCTCGGTCTCGGACACGCTGTACTGCGGATGCAGCCGGGTGGTTGCGACATGGTAAAGCGTGCTGACAATGGCATCGGTCAGCGTGGCGATGGCGCGCACGGTCTCGCGCGCGGCACGGGGATGGGTGGCGAAACCGGTCTCGATCGCGGCCATCCCGGAGGCGCGGGCCTCGGCCAGCAGCGCGACGGTGGCGCTGCGGATCTCGCGCGGCTCAGCCAGCGGGGCGATATGGGCATCGACCCGGGCCAGCAGGGCATCGGCATCGAAGAGGGCGTCAGGGACGGGCGCCCCGGGCATGGCCGGGGCGCTGGGGAGGGGTTGTTCCGTGGTCATTCGTGCCTTGCTCAGAAACCGAAGCCGCCAAAGCCGCGCGGGGCGGGTTCCAGCACGACAACCTGATTGTTGCGGATCGTGGCGACGGCCAGCCCGCGCTCGGCGGTGCCATCGGGGCGGAAGCGGAAGATCCCGCCGACGCCGGCAAAACCGGTGCGCTGGGTCAGCCCGCTGCTTTGCACCGCGTCGCGTTTGCCCGCGCGGGCCAGCGACGAGATCGCGGCGATGCCGTCATAGGCCAGCGTCGCCAGCTCGTGCGGGGTTTCGCCATAAGCGGCGCGATAGCGGGAAATGAACTGGTTGCGCAGGTTCTGGTCGGGAAGGGCGAACCAGCCATTCTGCAACTGCGGCATCCGCAGGCGGGCGGCGGGCTCGTCCCAGCGGGTCAGGCCCATGAAGGGCGTCGTCTGCGGATTGACCCCGGCGGCGGTCAGTTTTTCGGTCAGATAGGGCAGGGCGGCCTGATTGTTGCCGGTCATGAAGATAGCATCGACCTGACCCGAACGCGCAGCGGCGACCACCTGCGGGGACACCGCGTCAATGCCGCTGATCGAGACCGAGTGGTTGCTGCGCCCGGCCAGCCTTGCGCCGTTGCGGGCGATGGCGGTCTCGATGGCGCGGCCGCCGATCTGACCGGCGACATCGTCCTCGGCCACGACATAGATGTTGCGCTTGCCCTGGCTGACGCCATAGCCGACCAGACGGCTGGCGATATTGGCAAAGCTGTTGCCAAGGATGAACACATTGCCGCCCGCGATCTCGGCATTGTTCGAGAAGGACAGCACATTGACGTTGTGGGGGCTGACGGCATTGCCGACCGCATTGGCCGATTCGGCGAAAAGCGGGCCGAGGATGATCTTGGCGCCGTCATTCACCGCCGCATTGGCCTGCGCGACCGCCTGCGAGGCGCTGCTGCCGGAATCATATATGCGCAGGTCGATGCTGGCGCCCTGCGCATCCGCTGCCGCCATCCGGGCGGCGTTCTTGAGGCTGCGCGACAGCCATTCCAGATCGGCCGAGCCGGTGCCGCCCGGAGCCAGAAGCGCCACCTGAATCGGCTGGCGCGGGTCGATCTGCTGGCCCGTCACCGGCCCGCCCGCCAGCCCGGTGCCGCCCGAAGGTTCGCAAGCCGCCAGGGCGAAAGCCGACAGCACGGCCCCGGCCTTCAGCGCCAGCCCGCGCCAGCCCCGCGGCGCCGCCCGCCCTGCCCCTGCCGGTCGCGGGCGACGACCTGCCGGTTTGGCTTGTCTTTGGCTTGTGGCGAATGCGAACATGTGAAACTTCCCCGCTGTGGCGTTCCGAGACGGCGTTACGCGGGCAGCCTATGTCCTGAATTTGCGCTTGGCAATGAAGCGATGGGCATGTTTCCGGGGTGATATGTCCTCGGAACCATAGCCCGACCCAAGGCCGTTGCGGCGAAAGGAGATCACATGACCGATCGCGCGAAACCCGGCCCCGCCGAGGCGCCGACGGACGAACCCGCAAGGCGGCTTGCGGCGCATGTCGAGGCCGCGTCGCTGGCGCCGGGCCTCTATCTGGTCGCGACGCCGATCGGCACCGCGCGCGACATCACGCTGCGGGCGCTGGACGTGCTGAATTCCGCCGATCTGCTGGCGGCCGAGGATACGCGGGTGATGCGCCATCTGATGGATATCCACGGCATCCCGCTGCGCGGACGGCGGATCCTGTCCTATCACGACCACAATGCCGACCGGCAGCGCCCGGCGCTGATCTCGGCGCTGGAGGCGGGTAAAAGCGTGGCCTATGCCTCGGATGCCGGAACGCCGCTGGTCGCCGATCCCGGCTATCGTCTGGCGCGCGAGGCGGTCGAGACCGGCCTGCCGATCCATGCGGTGCCGGGGGCCTCTGCCGCGCTGGTCGCGCTGAGCCTGTCGGGCCTGCCAAGCGACCGCTTTCTGTTTGCCGGATTCCCGCCCGCGACCCGCGCGGCCCGCGCCAGCTGGCTGCGCAAGCTGATGCAGATCGAGGCGACGCTGATCCTGTTCGAAAGCCCGCGGCGCGTTAAGCAAACGTTGGAAGAATTGTGCGAGATTGAGGCGAATCGATTTACAGTGGTGGCAAGGGAACTGACAAAACGCTTTCAGGAGGTCATTCGTGGACCGGCGGCGGAACTGGTACAGGATCCCCGTATCGGTTCGATCAAGGGCGAAGTGGTCCTTGTGATCGACCGGCCCGGTGAAACCGCGCCGGATGAGGCTTCGGTGCAGAAGGCGCTGCTGGCGCGCCTGCAACATATGACGGTGAAGGATGCGGCCCGCGAGGTGGCGCAGGAATTCGGACTGGCGCGGCGCGATGTCTATCAACTGGCGCTGACGCTGGCAGACGGAAATTGATGCGCGGCTTCGCCGCCGCTAGGGAAGGATGGGATCATGGGTCAGCATATACGCGAGATGGACTGGCAGGCCGGGGCCTGTGCCGTTCCCTTGCCCGTCCGATCTGCGCCTTCGGTTGCACGTTCTGCACGCGGTCATATGGCACATCTCGCAGGCGCGATGGCCGAGGATCAGGTTCTGACGAAATACCTTCGGTCGGGTTACGAACTGGTGGCGCGGCGCTGGCGCGGGCAGGCCGGTGAAATCGACCTGATCCTGCGGCAGGGCGACTGTCTGGTCTTCGTTGAGGTCAAGCGGTCCTCCAGTCATGCCGCAGCGGCTGAACGTCTGGGGCGGCGGCAGATGAACCGGATCTGTCTGGCAGGATGTGAATTCTGCGGTGGTCAGCCGGGCGGACAGTTGACCGAAATGCGGTTCGATGTGGCGCTGGTCGATGGAATCGGCCGCATCGACGTTCTGGAAAATGCGTTTGGTGCCGATTGGTGACGGGCGGCATTCACTTGCATTGATCGTCGGGGCGCGCGACAAGCGCCCGATCAGGCAAGGAGTGCAGGATGAGCCTTTACGTCGCATTGCAGATGGACCCGGTCGAGGATGTCTCGATTGACGGTGACAGCACCTTTCGCATCGGGCTGGAGGCGCAGGTGCGCGGCCATCGTCTGTTCCAATACACCGTCGATCAGATGCGCTATGATGAAGGGCGCGTCATCGCCCGGGGGCGCGACATCACCCTGCGACGCGAGGCGGGCAATCATGTCAGCTTTGGCGATTGGGTCGAGAAGGATCTGACCGAATTCGATGTGGTCTGGCTGCGGCAGGATCCGCCTTTCGACATGGCCTATATCACCTCGACCCATCTTCTGGATCGGGTGCATCCGGCGACTCTGGTTGTGAACGATCCGTTCTGGGTGCGCAACTGCCCCGAGAAGCTGATGGTTCTGGACTTTCCCGATCTGACGCCGCCGACCATGGTGGCCCGCGATCCGGCGGCCTTTCGCAGGTTTCGCGAACGTCATGGCGAGATCATCGTCAAGCCGCTTTACGGCAATGGCGGCGCCGGCGTCTTTCACCTGCGGCCGGGGGATCCGAACCTGTCCTCGCTGTTGGAGACCTTTGCCGGCATCAATCGAGAGCCCCTGATCGCCCAGAAATACCTGCCCGCCGTGGTCAAGGGCGACAAGCGCATCATTCTTGTCGATGGCGAGGCTGTCGGCGCCATCAACCGGGTTCCGCAGGATGGCGAGACCCGGTCGAACATGCATGTCGGCGGGCGGGCCGAGAAGGTCGGCCTGACCGAGCGTGAGCGGGAAATCTGCGCAAGGCTGGCGCCGGTCCTGCGCGAGAAGGGGTTGATTTTCACCGGCATCGACGTGATCGACGGCTGGCTGACCGAGATCAACGTGACCTCGCCCACCGGTCTGCAAGAGCTGGAAAGGTTCGACGGCATCAACGCTTCCGCGCTGATCTGGGACGCCATCGAACGCCGCCGCGCCTGAAACAGATCGGATATGGCCGGGCGTCACAGCCTGGCCGTGTCGAGTCTCTCAGCCTTTGCTCCATTTCGAGACGCAGGGGATCTTCGTGCGGTCGCAGCGATCTGCGTATTTGCGGGCGATATCGCAGACCTCGCCGATCAGCCCGTCCTGCAGCCGGATCGGGTCGAGACCCAGCCCAAGGAACCGGTCGTTGATGACGTGCAGGTCGTTCTCGTCGGCCTCGTTGCGCGGGTTGGGCAGCATGGCGATCTCGGCGCCGGTCTGTCCGGCGATCATCTGCGCCAGATCCCGCACCCGATGGGTTTCGGTCATCTGGTTGAGGATATTGACCCTTTCGCCCCTCTGCGGCGGGTTCATCAGCGCCAGTTCGATACAGCGGCAGGTGTCCTGGATATGGATGAAGGCGCGGGTCTGCCCGCCGGTGCCATGCACCGTCAGCGGATAGCCGATCGCCGCCTGCATCAGGAACCGGTTCAGCACCGTGCCGTAATCGCCGTCATAGTCGAAGCGGTTGATCAGCCGCTCGTCCATCCGGGTTTCCTCGGTCTGGGTACCCCAGACGATGCCCTGATGCAGATCGGTGATCCGCACGCCGTCATTCTTGTTGTAATAGCTGAAGAACAACTGATCCTGGGTCTTGGTCAGGTGATAGATCGAGCCGGGATTGGCGGGATACAGGATCTCCTGCTGGCTGGGTCCGTTCGAGGTATCGACCGTAACGCGCAGATAACCTTCGGGTATTTTCATGCCCGCCGTGCCGTATCCATAGACGCCCATCGTGCCCAGATGGACCAGATGGATATCCTGCCCCGATTCCACGATGGCGGCCAGCAGGTCATTGGTGGCGTTCAGGTTGTTGTTGACCGTGTAACGCTTGTGCCAGCTGGATTTCATCGAATAGGGCGCGGCGCGCTGTTCGGCGAAATGGATTACCGCATCGGGCTGTTCCTGTTGGAGCAGCGTCAGCAGCCGGTGATAGTTTTCGCCGATCGTAAAGCTTTCGGTGCGGATGGTCCTGCCGGTCAGTTCCTTCCAGGCGGCGACACGTTCGCCCGGATGCCGGATCGGGGTCAGAGAGCCGACCTCCAGTTCGACATCGATTTTCCGGCGCGACAGGTTATCGACGATGATGACATCGTGCCCGCGGGCCGAAAGGTGCAATGAGGTGGGCCAGCCGCAAAAGCCGTCACCACCCAGAACGATGATCTTCATTTATGTGCCTTTTGCATGTCTTGCACGTCTGGCGCCGATCTTAGCCGCAGTTCCGGCAAGGGCCAGAGGCGGGAACCGGGCGGGGCGGCCAATCGCCGGTGCATTCATGCCCGCGCCTGTTCCATGTTCTGCATGTGGATTTCGATCGCCTCTTCCAGATCGTGGTAATAGCTCAACCTGCCCGCCTCGAGCACGGCACCGGCCTGACAGGTCTGGCGCAGCATATTCAGCGAATGTGACACGACGATGGCACCGGCATGACGCATCCGGTCGTTGAAAAGACGGTTCGACTTGGCCTTGAACGAGGCGTCGCCCACGGCGGACACCTCGTCCACCAGATAGGTGTCGAAGGGCACCGCCATGGACACGCCAAAGGCCAGCCGCGCCTTCATCCCCGAGGAATAGCTGCGGATCGGCAGGCGGAAATGATCGCCCAGTTCGGCGAAATCCTCGACGAAATCGATCATCTCGTCGGTGTTTATGGCATAGAGCCGGGCGATGAAGCGGCAGTTCTGCTCGCCCGTCAGCTCGGCATTGAAAGCGCCGCCGAACCCCACAGGCCAACTGATCGTGCCGGTGGACAGGATGCGCCCCGATGTGGGCAGCATCGCGCCCGAGATCATCCGCAGCATGGACGATTTGCCCGCCCCGTTGCGCCCCAGCAGCGCGACCGCAACGCCGGTGGGAAACGTGGCATTGATCCTGTCGGCCACCACCTTGCGGCGGCCGTTCAGCGTATAGATCTTGGTCAGGTTCTCCAGCCGGATCATCGCCGGTCGCGCAGGCTGTAGAAGATCAGAACGCCGATCGTCCACAGGATCAGCAGAAAGCCCGACAGGATCGCCATCAGCTTTTCCCGTTCGGGATATTCGGCGGTCTGGGCCAGCGTCGGGCGGACATAGGCGGCCAGATAGCGCGACTGGCGTGCCGCCTCGGCCCGGGCGGCGTCATAGGCGGCCAGCGACGCGGTATAGCTGGTTTCGGCGAATTGCCGGTCCACCGACAGCGATTCGAACTGGCCGACCACATCCGACAGGGCCTCGCCGGTTTCCGAACCGAATTTCAGCCGCTCGGCCTCGATCTGTTCGCGGATGATCGAAATGCGCAGCTCTCCCTGTTCGATACGGGGATCGTTGGCCTGAGCATTGGCGCGCAGCAGGCCAATCGCGACCAGTTGCTCGGCCAGTTGCTGCTGCAACGAGCTGACGACGCCGACCTGCCCCTGCACGTCGGCGCTGGGATCGACAAGCTGGTGGCGGTTGCGGAATTCGGTCACCGCCTGACGGGCCTCTTTCAGCCGCTCAAGCGACTGGTCCAGTTCCTCGCGGGCATAGCGCAGTGTGTCCTCGCGGGCGATGTCGTTCAACTCGTTGATGCGGATGGTGCCTTCGTCCAGAATGGTCTGCGCGATGGCATGGGAATCCTCGGGCGTGAAGGCCAGCACGCGCAGGTCGATCATGCCGTTGTCGTAATAGATGCGGACCTTGCGTTCCCATTCGGCCAGCAGATCCTCGATCGAGCCGTCGCCGCGATAGGAAAAGACCGGATCGCCTTCGGCCCGCGACCAGATCTCTCGCAGGTCCAGCCGGGCATTCACCCGGTCCACCAGATCCTGGCTCTGGATGAACTTGTAGAGGATATCGGAATCGGTCGAGGTGCTGCTGGTCATGCCCACCAGCGTGGACAGCCCGCCCATCAGCTCTGCTGCGGCGGGGGCGGATTCGGTGCGCACCGAAAAACCCAGATAAGAGGCATATTGATCCTCGGCCCGCGCCCACAGATACCACGCGCTGATCAGGATCGGCAGCAGCACGGCCAGCAGGAAGCTGAGCGCGATGACCTTGTGGCGCCGTTCGATCCGCGCCGGGCTGGCGGCGGGGCGCACCGGCCCTTGCGGCCTGACGCGGCGCGGATGGGGCAGGGCGCCTGCGCGTGCGGCCTTGCCGCCGCCCTTGCCACCTTTGCCTCGCGGGCCTGCGCCCTGTCGCGCGGCGGCACCTGCCCCGGCACGGCCCCCGGCACCGGCCCGCCGCCGTGCGGAACGCGGCGTGGCCTCGGCCTCGGGTTCCGGCGTGTCGGGATCGGCCGCGTCATCCGCCGCGGGTTGCGCATCGTCGCGCAGTCTCAGCGGCGCGGCGGTCAGGAAACCGGGGCGGGTCTCGGCCGTGGCCGGGCGGCGCTCGGTGGCGCGGGGACCGCTGCGGGTGTCGTCATCATCTTGCGCAGGCATCTGCTCTGGCCTCTGGCCGTTTTCCGGCGTCTGTTGATCTCTGACCGCAGGTCATACATAAAGCCGAACTGCACTTCCAGCGCCGATGCCGTCGTCTGGATGAGCGTTACGTGATCGAAACCCCGGGGTCGCACGCCTGTCATGTCCGATAACAGCACACTTCACGACGTGAACAGCCCGCGCCTGCGCCCGGTGTCCGGCCAGCGTCGTTTCGGCAGTCTGCGCGCCATCGGCGCCCTGATGCTGCGCGAGATGTCCACCAGCTATGGAAAATCGGCGGGCGGCTATTTCTGGGCCATCGCCGAGCCGGTGGGCGGGATCGTCCTGCTGACCGTGATCTTTTCCGCCGGGTTCCGGACGCCGCCGATGGGCACCAATTTCGCGATCTTCTATGCCACGGGGATCGTTCCGTTCTTCACCTATATGACCATTTCGTCCAAGGTCAGCGCGGCGATCACCTATTCCAAGTCGTTGCTGGCCTATCCGGCGGTGACCTTCATGGATGCGTTGCTGGCCCGGATCGCGGTCAATGCGCTGACATATGCGCTGGTGGCCTATCTGATCTTCACGATGATCTATCTGACCCAGGACACCCGCACCGATCCGCAGATCGGCGGTATCGTGCTGTCGATTCTGATGACGATGTCGCTGGCCATCGGGGTCGGGACGATGAACTGCTTTCTGTTCGCCGCCTTCCCCTGGTGGCGTCATGTCTGGAGCATCGTGAACCGGCCCCTGTTCCTGTTGTCGGGCATCTTCTTCATCTATGACGATATCCCGCCGCCCTATCAGGACTGGCTGTGGTTCAATCCGCTGATCCATGTCGTCGGCCAGATGCGCAAAAGCTTTTATCCATCCTATTCAGGTGATTACGTCAACCTGATCTATTTCTTCAGTGTGTCGGCCAGCCTGACATTGGTCGGGCTGGCCATGCTGGTGCGTTACCACCGCGATCTGCAACACAGCTGAGCGGCTGCGTCAGTTGTGCGGATGGACCAGCCGCGCCAGCACCCCGTCGCGGGTGATCCGTCCGCCGCCTTCGACCGGCAGCGCGTCGCGGTCGGCCAGCAGCACCATCACGTCGCGCACGGCCATGTCGCGGGGGACGGTCGGCCCCTCGGCCTCGCCGGGCAGGGCCACATCGGCGGCGGTCAGCACCCCCAGAGGGTTCATGTGGGCCACGAAATCCGCGACGTAATCATTGACCGGATTGGCGATGATCTCGCGCGCGGTGCCGATCTGGACGATGCGCCCGCCCTCCATCAGCGCGATCCGGTTGCCCAGCTTGAAGGCTTCGTCCAGATCGTGGCTGACAAAGATGATGGTGCGCTGCGTCTTGGCCTGAAGCTCCAGCAACTCGTCCTGAAGCCGGGCGCGGATCAGCGGGTCCAGCGCGCTGAAGGGTTCGTCCATCAACAGGATCGGCGCCTCGGTGGCAAAGGCGCGGGCCAGACCGACGCGCTGCTGCATGCCGCCCGACAGCTCGCCCACCTTGCGTTCGGCCCATTCCGACAGGCCCACGGTCTGCAACTGCTGGTCCACCTTTTCGCGCCGGGCCGAGGCCGACATGCCCGCCAGCTCCAACCCCAGCCCGACATTCTCGCGCACGCTGCGCCAGGGCAGCAGGCCGAACTGCTGAAACACCATCGCCACATGGCGCAGCCGGATATCGCGCAGCGCCCGCCGCCCCGAGGCGGTGACCGAGATCATACGGGTTCCGTCCCAGACCCGGACCTCGCCCCGGCAGACATGGTTCAGCGCATTGACCGCGCGCAGCAGCGTCGATTTGCCCGAACCCGACAGCCCCATCAGCACCAGAATTTCGCCCTGACGGACATTCACGCTGCAATCATGGACACCCAGAACCTGCCCGGTTTCCTCCTTGATCGGGCCGCGGTCCAGACCTTCATCCATCAGCGGCAGCGCGGCGTCGGGATTGTCGCCAAAGACGATCGAGACATTGTCGAACTCGACGGCATTCGGGGCCGTCTGATCGGGGGCGTGGGTCATTTGCGTCCCTCCATGCGCAGCATCCGGTCCAGGAGGATCGCCACGATCACGATGACGAAGCCCGATTCGAAGCCAAGCGCGGTGTTCACGCTGTTCAGCGCCCGGACCACCGGCACGCCCAGCCCCGATGCGCCGACCAGTGCCGCGATCACGACCATCGACAGCGACAGCATGATGGTCTGGTTCAGCCCGGCCATGATCTGGGGCAGGGCGCTTGGCAATTCGACCTTCCACAGCAACTGGCGGTTGGTGGCGCCAAAGGCGCGCGCGGCCTCGATCAGCGAATCGGGGGTCGAGCTGATGCCAAGCTGCGTCAGCCGGATCGGGGCGGGCAGCACGAAGATCACCGTCGCGATCATGCCCGGCACCATGCCGATGCCGAAAAAGACGATGGCCGGGATCAGATAGACGAAGGTCGGCAGCGTCTGCATCAGGTCCAGCACCGGCCGCATCCACGCATAAAGCCGGGGCCGGTGGGCGGCGGCGATGCCGACGGGAACGCCGATGGCCATGCAGACGATGCAGGCCGACAACACCAGCGTCAGAGACTGCATCATCTCGGTCCAGTAATTCTGGTTCAGGATGAACAGCAGCCCCAGCGCCACCAGCAGGCAGGTGCGCCAGTTGCGTTGCAGCACCGCCGTCAGCACCACCGCCAGCAGGATGAACAGCAGCGGATGCGGCGCGTTCAGCGCCCCCAGAATGCGCGCGATCAGCCATTCCATGGCGCCGGACATGGCGTTGAAGATCCATCCCGCATTCGCGTTCAGCCAGTCAAAGACCGCTTTCGCGGTCCGGCCGACCGGTATCTTGTTGTCGGTCACCAGTCCGGTCAGTTGTTCCATGCGCGTCCTCTCGTTTCGGGAACCGGAGGGCGGGTCATGCGTGCCCATCCGGCCCTTGTGTCTGTCACGAGGACGCGGGCGCGGGCGCCCGCACCCCCGCCGGGATCAGCCGGCCAGAGCCTCGGTCAGGGCCGCCTGCGCGTCGTCGCCGTCAACCGTGGTCACACCTTCCAGCCAGGGCATGGCGGCATCGGGATTGGCCTTCAGCCATGTTTCCGCCGCCGCGGCCGGGGCCTGTCCGTCATTCAGGATCATGCCCATGACCTCGTTTTCCATCGCCAGCGTGAATTCCAGATTTTGCAGGAACTGGCCGATATTGGGGCATTCCTCGACAAAGCCGCTGCGGGTATTGGTGCGCACCTCGGCCCCGCCCAGATCGGGACCGAAGACATCGTCGCCGCCCTGCAGATAGGTCATCTCGAACTGGGCGTTCATCGGATGCGGCTCCCACCCCAGAAAGACCACCGGCTTGCCCGCACCATCGGCACGGGCGACCTGTGCCAGCATCCCCTGTTCACTGGATTCCACGATCTCGAAGGTGCCCAGCCCGAACTGATCCTCGGCCACCATCTCCAGCAGCAGGCGGTTGCCGTCATTGCCCGGCTCGATCCCCAGGATCTGGCCGCCAAGCGAGTCTTTCTGTTCGGCGATCTGCGCGAAATCGGTGATTCCCAGATCGGCGCCCGCCTTGTTGGTGGCCAGCGTGTATTTCGCGCCGGTCAGGTTGGTGCGCACCGTATCGACGGTTCCGGCATCGTCATAGGGGGCGATATCGGCCGCCATGGTCGGCATCCAGTTGCCCAGAAACACATCCACATCATCGGTGGACAGCGCCGTATAGGTCACCGGCACCGACAGGATCTTGGTCTCGGTCCGGTAACCAAGCGCCTCCAGCACCGTGGTCGTCAGCGCCGTCGTGGCGGTGATGTCGGACCAGCCCACATCCGAGAACACGATGCTGCGGCACTGGTCGGGCTCGGCCGCCGCGGCGGTGCCTGCGGTCAGCGCGGTCGCCAGCGCCAGACATAGGGCGGTGCGGGTTCGGGTCATTCTGGGCTCCCTGTTGTTGATTGACCAGTCAATTAAAAGTCGGCTAGATTAGAAACGCAACAAAAATCCCATCCACGGGTGCAGATCATGCCGAAACTTGGTGCCGAGCCTATCCGAAAAGCAGCTTTAATCAACGCCACGATCGCCGAGGTCGGGCGGATGGGATCGCTGGATGTGACCGTGGCGCAGATTGCCCGCGCCGCCGGAATGTCGCCTGCGCTGGCGCATCACTACTTCGGCTCGAAGGATCAGATGTTTCTGGCGGCGATGCGCCATATCCTGACCACCTATGCCCAAAGTGTGCGCGCATGCCTGCCCGGCACCGGCCCGCGCGGGCGGCTGGACGGGATCATCTCGGCCAGCTTTGCCCAAGCGAATTTCCGCCGCGAGGTGATCAGCGCATGGCTGAACTTCTATGCGCTGGCGCTGATCAACGAACAGGCGGCGCGGTTGCTGCGGGTCTATCACCGCCGGTTGCATTCCAATCTGGTCGTGGCCCTGGGCGACCTGACCACGCGGCCCGACGACATCGCGCGCACGCTGGGGGCGCTGATCGACGGCGTCTATCTGCGCGAGGTGCTGATGTCGGGGCCGACCGATGCCGCAGGTGCCACCGACACCATCAACGCCTATCTGGACGAGGTCCTTGCATGAACCTGAACGCCCAACCCACAGCCAGCCTGTTCATCGACGGCCGTCCCGTCGAGGGCGAGGGCGCGGCGCTGCCGGTCTTTTACCCCTATACCGGTCAGGAAATCGCCACTCTGCGCGAGGCCAGCACCGATCAGGTGGCGCTGGCCTGTCAGGCGGCGGCCCGCGCGCAACCCGCTTGGGCGGCGCTGGCCCCCGTTGATCGTGCCCGCGTCCTGTCCCGTGCCGCCGCCATCATCCGCGCCCGCAACGACGAGTTGTCGCGACTGGAGACGCTGGATACCGGCAAGCCGATTCAGGAAACGCTGATCGCGGATTGGGAATCGGGGGCGCAGGCGCTGGAATATTTCGCCGGTCTTGGCCCCACGCTGACCGGGCAGATGATCCCTCTGGGCCGCGATTGGGCCTATACGCGGCGCGAACCCCTGGGCGTCTGCGCGGGGATCGGGGCCTGGAACTATCCCAGCCAGATCGCCTGCTGGAAGGCTGCGCCGGCGCTGATCATGGGCAATGCGATGGTGTTCAAGCCCTCCGAGGAAACCCCGCTGGGGGCATTGCAGTTGGCCGCGATCCTGACCGAGGCCGGGCTGCCCGCCGGTATCTTCAACGTGGTGCAGGGCGGCGGTGCGGTTGGCGCGGCGCTGGTCACGGATGTGAATGTCGCCAAGGTCTCGCTGACCGGATCGGTGCCGACGGGGCGGCGCGTCTATGCCGCCGCCGCCGAAGGGATGCGCCATGTCACGATGGAACTGGGCGGCAAGTCGCCGCTGATCGTCTTTGACGATGCCAGCCTTGAGGATGCCGTGGGCGCGGCCATGCTGGCGAATTTCTATTCCTCGGGGCAGATCTGTTCCAACGGGACGCGGGTTTTCGTGCAAGAGGGCATCCGGGACGCCTTCCTGCGCCGCCTTGCCGAACGCGCGGCCACGATCCGCATGGGCGATCCGCTGGACGCTGAGACCCAGCACGGCCCCATCACCAGCCCCGCGCAGGCCGAAAAAATCCGCGCCGCCATCGCGGCGGGTCAGGCGGCTGGCGCGCGGCTGGTCTGCGGCGGCCCGGGCGAGGGCGCCTTCATTCCGCCCACGGTCTTTGCCGATGCGACCGACGACATGACCATCGCCCGCGACGAGATCTTCGGCCCGGTGATGACGACGCTGACCTTCCGCGACGAGGCCGAGGTCATCGCCCGCGCCAATGCCACCGGCTTCGGACTGGCGGCGGGGGTGTTCACGCAGGACCTGACCCGCGCCCATCGCGTCACCGCCGGGCTTCAGGCGGGAACCTGCTGGATCAACGCCTATAACCTGACCCCGGTCGAGATGCCCTTCGGCGGCGTCAAGCAATCCGGCATCGGCCGCGAGAACTCTGCTGCAGCCATCGAACATTATTCGCAACTGAAATCCGTCTATGTCGGGATGGGCCCCGTCGAGGCGCCCTATTGATCCCGTGAACACACAGGAGAACGGCCATGTCTGTCTCGGATTACGTCATCGTCGGTGCAGGCAGCGCCGGCTGCGCGCTGGCCTATCGGCTGACCGAGGCCGGCCACAGCGTCACCCTGATCGAATATGGCGGCAGCGATATCGGCCCCTTCATCCAGATGCCCGCCGCGCTGTCCTATCCGATGAACATGCCGCGCTATGACTGGGGCTTTTCCACCGAACCCGAACCGCATCTGGGCGGTCGCCGTCTGGCCACCCCGCGCGGCAAGGTGATCGGCGGATCGTCGTCGATCAACGGCATGGTCTTCGTGCGCGGTCACCGCAAGGATTTCGACCATTGGGCGGCATCGGGGGCGACCGGCTGGGGCTATGAGGATGTGCTGCCCTATTTCAAGCGGATGGAGACATGGCATGGTGGCACATCTGAATGGCGTGGAACCGACGGCCCGCTGCATGTGACGCGCGGGCCGCGCGACAACCCGCTGTTCGACGCCTTCATCGAGGCCGGTCAGCAGGCGGGCTGGCCCTATACGGCTGACTATAACGGCGAGGATCAGGAAGGCTTCGGCCCGATGGAGGCCACGATCTGGCAGGGCAGGCGCTGGTCGGCGGCCAATGCCTATCTGCGTCCGGCGCAAAAAACCGGGCGGGTCACGCTCATCCGCGCGCTTGCCCGCCGCGTCACCTTCCACGATGGCCGCGCCACGGGGGTCGAGATCACCCGCAACGGCCAGATCGAGACCATCCCCGCCGCGCGCGAGGTGATCCTGTCGGCCAGTTCGATCAATACCCCGAAACTGCTGATGCTGTCGGGCATCGGCCCCGCCGGGCATCTGCGCGAACACGGGATCGAGGTGCTGGCCGACCGCCCCGGCGTCGGCGCGAACCTTCAGGATCATCTGGAGGTCTATATGCAATACAAATCACTGCAGCCGGTCACGCTTTACAGCCATTACAACCTGTTCGGAAAGGGTATGGTGGGCGCGGAATGGATGGTGCTGAAAAGCGGTCTGGGCACATCGAACCAGTTCGAAAGCTGCGGCTTCATCCGCTCTTCCGATCAGGTGGACTATCCCGATATCCAATATCACTTCCTGCCGCTGGCGGTCCGTTACGATGGTAAATCGGCGGTCGAGGGGCATGGATTTCAGGTCCATGTCGGCCCGATGCGCTCGAAATCGCGCGGCAGGATCAGCCTCAATTCCGCCGATCCCGACCAACCGCCCCGGATCAGCTTCGACTATATGTCGCATGCGGACGACTGGACCGAATTCCGCGCCTGCATCCGCCTGACACGCCGGATCTTCGACCAGCCTGCCTTCAGACCCTATCGCGGCGACGAGATCCAGCCCGGCGCATCAGTGCAAAGCGATGCGGAAATCGACGCCTTCATCCGCGACCACGCCGAATCGGCCTTCCACCCCTGTGGCACCGCGCGCATGGGCGCGGCGGATGATCCCGGCGCGGTTGTTGATCCCGACCTGAGCGTCATCGGGGTGCAGGGGTTGCGCGTGGCCGACAGCTCGATCTTTCCACGCATCACCAACGGCAACCTGAACGCCCCCTCGATCATGACCGGCGAAAAGGCCGCCGACCATATCCTGGGCCGGATCGGATCCCTGCCTGACGAGACGCGGCACGACCCCGCCCCGGAACATGCGGCCCGATAACCCTATCTTTGGTGCATGAAATATCCCGGGGGAGCGCAAGCCGGACCCCATTGAGGGGTCCGGCTTGCGCGGGGGCAGAGCCCCCGGCCACCGCGCCACCTCGACCGTTCCTGTCAGCCGCCGGTATGGCTCATATGCCGGGTCATCTGTCCGCCGATTCCCTGACGGGAATAGTCGAAATCATGCCCCTTGGGCTTCAGGGCGATGGCCTCGCGAATCGCATCGCGCAGCAATCCGTCATCTTCGGATGCGCGCAACGGCCGGCGCAGATCGGCGCGGTCCTCCTGCCCCAGACACATATACAGCTCACCCGTGCAGGTCAGTCGCACCCGGTTGCAGCTTTCGCAGAAATTATGCGTCAGCGGCGTGATGAAACCGATCTTCTGCCCGGTCTGCTGCAAGCGGACATAGCGCGCCGGGCCACCGCTGCGCTCGGCCAGATCGAGCAGGGTGAAACGTTCGGCCAGCCGCGCGCGCAGATCGCTCAGCGGCCAGTATTGACCCAGCCGGTCCTCGCCCTCCAGATCGCCCATCGGCATGACCTCGATGAAGGTCAGGTCGTGATCCTCGGCCGCGCACCAGGCGAGCAGATCGAACAGTTCATCCTCGTTGAAACCCTTCAGCGCAACGGTATTGATCTTGACGCGCAGCCCGGCGGCCTTCGCCGCCTCTATCCCGCGAAGCACCTGCGGCAGCCGGCCCCAGCGGGTGACCCTGGCAAATTTATCCTCGTCCAGCGTATCGAGCGAGACATTGACCCGCCGCACGCCACATTCCGCCAGTTCATCGGCGAAACGTCCCAGCTGGCTGCCATTCGTGGTCAGCGTCAACTCGTCCAGACCCTGACCCAGATGCCGCGACATCTGCCGAAAGAAACCCATGATGCCGCGTCGCACCAGGGGTTCGCCGCCGGTGATCCGCAGCTTGCTCACGCCCAGCCCCACGAAGGCGGTGCACAGGCGGTCCAGTTCCTCCAGCGTCAGCAGCTCGGCCTTGGGCAGGAACTGCATATGTTCGGCCATGCAATAGACACAGCGAAAATCACAACGATCCGTGACCGAGACCCGCAAATAGGTGATCGGCCGGGCATAGGGATCGACAAGCGGTGCAATGACGGCGGGTTCCATATCCCTCATCTAAGCGTGATCGCCGCGTGTTACAAGAAAGCGCCGATCACGCAAGCGATGGTGGACCTGCGCTTCGGCCTCGGGATAACCTGCGCCTGACAGCGATCTTACACGGAGCCTTCGCGATGCACCTGCCACGCCACCACGTCTGGATCCTTCTGCCCATGCTGGCGCTGGCCGGTTGCAATCAGGCGGCCACGACGGCATCGCGCCCGGCGGCCGACGCCTCGCCCGAACTGATCGGCGCCGCCAGCAATGTGGCGACCGCCGTCACCCGCGCCCCCGCGCCACGCCCCGCCGCCCGCTCGACCGTGGCGCAGCTGGATACCACCACGGCCGAGCAGCGCGCCGCCGCTGCCCGACCCGCACAAAGTGCCGAGACGCGGCTGGGCACCACCGTGGCCTCGCTTGGCGATGCGACACGGTCGGGCTTCTGGATCCGCACGCCGCTGGTCAAGGAACCGGCGATGGGGCGGCTGCGCAACCCCGCCAACGGCAAATCCGCGCAGGTCGAGTTGCTGCCGCTGGACGGGCCGGCCAGCGCGGGCAGTCAGGTCTCGCTTCCGGCGCTGCAATTGCTGGGGGTGTCGCTGACCGCGCTGCCCACGCTGGAGGTCTTCAAGTCGTGATGCGCCGCGCGGCTTCGCGCCGCGCAAAAGGCTTCATCCGCGCGCCATACTCGTCCAGAAACGCCCGTGCACGATCCGAATCACGCTTGGACAGATGGTAAAGCCAGTCGGCGATGGCCTTCTGGATCGGCCATTCTCCGTCATCGGCCAGATCGGCGGCCCATGCCAGAATCCGTTCGCGGATGGCCAGATCGGCGGGTTTGGGATGGTTCATCTTGGCCCAGGGCAGGGTGCCGGTCAGGGCGGCGCGCCGTTTCCACGGATTGGCATCACGGGTCCAGGGTTCCAGCTGATCCAGCCGGGCCGGTTCCGCCAGCAGCCGCTTCTGCGCCGCGATCATGGCGCTGTCGCTGATCGCCAGACTGTCGAAATCCCCGGCCCAGAGGGTGATCAGCCGCCAGACCTCTCCGTCATCGGGCATCCGCGCCTGCGTCAG
Organism: Paracoccus alcaliphilus; assembly: GCF_028553725.1. NCBI lineage: Bacteria > Pseudomonadati > Pseudomonadota > Alphaproteobacteria > Rhodobacterales > Paracoccaceae > Paracoccus > Paracoccus alcaliphilus. Next base: position 1,976,261 of record NZ_CP067124.1, read on the forward strand.
CAGCTTGGCGGCGGCAATCCGCGCCTCGTGGATGTCGGTGACCCACAGCCGCGCCGCCAGCGCCACCCGCCCGGCCAGATCCCGCTCGGCACGCCAGCCCGCGACCAGCGCCTCGATCGCCTGACTGCTCACCCCCAGATAGAGCCGGTCGGCCTTGTGATAGCCCGCCATCTTCGCCACCCTGCCGGGATCGGCCTCGGCCTCCAGCGCCTTCAGTTCCTGCATGCAGCACCTCGCTTTGCGGCCTTTCTAGGAACTGCGCCCGAAAGCCTCAAGAAGTTGGTGGAGATGGCCGCCCGTCGCGGCTAGAAGAGGCTGCGCGATGATCTGGCCGCCCATCCGGCCCGCCGATAACAGAAGGAATTCCGTGATGTCCCATGCCGGTGACCCCCAACCGATGACCTCTCGTCCCAGTGGCAGCCTGCGGGGCGAGGCGCAGGTGCCCGGCGACAAGTCGGTCAGCCATCGGGCGCTGATCCTCGGGGCGCTGGCGGTGGGGGAAACCCGGATCACCGGGCTGCTGGAAGGGCAGGACATTCTGGACACCGCCAAAGCGATGCAGGCTTTCGGGGCGCAGGTCGAACGCCAGGGCCCCGGCGAATGGTCGGTGCATGGGGTCGGAACCGGCGGCTTCGGCGAACCTGAAACGGCTATTGACTGTGGCAATTCCGGCACCGGCGTGCGGCTTATCATGGGGGCGATGGCCACCACCCCGGTCAGCGCGACCTTCACCGGCGATGCCAGCCTGTCGCGCCGCCCGATGGCGCGGGTGACCGATCCGCTGGCCATGTTCGGCGCCGAAATCACCGCGCGAGAGGGCGGCCGCCTGCCGGTCACCATCCGCGGCGCCACCGATCCGGTGCCGGTCAGCTATCGCTCGCCGGTGGCCAGCGCTCAGATCAAATCCGCGATCCTGCTGGCCGGCCTGAACGCGCCGGGCGAAACCGTGGTGACCGAACCCGAACAGACCCGCGACCATACCGAACGGATGCTGGCGGGATTCGGCGCGCAGGTCCGGACCGAAACCACGCCCGAGGGCCATGTCGTCCGCCTGACCGGACGGCCCGAACTGCGCGCCCAGTCGGTCGCGGTGCCGCGCGACCCCTCCAGCGCGGCTTTCCCGGTGGCAGCGGCCCTGATCGTGCCCGGATCCGAGATCCGCGTCCCCGGCGTCAGCCGCAACCCGACGCGCGACGGCCTCTATACAACCTTGCAAGAGATGGGCGCCGACATCACCTTCGAAAACGACCGCATCGAAGGCGGAGAGCCCGTGGCCGACCTGCTGATCCGCCACAGCCGGCTGAAAGGCGTCAACGTCCCGGCCGAACGCGCCTCCTCGATGATCGACGAATTCCCGATCCTGTCGGTGATCGCCGCCTTCGCCGAAGGCAAGACGGTGATGAACGGCGTCGCGGAATTGCGGGTGAAGGAAAGCGACCGCATCGACGCCATGGCGCGCGGACTGGAAGCGAATGGCGTCAGGGTCGAGGAAACGCCCGACAGCATGACCGTCCACGGCATGCAGAAGGTGCCGGGCGGCGGTCGCGCGGCCACCCATCTCGATCACCGCATCGCCATGTCCTTCCTCGTCCTCGGCCTGGCGACACAGGCGCCGGTCAGCATCGACGACGGCGGCCCGATCGCGACCTCCTTCCCTGATTTCCTGCCGCTGATGCAGGGCCTCGGCGCCGATCTGGGCTGACCCGCCCCTATCTTTGGTGTCTCAAATATCCCGGGGGAAGCCCTGAAGACCCCGTCGAGGGGCCTTCAGGGCTGGGGGCAGAGCCCCCGGACCCGGCCACTACTCAGCGCTTCAATTCCGACAGGGCGCCCGCGATCTCGTCCAGAACCGCGGGATCGTCGATGGTGGCGGGCATCTTGTATTCCTCGCCATCCGCGATCCTGGCCATGGTTGCGCGCAGGATCTTGCCCGAGCGGGTCTTGGGCAGGCGCTCGACCACGCAGGCGTTCTTGAATGCGGCGACCGGGCCGATCTGATCGCGGACCATGCCAACGACCTCGCGGATCACCTGTTCGTGGCTGGTCCCGATGCCCTTCTTCAGACACAGAAAACCAAGCGGAGTCTGCCCCTTCAGCGTATCGGCGATGCCGATCACCGCGCATTCCGCCACCGCCGGATGTGCCGACAGGACTTCCTCCATCGCGCCGGTGGACAGCCGGTGACCCGCGACATTGATCACGTCATCGGTGCGCGCCATGATATAGAGATAGCCCTCCTCATCGACATAGCCCGCATCGCCGGTCTCGTAAAAACCGGGGAAATGCGCCAGATAGGACGTCACGAAGCGCCCTTCCGCATTCCACAGCGTCGGCAGGGTGCCGGGCGGCAGGGGCAAGCGGATGGCGATGGCTCCCAGCGTGCCGGGGGCGACCGGATGGCCCGCCTCGTCCAGCACCTGCACGTCATAGCCGGGCATCGGCAGGGTCGGGCTGCCCTTCTTGACCGGCAGCAGCTCGATCCCGGCGGGATTGGCGGCGATGGCCCAGCCGGTCTCGGTCTGCCACCAGTGATCGATCACCGGCACGCCCAGCCGATCCTCGGCCCATTGGATGGTGTCGGGATCGGCGCGTTCGCCCGCCAGAAACAGGATCTTCAGGCCGGACAGATCGTATTGTCCGATCAGCTTGCCCTCGGGATCCTCTCGCTTGACGGCGCGGATCGCGGTCGGCGCGGTGAAGAAACTCTTGACGCCGTGATCGCGGATCACCCGCCAGAAGGTGCCCGCATCGGGGGTGCCGACGGGCTTGCCCTCGAAGACGATGGTGGTGGCGCCAGCGATCAGCGGGCCGTAACAGATATAGCTGTGACCGACGACCCAGCCCACATCCGAGGCCGCCCAGAACACATCCCCCGCCCCGATGTCATAGATGTTCCGCATCGACCAGTTCAGCGCCACCAGGTGCCCGGCGGTATGACGAACCACGCCCTTGGGCTGCCCGGTCGTGCCCGAGGTATAGAGGATATAGGCGGGATGGTTGCCTTCGACCGGGACGCAATCGGCGGGTTCGGTCCCGTATTGGAAACCGTGCCAGCTGACGTCGCGCCCCTCGGTCAGTTGCGCAACCTCTTGTTCGCGCTGGAAGATGACGCAGAAATCCGGTTTGTGGCTGGCCAGATCGATGGCCTTGTCCAGAAGCGGCTTGTAATGGACGACGCGCCCCGGCTCCAACCCGCAAGAGGCCGCGATGATCGCCTTCGGTCTGGCATCGTCCAGACGCACCGCCAGCTCATTCGCGGCAAAACCCCCGAACACAACCGAATGGATCGCCCCCAGACGGGCGCAGGCCAGCATCGCCTCCAGCGCCTCGGGGATCATCGGCATATAGATGACGACACGGTCGCCCTTTTCGATCCCTCTGGCGCGCAGCGCCCCGGCAAGGCTGGCGACGCGGTTGCGCAGCTCGGCATAGGTGATGCTGCGATGCGACAGGGTGATCGGGCTGTCATGGATGATGGCGATCTGGTCGCCGCGCCCGGCCTCGACATGGCGATCCACGGCATTCCAGCAGGTGTTCACGCGACCATCGGCGAACCATTCCCCGGCCGGACCCTGATCGAAGAATGCGCGGCTGGGGGGCTGGTCCCAGTCGATCTGCGCGGCGGCCTCCATCCAGAATTGCTCGGGGTTTTCTTTCCACCCCTGATACAGATCGCGATACGACATCATAACCCTCCCTGAGCATGATGGTTTGTTACGCAGGCAAAGCGGTTTCACGCAACCATGTTAGCGGTGGAGGACGGCACCGCCGGGGTCGATTTTGCATAATCCGGCCAATTATTGCTGCGCGATTTTGCAAAATGAAGATGCCAGCAAAACCGGCTTTGCCGGGGCGGTGGATTTGCAAACCCGCCCGCGACAGGGTCACGGGCGGGGCATGGTGATTCGCAGGCCCGGACGGTTCAGCCGTAGGCGGCGACGGGGGTTCCGGCCAGCGCGCTCATGTTCAGCAGCCCGCGCGTGGTGATCGAGGGGGTGACGATATGGGCGCGGTTGCCTAGCCCCATCAGGATCGGCCCGACCTCCAGCCCGTTGGCGCGCATCTTCAGCGCGTTGCGCACGCCCGACGCCGCGTCGGTTCCGGCAAAGACCAGCACGTTGGCCGCACCCTCCAGCCGCGATCCCGGAAAGATCCGGTCCCGCAGTTCCGGGTCAAGCGCCGCATCCACATGCATTTCGCCGTCATACATGAAGTCGGGCTTGAAGGTTTCCAGAATGGCCAGCGCCTCGCGCATCTTGCGGCCGCTATAGGTGTCCAGATTGCCGAATTGCGAATGGGCGCACAACGCGATCTTTGGCGTCATGCCAAAGCGGCGGACATGACGGGCCGCGCCCATCACCGTATTGGCGACCTGCAACGGCGTCGGGTCGTTATGGACCTGCGTGTCGGCGATGAACAGCGGCCCTTCCTGCATGATGATCATCGACAGCGCGCCGATCGGGTCGAGCCCTTCACTGGCCAGAATTTCCCGGACATAGCGCAGATGCCACGCATATTGTCCGAAGGTGCCGCAGATCAGGCTGTCGGCCTCGCCCCGGTGAACCATGACCGAGGCGATGGCGGTGGTATTGGTGCGCATGATCGCACGCGCGATATCGGGCGAGACGCCGCGCCGTGCCATCAACTGGTGATAGGTTTCCCAGTAATCGCGATAGCGCGGATCGTTTTCGGGGTTCACGATTTCGAAATCGCGCTCTGGGCGGATCGGCAGGCCGGCGCGTTCGGCGCGCATGGCGATCACCTCGGGGCGGCCGATCAGGATCGGCTTGTCGGTGGTTTCCTCCAGCATCGCATTGGCGGCGCGCAGCACGCGCTCATCCTCGCCCTCGGCGAAGGCGATGCGGCGTTCGCTGGTCGCGGCGGCCTCGAAGACCGGGCGCATGATCATGGCCGAGCGGAAGACCGAACCGTCCAGCTTGCGCTTGTAGCTGTCCAGATCCTCGATCGGGCGGGTGGCGACGCCGGTTTCCATCGCCGCACGCGCCACGGCGGATGAGACGACTCCCATCAGCCGCGGATCGAAGGGCTTGGGGATCAGATATTCCGGCCCGAATGTCAGCGTCTCGCCCAGATAGGCGGCTGCGGCCTCGGCGGTGGTGGTGGCGCGGGCCAGCGCCGCGATGCCTTCGATACAGGCCAGTTCCATCTGGTCGTTGATCGTCGTCGCCCCCACATCCAGCGCACCGCGGAAGATGAAGGGAAAACACAACACGTTGTTGACCTGATTGGGAAAATCGCTGCGCCCGGTGGCGATGATCGCATCGGGGGCGACCTCTCGCGCCAGATCGGGCAGGATTTCCGGCATGGGATTGGCCAGCGCGAAGATAACTGGACGCGGCGACATGCGCGCCACCATCTCGGGTTTCAGCACGCCGGGACCGGACAGGCCAAGGAACAGGTCAGCCCCCTCGATCACCTGATCCAGCGAGCGCAACGCGCTGTCCTGCGCATAGGCGGCCTTTTGCGGGTTCATGTCCTCGGTCCGGCCCTGATGGACCAGCCCGTGGATGTCGCACAGCCAGACGTTCTCGCGTTTCACGCCCAGCTTCAGCAGCATGTCCAGACAGGCGATGCCCGCCGCCCCGCCGCCGGTCGAGACGACCTTGATATCCTCGAACCGCTTGCCCGCGACATGCAGTGCATTGGTGGCGGCGGCACCCACGACGATGGCGGTGCCGTGCTGGTCGTCGTGAAAGACCGGAATGTTCATCCGCTCGCGGCACAGTTTTTCGACGATGAAACAGTCGGGGGCCTTGATGTCCTCAAGGTTTATCGCGCCGAAGGTGGGTTCCAGCGCGCAGACGATATCGGCCAGCTTCTCGGGATCGGATTCGTTCACCTCGATATCAAAGCAGTCGATATTGGCGAATTTCTTGAACAGGACCGCCTTGCCCTCCATCACCGGTTTCGAGGCCGCCGCGCCGATATTGCCCAAGCCCAGAACCGCCGTGCCGTTCGACACCACCGCGACCAGATTGCCCCGCGCGGTATAGCGGGCGGCATTCATCGGGTCGCTCTGGATCTCAAGGCAGGCTTCGGCCACGCCGGGGGAATAGGCGCGGGACAGGTCGCGACCATTCGCAAGGGGTTTGGTCGCCCGGATCTCAAGTTTGCCGGGACGTGGAAATTCGTGGTAATCCAATGCATCCTGGCGGGTCTGATCCTGCCTGCGATCTTCCATCTAAGCCTCCTTCGCGTCGGTTAGTTCACCGTTAAACCATTTTTTGCGCAAGGAACAGATGGCGCGCGCGTGCATTGTGTCAGGCTTGCATTGTGACAAGGCGGGGCGCAGAACATTCGGATGGAACGCCCGGTCGGGATGACGAACAAAGGGGAATGGCAATGACGCTGATGGATGCGGCCCGCGATGTGCGCGAACGGGCCTATGCGCCTTATTCCAGATTCAAGGTCGGGGCGGCCATCCGGGGTGCTTCGGGCAAGATTTATGCCGGCTGCAATGTCGAGAACGTGGCCTATCCCGAGGGCACCTGCGCCGAGGCCGGGGCGATTGCCGCGATGGTCGCCGCCGGAGAGACCGAGCTGATCGAGGTCGCCGTGATCGCCGATGCGTCCGCCCCCTGTCCCCCCTGTGGCGGCTGTCGCCAGAAACTGGCCGAGTTCGGGCGCGCCGATACGCCGGTTCTGCTGGCGACGATAGCCGGGCAGACGATGGCGACGACGGTCGGGGAATTGCTGCCGGGCCGGTTCGGGGCCGAACATATGGACCGGGCGGAATGACCGATCCGCGTCCTGTCATCGCCGCCATTCGCGACGGGCGCGGGCTGGACGGGCCGGGTGCGGCGCTGATCGCGCAGGGGCTGGCCAATGGCTCGGTCAGCGATGCGCAGGCGGGGGCATTCGCGATGGCGGTGCTGACCCGTGGAATCGGCACGCCCGGGCGGGTGGCGCTGACGCGGGCGATGCGCGATTCCGGGCGGGTGCTGCGCTGGGAACTGCCGGGGCCGGTGGTGGACAAGCATTCCACCGGCGGCATCGGCGATACGGTCAGCCTGATCCTTGCGCCGCTTCTGGCGGCGGCGGGGGCCTATGTCCCGATGATCTCGGGGCGGGGTCTGGGCCATACCGGCGGCACGCTGGACAAGCTGGAGGCGATCCCGGGGCTGAGCGTGCAGCAATCCGAGGATGATTTCCGCCGCATCACGCGCGAGGCCGGATGCGCCATCGTTGCGGCTTCGGGCGATCTGGCACCAGCAGATCGCAGGCTTTACGCCATTCGCGACGAATCCGGCACGGTGGAATCGATCGACCTTATCACCGCCTCGATCCTGTCGAAAAAGCTGGCGGCGGGGCTGGATGCGCTGGTCCTCGACGTGAAGGCCGGGGTGGGGGCGTTCCTGAAATCGCCCGAGCAGGCGCGCGATCTGGCCGAGGCTCTGGTCACCACCGCCAATGGCGCGGGATGCCGGACATCGGCCTTCATCACCGATATGGACCAGCCGCTGGCCCGCAGCGCCGGAAACACGCTGGAGGTGGCCGAGGCGATCCGCGTTCTGCGCGGAGAGGCGGGGGCGCTGCGCGATCTGACGCTGGAACTGGCGGCGGAATGCCTGCATCTGGTCGGACGCGGGGCGGATCTGGCGGCGCTGCTGGACAGCGGCGCTGCGGCCGAGGCTTTCGGACGGATGGTGGCCGCGCAGGGCGGGCCCGCCGATCTGCTGGACCGTCCCGACCGGCATCTGCGCGCGGCCCCGGTAATCCGCCCCGTGCCTGCGCCCGAAGGTGTCGTGACCCATATCGACGTGGCGGCGCTTGGCCATGCGGTCGTGGCCCTTGGCGGTGGCCGGGTCCGCGCCGGAGAGGCCATCGACAACAGCGTCGGTCTGGATGCCCTGGCGCGGCTGGGTGAACCCGTCGGCCCCGACCGCCCGCTGGCGATGATCCATGCGGGGGACGAGACCGCCGCCGAAATCTCTGTCGCTGCGGTGCGCGCCGCCTATGATATAGGCAGGTCAACCACTTCGGGACCATTGATTCGCCACAGGATACGGCCGGATGCCTGAGAAGACGATGGCTGGGAAGCGCGCATTCGTGATCGTCATGGACAGCGTCGGCATCGGCGGTGCGCCCGATGCCGACCGCTTTTTCAACGATGGCCGTCCCGATACCGGCGCGAACACTGTCGGCCATATTGCCGCGCGACAGCGACTGAACATGCCGCATCTGGACCGTCTGGGTCTGGGCGCCGCGCTGCGGCTGGCCAGCGGCGCCGAAGTGGACGGTTTGGGCACCGAGCCGCAAGGGCTGTGGGGGGCCGCGACGGAAATCTCGCCCGGCAAGGACACGCCCTCGGGTCACTGGGAGATAGCGGGCGTGCCGGTCCCGTGGGAGTGGCACTGTTTCCCCGACACCACCCCCGCCTTTCTCCCCGAAGTCACCGAGCGGATCTGCGAACTTGCCGCGACCGGGGGCATCCTTGGCAATTGCCATGCCTCGGGAACCGAGGTGATCGAGGAATATGGCGAGGAACATATCCGTACCGGCTGGCCGATCTGCTATACCTCGGTGGACAGCGTGTTGCAGATCGCCGCGCATGAAGAGCGTTTCGGCCTGAACCGCCTTCTGGCGCTGTGCGAGGGGCTGGCGCCGATGCTGCACGAGATGCGGGTGGGCCGGGTCATCGCGCGCCCCTTTCTGGGTGACAAACCGGGCGCCTTCCACCGCACGCCGAACCGCCGCGATTTTGCCATCGCGCCGCCCTCTGACACGATGCTCGACATCGCCCATGCGGCGGGCCGCGTGACCCATGCCATCGGCAAGATCGGCGATATTTTCAGCCATCGCGGCATCAGCCATCTGTGGAAGGGGCGTTCGGATGCAGAACTGGCCGATCACCTGATCCGGCTGGCCGGTCAGGCCGAACCCGGCAGCCTGACCTTCGCCAATTTCGTCGAGTTCGATTCGAATTTCGGGCACCGGCGGGATGTGGCGGGCTATGCCGCGCAGCTGGAATGGTTCGACACCATCGCCGGGCAGTTTCTGGCCGCGCTTCGCCCCGGCGATCTGGCGATCTTCACGGCCGATCACGGCAATGACCCCAGTTGGCGCGGCACCGATCACACCCGCGAAAGGGTGGCCGTGCTGGGGCATGGGCTGGGCGCGCGGGCCATCGGCCATGTCGGCTTCTCGGATATCGGCGCCTCGGTCATGGATCATCTGGACCTGCCGCCGACTCATCACGGGCGCAGTTTTCTTTGAGGGATTTCCGGTGAGCGGCAGCAAGATCGAACTTCACCTGCATCTGGAGGGCGCGGCGCCCCCCGCCTTCATTCGCGGGATCGCCGCCGAAAAGCATGTCGATCTGTCCGGCATCTTCGACGCGCAGGGCCATTATGCCTATGATGATTTCGACGGTTTCCTGCGTGTCTATGAGGCCGCGACCAGCGTCTTGCGGACCCCGCGCGACTATGCCCGCCTGCTGGCCGAGGTGCTGGAGTGTTCCGTCGGGCAGGGCGTAATCTATACCGAGCTTTTCATCTCTCCTGAATTCTGCGGCGGTGCCGATCTGGCGGCATGGCGCGACCATCTGGCCGCGATGACCGAGGTGGCGGAACGCGCAAGGGGGCAGGGAATCGACAGCCGCGCGGTGCTGACCGCCATCCGTCATATGGGCCCCGACCGGGCCAGACAGACCGCCATCTGCGCCGCCGAGACCGCGCTGGATGCCGGGGGCGGCTGGGTCACCGGCTTTGGCATGGGCGGCGCCGAGACCGTGGGGCAGGCGACCGATTTCCACTGGGCCTTCGATTGCGCGCGCGAGGCCGGGCTGGGCCTGACCTGCCATGGGGGCGAATGGGGCGGGCCGGACAGTATCCGGCAGGCCTTGGCGCTGGGATGCACGCGTATCGGCCACGGCATCAGCGCCATTCACGACCCGGCGCTGATGCGCGATCTGGCCGACCGGCAGATCACGCTGGAGCTTTGCCCCGGCTCGAATATCGCGCTGGGGCTGTGTCGTGACTGGGCCGCCCATCCCATCGCGCAGCTGGTGGATGCCGGGGTCCGGGTGACGGTCTCGACCGACGATCCGCCGTTTTTTCACACCACCATGCGGCACGAATATCAGCGGCTGGCCGACGCTTTCGGCTGGGGTCTGGATGAATTCAACCGGATCAATAAATGGGCCCTTGACGCGGCTTTCTGCGACAGTGAAACCCGTGAAAGGCTGAGAAAGGAATTCGCGTGAGCCAGAAACACCTGACCATCATCGACCACCCTCTGGTCCAGCACAAGCTGACGATCATGCGGCAGAAGGATGTCTCGACGGCGGGCTTCCGAAGGCTTTTGCGGGAAATCAGCCTGCTGCTGGCCTATGAGGTCACGCGCGAGCTGGAGCTGACCACCACCCGGATCGAGACGCCCATCTGCGAGATGGACGCGCCGATGCTGGAGGGCAAGAAGCTGGCGCTGATCTCGATCCTGCGGGCGGGCAACGGTCTGCTGGACGGGATACTGGAGATGATCCCCTCGGCGCGGGTGGGCTTTGTCGGGCTGTACCGCGACCCCGAAACCCTGCAACCCGTACAGTATTACAACAAGGTTCCCAAGGAACTGGACGCGCGGATGACCATCGTCGTCGATCCGATGCTGGCCACCGGCAATTCGCTGGTCGCGGCCATCGACCTGCTGAAACAGGCGGGGGCGAAAAACCTGCGTTTCCTGTGCCTTCTGGCCGCGCCCGAAGGGGTCGAGAGGATGCGGCAGGCCCATCCCGATGTTCCGATCTTCACCGCCGCGCTGGACGAGAGGCTGGACGATCACGGCTATATCGTGCCCGGTCTGGGCGATGCGGGCGACCGGATGTTCGGCACGAAATAGCGCCGGTTAACCGACGGTTCAGGTTTTTGCCCTAAGCACGATTGCAATGGTGCGAATCGTGGGGCGACAATGCGGGTCTGGCTGGTTTTTCTGTGGCTTCTGGCTTTGGCCGCAAGGGCCGTGGCCGCGCCCGAACCACCGCCGCCGCAGGATTTCGCGGGCGCGCAATATATCGACGGCAGCGGTTGCGTGTTTGCGCGGGCGGGTGACAATTGGGCGCCGCGTCTGGACCGGCAGGGCGCGCCGGTCTGTGGCTTTCCTCCCACCCTGTCGCAGCGCGGGCTGAATCTGGATGCCGCGCCACGCCCCACGGTCGAGGACCGGCTGTTCGAGCAATTCTCGCAAGGGCTGCGCGACGGCGAATTCACCGCCGACCCACGCCAGCGGCAGGAACTGCACGATCCCGGCCTGCCTGACCGGCAAGACCCGCTGACCCGCAACCTGCAAACGGCCATCGCCCGGCAAGAGGCGTTACGCGCCGCCATGTCCGGTGCGCGCGAAAACAGTGATCTGTGCAACTTGCTGGGCTATCACTCTGACCCCTCAGATCAGCCGGCTTTGGGCGGCGATGTGACCTTCGGGCTGTGCCCCGGCATGCGGGCCGATCCGCCCCGCGCGATCCTGACCGAAGGCGCAAGGCTGGATCGGGTGAAGGTGGCGGCGGCTGAACCCGTTGACGATGAAGCGCAGACTGAGGCGGCGACACCTGCGGCATCGCCGGGCATCGCGGCACCAGTGGCCCGACCCGCTGCCGGGACTTCGCCCGACAAGGGCAAGCGATCCGCGCAGGCGGCCCCTGCAGCGCGGCGTCCGGTGCCTGCCGTCCCGGATGTCGAGATGATCCCGGCAAATGCCCGCTATGTGCAGGTCGGCCTTTATCCCGATCAGGCCAGCGCCGAAATCATTGCGCGGCGTCTGATTGCGCGCGGATATCCGGCGGGACTGGCGCGGCGAGACGGCTATGCCCCCGATGTGCGGGCAGTGCTGGCCGGACCGTTCGAGGATCGGGGCCGGTTGGTGCGGGCGCTGAACGATCTGCGCCGTCAGGGCTATGACCGTGCCGTGGCGCGCTGAGGCGGCGGCAGGCCCGCCGCCCCGGTCTTGGCGCGGTTCAGCCCAGTCGCAGCATCCGGTGCTTTTTCTTGCCGATCGAGACTTTCAGCCCGTCCCCGATCAGCTGCGCCGTGACCGGCATCTGCGGATCGCCGACCGCTTCGTTGTTCAGTCGCAACCCGCCTTCCGCGATCAGCCGCTTGGCCTCCTTGCCCGATCCGGTCAGCCCGGCCTGAACCAGCATCTGTACCACCGACAGCCCTTCGGTCAGCGCCACGGCGGGCAGCAGCGCCACTTCCAGATCGCCGCCCGCGCCGCCCTGTTCAAAGACCTCGCGCGCCGTGGCCTCGGCGCTGGCGGCGGCATCGGCGCCGTGCAGCAGGGTGGTGACCTCATTGGCCAGCCGCACCTTGGCCTCGTTGATCTCGGACCCCTGAAGCGCGCCAAGGCGGTCGCATTCCGCGACCGGCAGTTCGGTATAAAGCTTCAGGAACCGCCCGACATCGGCATCGGTTGTATTGCGCCAGAACTGCCAGAACTCGTAAGACGACAGCATCGCGCCGTTCAGCCAGACCGCGCCGCCCGCCGATTTGCCCATCTTGCGCCCGTCGCTGGTCGTCAGCAACGGAGAGGTCAGCCCCCAGACCACTGCATCATCGACCCGGCGCGTCAGATCGACACCATTGACGATATTGCCCCACTGATCCGATCCGCCCATCTGCAACTGGCAGCCCTGACGGCGATGCAACTCAAGAAAATCATAGGCTTGCAGGATCATGTAGTTGAATTCCAGAAAGGACAGCGACTGCTCGCGGTCCAGCCGGGACTTCACCGATTCGAAGGACAGCATCCGGTTGACGCTGAAATGCCGCCCGATATCGCGCAGGAACTCCAGATAGTTCAGCCCGTCCAGCCATTCCGCATTGTTCAGCATCCGCGCCCCATCCGGGCCGTAATCCAGATAGCGCGCAAAGACCTGCTGCATCCCGTCGATATTCGACTGGATCGCGGCCTCGTCCAGCAGCGGGCGCTCGTCCGAGCGGAAGGACGGATCGCCCACCTTGGTCGTACCGCCGCCCATCAGCGTGATCGGACGGTTGCCGGTGTTCTGGAACCAGCGCAGCATCATGATGTTCAGCAGATGCCCCACATGCAGGCTGGCCGCCGTCGCGTCATAACCGATATAGGCGGTGACCGGCCCCGCCAGCAGCGCCTGATCCAGCGCCTGATAATCCGTGCAGTCGGCGATATAGCCGCGCTCGGCCATCACATGCAGGAAATCGGATCGGGGCTGGTAGGTCATGGGCTTTTTCCTTCTGATGGCGGCGGATATACCGGCTGCGGCAGTAAAGGAAAAGGCGAATGATCCGGGCTTTGGGAATGATGTCGGGCACCTCGCTGGACGGGGTCGATGCCGCGCTGATCGAGACCGACGGCATCCGTATCGGCAGTTTTGGCCGCAGCGCGTTTCGGGCCTATTCCGACAATGAAAGCGCGGTTCTGCATGGCGCGCTGGGGTGCTGGCCCGGTGACAAGCGCACGGCCGAGGCGGCGGCGATATCCGTCGCCAGCCATGCGGCGCTGGCGCAGGATTTCCCCGAGGCCGGGTTGATCGGTTTTCACGGCCAGACGCTGGCCCATGATCCGGGCGGGTGGGGCACCCATCAGGCGGGCGACGGTGCGGCGCTGGCACGGCAGGTGGGGCGCCCGGTCGTCTGGGATTTCCGCAGCGAGGATGTACGTCAGGGCGGAGAGGGGGCGCCGCTGGCCCCGTTCTTTCACTGGGCTTGCGCGGAATGGGCGGTCGGGCAGGGCAGGCTGCCCGCGCGGCCCCTGTGTTTTCTGAACCTTGGCGGCGTCGGCAACCTGACCTGGGTCGATCCGACCGCCACCGCGCCCGAGGCCGATGGCGCCTGTCTGGCCTTCGACACCGGCCCCGCCAACGCGCCGATCAACGATCTGCTGAGGCAGCGTCGCGGGTGGACGCGGGATGAGGGTGGGGCGCTGGCGCTGTCCGGGCAGGCGCGGCACAACGTGGTCGCGGATTTTCTGCGCCATCCCTATTTCCAGCGTCCGCCGCCGAAATCGCTGGACCGCGACAGTTTCGCCGGTCTGGCGGATCAGCTGCGGGGCCTGTCCGATGCGGATGCGGCGGCGACTCTGGTGGCGGTGCTGGCGGAATCGGTGGCGGCAGGGATGCGCTGGTTTCCCCGGCTTCCGGAACAGGTGCTGGTTTGCGGCGGGGGCCGTCACAATCGCGCGATCATGGCGGCGCTGTCCGCGGTGCTGCCCTGTCCGGTTCAGCCGGTCGAGGCGGCGGGACTGGATGGCGACATGCTGGAGGCGCAGGCCTTCGGCTGGCTGGCGGTGCGGGTGCAACGCGGCTTGCCGACATCGGGGCCGTCCACCACCGGCGCGCCGAGGCCGGTCTGTGGCGGGCGCATCTCGTGGCCGCGCATTGGTTAACGGCTATTCGGCGGCTTTCTCGGCCGCCTTGGCCTGATCCCACAGCCGGTCCATTTCCGCCAGGTCGCTGTCCTCGGGGCGGCGGCCATCTGCGGCAAGAGACGCCTCTATCGCGTTGAATCGGCGGGTGAATTTCGCATTGGCTCGGCGCAAGGCCAGTTCCGGGTCGATGTTCAGATGCCGCGCCAGATTGGCCATGACGAACAGCAGGTCGCCAAATTCCTCTTCCATCGCCTCGGGGCCAAGATGGTCGCGCGCCTCGACCAGTTCGGCGGATTCCTCGGTGATCTTGTCCAGAACCTCCTCGGCGCCCGGCCAGTCGAAGCCCACCCGGGCGGCGCGGTTTTGCAGCTTGAGCGCCCGGGTCAGCGCAGGCAGCCCAAGCGCCACCCCGTCCAGCGTGCCGCGTTCGGCCTTGCCCGCGCGTTCGACGGCCTTGATCGCCTCCCAGTCGCGGACCTGCTGCTCGGCCGATTTGTCGCGGTTTTCGTCGCCAAAGACATGCGGATGGCGGAATATCAGCTTGTCGGAAATAGCCGCCGCGCAATCGGCGAAATCGAACATCCCGGCCTCCGTCGCCATCTGGGCGTGGAACACGACCTGTAACAGCAGATCGCCCAACTCGCCCGGCAATTCATCCCATGCCTTGCGTTCGATCGCGTCGGCGACCTCATGCGCCTCTTCGATGGTATAGGGCGCGATCGAGGCGAAGTCCTGCTCTATATCCCAGGGGCAACCGCGATCAGGGTCACGCAGCAGAGCCATGATTTCGATCAGGCGGGCGATCTCGGCCCCGGCGTCGCGGGTGGTCCGGTTGGCGGATGCGTCGGCCATTGCATTTTCCCCGTGGTTGAGGTCCTCATGCCTGGACTGCCACACTGAAAGGTCCAAGTCCACATGCCCGTTCTGAACCGCATCGCGGATTTCGCCGACGAGATGACCGCATGGCGCCGCCACCTGCACCAGAACCCCGAACTTGGCTTTGAATGCCAGCAGACCGCCGGTTTCGTGGCCGAACGGCTGCGCGAATTCGGCGTTGACGAGATCTATGAGGGGATCGGTTCGACCGGTCTTGTGGGCATCATCCGCGGGCGGAAAGAGGGGCCGGTGATCGGGCTGCGCGCCGATATGGACGCGCTGCCGATGGACGAGGAAACCGGCGCCGAATGGGCCTCGAAAGTGCCGGGGCGGATGCATGCCTGCGGCCATGACGGCCATACGACGATGCTGCTGGGTGCGGCGAAATATCTGGCCGAGACGCGCAATTTCGCCGGCAGCGTGGCGCTGATCTTTCAGCCGGCCGAGGAAAACGGCGGCGGCGCAGATGTGATGGTGCGCGAGGGGATGATGGAGCGGTTCGGCATCGAGCGCGTCTTTGCCATGCACAACAATCCCGGTCAGGCGCTGGGGACGTTCCAGACCACGCCCGGCCCGATCATGGCCGCCGTCGATACGTTCGAGATCCATCTGCGCGGGCGCGGCGGCCATGGCGCCATGCCGCATCTGACCGCCGATCCGGTGGTTGCGGCGGTGGCCATCGTCAATGCGATCCAGACGATTTCCAGCCGCAACCACTATGCGCTGGACGAACTGGTCATCTCGGTCACCCAGATCCATACCGGCAGCGCCGACAATATCGTGCCCGAAACCGCCTGGATCTGCGGCACGGTGCGGACCTTCGATCCCGAAGTGCAGGCGATGGTGCGCAGGCGGATGACGCAGATCTGCGACGGGCAGGCGATGGGTTATGATGTCTGCGTCCGGCTGGATTACCAGCAGGGCTATCCGGCGACGGTGAACGATCCGGCCGAGACCGCCCGCGCCGTCGCCGCCGCCACAGAGATCGCCGGAGAGGCCGGGGTTTGTGACGATTCCGGGCGCGAGATGGGGGCCGAGGATTTCAGCTATATGCTGCAGGCGCGGCCCGGCTGCTATCTGTTCATCGGTCAGGGCGAGGGGCCGGGCGTCCATAACGCGAATTACGACTTCAATGACGAGGTCGCCCCGGTCGGTGCCAGCTTCTTTGCGCGGCTGGTCGAAAGGGCGCAGCCGGTCTGAGGCCCGCCGATGCAGGCCCCGGAACAGGGATAACGAAACCGTTGGCGGCACTTGACGCTGCGGGTGGTCGCGCTTTCTTGCCAAGGGCGTGCGCCGCGGCTAGGTTGCGCGCCAATTCACAAGGGTCTGCACCGTGGCAGGTCCACCAGCCAAGAGGATAGTCCATGTTCGTGACCCCCGCCTATGCACAGGCCGCAGGCGGCGCCGGTGCCGGTGCCGCCTTCGCGCAGTTCATCCCGCTGATCCTGATCTTCGCGATCATGTATTTCCTGATGATCCGCCCGCAGCAGAAGCGCGCGAAACAGCATCGCGAAATGGTGGGGGCACTGAAAAAGGGCGATCAGGTCATCACGCAGGGCGGTATCATCGGCAAGGTCGCCTCGGTCCGCGACGACGAAATCGAGGTCGAGATCGCCTCGGGCGTGCGCGTTCGCATTGTCCGTTCGACCGTCGCCCAGGTGCTGAACCCGACAACTGCGGTTGCCGCCAATAACTGAGGATCGGGGCGCCACATGCTTCAGATTGACCGCTGGAAACGCATCCTGATCATCGGGATCTGCGTATTGGGCATGTTCTATGCGCTGCCGAACCTGTTCTATAGCCGGGTCGAGGTGCATAACGATGCCGTCAAGACCATCGAGCAGACCGGTGCCGAGACGCCAGAGCTGATCGACGAGCGCGCGGGCTGGCCGAACTGGATGCCAAGTGGTCTGGTCAATCTGGGGCTGGACCTGCGCGGCGGCGCGCATCTGCTGGCCGAGGTGCATCTGGAGGACGTCTATAAGTCGCGCATGGATTCGCTGTGGCCGGAACTGCGCCGCGACATGAGCGCCGAGCGCGAGACGCTTGGCGCGATTCGCCGCGTAAGCTCGCCCGATGGCACCCTGCGCATCGAGATCGGTGAACCTGCGGGCATCAATCGCGCGGTCGAGATCGTGCGCAGCTATTCCTCGCCCGTCACCTCGCTGACCGGGGCCGGGCAAAGCAGCCTGTCGATCCGCACCGAGGGCAATGCGATCCTCGTGCAGCTGTCGGACGCGGAAAAGACTGCCAGCAATGACCGCACCGTGCAGCAAAGCCTTGAAATCATCCGCCGTCGCGTGGATGAGGTCGGCACCCGCGAACCCACCATCATGCGTCAGGGGGCAGACCGGATCCTGATCCAGGTGCCCGGCATCGGCTCGGCCGAAGAGCTGAAGGCGCTGATCGGCACCACCGCGCGGCTGACCTTCAACTCGGTCGTCTCGACCGGCACCGATCCTGACGGGCCCGCCGATGTGGGGCAGGTCGTATTGCCCGCCGCCGATCAGCCGGGCTTCTATTACACGATCGAGACCAGCCCCGTCGTCACCGGCGAGGAACTGACCGACGCCATGCCCGCGACCGATCAGAACGGCATGCCCGCGGTCGATTTCCGCTTCAACCCGACCGGCGCGCGCAAATTCGGCAACTATACCGCCGCCAATGTCGGCCAGCCCTTCGCCATCGTGCTGGATGACGAGGTGATCTCGGCACCGGTGATCCGGCAGGCGATCACCGGCGGGTCGGGGCAGATTTCCGGCTCGATGAATTTCGAAGAAGCCAGCCGTCTGGCGGTGCTGCTGCGTGCAGGTGCGCTGCCGACCGAACTGACCTTCCTTGAGGAACGCACCGTCGGCCCCGAACTGGGGCAGGACAGCATCGACGCGGGCAGCCTGTCGGCAATCATCGCGACTGTGGCGGTCGCGATCTATATGGTGCTGAGTTACGGGCTGTTCGGCGTCTTTGCCGCCACTTCGGTCATCATCAACGTGGTGCTGATCCTGTCGGCCATGTCGGTCATGGGCGCGACGCTGACTTTGCCGGGGATTGCAGGCATCGTGCTGACCGTCGGTACGGCGGTCGATGCGAACGTGATCATCTATGAACGCATCCGCGAGGAATTGCGTGCCGGAAAACGGGTGGTCCGCGCCATCAATGACGGCTTCAACGAAGCGATGAGTGCGATCATCGACGCCAATGTGACTACCTTCATCGCGGCGGCGGTGATGTTCTTCCTCGGCTCGGGTCCGGTAAAGGGCTTTGCCGTGACGCTGACCATCGGGTTGGTGACATCGGTCTTTACCGCGATCTTCCTGACACGTCTGATGATCATCTGGTGGATCGAATGGCGCAAACCCAAAGAACTGATCCTGTAAGGGGGAACGACACATGGCATTCCGTCTGAAACTCGTCCCCGAGGTTACGCATTTCAACTTCTTCCGCTGGCAATGGGCAACCTTCGGGGTGTCCGCTGCCGCCATGATCGGCTCGGTCCTGCTGGTGCTGGTGATGGGGCTGAACTTCGGGATCGACTTCAAGGGCGGCACCACCATCCGCACCGAAAGCCCGACCGCTTTCGAGGTCAGCGAATATCGCGCGGCCTTGACCCAGCTGGATCTGGGCGATGTCGCCATCACCGAGGTATTCGACCCCAGTTTCGGCACCACCCGCCACGTCGCGATGATCCGCATCGGCACCACGGACGAGACCGGATCGGTCTCGCCCGAACAGTTGAACCAGGTCGAGGCGGCGCTGCACGAGGTCGATCCCGAGGTCCGCTTTGCCTCGGTCGAATCGGTCGGGCCGAAGGTCTCGGAAGAACTCATCAGGACCGCGATCTATGCGGTCGGCGCGGCAACATTGGGGATCATGGCCTATATCTGGCTGCGCTTCGAATGGCAGTTTGCGGTCGGCTGCGTCATTGCGCTGATCCATGACGTGCTGCTGACCATCGGGCTGTTCTCGCTGTTCCAGCTGCGCTTTGATCTGACCACCATCGCGGCGCTGCTGACCACGGTCGGATATTCCTGTAACGATACGGTCGTGGTCTTTGACCGGCTGCGGGAAAACCTGATCAAATACAAATCCAAGTCACTGTTCGACCTGATGAACCTGACCGCCAACGAGACGCTGTCGCGGACCATCATGACCGGCGTGACCACAGCGATCGCGCTGACCGCGATGCTGATCTTCGGAGGTGACGTGGTGCGCGATTTCGTCATTGCCATGCTGTGGGGCGTTGTCGTCGGCTGCTATTCCACGCTTTATGTCGCAAAGAACATCGTGCTGTGGATGGGTGTGAAACGCGACTGGTCGAAGACCCAGAAAAACGTCGATTCGCCCTTCAGCGGCGCGGAAGAGCGTCCCTGATGCCGATGATCCCCACCGATTATCAGGAAGGGGCGCTGCCGGTCGATGGCTATGGGCCGGGCTTCTTCCGCGCCGGTGGGCAGGTGCTGCAAGGCGCCGTCCTTCTGGACGGCACCCGGATGCTGCCCTGGGGCGGGTTGTCGGATCGCGACACGCTGGCGGCGCTGTCGGGGCGGGTCGATGTGCTGTTTCTGGGCATGGGGGCCGATATCAGCCATCCGCCCGCCGATCTGCTGGATGCGCTGGACGCGCTGGGGATCATGGTCGAGACGATGGCCTCGGCCACGGCGGCGCGGACCTATAACGTCACCCTGTCCGAGGGCCGCCGGGTCGCCTGTGCGTTGCTGCCGTTGTGAGCCTGCTGGCCGTTCAGGATCTGGCCGTTTCCCGCGGCGGGATGCGAGCGGTCGAAGGCGTCAGCTTTGCGCTTGAGCCGGGGCAGGCGCTGATCCTGCGTGGCCCCAACGGCATCGGCAAGACCACGCTGCTGCGCACGGTGGCGGGGCTTCAGCCCGCGCTCGAGGGGCGCATCGACATGGCCGGGGATTGTGTCGCCTATGCCGCCCATGCCGACGGGCTGAAAGGCGCGCTGACGGTGACGGAAAACCTGCGTTTCTGGTCCAGCGTCTTTGACGGCGGCCCGGTCGCGCCCGCGCTGATGGCGATGGATCTGGAGCATCTGGCGGACCGTCCGGCAGCGGCCCTGTCGGCGGGGCAGAAGCGGCGGCTGGGTCTGGCGCGGCTGCTGGTCTCGGGCCGCCCGCTATGGGTGCTGGATGAGCCGACGGTATCGCTGGACGCGCCTTCGGTGGCGCGTTTCGGCGTGGCGGTGCGGGCGCATCTGGCGGGCGGTGGCGCGGCGCTGATGGCGACGCATATCGACCTTGGGCTGGATGAGGCGCGGGTGCTGGACCTGACGCCCTATCGCGCCAGACCGGGCAGGGATGCCCGACCCGCCGGCTTCAACGAGGCCTTCGCGTGATGGCGTCCGGGCAGGGCGGCGCAGGGCTGCATGTATTAAAGGGGGCCCCATGCTGGCCCTGCTGAAACGCGACCTGAGCCTTGCCACCCGCGCGGGCGGCGGTTTCGGGCTGGGCGTGGCCTTCTTTCTGATCCTCTGCGCGCTGGTGCCTTTTGGCGTCGGCCCCGAAAGCGATGCGCTGCGGCCGGTCGCTGCGGGCATCCTGTGGGTCGGCGCATTGCTGGCCTGCCTGCTGTCGCTGGACCGCATCTTCGCGCTGGATCACGAGGATGGCAGCCTCGATCTGCTGGCCACCTCGCCCCTGCCGCTGGAGGGGGCGGTGGCCGTCAAGGCCCTTGCGCATTGGATCACCACCGGCCTGCCGCTGATCGCCTCCGCGCCCCTGTTCGGGCTGTTGCTGCACCTGCCCGCGCACGCGGTGCCGTGGCTGGTGCTGTCGCTGCTGCTGGGCACGCCGGCGCTGTCGATGCTGGGGGCCTTTGGCGCGGCGATCACCGTCGGGCTGCGGCGCGGGGGGCTGCTTTTGTCGCTCTTGGTGCTACCGCTCTATATTCCTACGCTGCTGTTTGGCACCGAGGTCGTGCGGCGCGGGGCCGAGGGCATGGCGACGCTGACTCCGGTGCTGTTTCTGGCCGGGATCACCGCTGGCGTGCTGGCGCTGATACCCTTTGCCGCAGCCGCCGCCCTTCGGGTCAATTTGCGGTGAATCCCGCTTGAGCCGCCATCGAGCCGACGCTAGGGAAACGATATGTCGATCTGGGAATACGCAAATCCGGTCAAGTTCATGCGCCTGTCGGGCGCCGTGCTGCCGTGGGTGGCGGCGGCGGCGGCGATCTGCACGGTGGGCGGTGTCCTCTGGGGCTTTCTGACGCCCGAGGATTACAAGCAGGGATCCACCGTCAAGATCGTGTTCCTGCATGTGCCCGCCGCGATGATGGCGATCAATATCTGGGTGATGATGCTGGTGGCCTCGCTGATCTGGCTGATCCGGCGTCACCATGTCAGCGCGCTGGCCGCCCGCGCCGCCGCCCCCATCGGCGCGGTGATGACGCTGATAGCGCTGGCCACCGGGGCGATCTGGGGGCAGCCGATGTGGGGGACATGGTGGGAATGGGACCCGCGACTGACCTCGTTTCTGATCCTGCTGCTGTTCTATGTCGGCTATATGGCGCTGTGGTCGGCGATCGAGGACCCTGACAGCGCCGCCGACCTGACCTGCTTTCTGTGCCTTGTCGGATCGGTTTTTGCGCTGCTGTCGCGCTATGCCGTGCTGTTCTGGAATCAGGGGCTGCATCAGGGCGCCAGCCTGTCGGTCCAGTCGGGCGAGAGGATGAGCGCGGTCTATCGCCACCCGCTCTATCTGTCGATGCTGGGCTTTTTCCTGCTGTTTCTGGCGCTGCTGCTGATCCGCACCCGGACCGAGATCCGCCGCCGCAGGCTGGCCGCGTTGCAGGCAAGGGAGATACGCAGATGATCGAGCTTGGAAAATATGCCGGCACCGTGCTGGCCGCCTATGGCGTGTCGCTGGCGCTGCTGGCGGGGCTGATCTGGCACACCATTGTCGCCAATGCCCGTGCGCGGCGCGATCTGGAAAGGCAGGAACGCAATGGCTAGGCTGTCACCGCTTATCGCACTGCCGCCGCTGATCTTTGCGGCGCTGGCCGCCACCTTCTATTGGGGCATGGGCCGCGACGACCCGGATTCGCTGCCCTCGGCCATGATCGGACGCGAGGCGCCGGCCCTGCCCGAGACGACGCTGCCGGGCAAGGAACAGCTGACCGATGCGATGCTGCGCGAACCGGGCGTGAAGCTGGTGAATTTCTGGGCCAGCTGGTGCCCGCCCTGCCGCGCCGAACATCCGACGCTGATGGAGCTGTCGCAGGACATGCCGGTCTATGGCGTCGATCTGAAGGATCCCGAGGCCAACGCCCTGCGCTTTCTGGCCGAGGATGGCGACCCCTTTCACGCGCTGGCCACCGATCCGCGCGGCCGCGCCGCCATCGACTGGGGCGTGACCGCCCCGCCCGAAACCTTCATCATCGACGGCGATGGCCGGGTGCTGTACCGCTTTGCCGGGCCTCTGCTGCGCGAGGATTACACCAACCGCTTTCTGCCCGAACTGGAAAAGGCATTATCCGCCGAGCAGTGATCCCATGTCTTGCACGGTCCGATTGCAATCGCCAGACTGCCCCTGACTGGAAGCAATGGGGGGACATCATGCGGATCGGTTTGGTGACGGCGCTGGTGTTGGCTGCGGGCTCGGCCTGGGGTCAGCAGGCGGCGGATGGATTCACGCCCGAGGCGGCGACGGATACGGTTGCGGACAGCGACGCCTTTGCCGGTCTGGGACAGGCCGCGCAGGCGGGCTTGCAGGCCAAGACGGCGGGTCAGCCGGTCGCGGCGCAGGACTGGATGGTGACGGCGGCGCATCCGCTGGCGGTCGAGGCCGGCGCGCGGGTGCTGGAACAGGGCGGCAGCGCCGCCGATGCGATGGTCGCCGTTCAGGTCGTGCTGGGGCTGGTCGAGCCGCAGGCCTCGGGGCTTGGCGGCGGTGCCTTTCTTGTCTGGTATGACGCGGAAACGGGCGAGATCACCACACTGGATGCCCGCGAAACCGCGCCTGCCGCCGCCACGCCGCTGCTGTTCCAGACCGAGGATGGCGAGCCTCTGGAGTTCATGGAGGCGGTCGTCGGCGGGCGCTCGGTCGGCACGCCGGGCACGCCCGCGCTGCTGGAAGAGGCGCATCGTCGCTGGGGCCGGGCCAACTGGTCGGGTCTGTTCGCCGATGGTATCCGGCTGGCTGAAGAGGGCTTTCCGGTTTCTCCGCGTCTGGCGCAGCAGGTCGCGGGCGAGGGGATCGAGGCGCTGGGGGTCGATGAGGCCACGCGCGATTACTTCTTTCCCGATGGCCAGCCGCTGGCCGAGGGCGCGACGCTGACCAACCCGGATTATGCCGGGGTGCTGCGCCAGCTGGCCGACAAGGGCAGCCGCGCCTTCTATCAAGGCGAGATCGCCGAGGCCATCGTGGCCGCCGTACGCGGGGCCGAGGGCAATCCCGGCCTGCTGACGATGGAGGATCTGGCGCGTTATCGCGTGGTCGAGCGCGCGCCGGTCTGCGTCGAATATCGCGATCACGACATCTGCGGCATGGGGCCGCCTTCGTCGGGGGCGCTGACCGTGGGGCAGATCCTCGGGATGCTGGGCGGCTATGACCTTGCCGCCTTGGGGGCCGACAATGCCGAAAGCTGGCGGCTGATCGGCGATGCCTCGCGTCTGGCCTTTGCCGACCGCGAACGCTTCATGGCCGACAGCGATTTCGTGCCCATGCCGGTCGAGGGGCTGGTGGCGCCCGATTATCTGGCCGAGCGTGGCGCATTGCTGGCGGGCGATGACAGCCTGCCCGAAGTCACGGCGGGCCAGCCGGGCTGGAGCCATGCGATGCTGTGGGGGCGCGATACGTCGCCGGAACTGCCCTCGACCTCGCATATCTCGATTGTAGATGCCGATGGCAATGCGCTGTCGATGACCACGACCATCGAGAACGGCTTTGGCTCGCGGGTCATGGCCAACGGGTTCCTGCTGAACAACGAGCTGACGGATTTTTCCTTCACCACCCATGACGAGGCCGGATATCCCGTCGCCAACCGGGTCGAGCCGGGCAAGCGGCCGCGGTCCTCGATGGCGCCGACCATCGTGCTGAAGGACGGCCAGCCGGTGCTGGTGATCGGCTCTCCGGGTGGCAGCCGGATCATCGGCTATGTCGCCAAGGCGATCATCGGGACGCTGGATTGGGGGCTGGATGTGCAGCAGGCGATCTCGTTGCCCAATATCGTGAACCGTTTCGGGCCGATGGATGTCGAGGCGGGCACCGATGCCACTGCGCTGTCGCAAGCCCTGTCCGATCTGGGGTTCGAGATCTCGGAGACCGAACTGACCTCGGGGCTGCAAGGGATCGCGATTTCGCCCGAGGGTCTGACCGGCGGGGCCGATCCGCGCCGCGAGGGCATTGCTATCGGCGGGTGAGGAGCCGGCATGATCTGGAACCGCGGGCGTTTCTTGCGTCCCGCGACCGCCGGGGGTTTTACACCCCCGGACCCCCGTAAGGTATTTGGAAGGAGTGCGAGGCCCGGGCGGGTGTTACAGGCCTGCGCGCACTGCTGCCTCGGCGGCGGTGGCCAGCGTCTTGCGGGTCTGGCCTGCGACGGGAATCGGTGGATGCAGGCGCACCGTGACTGATCCCTGACGCGGTGCGGCCAGAACCGTCAGCAGATGGGCGCCCAGCTCCATATCCGCCCACCAGCCGTAGAAGCGCGGATCGGTGCCGGGGGGGGCGTGATAGGTCACGCTCATCGGCTGGATTGCCAGCGCGTCGGGCAGGTCGGGGTCCAGAAAGCCCTGAAACAGCGTCGGCTTGAAGGGCAGCACCCGGCGCCCGTCGCTGGAGGTGCCTTCGGGAAAGAACAGCAGCCGGTGACCGGCGCGGATACGGGCGGCGAATTCCTCGGCCTGCTGGCGGGCGAGGCGGGGGTCGCGGATCACGAAATGGGTATTGGTGACGCGGGTCAGGATATTGATGCCGGGCCAGCCCGCCACCTCGGCCTTGGACACGAAAAAGACCGGCATCGCGGCATTCATCGTCAGGATGTCCAGCCAGCTTGAATGGTTCGCCACCACCGCGCCGGGGCCGGTCATCGCCGCGCCCTCGCGCCGCCAGCGGATGCCCATCGCGGCCAGCGTCAGACGGCAGACGATCTGCACATGCGGGCCGGTCCAGGGGCGGCGGGGGCCGTGGATCAGGCGTTCGACCCCGCGCAGGGGCAGGATCAGGATCACCCCGATCAGCAGCACCAGAATGGCGGGCAGACCGCGCCGGATCACCCGCCACCACGCGGCGATGCCGCGAGGGGCAGGCAGAGGCGGCGGGGTTTCACCACGCCATGTCGCCTGACGCTGCAAAGGCTGGTCGGTCATTGGCCCTGCCAGCGGCCTTCATAGAATTTGCGGTGCTTGGCCGACATGGCGGAAGTGTCCATCAGCAAGAACACATCGGTCGTATTGAAATCGCGGTCGATGAACGCGCCTTCGCCGACCACGCCACCCAGACGCAGATAGGCCTTGATCAGCGCGGGCATGCTGATCATCGCCTCTTTCCGGTCCAGCCTGTCGGGTGCGATCAGGTCCATGCGCTGATAACCTTCGGGGCGGGCTTTGGGGCGCAGATGCGGCGGTGCGGAATGGTGATGGTGCAGCCATGACAGCGAGGGCGCCAGCACCGGGATGTCGGTGCCGTGAAAGCTGGCGACGCCGAACAGGATCTCGATCCCGTGGTCCAGAACGTAATCGGCCAGCGCGTTCCATAAAAGGAACATCCCCGAGCCGCCGCGATGGGCCGGATCGACGCAGGACCGGCCCAGTTCCAGCAGCGGACGCCCGCAGGCACGCAGCGGTGCAAGGTCATATTCGCTGTCGCAATAGAACCGCCCGAATGTCGCCGCCTGTTCGCCCGACATCAGGCGATAGACGCCCACGACGTGATCCAGATCGCCTTCGGAACGGCGCGTATCAACAAGGCAAAGCTGATCGACCACGGGGTCGAATTCGTCGCGTTCCAGCCGCCGGTCGTGATCGACCATCTTGCCGTCGCCGCCCAGTTCCTCGACAAACACGCGATAGCGCAGTCGTTGCGCGGCCAGAAGGTCCGTCTCGGAGCGCGCGATGCGGATGTCGAAAAAGGCGGGGTCGGGTCTCATTCGGCCTGCGGATTTGTTGGCGATGCCTGCGCCGACTGTCTAGGCGGGGTGGCATCCCAATGCAACAGCCTGTTCCCCGTCGTGGATGATCGCGGAGTCAAATCGGTTGATTAACACAAGTTAAGGTTGCATTGTCCGGTTTATGTTAATCGAGTCACCCTGTTACAGATCGTCCCGTCTGAGAATGCGCAGCATCACCCGGCTGCCGTCGATCACCTGTTTTCCGCCTTCGGTGAAATTCACCGTGATCCGGGTCCCGATCCGTGATTGCACCTGTCCTTCGCCCCATTCGGGCGCGGCGGGATGGGTCACGATCATGCCGGGCTCCAATATCTCGTTCATCTGACGTCTCCAGTGTGTTCATGTTAAAAGGTATGTGCAGATGGTTCAGCAAACAACCGCAGCCGCGCGGGTCGCGGCGCAGGAACTGGCGGCGCTGGTCGGCTCTCGCCTGTGTCATGATCTTGTCTCGCCGCTGGGGGCGATCGGCAACGGGGTCGAGCTTCTGACCATGTCCGGCGACTATCCGGGGCTGCGCGACAGCCCGGAATTGCGGCTGATCATGGAATCGGTGGCCTCGGCGCAGCAGCGCATCCAGACCTTTCGGATGGCGTTCGGCCATGCCTCGGCGGATCACCGCATCTCTTGGACAGAGTTGGGGCGGCTGACCGATGCCGTCTCGGGGCAGGGGCGGATCAGGGTAAGGCTGGACGCGGCGGGCGATTTCGCGCGGACCGAGGTGCGGATGCTGATGCTGGCGCTGATGTGTCTGGAAACCGCGATGCCCTGGGGCGGGCAGGTTCTGGCGGTTCATCTGGCGCCCGGCTGGCGTCTGGTGGCCGAAAGCGACCGGATGCGCCCCGATCCGGCGCTGTGGTCATGGCTGGACGGCCCGGCCGCGCAGGACCGCATCGCGCCGTCGCCATCCGAGGTGCATTTCGCGCTGCTGGCCGAACTGGCCGATGGGGCGGGGCGCCGGCTGCAATGGGATATGGACGACAGCGGGGCCGAGATCCGGTTCTGACACACGGCGCGCCGAAAAGGGGGCAGACAGTGGGTTTTCGGCGCGCTAGAACATCGAAATGAGCCTGCCCCGCGCCCCCGACCGCCTGTCCGACGAGATGGCCGCCGCCATCGGTCACGCCGTTTCCGGCTTTGGTTTTCTGGAAGAGGCGCTGAAGCGCGCCATCTTTTCCCTGACCCGGATGGGGTTGGGCGAGGATGCCTCGGACGAGGCCTTGCAGAAATGGCTGCGACTGATGGAGAATATCGCCGATGACACGCTGGGAACGCTGATCGACAGCTTTGGCGCGGCAATGCGGCAATCCGGGGTCGCGGATCGCGAAGCCCTGCGCCAGACGCTGGACGAGCTGCGGCTGAAGCGCAATCTGCTGTGCCATGCCTCGTGGCGGCCGGGCAAGCAGCCGGGACACTGGTATCCGACCTTCGTCAACACCCGAGGCGAGCGTCACCCCGACGACATGACCCCCGCCGATGTCCATGCCATCCATGCCGATACGCTGAGGGCGGGGCGGCGCATCGTGTCGATCATGCGCGCGACCGGCATTGCCGGGGAATGGGCGGGCTATGAAGAGGAAGAGGGATGACGGCCGATTATCCGCAGATCTGGTTTCTGGGCTTTGTGGTGCTGGCCATTCTGACGGGGATGGGGTGGCCGCATGGTCCGGGCTGGCTGATCTGGCCCGGCGGGTTGCTGATGGGGGCGGGCACCGCGCTGATGGGGGCGGCGGTCATCGCCATGCGCCGGGCGCGCACCACCGTCGATCCCTATGGTCGTCCTGCCGCGCTTGTGGTTTCGGGTGTGTTCGCGCTGAGCCGCAATCCGATCTATCTGGGCAATGCGCTGCTGCTGGCGGGGTTGTGTCTGGTCATGCGCGCGCCGTTTGCGGTGATCGTGCTGGTTCCTGCCTTCGTGCTGGTGATCTCGTCCCGCTTCATTCCGCGAGAAGAGGCGCGTTTGCGCGCCAGCTTTCCGCGGGAATTCAGCGACTATTCCGCCCGGACCCGCCGTTGGCTGTGACCTGATCGCGGGGCGGCACCTTTCGCGCGTTGCAACGCGGGCGGCGGCGCGCTAACACCCGTCAAATCCAAGACGAGAGGCTTTCATGTCGTCCCCCCTTCGCCTGGGTATCGCCGGGCTTGGCACCGTCGGGATCGGTGTCGTCAAGATCGTTCAGAAACATGCCGGCCTGCTGGCCCGGCGCTCGGGCCGTCCGGTCGAGATTACCGCCGTCAGCGCGCGCGACCGGATGAAGAACCGCGATGCCGATCTGTCGGCCTTCCGCTGGGAGACCGACCCGATGGCGCTGGCCACGGCAGAGGATGTCGATGTCTTTGTCGAACTGATCGGCGGCGATAACGGTATCGCGAAGGACAGTATCGAGGCGGCGCTGCGGGCGGGCAAGGATGTGGTCACCGCCAACAAGGCGCTGCTGGCGATGCATGGGCAGGAACTGGCGGAACTGGCCGAAAGCCTTGGCCGGGCGATCCGTTTCGAGGCCGCCGTCGCAGGCGGCATCCCGGTCATCAAGACGATGACGGAATCGCTGGCCGGGAATGACATCACGCGGGTCATGGGCGTGATGAACGGCACCTGCAATTATATCCTGACCCGCATGGCCAGTGCAGGTCTGCCCTATGCGGCGGTGTTCGAAGAGGCGCGGCAGCTAGGCTATCTCGAGGCCGATCCGACGCTGGATGTGGGCGGGATCGACGCGGGGCACAAGCTGGCGATCCTGTCCTCGATCGCCTTCGGAACACGGGTGAATTTCGATGCGGTCGAGATCGAGGGGATCGAGCGGGTCAGCATCGACGACATCAACCGCGTTGCCGATATGGGCTATCGCATCAAGCTGCTGGGTGTGGCGCAGATGACGCCGCGCGGGCTGGAACAGCGCATGTCGCCCTGCCTCGTGCCTGCCGACAGTCCGTTGGGACAGTTGATGGGCGGCACCAATATGGTGGTGATCGAGGGTGACAGTGTCGGCCAGATCGTGCTGCGCGGCGCCGGCGCGGGCGAGGGTCCGACCGCCAGCGCGGTGATGTCCGATATCGTCGAGATCGCGCGTGATATCCGTCTGCCGGTCTTCGGTCAGCCCGCGGCGATGCTGACCGACGCGGTTCCGGCCCGGACCGCCGTGCCCGCCGCCTATTACCTGCGGATCGAGTTGCTGGACAAGCCCGGTGCGCTGGCCAAGGTCGCCACCGTGCTGAGCGATGCTGGGATCTCGATCGACCGGATGCGGCAATATGGCCATCCCGACGGAGCCAGTGTGCCGGTGCTGATCGTGACCGACAAGACGACGCCGGATGCGATCGATTTCGCCATCGAGGCGCTGCCCGGAACCGGCGTGCTGATCGGCGATCCCGTCGAGTTGCGGATCGAGGAAGTCTGAGCTTGATCACCGGATAAGGCAGGGGGCGCTCGCGCCCCCTCTTGCGCCTGCGGCGCAATTCACCCCCTGAGGATATTTTTGCACCAAAGATGGGGCGGGCGTTCAGCTGCCGTGAATGATGCGGACGTAGTTTCGCGTTTCGCGATAGGGCGGGATGCCACCATATTTCTGCACCGCGCCGGGGCCTGCATTATAGGCCGCAAGCGCCAGCCGCCAGTTGCCGAACTGATTGTACATCATGCGCAGATAGCGCGCGCCGCCCTCGAGATTCTGCATCGGATCGAGCGGGTTCACACCCAGTTTGGCCGCCGTTCCCGGCATCAGCTGGGCAAGGCCGGTTGCCCCCTTGTGCGAGCGGGCGGACGGATTCCAGCCTGATTCCTGCTGGACCAGCCGCAGGAAAAGATCTTCGGGGATGCCGTGGCGTTGTGCCGCTGCGCGCGCATGGGGCAGAAACTCGCTGCGGCGGCCGCGATAGGCGGGAATGGCCACGGCCAGTTCGGTGGCGTCGCTTGTTGCGGCGCGGCCGGCATTGGGCTGAAGGCGGGCGGAACGCTGATATTGCGCCGAGAGGCGCGAATCCATCAGCCGGGTCTGACGCTGGAACTGATCGGCGCGGGATTTGCTGGAACTGCCGGAAAGGCGCAACCCCTCGGCCGAAACGGGCGCCGCAAGTGCGGCCAGCAGCAGGGCGCAGAGCGCCGTTTTCAGCTTGGGTTGAAACCTCATGAAGCCGCCCTCGTATCCTCATTTTTTGGAAGGACTATACAGCAAAACGCCGGTCTCGCCAGTGAAGGGATTTTCCGCCTCTGTGCGGGCTATCGGGTCGGCGGATTATTGCCTATGACGGCTGCGGCTTGCGTTGCTCGGCAAGGCTGCGATAGACCTGCCCCAACAGACAGTATCGGAGAGCCCATATGGCAGGCAGCGTGAACAAGGTCATTCTGATCGGCAATCTTGGCCGGGATCCAGAAATAAGGACCTTTCAGAATGGCGGCAAGGTCGCCAACCTGCGGATCGCGACATCCGAGCAGTGGAAGGACCGCACCAGCGGCGAGCGTCGCGAGCGGACCGAATGGCATTCCGTCGCGATCATGTCCGAGGGGCTGGTCAATGTGGTCGAGCGGTTCCTGAAGAAGGGCTCGAAGGTCTATGTCGAGGGGCAATTGGAAACCCGCAAATGGCAGGATCAGTCGGGGCAGGACCGCTATACCACCGAGGTGGTTCTGCGCGGCTTCAACGGCACGTTGCAGATGCTGGATGCCCGTGGCGAAGGCGGCGGTGGCAGCCGTGACAGCGGCGGCGGCTATGACGATTATCGCGGTGGCGATTCGGGCGGGGGTTCAGCGCCCTCGGGTTCGGGCGGTGGTGCCGGTCGCGCCGATTATGATGACGAGATCCCGTTCTGAGGTCGGGTTTTCTGGCCCGTCTGGGTTTGTCGAGCGTATCAGGGGCCGGATTTCCGGCCCCTTGGTTTTGCAAGGTCAGGCCGCGCCGTCAGAGGGTCGCCAGCCCAGCCTGAACCTTTTTCGGCAAGCTGTTGCGGATGATGCGATAGCTGGCGGTGATTCGGTGGCGCAGTTCGGCCTCGTCCGCGTCCAGCGGCAAGGCGATCCAGCTGCGGTGCATATAATCGGCCTTTTGGCCGATGCCCGCTTCGATCAGCATTTCGGCGGTCTCGATGCTGTCGGTCTTGACGGCGACGGTGGGGCGGATTGCGGCGGTGAGGGCGAAGATCCGGGCGCCGACCTTCCAGCAATCATGTCCGCCGCCCCAGGGATCGGACCATTCGGCCCCCGGAAACGCGGCGCAGATGCGGTTGACGGTGTCGCGGCTCATATGGCCTCGCGATGTTCCAGCCGGATCAGGATGCCGTCGCGGCCGCGCACGGTCAAGCGGGCGACAGGGATGGGATCGATGCTGCCGCGCGACAGGCGGAAGGCCGCCGTGATCCTGGCCAGCATCAGCACCCCCTCCAGCATAGCAAAACCGGCGCCGGGGCAGGCGCGCTGACCGGCGGAAAACGGGGTGAAGGCATCGCGGGCAGAGGTCTTGCCCTCGGGCGTGTCCCATCGGTCCGGGTCGAAATCGTCGGGGCGGTCCCACAGCCGCTGATGCCGGTGCAGGTGCCAGGGCGAGATCACCAGTTGCGCCCCCTTGGACACGGCGCGGTTGCGGAAGGTTTCGGGGATGCGCGCCTGCCGCACCATCATCGGCACCGGGGGATAGAGGCGCAGCGCCTCGCGGAACACGGCACGGCTGGCCCTGAGGCGGCTGACGGCGGCGAAATCGCGCGGCAGGCCCGTGCCCTCGGCGGCTACGCGGTCCTGCCATTCGGGATGCGCCGCCAGCAGCCACAGCGCCCATGCCAGTGCCGAAGCGCCGGTTTCATGCCCGGCCAGAAAGAAGGTCGCGACCTGATCGACCATCTCGGGGACGGTGAAGCAGGTGCCGGTTTCGGGGTCGGGCGTGGTCATGATCTTGGTCGCCAGATCGTCAGGGGCGGTGCCATCGCGGATCGCCTGCTGGCGGGTGGCGACCAGCGTTTCGATCAGGCCCCGGATCTCGCCTGCGGTCTGGCGGATGCGGCGCGAATGAAAGCGCGGGAACCAGCGCGGCAGCGGTACCACCGAGGCCAGATTGACCAGCGGCTGCGCGGCCTGATGGGCGCGGAAGGCGCGAAACACACGCTCGGCGATCTGGTGTTCGATGGGCAGCGAGAACAGCGCGCGGAAGATCACATCGGCGGCGGCATGGCTGGTTTCGGGCTCGATATCCACCTCTCCGGGGCGCAGGCGGGTGATGGTGGCCTCGGTCGCGTCCCAGATGGCGCCAAAGCTTTCGCGCAGACGGCCGCCCTCGAAGGCAGGGTCGATGATGCGCCGCTGATGGGCCCATTCCCCGCCATTGCTGATGAAGATCGAGTTGCCCAGCAGTGGCGCCAGACCTTCGCGCAGCCGGTTCGATTTCGGGAAATCGCCGGGCCGCTCGCGCAGGATCAGCCGCACCAGTGCCGGGTCGTTGCAGATGAAGCTGTGGATCAGCGGGTTGCGGAACTCGGCCATCCAGCCGCGATAGAGCCGCTCGGGCAGGGCCGACAGCAGGTCGCGCCGAAAGCCCCGCGCCAGCCGGATAAAGCCGCTGCGTCCGTCGCCGCTGGTGGGGCGGGGCGGGATCATGCCAGCCCCTTGCCCGCGGGCGTGGTGATCCGGCCCGGCGAGGGCGGGCGACCCGCGAATCGTTCCGCCAGCGTCAGCGGCCCGGCGGTGATGGCGAAATAGTCGTAATCGCCCGGACGGTCGAAGGCGCAGAGATACTGGAAATGCTTGCGGAACCAGCGGTTGCGCAACTCCTTTTGCCGCTGCGGCGACAGGGTCCGGGTGAAGGCCGCCGAAATCACCAGCGGCCAGCGTTGATCCGGCCCCGCGACGCCCGTGACCGCCACCGGATCGCACAGGCCAAAACAGCAGGCATCGCCGGGTGCCGAGACATCCAGCCAGAACAGGTCCGGGCTTTCCGATACCAGCGCCAGATCGGCACGCAGCCTTTGCGAGCGTGGCAGGAACGAGGCCATCGGCACCACATGCCCCAGCGTCAGCAGCGCCAGCGCCGGGCCATTTTCCGGCACCCGCCCTGAACGGATCAGATCGGCCAGCAGCGACACGCCCAGATAGGCGCCCGAGGAATGGCCGACGACCAGAACCTCGTCCAGATCGCTGTTCAGAACCTCGGCCAGCCGGTCGGTGAACTGGGCCAGCCGCGCCTCCAGTTCCGGGGGATAGGCGCCGCCATGCTGCGCGGTAAAGGCATAGTCATGCATCAGGTAATAGGCGAAAAGCTTGTGATCCAGCGATTTGAACCAGACCAGCATGCCCCAGACGGTGGCCAGCGCCGCGATCAGCCCGACCGGCCAGCCCAGCCAGATCGAGACCAGCCAGCCAATGCCCGCGCCCAGCAGGCAGGCGGCCAGAAGTTGCGCCAGCAGTACCGCGACCGGATAGAAGGCCGCCAGCAAGGGCGCCAGCCGCAGCCGCATCAGCCTGCGGATCGCACCCGAGGCGAAATAGGTCCATGCCGTCCTGACCAGTTGCAGATAGGTGCCGGCGATGCCGCTTTTCATGGATTTCTGCACCAGATCGGCCCAGATCAGAACCTCGATCTGCGCGGCGGTCAGATCGGTGCCAAATTGCCCCTCGACCGACCAGCCGAAGCGGCCGGAATCGTCGTCCGATCTGCCGGTGCCGATGCGATAACCCGAGATACGGGCCTGTTCGGGCCCCTCGCGCCGGTAAAGCTCGCGATAGCGGCGGGGCGGGATCGGGTCGAAGCCGGGCAGGTAAAGCACCCGGCGACGGAACGAAACGCTCATGGATGGCCTCTTGCTGCGTGGCAGCATGATAGGCTGAACGGGACGGTCTGCAAGGGATCAGCCTTTCTGCCAGCGGGCCTCGTGCTGCTCGATCGCGGCGATGCGGCGCTCGACCGGCGGGTGCGACAGGAACCATGCGGGGGCGGTGCTGCGGCCCCCGGCCATCTTGTCCAGCTTGCGAAACAGCGATTTCTGCGGAGCGGTTCCCAGACCGGCGCGCATCATCAGCGCGCTGGCGAAGCGGTCGGCCTCGAATTCGTCCTGTCGCGACAGGCGGGCGGCGACGGCATTGGCGATCAGCGTGGCAATCCACGGCCCGATGCCCGGAATGATCCGGCCCAGCACGCCCGCCAGCGCCATGCGGATCGCGTTCTGCCCGGCAAAGTCGATCATCCGGCGCCGCGAATGGCCAAGGCTGACATGGCCCAGCTCATGCGCGATGACGCTGGCCAGTTCCTCGGGCGTGACCTCGCAGGCGTCCAGCTTGCGGATGAAACCGCGGGTCAGGAAGATGCGGCCATCGGGGGCGGCAAGGCCGTTGACCGGCTCGACCTCATAGATTTGGGCGCGGATCGGCGGCAGGTCCATCGCTTCGCCCAGACGTTTCAGCATCGGCGACAGGCGGGGATGGTTCAGAGGCGAGGATTTCTGCTTCAGGTCCTGCTTCAGCCGCCAGGCCGAAAAGAACCACATCACCGCCATATAGGCGATCAGCAACAGGATGGGGGTCAGTTTCAGCATGCGACCGGCCTCATCCCAGCACCCGCATCGCCTGCGTCAACCCCTCCAGCGTCAGGGGCATCATGCGGTTCTCGAAGATCTGGCCGATCATGGCGATGGACTGGGTATGGCGCCAATGCGGCTGTGGCACCGGGTTCAGCCAGATGTGATCGGGCCATGTCTCGCAGGCGCGGCGCAGCCACAACTCGCCGGATTCGGGGTTCCAGTGTTCATTCGCGCCACCCGGCGCCACGATCTCATATGGCGACATCGAGGCATCGCCGACGAAGATGCATTTATAATCGCGCCCGTAACGGTGCATGACATCCCATGTCGGCGTCTGCTGGTCCCAGCGGCGGCGGTTGTCGGTCCACAGGCCTTCGTAAAGGCAGTTGTGGAAATAGAAATGCTGCATATGCCGGAATTCGGCCCGCGCGGCCGAGAACAACTCGTCCACCACCCGGACGTGATCGTCCATCGAGCCGCCCACGTCCAGAAACAGCAGCACCTTGACCGCGTTGCGACGTTCCGGCCGCGTCTGCACGTCGATATAGCCGTGATCGGCGGTGGCGCGGATGGTGGCGGGCAGGTCCAGTTCCTCGGCCGCGCCGTGCCGCGCCCATTGCCGCAGCCGTTTCAGCGCGACCTTGATATTGCGGGTGCCCAGTTCCACGCTGTCGTCGAAATCGCGGAATTCGCGCTTGTCCCAGACCTTCACCGCGCGACGGTGGCGGCTTTCATGCTGGCCGATGCGCACGCCTTCGGGGTTATAGCCATAGGCGCCGAAGGGCGAGGTGCCGCCGGTGCCGATCCACTTGTTGCCGCCCTGATGGCGGGCCTGCTGCTCGGCCAACCGCTCGCGCAGCTTTTTCATCAGTTCCTCGAAACTGCCGCTGCCTTCGATTGCCGCCTTTTCCTCGTCGGTCAGCAGTTTCTCGGCCAGCTTTTCCAGCCATTCCTTTGGGATCGCCTGTTCAGTGACCAGCGCCTCGACCGGGATATGCTCAAGACCCGAAAATGCCTCGGCGAAGGCGCGGTCGAAACGGTCGATATGGCGTTCGTCCTTGACCAGAACCAGCCGGGCAAAGTGATAGAACCCCTCGACCCCGTGACCGGGCAGACCCGCCGCCATTCCCCCCATCAGATCCAGCCATTCGCGCAGGCTGACGGGAACTCCTTGTCGGCGTAACCCGTCAAGGAAGGGAATGAACATCAGAACATCCGCTCGATGAAGATGGTGGCGAAAAGGCCCAGAATCGCAAAGCCCAAAGCATAAGCCACGGCATATTGCGCCCGGTCGCGCCGGTTCCCCTTCAACTGGGTGGCGCGGCGCCAGCCCAGAATGGCGCCGATGACGGCTGCGGCGATAACGATCATGGCTGCCTCTGTAAAACCCTTCCCTTGCAGATAGACCGGACCGCCCCGCCGCGCAACCGGACTGCCCTGCGTCCAGTTGCAACTGGCCCCGCCTTGGTGCATGAACAGGACATGACAGAGACGCGCGCGAAACAGCTGGAAGAGGCATTGCGGGCCGCAGGCGTGCGGGTGACGCGGCAGCGCGCGGCGTTGCTGCGGGTGCTGGCCGACAGC
Organism: Paracoccus alcaliphilus; assembly: GCF_028553725.1. Lineage (NCBI taxonomy): Bacteria > Pseudomonadati > Pseudomonadota > Alphaproteobacteria > Rhodobacterales > Paracoccaceae > Paracoccus > Paracoccus alcaliphilus. The sequence continues at coordinate 2,012,693 of NZ_CP067124.1, forward strand.
GCCGATCACCCCGACGCGACGGAATTGCACAGCCGGGCCGAGGCCGCGGGCGCGGGGGTGTCGCTGGCCACGGTCTATCGCACGCTGACCACCTTGCAGGCGCAGGGCGTGATCGAAAAGCTGGAATTTCAGGGCGAACCGGCCCGCTGGGAAACCGCCGACCAGCAGCATCACGATCACATGATCGACGTCGATACCGGCGAGGTGATGGAATTCACCAGCGAAAGGATCGAGCGTCTTCAGGCCGAGATCGCCGCCGCGATGGGATACGAGATCGTCCATCACCGGATGGAACTGTATGTGCGGCGTAAACAGGCGCGCTGAGATGGCCGGATTGCAGGTTTTCGACAAGATCATCTCGGATCGCGGGTCGCGCTACGCGGTGTCGGGCGGTCCTGCGCGCAACCGGGCCGAGGTGGCGGCGCTGCTGGCAAAGCTGAAATCCGCCAAGCGCTTCCAGAAGGCGACCCATCACAGCTGGGCCGCGATCCTGGAGGGAGAGCCGGTCAAGGACGATGACGGCGAAAGCGGCGCGGGGGCGCTGATTTTGCAAATGCTGGAGCGCGCCGGGCTGCACGATCATGTCGTCGTCGTGACCCGCTGGTATGGCGGCAAGCATCTGGGCGGCGATCGTTTCCGCCATGTCGCGGATGCCGTACGCCACTATCTGGCGCATCATTCCTGAAATCCGGCAGGCTGAAGTCTGGCGATGTCGCAGGCTTGGTCGGCACGGATTGCGCCGGGCTGGCTGTATCGCGATTGGCAGGATGGTCGGCTGGCGCGGGGCTGGCAAACTGTCTGGCATACGGTCCGGCTGGCAATCTGCTGGCGGAACGACAAGGGCGGGGCTGGCGCGCGGCGGCTGGCTGGCGGCCCGTGACGTTGGCTGGCTGGAAGGCTGGCTGATTTGACCGAAGTGCTGGCGGGCGTGATGCTGGCTGGCTGGTTCGGAAGGCTGGCTTGCCGCAAGGGGCTGGCTGGCTGTCTTGAGGGTTGAATAGGCGATTCGCGCGGCGGGGTCAAGAAATTTGTTTGTTTTCAAATAGTTGACTGAAACAATCAGGCAATGCAGGCCAAGTGTTTTACTCGGACTTTGGCGCGAAACGGCGATCAATCGGAAAGCAAACGAAAAAAGGCCCGCAGCGGCGGACCTTTTCATCGTGATCTGTCTGGCAGGGGTCAGCTGGCTTCGCGCCCCGCGCGTTCAAGGATGTCGTCAAAGCGGTTCTGCACGCCGCGCGGCATCTTTTCCGGTAGGGTGATTTCGTGGCCCTCGCCGACCTCGATCAGCATGACCATGCCCATGGCGTAATGCGGTGTGCATTTGATGCCATATATGCCTTCCTCGGTCAGGGTGACCTCCAGCTCCTGGTTGATCTTGCCCTTGATGGGCTCGGCGCCTTCGGGGGTCATCTCCTTGATGCTTTCGGCATTGTGGCTGGGATCGGTGGGGATGAACTTGATCGTATCGCCGGGGGCGACGGTCAGGAAATCGGGCTCATAGACCATGTTTCCGGTGTCGTTGCTGTTCAGCATCTTCACTTCATGCACCTCGGCCCAGACGGGGCCGGTCAGAAGCAGCAAAGCGGTCAGGCTGCGAATAATCATATGGGTTCCTCCTCTGTGTCAGACGGACGTTTCTGAGGCGGCGCGCAATTCTGTTCCATCGCCGCGACCGGACAGGGGTGCGGCGGCTGGCAGGTGGCTGGCAGCCAGAACAGAAAGAGACCAGCCCGTCGGACCGGATGCGCCATTTGACGTGACAAACAGGCTGCGTCGGACCGGATAGTGTTGAGGGCGATGCCTTCCGGCAACCCAGACTTTGGTCGCGAAACGCAGCATTTGCTGCCTGATTGGCGGTCGCATCCGGTCAGAGTTTCGTGAACAGGTCCTGACGATGCGGGTTCAGCCGCCGCAGATCTCCCCGCCGCAGGGTCAGCCCGTGGCGGTCGAAGAAGTCGAGGATCTCGATGGCGACCTTGCGTCCGTTCTGGACCCGGTCGCGAAAGGCGGGGGCGCCGAACCAGCCATCGGGGCTTTCGGCGGCCAGTTCGTGCAGGATGCTGACCATCTCGGCGGTGACCTCGCGCGCGAAGAAATGGTCATGCGCGATCTGGTCGGTGCGCCCGGTCTTTTGGGTCAGCTTCAGCACCCGGCGGATCGTGCCCTCGTCGATGCCGAATTCGGTGGCGAAGTCGCGGACCCGAGGCGGGCGGAAGCGCATGTCGCCGGTCAGGGCGGGCAGGATGCGGGCAAACAGCGCCTCGTCCTCGGGCGACAGTTGCACCTCGTGATCGGGCAGGCGCAGGAAGGCACCGTCAAGGCGGATGCGCCCCTGCGCGGCCTCGTCGCGCAGAAAGGCCAGAAACGCCTCTTTCGGCAGGCGGGGTTGCAGGGCAAGGCGGGTGCGTTCGCGGCCCAGTCCGGGCAGGTCGGGCTGTTCCTCGTGCCACCGGCGCAGCGTGTCGGTCAGATCGTCGCGCAACTGCCGATGCGTCGGGGCCGACAGCGCCAGCCCGCCGATCTCGACCGCGTCGGATTGTTCCAGCACGGCATGGATCTGCGTCGTGGTCAGGCTGCGGTCGCGGGCGAAACCGGCGATATCGACCGGAGCGACCTTTAGCAGCGCGGCCAGCGCCTGCGCCGGATCGGGGTGGGCGGCGGCAGAGATCAGCGCCAGACGTTGTGGCGTGCGGCGCTTGCGGGCCGGGCCGCGCAAATCGAGCAACCGCCCGCCGCCGATGGTGCGGCTGGACGAGGTGTCGCGCAGGATGAAGCGGTCGCCCACGGCGGCAGAGATGGGCCGGTCCAGCACGATCTGCACCGGACCCGAGGCGCCGGGCCGCAGCGGATCGCCAAGCGGCACGATCCGCGCGCCCGCTTCGACCGCGTGGCTGTGCAGGCGGGCGGGGAACCATGTGCCGATGGGTTTGGCCTCGGTGGGCAGCACGTCGAGGATCGCGTCGATCCGGTCGGTCGGCGCGTGCAGTTCGGGCGACAGGACCACATCGCCGCGATGGATCGCCTCTTTGGTGATCGCCTCTCCGGCAAGGTTCAGCGCGCATCGCTGCCCGGCCAGACCCTCGGCGGCGGGCTGGTTCTGGGCATGGATGCCGCGCACCCGCGCCGTCAGCCCGCGCGGCGAGACGGTGACGATATCGCCGATCGCGACACGCCCGCCCAGCACGGTGCCGGTGACCACGGTGCCGGTGCCTTGCAGGGTAAAGCTGCGATCCACGGCCAGCCGGAACAGCCCGGCATCCTGCCGCGCGGTGGTCTCGGCCTCGGCCTGAACGACGGCCTTGCGCAGGGCGTCGATGCCGCTGCCGGTCAGCGAGGAAACCGGAAAGACCGGCGCATCTCGCAGCCCGGTCGGCGCCAGCAACTGGCGCAATTGCGTTTCAACCTCGGCCAGCCGGACGTCATCGGCCAGATCGGCCTTGGTCAGTGCCACGATGCCACGGGTGATCCCCAACAGGTCCAGAATCGCCAGATGTTCGCGCGTCTGCGGCATCACCCCATCGTCGGCGGCCACGATCAGCAGCGCCAGATCAATCCCGCCCGCCCCGGCCAGCATGGTGTGGATCAGGCGCTCATGCCCCGGCACATCGACAAATCCGGTGATCGCGCCGCCCCCCAGATCGGCATAAGCAAAGCCCAGGTCGATGGTGATGCCGCGCGATTTCTCCTCGGCCAGCCGGTCGGTATCGGTGCCGGTCAGCGCCTTGATCAGCGCGGTCTTGCCGTGGTCGATATGGCCTGCGGTTCCGACGATCATGGGATTTCCTTCAGCTTGCAGCCGGACATATCTGATAGCGACAAAGCCGCGCAGTGTCTAACCCCCCCGCGGGGACGGTGGACGCCCGCGCAGGCTTTGCTAAGCTGCCCCGGAACAAACGCAATCTGACCCGTGAGGCCGATATGACCCCGTCTGACCAGCAACAAGAGCCGCGCCTGACCTCCCTTGCCCATGGGGGCGGTTGCGGTTGCAAGATCGCGCCGGGGCTGCTGTCGGGCATCCTGCGCGACACGCGGGCAATGCCCATCCCCGAGGCGCTGCTGGTCGGCATCGAGACCTCGGACGACGCGGCGGTTTACCTGCTGAACGAGACGCAGGCGCTGGTGGCGACGACCGATTTCTTCATGCCGGTGGTCGATGATCCGCATGATTTCGGGCGCATCGCCGCCACCAATGCGATCAGCGACGTCTATGCGATGGGGGCCACGCCGATCATGGCGCTGGCGCTGGTGGGGATGCCGATCAACGTGCTGTCGCCCGAAACCATCGGCCGGGTGCTGGATGGCGGCGCCTCGATCTGTCGCGAGGCCGGGATTCCCATCGCGGGTGGCCACAGCATCGATTCGGTCGAGCCGATCTATGGGCTGGTGGCGATGGGTCTGGTCGATCCGGCGCTGCTGAAGAAGAACAGCGGCGCGCGTCCCGGCGATGTGCTGGTGCTGGGCAAGCCGCTTGGCGTCGGGGTCATGTCGGCGGCGCTGAAACAGGGTGCGCTGGATCCTGCGGGCTATGCGCGGATGATCGACACCACCACGCGGCTGAACCGCCCCGGCCCGGAACTGGCGCGGCTGGAGGGCGTGCATGCCCTGACCGACGTGACCGGCTTCGGTCTGGGCGGCCATGCGCTGGAGATGGCGCGCGGCTCGGGCAGCGATCTGGCGCTGGACTGGCGCGCGGTGCCGCTGCTGGAAGGCGTGCGCGATCTGGCCGAACGGGGATTTGTCACCGGCGCCTCGGGTCGCAACTGGGCCAGCTATGGTCAGGGGATCGCGCTGTCAGCCGATATGTCCGAACTGGATCGCGCCCTGCTGAGCGATCCGCAGACCAGTGGCGGGCTGCTGGTCGCCTGCGCCCCCGATGCGGTCGATCAGGTGCTGGGCATCTTTGCCGCGCAGGGTTTCGCCGCTGCAGCGCCCATCGGGCAGATCCTCGACCGCTCGGATACCCCGCGCGTCATTCTGCGATAGGATCGCTGCAATCCCCGGCCTGCCACAGGCGCAGCGGTTCCGAAGCGCTGCGCCCCAATTCGTGACAGATTGCCCCGGCGCACAGGGTCCAGCCGCCGTCCGTGGCGCCCGAGGCGGCCAGAAACACCTGCTTTTGCGGCGGCAGATCGACGCTGAAGCGCCAGCCATCGCTGACGCGGCGGGCATGGTCGGGAATCTCGACCCCGGCGCCGGGTCCGACGACGAAGGCCTCGACCGGGTGCAGGCCTTCGGGGTCGGCCTGCCAGCGTTCCTCCCACGTGGTGCGGGTGACGGAATGGGTCCAGCGCAGCGTGAACTGGTCGGCGGCCAGCGCCATGATCGCGCCCGCCGCCGCGATGCAGATCATGCCGATGCGCCCTGCAACGGACGGCGGTGGCGCAGCCAGTGCTGAAGGATGAAGCCGAAGGCCAGCACGAACCCGATGATGTCGGCCTGCATCGAGGCCAGGATCAGCGCGATCCCCGCAGCCAGCGCCCATGCGCGTTCCCACAACCGGGCGGGCGCCAGCAGATATCCGATCACGGCAACCCCCCACAGCCCGATGGCCAGCGCGGCCTTGACGGTGACATAGGTGACCTCGGCCCAGAAGCCGAAATGCTCGTTCATGAACGACCCCGGATAGGGGGTCTGCAACATCAACGCGGGGGAATAGACCGCGATGAAGGGCATGACGAAGCCGGCGATGGCCAGCCGCGTCGCATCCATCGAAATCTTCAGCCCCGAGACCTTGGCCATTGGCGCCGCCGCGAAACAGGCCAGCGCCACCGGCGGGGTAAGGTCCGCCATGATCCCGAAATAAAAGACGAACATATGGCTGATCAGCAGCGGAACGCCCAGTTGCTCCAGCGCGGGGCCCGCCAGCGACGAGGTGATGATGTAATTCGGGATCGTCGGGATGCCCATGCCCAGCACCAGACAGGTCAGCATGACCAGCACCAGCGACAGAAACAGGTTGTTCTCGCCGATGCGGATCACCGCGCCGATGAAGGTCGAGGCGATGCCGGTCAGGGTCAGCGTGCCGATGATGATGCCGACGATGGCGCAGGCCGTCGCCACCGGCAGCGCATTGCGCGCGCCCAAGGCCAGCGAATCGCGCACGATGATCAGCCCCTCGCGCGCGCCCCGCAGCACGAAGCACAGTGCCATCAGTACCGCTACCACCACGGCCAGCAGGTTGACGCCGTATTTCAGGAACGCCGCCGAGGCCAGCCCGACCGAGATCCAGAACACGATGCGAAAGACGAATGGTCCGATCTGCGCCGCGATGGCTGTGGCAAGGATCAGCACCACCACCAGCGCCAGCCCCATCGAGCCCGCAAAGATCGGCGTGTAATTGGCGAACAGCAGATAGACCAGCATCCCCAGCGGGATCATCAGCATCCATTGCTTCTTGATCGCCTCCCAAGGGCTGGGCAACTGGTCGCGGGGCAGGCCGTGCAGGTTGTGCTTGCCCGATTCCAGATAGACGGTCCAGAAGCAGACGCCGAAATACATCGCCGCCGGGATCAGCGCCGCACGCACCACGTCGCCATATGGGATGTTCAGCGTCTCGGCCATGATGAAGGCCACCGCGCCCATGATCGGCGGCATGATCTGCCCGCCCATCGAGGATGTCGCCTCGATCCCGCCGGCAAAGGCGGCGCGGAACCCCGACCGCTTCATCAGCGGAATGGTGAACTGTCCCGAGGCCACCACATTGGCCACGCCCGAGCCCGACACCGTGCCCATCAGCGCCGACGACAGGGTGCAGACATGGGCCGCCCCGCCGCGCCAGTGCCCGACCAACCCCAGCGCCACATCGTTGAACAGGTCCAGCATCCCCGCGCGTTCCAGAAAGGCCGCGAAGACCACGAAGATGAAGATATAGGCCGACGACACATAGGTGGGAGAGCCATAGATGCCCTCGGTCCCGAAGGCGAAATGCTCGATCAGCATCGGCGCGTCATAGCCGCGATGCCCTATGATCCCCGGCAGGTTCTCGCCAAAGGCGCAATAGCCCAGAAACAGGCAGGCGATGATGAACAGCGGCCAGCCCATCAGCCGCCGCGCCAGCCAGAAGACCAGCACCAGCAGCACCACGCCCATGGTCAGGTCCGCCGTGGTCAGGAAGTTCGAGCGCAGCAGGATGTCGCGATAGAAGAACCAGTTATACAGCCCGGTGCAGAAGCCCGCAGCGCCCAGCAGCCAATAGAACCCCTGCGAGACGCGGCTTTTCGCCAGCAGGTTGCCCAGCAGCACGAAGCCCAGCAGCAGCAGGAACCCCACATGCATCGCCCGGACGATCTGGCTGGGCAGGCTGCCATATGCGGCGATCCAGATCTGGAACAGGGAAAATGTCAGCGCGATCCAATAGGCGACACGCCCCGGCAGCCCCTCGCCAAAACCGGGCGGCAGGCCCTCGATCTGTTCCTCGGCCTGATGTTCACCATCGGACAGATGCAACTGCGTCATGCGGTATATCCTGATTGTCGTCCAAGGGGGCGCGCCGGGATGCGGTGAATCGGCGCGCCTTTGCAGCCAGCCCGCCGCCGCAGCGGGCGGGCCTGGCCACGGGGAAAGGCGGCGTTACTCGATCACGCCGGTTTCGCGATAGTAACGCTCGGCCCCCGGATGCAGCGGGATGGGCAGGTTCTGCACCGCCTCTGCCGGGTCCAGCGTGGCCGCCGCAGAATGGGCGGCGGTCAGGCGCGGGATGTTCTCGAACATCAGCTTGGTCATCAGATAGACGGTTTCCTCGGACACCGCCTCGCTGGTGACCAGAATATTCGTCACCGCCGCTGTCGGCACTTCCTCATCCTGCCCCGGATAGGTGCCCGCGGGAATCGCCGTGGCCTTGTAGGGGGCGCCGACCGCCTCGACCACGCTGGCGGGGATTTCGACGATGTTGATCTCGTGCGTGGTGGCCAGATCGTTGATGAAGGCCGCGCCGAGGCCCGAGCTTTGCAGCGTCGATTGCAGCTGGCGGTTCTTGATCAGCTCGGCCGATTCCGCATAGGGCAGGAACTCGACCCGGCTCATGTCGTCATAGGACATGCCCGCCGCCGCAAAGATCGCCCGCGCGTTCAGTTCCGTCCCCGAGGCGGGCGCACCGACCGAGATGGTCTTGCCCTTCAGATCCTCCAGCGAATCGATGCCTGCGGCCCGTTCGGCGACGATCTGGATATAGTTGTCATAGATCCCGCCGATGGCGCGCAGATTGGTCAGTTCCGACTGGAACCCGGCCTCGCGGTCGCCCGCCCATGCCGCCATCACGGAATCGCCAAGCGCAAAGGCGACCTCGCCCCGGCCCGCCGACAGCAGGTTCAGGTTCTCGACCGATGCCTTGGTGGCCTGAACCTGCGCGCGCGCATCCTCGATCCCGCCCGCATAGAGTTCGGCCAGCGCGACGCCAAGCGGATAATAGACACCCGAGGTGCCGCCGGTCAGCACGTTGATGAACTCGGCCCGGCTGTCGCCCGCCGTCGCCGAAATCCCGGCAACGGCCAGCGCCGTTCCCGCCAGCAGATTGAGCATCCGCTTCATGTCTGTTCTCCCCAATGTCCTCTCATCGGGGACAAGACTGCGCGGAAAACGATATCAGGCAAAGGGTTTTTTGCGAAAACCGGGGTTTGACGGGGAATTGGGGGCGGGCGCGGGTCAGCGCCAGCCCAGTTCCGGGGCGACATGGGTCAGAATCGCGCCGATCACATGGGCGTTGTATTCGACGCCCAACTGGTTCGGCACGGTCAGCAGCAGCGTGTCGGCCTCGGCGATGGCCTCGTCCCCGGCCAGTTGCCGGGCCAGCCTGTCGGGCTCGTCGGCATAGCTGCGGCCAAAGACGGCGCGCATATTGTCGATGACGCCCACCTGATCGCTGTCGCCGGAACGCCCGAAATACGCCCGGTCGCGATCATCGACCAGCGCGAAGATCGAGCGGCTGACCGAGACACGCGGTTCGTGCGCGTGGCCGGCCTCGCGCCATGCGTCGCGGTATTTGCGGATCTGTTTCGCCTGCTGGACGTGGAAGGGCTCGCCCGTTTCATCCTCTTTCAGGGTCGAGCTTTGCAGGTGCATCCCCATCCGCGCCGCCCAGACGGCGGTCGCATCCGAGGCCGCCCCCCACCAGATGCGGTTGCGCAGGCCCGGTGATTGCGGTTCCAGCGGCAGCATGCCGGGCGGGTTGGGGAACATCGGATTGGGGTTCGGCTGGGCAAAGCCCTTGCCCTCAATGATGTTCAGAAACACCTCGGCATGGCGGCGCGCCATATCGGCCTCACTTTCCCCCTCGGCGGGGTGATAGCCGAAATGCCGCCAGCCATCGATCACCTGTTCGGGCGAGCCACGCGAAATGCCCAGCTGCAACCGCCCGCCCGCGATCAGATCCGCAGCCCCCGCGTCCTCGGCCATATAAAGCGGGTTTTCATAGCGCATGTCGATGACGCCGGTGCCGATCTCGATCCGGCTGGTGCGGGCGCCGATGGCGGCCAGCAGCGGGAAGGGCGAGGCCAGCTGGCGCGCGAAATGGTGGACGCGGAAATATGCGCCGTCGGCCCCCAGTTCCTCGGCGGCCACCGCAAGGTCGATGGATTGCAGCAGGGCGTCCGAGGCGCTGCGGGTGCCGGAATGGGGCGACGGCGACCAATGCCCGAAGGAAAGAAAGCCGATCTTTTTCATGGTTCGTATCCGGTATTGAAATGGTGTGGCGTGGCCCTTGCGACGGGTCACGGGGGGTCACGGGGATTTGTCCCAAAGCTAGGCAGTGCCGACCTGTGCGACAAGGCGCAGGCCCCGGCCATCGGCGCACAGGTTTTGTGCGCAGCCGCGCAGCAGGGGCGAAAATCGGGCGAATCGCGGGCGGTTTTCCCCTGCCGCAGGGGGCGGGTTTTTGCCGGGTTGCCACCAATGTCGCAAAATGTCCCCTCCAGACTGAAATCGGTCGCAAACAGGCGCTCGGACCCGGGGGATCGGGCGCTAGATGAGGGTATCCGAGGCGCGATCCGGTCCGCCGGACCCGACTCGGACAAGACATCAAGCCGCGGCGATCGCGGTCAGGACAACCTTCCCCGAAAGGGGCGGCCTGATCCGCGAAAACCGCAGATCTTCAATCTGTTCCGCCAGTGTCATCTGCGGACAAACCGGGGTTGCCAGATGCTGAGCCCTCATCAAATCCGGGCGGAAATCGCCAACAGACGCCCCAACTTCTCGCTGAGCAGAGAGCTCTATTGCGACGAGGGTGTCTATCAGACGGATCTGGAGCAGATCTTCTATCGCGAATGGCTCTATGCCGTGCCCGCCTGCGAAATTCCCAAGACCGGCAATTTCGCGACATTGCAGGTGGGTGCCTATCCCGTCATCATCGTGCGCGGCGGCGATGGCCGGGTGCGTGCCTTCCACAATGTCTGCCGCCATCGTGGTCAGCGCCTGTGTCCCAAGGCCAATGGCAGCGCGCCCAAGCTGGTCTGTCCCTATCACCAGTGGACCTATGATCTGGATGGCAAGCTGCTTTATGCCCGTGACATGGGCGACGATTTCGACGCCAGCAAATACGGGCTGAAGCCGGTTCACTGCGTCGATCTGGCCGGGCTGATCTATATCTGTCTGGCCGCCGTGCCGCCTGCGATCAACGATCTGGCCAAACAGCTGATGTCCTATCTGGCCCCCAGCGGGCTGGCCGATGCCAAGGTCGCCCACAGCTCGACCATCATCGAGGAGGGCAACTGGAAACTGGTCATGGAGAACAACCGCGAATGCTATCACTGCGGCGGCTCGCATCCCTCACTGTGCCGGACCTATTCCGACAACCCGCTGATGACGGTAATGGAAGGCCCGAACGCGGCCAGCGCGGAAATTCTGGCGCATTGGAAACGCTGCGACGATGCCGGGTTGCCTGCACGCTTCGTGAACCATCCCGACATGCAATGGCGTCTGGCCCGCGTGCCGCTGCTGGACAATGCGGAATCCTTCACCATGTCCACCAAGGCCGCCGTGGCGCGGCGCATGGGCACGATCCCGTGGAACGATGCGGGCAGCCTGATGTATTACCACTTCCCGTCCAGCTGGACCCATTTCCTGCCGGACCATGCCATCGTCTTCCGCATCATGCCGATCAGCCCGACCCAGACGCAGGTCACCACCAACTGGCTGGTCCACAAGGACGCGGTCGAGGGCGTGGATTACGATCTGCAAAAGCTGACCGAGGTCTGGCTGGCCACCAATGACGAGGATCGCCGCGTGGTCGAGGAAAACCAGAAGGGCATCCTGTCGCCCGCCTATGAGCCCGGCCCCTATTCCCCGCATCAGGAGGAAGGGGTGATCCATTTCGTCGACTGGTATTGCAAGACGATGACGGAACGGCTTGAGCCTGTGGCGATGGCGGCGGAGTGACGGCATGACGAAACCCCGGCTGAACTGGGATGTCGAGCCCTGGTCTGACGACGAGCCTCTGGAATGTGCGATGGTGGTGCCCGAGACGCAGGACACCGCCACCTTCACCTTCCGCGCCCCATCGGGCGCGTGGTTCGATTATCAGCCGGGGCAATTCGTCACGCTGGACCTGCCTGTTCCGGGCGGCAATGTGCAGCGCACCTATACGATCAGTTCCTCGCCCTCGCGGCCGCTGTCGATCTCGGTGACGGTGAAGGCGCAGCCGGGGTCGATCGGCACGCGCTGGATGCTGGATCATCTGCGGCCGGGGGTGCGGCTCAAGGCTTATGGCCCCTCGGGGATCTTCAGCTTTCACCGTCACCCGGCGCGGAAATACCTGTTCATCTCGGCCGGGTCGGGGATCACGCCGGTCATGTCGATGACGACATGGGCCTGGGATTCGGGCGAGGCGGCGGATATCGTCTTTGTCCACGCCGCCCGCCGCCCGTCCGAGATCATCTTCCGCAAACGGCTGGAGCAGTTCGTCGATCGCAACCCGAACCTGCAACTGCATTTCACCGTCGAGGAACCCGATACCTTCGGTGCCTGGCCCGGTTATCGCGGGCGGCTGAGCCAGATCATGCTGGGGCTGATGGCGCCGGATTATCTGGAGCGCGAGGTGTTCTGCTGCGGCCCCGAACCCTTCATGCAGGCCGTGCGCGACATGCTGAACGGGCTTGGTTTCGACATGGACCACTATCATCAGGAAAGCTTCGGCGCGCCGGTCCGGGTCGAGGCCGATGCGCCGGTAATTGACGATGTGGTGCCCGATGACGATGCGGGGGCCGAGATCACCTTTGCCGCGTCGGGCGTCACCACCGCCTGTTCGGAAACCGACACGGTGCTGACGGTGGCCAAGCGATCGGGGCTGAACATCCCGTCGGGCTGCACCTTCGGGCTGTGCGGCACCTGCAAGGTCAGGAAGATCTCGGGCGAGGTGCATATGGTCCATAACGGCGGCATCTCGGACGAAGAGATCGAGGAAGGCTATATCCTCGCCTGCTGCTCGAACCCGATGGGCAGGGTCTCGGTCGAGGTCTGAACCCGCGTCACGGATGCAAAAAGGCCGGTCCCTGCGACCGGCCTTTTTCTGTGGGTCCCGGCCCGCGGGTTTCAGGCGGCCTCGTCCTGCGTCTGGCCCGGGACATAGTTCAGGATCGGCGTCAGCCAGCGTTCGACCTGCTCGATGGGCATGCCCTTGCGCTGCGCATAGTCCTGAACCTGATCGCGTTCCACCTTGGCGACGCCGAAATAATAGGCGTCGGGATGGCCGATATACATCCCCGACACCGAACTGCCGGGCCACATCGCCATGCTTTCGGTCAGCGTGACGCCGGTCGCGGCTTCGGCATCCAGAAGGCTGAACAGGGTCAGTTTCTCGGTATGGTCGGGCTGGGCGGGATAGCCCGGCGCGGGGCGGATGCCGCGATAGGGTTCTGCGATCAGTTCCTGCGGGCTGTAGGCCTCATCGGGCGCATAGGCCCAGAATTCGCGGCGCACCCGTTCATGCAGCATCTCGGCCATGGCTTCGGCGATGCGGTCGGCCAGCGCCTTGACCATGATCGCGGCGTAATCGTCATTCGCGCGCTCGAACCGGGCGGAAATCTCGGATTCCTCGGGGCCTGCCGTGACCACGAAACCGCCGACGTAATCCGGCACGCTGCCCTCGGGGGCGACGAAATCCGACAGCGCCACGTTGGGGCGTCCGCCGCGTTTGCTGGTCTGCTGGCGCAGCGTGTGCAGCATGGCCTGCGTTTCCGCGCGCCCGTCATCGGTATAAAGCCGGATATCGTCGCCGACGGTATTGGCGGGCCAGAAACCGACCACGGCGCGGGGGCGGAACCATTTGCCCTCGATGATCCGCTCCAGCATCTCTTTCGCTTCGGCAAACAGGGTGCGCGCGGCCTCTCCCTGTTTTTCGTCGTCGAGGATGCGGGGATAGACGCCTTTCAGCTCCCATGTCTGGAAGAAGGGGGTCCAGTCGATATAGCGCGCGATTTCGGCCAGGTCCCAGTCCTCGAGGATCCTGGTGCCAAGGAAGGTCGGGGCAGGGACGTGATAATCCGACCAGTCGATCTGCAAGGCATTGGCCCGCGCGGTGGCCAGCGGCAGGCGCGATTTGGCGGATTCGGCCCGTTCGTGGCGCGCGGCCACATCGGTATATTCGGCCCGCACCTGCGCCACGTAATCGGCCCGCTGCGTCGGGCTGAGCAGCTGGCTGACCACGCCCACCGCGCGGCTGGCATCGGTGACATAGACCGCAGGCCCATGCAGATAACGCGGCGCGATCTTGACCGCCGTATGCACCTTCGAGGTGGTCGCGCCGCCGATCAGCAGCGGGATGTCGAAACCCTCACGCTCCATCTCGGCGGCCATGTGGACCATCTCGTCAAGGCTGGGGGTAATCAGGCCCGACAGCCCGATGGCATCGACATTCTGTTCGCGCGCCACTTCAAGGATCTTCTGCGGCGGCACCATCACCCCAAGGTCGATGATCTCGTAATTGTTGCATGCCAGAACGACGCCGACGATGTTCTTGCCGATGTCGTGGACGTCGCCCTTGACCGTGGCCATCAGCACCTTGCCCGCGCTTTCACGCTCGGACCCGCCGTTCAGGCGCTTTTCCTCCTCCATATAGGGCAGCAGCACGGCGACGGCCTGTTTCATCACCCGCGCCGATTTCACCACCTGCGGCAGGAACATCTTGCCCGCGCCGAACAGGTCGCCGACGACGTTCATGCCTGCCATCAGCGGCCCCTCGATCACGTCCAGCGGGCGGGTTGCGACCAGACGCGCCTCTTCGGTGTCGGCCTCGATGAATTCGGTGATGCCGTTGACCAGCGCGTGTTCCATCCGCTTTTCGACCGGCCATTCGCGCCATGCCAGATCGCGCACCTTTTCCTCGCGCGCGCCGCCCTTGAAACGCTCGGCGATTTCCAGCAGCCGCTCGGTCGAGTCGTCACGGCGGTTCAGCACCACATCTTCGCAGGCTTCGCGCAGTTCCGGCTCGATCTGGTCATAGACCGCCAGCTGGCCCGCATTGACGATGCCCATGTCCATCCCCGCCTGAATGGCGTGATAGAGAAAGACGGCATGCATCGCCTCGCGCACGGGTTCGTTGCCGCGAAAGCTGAAGGACAGGTTCGAGACCCCGCCCGAAATATGGCAATGCGGCAGGTTCTGGCGGATCCAGCGCGTGGCCTCGATGAAATCGACGCCATAGTTGTTATGTTCCTCGATCCCGGTCGCCACGGCGAAGATATTGGGATCGAAAATGATATCCTCGGGCGGGAAGTCCAGTTCCTCGGTCAGGATGCGATAGGCACGGGCGCAGATCTCGGTCTTGCGCTGGAAGGTGTCGGCCTGGCCCTGTTCGTCAAAGGCCATGACCACGACCGCCGCGCCGTAAGCCAGACACAGGCCCGCGTGATGGCGGAACTGTTCCTCGCCCTCTTTCAGGCTGATCGAGTTCACCACCGGCTTGCCCTGCACGCATTTCAGCCCGGCCTCGATCACCTCCCATTTGGAACTGTCGATCATCACCGGCACCCGGGCGATATCGGGTTCCGAGGCGACGAGGTTCAGGAACTCGACCATCACCGCCTTTGAATCGATCAGCCCCTCATCCATGTTGATGTCGATGATCTGGGCGCCGTTTTCGACCTGATCGCGGGCGACCTCCAGCGCGGCGGCATAGTCGCGATTGGTGATCAGCTTGCGGAACCGGGCGCTGCCGGTGACGTTGGTGCGCTCACCCACGTTCACGAAGGGGATGTCCGGGGTCAGAACGAACGGTTCCAGACCCGAGAGGCGAAGATAACGATCAGACATGGGGCACCTCGCGGGGGGCGAAGGGGGCGACGGCCTCGGCAATCGCGCGGATATGGTCGGGCGTGGTGCCGCAGCAGCCGCCGGTCAGGTTGATCAGCCCCTCGGCCGCGAATTCGGCGATCTGAGCGGCGGTGTCGGCTGGGCCTTCGTCATACTGGCCGAAGGCATTGGGCAGACCGGCATTCGGATAGGCGCAGGTGAAGGTGTTCGCGACGCCGGCCAGTTCCGCCAGATGCGGCCGCATGGCCGAGGCGCCAAGCGCGCAGTTCAACCCGATGGTGAAGGGCCGCGAATGGCGGACCGAGTGCCAGAAGGCCGTCGGCGTCTGCCCGGTCAGCGTGCGCCCCGAGGCATCGGTGATCGTGCCCGAGATCATCACCGGCAGGCGCTGGCCCACTTCGGCGAAGGCCTCGAAACAGGCGAAGATGGCGGCCTTGGCATTCAGCGTGTCAAAGATCGTCTCGATCAGGATGATGTCAGCGCCGCCCCGGATCAGGCCGCGGATCTGCTGGCCATAGGCCACGCGCAATTCGTCAAAGCTGACCGCGCGATAGCCGGGATCGTTCACGTCCGGGCTGATCGAGGCCGTGCGGTTGGTCGGCCCAACCGCGCCGGCGACGAAGCGCGGTTTGCCGTCGATGGCGGTGGCGCGATCCAGCGCCGCCCGGACGATCCGCGCGCCTTCCACGTTCAGGTCATCGACCGCCGCTTCCATGGCGTAATCGGCCTGCGCGATGGTCGTGGCCGAGAAGGTGTTGGTCTCGACGATATCGGCACCGGCCATGGCATAGTTGAAATGGATTTCTTCGATCGCCTTGGGCTGGGTCAGGATCAGCAGGTCGTTATTGCCCTTTTGCGGCTTCTCGGAATGATGGCGGCAGGCGCAACCGGCACCGTGGCCGCCATAATCCTCTTCCGACAGGCCCAGTTGCTGGATCTGCGTGCCCATCGCC
The DNA here is from genome assembly GCF_028553725.1 of Paracoccus alcaliphilus. Lineage (NCBI taxonomy): Bacteria > Pseudomonadati > Pseudomonadota > Alphaproteobacteria > Rhodobacterales > Paracoccaceae > Paracoccus > Paracoccus alcaliphilus. The sequence goes on from NZ_CP067124.1 coordinate 2,028,886, forward strand.
CCGTCAAGGATCAGGATGCGTTCGCGGGCCAGCTGTTGCAACTGGCGCAGGGTATCGGAAGGGGGAAGCTGGAATGCCTGCATGATCATCGGTCCTTTGCGCAAGTGGGCACTATGGCCTGCCCGGCACGAAAGGTAAAATTCATAATCCTCCAGAAGATCATGAATTTGATTCAGGTTGGGACGCTGCCCGGAAGGGTGGCGAATGATCCGGGCCTGTTCCCGCCCGGCCTGCGGCGGAACCGGATCATTCGCGCGTTGTCACGCATCAGCCCCGACTGCGGGGCCGATGCGGCTGGTCCGGTCAGCTGCCGGTTTCAGCCTGTTCCTTCAGCCCGTTCAGTCCTTCGGTGATATAGGCATCCATGAAGGTCACGGCGGCCTCGTCGCTGTATTGCTCTTCGGGCTCGTTGGTGGTGTCGGCGCGGAAGAAGCTGGCGCGCCAGGTCACCTCGGACCCCGCGTCGGTTTCCTTGACCACCAGCGTATTGGTATAGAAGCTGACCGGGATCACGTCGCGGTTTTCCTCGGCCAGACGCCAGCGGGTGGTCAGGTTGTCGTCGTTGATGATGTCGATCCCATCGCCGACGGTGCCGGATTCCAGTTCGGTCGTGCGCTTGGCGCCGGGACCTTCGCCCTCCATCGTGGCCGAGGTCACGTCGGGGTGCCAGTCGCTGATGGTGGCGGGATCCTTCAGGATCTCCCACACAGTCTCGGCGGGGGCGTCGATCTCGACACTGTGTGTCAGATCCTGCGGAGTTGGGCCGTGGGCCCATGCCGGAGCCGCCAACAGGGTGGCGACCAGAACGGCTTGCATGCGACTTATCATCATTCCTCCTTTCGCATGTATTTCATGACGGGGCTGGCGGCCAACCATGTCCCGGCCATGATCAATAACGCCACCAAAGCCAGAACCGGCGCAAGGCTGCGTTTCACAGATACGACATCGGCAGGGGCGTTGGCGGCCAGTGCGCGGTCGATGGCGGCGGGGCCGTCGGACAGCCGGGCAAAGCCCAGTCCGCGGCCCTGCGCCAGTTGTTGCAGGTAATCCGCGTGCAGGGACGACAGATGTTCTTCGCCCTCCAGATCGGATTCGCCATAGGGGTTGTTGCGCGGATGATAGCCGGGGCGTTCGGCCGCATCCGGCGGCGGCGCGCCGATCCGGGCGGGGGCGTGCTGCACATCGGCAGGGGTATAGAACCCGGTTTCCCGGCCCAGATCGTCGAATTTCGGGATCGGCGCCGGATCCTCGCCGCCCACGCCCAGAACCACCCCGCCCGGGCTTTCGCCGCGAAAATCCGCCGGGCCGCCATAGGGTAGGGGCGGGGCCTCGTGCCCATCCGTCACGAAGACGACCGAAACGCCCATGTCGCGGGCGCGGGTCATGGCATGATCGATCCCGCGCGAGATCATGCTGTCGCCTTCCCACGCCATGCGCCAGCTCAGCCCCTCGATCGTGTCCGAGATGGTGGCGAAATCCTCGCAGATCTCGATGGGTTCGAACAGGGTCAGGCTGCGGCGTTCGGTGAACACGGCCAGCCCCAGCCTCGTTCCGCAGGGCCGCGCGGCGACCCAGTCGCGCAGCGCGTCGCGGGCATAGTCCAGACGTCCCCGCCCCCCCATGTCGCGCACATTCATCGAGCGGGTGATATCGACCACCAGCAGCACATCGGTCAGCGGCATCTGCCGCGAGATGCCCGGCCCGAAGGCCGCCAGCAACGCCAGTCCGGTCACCGCCAGAGGCGGCAGCACGCGGCGGGCGATATGCTGCGGACCGGCGCTCATGGCGCGCCGCGCGGCAGGCCCGGCAGATCGGTCCACAGCCGCCGGGGCTGGTTTTCGGGGTCCTCGTTGCCATCGGCCTCGCCCCTTGGCAGGTCGCGCACCAGCCGCATGGCCAGATCCAGATTGACCTTGGAATCGCGGTCCGAGGGATCGGCCTGCAAGGCCGAGCGATAGGCCTGCTTGGCCAGTTCGATTTCCGGCTCGGCATCCTCGAAACGGCTGGTCTCGATATTTTCGAAGCCCAGCCGCATCCTGGCATTGCCGATGGCGAACCAGGCATCGGCCAGCAGGTCGGGGCGGGCATTCTGCATCAGGGGCAGCAGCTCCTGCGCCTCTTCCAGCCGCTCTCGCCACGCAAAGAACAGGATCGCGGCATGGACGGCGCGTGCATCGGCGCCTTCGCGCAGCTGCGCGCCGCGCCCGGCGGCCAGATTGCGGATGGCGGCATTGTCGCGGGCATCGTTGCGCACGGCCACGCCATACCACGCCACCCCCGCGCCCGAGATCAGCAGCGCCAGCACCAGCGCCAGAAGGGTCAGCCGCCGTTTCATGTCTGCCTCATCAATGCAGCGGGGCGGCGGGGGGCATAGGGCCGTTCCAGCCAGCGCGCCAGCGTCAGCCCGCCCGCCGCCACCGCCGCCAGCAGATAGCATATCCAGTCCAGATCGCGCCGGGGCAGGACACGCTCGGTCAATATCGGGCGGGCCTCCATCTTGCCGATCTCCTCGACCGCCTGTTCGACCGCCTCGGGGCTTTCGGCCTCGAAGGCGCGATAGGTGATGCCAAGCCGTTGCAGGAACAGATGCAGGTGCCGCTCGGGTCGGGTCTGGGGGGTGTTGCTTTCGCCCGGCGCGCCATCGTCGAAGATGCTTTTCGCGCCCACGGTGCGCAGATACAGCCAATAGAGGTTGATCCGCTGTTCCGCCGCCAGTTCGCGCAGCATGTCCTGCACCTCGGCCGAGATCACCCCGGCCCCGTCCGACACCATCACCACCGCCCGCGATCCCATCGATGAGGCATCGCGCATCATCTCCATCGCCAGCGCCAGTCCGCGCCCGACGTCGGTCTGCGACAGCCCGCGTTCGTCCTGCGCGGCGATGGCGGCGTTGATGGCGTTGCGGCTGACCGTCATCGGCAGCACCTCCAGCGGCGCGGTCGAGAAGGCGGCGATGCCGATGCGGTCGTCGGGGCGTTGCTGGATGAATTCCTGAAGGATGCGGCGGGCGGCGGTGGATTTGCTTTCCTCGTTGCCGTTCGGCGCGCGACCCGCAAATGTGTCGTCCATGCTGGACGAGCGGTCGATCAGCAGCACCAGATTGGTGCCGTTGCCGCGATAGGACACGGTGCCGCCCTTCAGGACCGGATCGGAAATCCCCAGCACCAGCGCGGCAATGGTGATCATCCCCAGCGCGGTCAGCCCGATATCGACGGCACGCGAAGCGCCATCGGCGGGGCGCAGGTCCAGCCGTGGCACCCGATCCGCCCGCAGCCAGCGCGCCAGCAGCGGCAACAGCGCCAGCGGCAGCGCGGCAAGGGCATAGGGCAGGCCGAAACCGATCACTTCAGCCCCCTTTCAATCCGCGACAATTCACGCGCCAGAACGGCAGGGTCGGTCGGTTGATCCGCCGGGGCGCGGCCAAAGAAGCTTTGATCGGATTCTGCAAAGTAGCCCGAGAGGCGATCCGAAAGGCCGGCGAATTGCGGATGCGCAGACAGGAATTGCGGCAGATCGGCGCTGATCAGCACCCGCCCGAAGGCGCGATCAAAGGCGCGATGCAGCAGGCGGCGACGCTGGGGCCCGGCATCGGCGGGCAGCCGGTTGATGTGACGCGCGGCCTGTGTGAATGGCCGGTCTGCGCGGCGGCGGAACGGCCCCCATGCCTGATGCCACGCAAAGCCCACCAACACCGCCAGCAGCGCAAGGCCCGACAGCGCGAGCCCGATGCGGTTATCGTCCGGGTCGATCAGCCGATAGACCGGATCGGCCAGCAGCTGATCCCCCGTCGAGGGCGCCGCCAGCGGTCGGATCGGAGAGGTGACGAAGCGGAACCCCGGCAGCCGCGTCTGGGTGCCATCGCTGAGCCGGATGGGCGAGGGCGGCACCTCGCGCGCCTGCGGCTCCAGCGCGGAATAGAAGTTCTGCCATTCCAGCCGCAGCGTGACACCGCTGTCGGTTTCCGTGCTGGTGATGCTGCGCAGGTCCAGCCAGTAATCGACGGCGCGGAGGCGGGGCAGGCTGGCCTGCTCGATCGTCACCCCGTCGGGCAGGTCGATATGGATGCGCTGAACCAGCACATCGCCCAGCCACCAGCCATAGCCATGCGGGTTCTCGACCCGGATGTTGGGCTGGGCGGTTTCGGTTTCGGGTGCCGTTTCGGTCTGCGCGGCCAGCGGCGCGGGCAGGGCCAGCAGCAGCAGCGCCAGCGGCAACCATATGCGGGGGCGGCTCACAGCGGGGCCTCGTCCAGTTCGGCGATCAGCATGTTCATGTCGATGCTGTCGGTAATCTCGATGGCGCGCAAGCCGTGGCTGGCAAAGACCTTGCGCAGCGACTGGCGATGATCCTCGCCCGCGGCGATTTGCCTTGCGGCCCATTTGCGGGTGGCCAGCACGGTGCGGCGGCGGCCGGATTCCGGGTCGCGGGTCTCGACCAGACCGAAGGCGCCCGAGGGGTTTTCGATCGCCGTATCGCGCAGCCAGATCGGCAGCACCGGACGTGGGCTGAGCGCGCCGAGCAGCCGTTCCAGCTCATCCGCGCTCAGATCGAAATCCGAGATCAGCACGACCAGAACCCGGCTTTGCGGCAAAACCTCTGCGGCCCGGATCAGGCCCTCGGGATCATGGCCGGTGGGCGTCAGCGCCTCGACGGTCTGGCGGATCTCGTCGCCCAGACCGGCGCGGCGCGAGGGGTCCTGTTCGGCCAGAACCGCGCCTCCGCCGATGGCCTGCATGGCGAAACGGTCGCCACCCCGGCGCGCGGCCTGCGCCAGCCCCCCCGCCAACAGCGCCGCCAGCCCCTGCCGGTCAGAGGATGCCCCCGCCGCCAGAGAGCCAGAGGCGTCCAGCAGCAGATGCAGTACCAGATCGGTATGGCGTTCGAACCGGCGCACGAAAAACCCGCCGAACGGGTCGGTGATCGAGCGGCGGACATCCAGCCTGCGCGGGTCGGGATGGGCCAGCAGGCCCGCGACATCGGCGAAGGCCTCGCCCGCGCCGCGCATCCGCCCACGATGGGCACCCTGACGGATGCCCGGCTGGGCGCGCGCCAGACGCCATGCCAGCGCATCGAAAAGATACAGCTCGGCCGTCCCGGCAGTCATTCCGAGGGCACCGGGATCTTGTCGAACGCGGCCCGGATCAGCGCGGGCACCAGCGTTTCGCGGCGCGGCTCATAGGCGGGGGACAGGAAGGTCCGGTGCGCCATGACCGGCTCGAACACCTCGCGCACGTCCTGCGGCAGCACCGCGTCGCGGCCATCCGCCCAGGCCGAGGCGCGGGCAACCCGCACCAGCGCCTGCATGCCGCGCGGACTGACGCCGCCGCGTACCAGACGCTCGCTGTCGGCGCCCTCGATCTGCAACCCGGCCTCGGCGGGGTCGCGCAAGGCGGCGCAGAGGTCATAGACATAGCGTTGCAGGGCAGGGCTGGCATGAACCCGGTCCTGAATGTCGCGGGCCAGCGCGCCAAGACCGTGATAGGGCAGCAGCCCCTGATCCAGCGTGCCGATCAGGCTGTCGGTATCGTGAAACCGGGTCTCGAAGGCCAGCGCCACCCGATCCTCGCGGCTTTCGGGCAGCAGCACCGGGATTTCCATCATGAAACGGTCGCGGGCGGCGGCGGGCAGCTCGAAGGTCTCGTCGCGCTCGATCTGGTTGCGGTCGGCAAAGACCTGCAGGTGCGGGAAACGCCATTCGCGGCGGAAGGCGGTCAGCGTGCGTTCCGCCATCAGCCGCAGCAGAAGCGCATGAACTTGCGGGCGTGCGCGGTTGATTTCGTTGAAGAAAAATATCGACAGATCTTCGCCGTGGGACAGGACGGATCCGGCCTCGATCTGCGGGCGGCCGGATTCGTCGATATGGGCGTCATAGATCAGATCGGTCGGCAGCAGGTCCACCGTGCCCTCGATCCGGGCATAGGGGCCGCCGATCACGCGGGCGACGGCGCGCAGCAGCGTGGTCTTGCCGGTGCCGACATCGCCTGCCAGCAGCACATGGCCCCGCGTCAGCACGGACAGCAGCAGCAGATGAATAGACCGCCCCTGTCCCAGAATGACCCCGTTCAGTTGCTGTTCAGCCTGACGGAGCCGGCTGAGCCAGTCGGCGGGGGAATTGGGGTCGTTCGTCATTCAGGATATGCCTGTCAGGAAAAGTGCCGCACAGCCACGCTCGAAGGCGGGATCTGCGCGGCACCGGGCGAGGTCTTATTCGGCGGCGGGTGGTTCGGCCCCTTCCTCATAGCCTTCGATGCGGGACACATCATACTGGAATTCGCCTGTCTGGCTCATGTTCCAGATGCGCCAGGCGTTGCGGTTGTCCATCGCCGTCAGCGATTCGCCCTGCTTGTTCAGTTCTGCCGGGTCATGCTGAGGGTCATATTGCGAACCCTCGACCTGCTCGGGATAGTCGGGCTTCGGTTCCCAGCAATTGCCGGGCGCGCGGCAGTTCGTGCCGTCATAGGCCAGCGCCGGGGCGGCAACGGCCATGGCCGCGACGAGACTGTATGCAAAGAGTTTCATGGGTTCCTCCTCCTCCTCCTTGGTCGAGCGCCGGTTTCCCGGCAATCCTCCGGGCCGGGTCATCACGACCGGCCCGACGGGTGTCACAGCGGCCTCAGGATTGCTCCTCGGCCTCGGCTTCGCCCCCGCCCTTGGGCTTGAACGGGGTGAAATTCTCGCGTTGTTCAGGCGTCAGCCAGCTCGCGGTGGATGCTTCGCCGGTGTACAGGTGGCGCACCCAGGACATGACCAGCAACATCTCGTCCAGCGTCAGGCTGCCATACATCGGGCCCATCTGGCCGGTGGTGCCGCCAAAGACGATCGAGAACAGACCCTCGTCGGTCAGACCCTGCTGATAGCTCCAGAAGTCGTCGTTCAGCCCCGGTCCGATCTTGCCCTCGGCATAGTGGCCGTGGCAGCCCGAACACATGGTGTTGAAGAGGCTTTCGCCTTCCGGCAGGTGTTCGGGATCCTCGTTATAGGGGTTCATCCCGGTTTCCATGAATTCCTGCACCGCCTCGGTGTCGCGGCCCTCTTCCAGGGCGTCGTCGAAATTCAGCGGCGTGCCTTCGACGGCGTGATAGAATTGCGGCTGGGCAACGGCTGCCGTCGCCGTCAGACCGGCCATGATGCCTGCAAGCACGATTTGCTTCATCGCTACTACTGCTCCTTGAGTTTTCATTCCAGCGGCAGGGTCGGTATGCCCTCGTCCGCCAGCACGGCCTCGATACGTTCGCGGCCGGATTCGAGCGCCGAATTGATCGTATCGACAAGCTCGGGTTTTTCTTTCGAGATGCCGACGGACTGGCTGTATTGCAGCGGGATCATCAACCCGTCCGAACGCTCTATTTCATTGGTGATCAGGGTCATCTTCAGCGGCTCACGCGAGTCGCGGACATAGCGTCCGGCATCGGGGGCGAAGATGATGCCCAGATCGGCATTTCCCGCGGCAACTTCAGAGACGACGCGTGACGCCTCTACCTGGGTGTACTGATTGCGCCGGTCCTGGAAGTCGGTCAGGGATGCCTGATAGACCAGATTATACTCGTAACGCCCGGTATATTTCAGGATGGTTTCCGCCGGGCTGTGATAGCGGTAGGCGAAGGTATTGTAACCGTCCTGATCCGCATCCTGCCACTCGTCGCCCTCGAACCCGCGATCCTCGCGGCTGACGAAAGCATAGGCGGAACGGTAATAGGGTTCGCTGGTCAGCAGTCGCTCGTCGCCCGCATCCACGCCGATCAGAACATCGCAGATGCCCTCGTCGATGCCGTCGCGGGCCAGATAGATCGCCGCCTTGTCGATCATCACCAGATCAAGTTCCATACCGGCTTCTTCTGCAAGAATGCCCGCGATGACGTTCTCGAAACCCGTGCCATCCTTTGTCGAATAAGGGGCCTCCTGGGTCGATGCGCAGACGCGCAGGGTCGTTTCGTCGGTTCCGGTGGCTTCGGTCTGCTGGTCTTGCGCCGTCGCCGTGCCGATCCCTGTCAACAAGATCGCTCCGCCCCACGCCAGGCGTGCCATTGCCGTCTTCATTTCAATCTTCTCCCGTTTGGTCTGCTGCAAGGTGGGTGCGGCCTGCCGAGCGGATTGGGCAGGCCGCGCCCGGTTTTGCATCAGGCGTCTTCACCCTGAACGTATTCGCCGTTCATCGGGTCAGAGTAGGGGCCTTCGCCGTCGATCGAGAAGACCATCACGCCGCCACCCATCTGGGTGAACTCGGCCAGACGGCGGAACGCACCCACCGAACCAAGACCGGCAGTCGGGTCGTTCAGGTCGAAGACCAGACCAACACCCGGCCAGCCGCCGACACCATACATGATGGCGACATATTGACGGCCGTCATGCTGATAGGTCATCGGATGGCCGATCACGCCCGAGGGAAGCTTGAACTTCCACAGCAGCTCGCCCGTGTCGCTGTCGCGGGCCTTCAGGAAGCCGTCCAGCGTGCCATAGAAGGTCAGACCGCCAGCGGTCGCCATGGTGCCGCCCCAGACCGAGAAGCGTTCCATTTCTTCCCAGGCCATTTCGCCGGTGATGGCGTTATAGGCCTTGATCTGACCCAGACCCAGACCGTTCTGACGGTCGCCCTTCGGTCCCGGATACATGCTCAGCGTCGCACCGACGAAGAACTGACCCGCACGATAGGGCAGCATGAAGGGCTCCCAGTCCATGCAGATGTGGTTGATGCCGAGGAAGAACAGCTCACGCTCGGGGTCATAGCTGTCGTGACCCTGGTTGTGATAGCCCATGGCCGACGGGCAGATGTCGCGGGCCATGTGGTCCATGCGGGTGCCGAATTCCGGGTCACGCACGGGCAGGCCGGTATCCAGCTGCACCTCGGTCACCCAGTTGACCGTATCGTCCATCTTGTCGGCCGAGATCAGGTCGCCATTGGTGCGGTCCAGCGTATAGACGATGCCGTTGCGGTCCGGGTGGGTCAGCAGCTTGCGCTCGTTGCCTTCCTTGTCGGTCTGCTCGGACAGCATCATCACGTTGACGCCGGCATAGTCCCATTCGTCATGCGGGGTCTTCTGATAGGCGAACTTGGCCAGACCGGTTTCGGCCTCGCGGCCCCAGATGGCCATGGTCCACTTGTTGTCGCCCGGACGCATGGTCTCGTTCCACGGCGCCGGGTTGCCCGAGCCGTAATAGAACAGGTCCTCGTCGGGATCATAGGCATACCAGCCCCAGTTGGTGCCGCCGCCGATCTTCCAGGCTTCGCCTTCCCAGGTATCCATGCCCAGATTGAACTGGCCATAATGCGGGTTGGGTGCGTTGAAGTCTTCGGCCAGCAGCATTTCTTCGTCCGGCCCGGTCGCGAAGGCACGCCAGCGCTGTTCGCCGGTCTTCACGTCATAGGCGGTGACATAGCCGCGAACGCCCAGCTCGGCGCCCGAGCTGCCCACCAGCACCATGTCCTTGATGACATAGGGCGCGATGGTCAGGGTCGAGCCGACGCGGATGTCCGAGTTCTCCATCATCCACACGGTTTCGCCGGTTTCGGCGTCCAGCGCGGCGATGTGGCCGTCCAGCTGGGTGCGGAAGATCAGCGGGCCGCGCTCGTCGTCGCCCGGCCAATAGCCCAGACCGCGGTTGACCACGTCACAGCAGGCCACTGTCCGCGCGGTCGGATTCTGCCGCGGCTTGTTCTGCCACAGAATCGTGCCCGGATCTTCCAGATCCAGCGCGAAGACGGTGTTGGGAAAAGGCGTATGGACATACATCTTGCCGTCCACCACCAGCGGCGTGCCTTCGTGGCCGTGCAGCAGGCCGGTCGAGAACGACCATGCCGGACGCAGCTGGCTGACGGTCTCCTTGTTGATCTCGTCCATGGTCGAGTAGTTCTGCGCGTTATAGTCGCGCCCGGTCATGATCCAGTTCGCCGGATCATTGGCAAGTTCGACAAGCTTGTCGTTCGCCATGGCCGGCTGAACGCCCAGCATGCCGATGCCAAGCGCCGTGGCCATTGCCAGGCGCGACACATGATGCCGCTTCTTTCTGAGTATCTGGTGCATGTAATCCTCTCCCTTACGCGCAGCCAACGGTTCCGAATGGGTAGCCCACCATCCGTTCGGGGCGCTTCACCGTCGATGACGAACTCCTCATTCCGTCATCGCCTTCCTGATAGGATCATTGCGCGGTGCCGATGTCTGCGAGCATTATATCCTGATATTTCCGGGATAAATACCCCGTGTCATTCGGGGTGTATCGCCCTGACATCCGCATTCCATCATACCATCGGGCGAGCCTGCGACAGGTTGTCTCACACCTTAGGCGGATTTAGCGTTGGGTGATCATGAAAACTTCGTGACGAATCACCCCGCCGGGGAGAAAGGAGGAACGATATGGCATTTGCCGAAAGACGGCCCCGGATGAGAGCGGTTCTTGCACTGACCGCCCTTCTGGCGGTCGCGGGATGTTACGAGGACGACGATGAGACCTTGCCGTCCTCTTCCCAAACCCAGCAGGAAAACGAAGAAGTTTCAGATAACTGGCTGGAAGTTCTGGACGACGAAACACCCGTGGCCTTTATCGTGCGGGCCACGGGAGAGCCGCGCGACGATATCGTGCCCCTGCTGGAGCAGGCCGCCCGCCGCTATCGCGAAAGCCCCCGCATGATCGCCAATCGCGTGGTCCAGCTCTGGGCCGAAATCCGCCAGCGCGACGGCGTTGAAATCACCGTTACATCGTTGCTGGAACGGCTGAATGAGGGCGAATCTGCCCCGCATGGCGGCAGTCTGGGCTCGGTTGTGCAATATTATCGCGTATCGCGCCTGCAAGGGGCAGATCACGACAGCGCGCTGGCCGCCGCCATGAGCCGGAAGGCGCCCGAATGACCCCTGACGCCCCGCCGCTGGACGAACCGCTGGATGAGGACGCGGCCCGGATCGCTTCGGCGTTGCATGACCAGACCGGGCCTTGCCTGTTCGCGCTGAACGCGGCGCTGCACCGGCTGCGGATGGCGCTGGACGGCCTGCCCGAGACTGAACGCGCCCCGCTGGCGGCCGCACTGGCCGAGGCCGAGCGGCAGGCAGGGGCGCTGAAGCGGGCGATCCGCAACGCGCTGGAGGAACTCGACCCCGCCGAGGGCGGCGATCTGCGGCAAATGCTGGCGGAACTGGCCGAAGGATTCTCGGGGCAGGGTGCCACCGTGCGGCTGACGGCTGGTCCCGCGCCGCGCCTGCCGCCCCGGGTGACGGTGGTGTTTTACCGCTTCGTGCGCGAATCCGTCCTGAACGCCTTGCGCCACGGCAAAGCGTCGCGGGTCGATATCAGACTTTTTTACGAGGGAACGGATCTTGTCGCCCATGTTATCGATACGGGTCAGGGTCCGCCCGCCGATACCTTGCGACCCGGTCGCGGGTTCCGGGGGATCGCCTCGCGCGCAGCATCTGTTCATGCCAGCTGGCAGCCACCGCATCACCGGGATGGCCGGACGATAACCGAATTGAGGATGACCACCCAATGATGAACAGCCGCAGCCGTCCAGATGCCCAGCCGCGCCGGATCGTCGTCGTGGACGACCATCCCGTGGTGATCGAGGGCTGGCGCTCGATCGTCGAGACGCGGGTGAATTGCGAGGTGATCCCGGTCATCTCGGCGCTGGAGGGCTGGAAGATCTGGCGCACCCGGCGGCCCGACCTGATGGTGATCGACCTGCAACTGGCCGACAACAAGACCGCCGGGATCAAGCTGATCGACCGCTTGCGGCTGCTGGACCCGACGCTGCCGATCCTTGTGTTCAGCATGCATCGCAGCCCGGTGCTGGCGCGCCGCGCGCTGCATGCCGGGGCCAATGGCGTGCTGAACAAGGACGCCCCGGCCTCGGAAATCATGACCGCGCTGGACGAGGTTCTGCGCGGCGGCCATTATGTCGAAAGCCGCCTTGCCACCCAGATCGCGCTGATGAACGTCCCCGGCAAGCGCAGCACCAGCACCCGCCTGACCGCGCGGGAAGAGGAAATCCTGGGCCTGATCACCGAAGGGCTGGCCTATCGCGAAATCGCCGACCGGGCCTGCATCAGTTACAAGACCGTGTCCAATGTCAGCCTTGTGCTGCGCGAAAAGCTGGGCGCGAACAGCCTTGCCGATCTGGTGGTCAAGGGGATCCGCTACTTCGAGGGGATCTGATCCGCGCAAGGGCAGGGGCCGCAGCCCCCGCCGCCCGCAAGCATCAGAACCCGGCCTTAATCTTCTCGAACTCGGCCAGTTGCTTTTCACGCTGCGCAGGATCGTTCGGCGTCTGGGCCAGAATCGGCACGTCGATATCGGACAGACCCTCGGCCACGGCAGGATCGTCGGCGATGGTCGCCATCGCCTCGGTCGAGGTATGGCCGTAACCGATGGTGTCCAGCAGCCCGCGCGCCGCCGAAGGCTCCAGCCAGGCGTTGATATAGTCATAGACCTTGTCTTCGCTGCCCTGACCGTTTTTCAGCTTCACATAGCCGCAGAAGAAGGTAGAGGAGCCTTCCTCGGCCTCGCGCTGGAAACCGACGGGATAGTTGTCGCCCTTCAGCACCACCACGCCGTCATTCCACGACCATGCCACATCGACCGCGCCCGAGGCCATCAGCTGCGACTGTTCCGCCGGATCGGCCCAATAGGCGGCGACGTTCTGATGCGCCTGACGCAGCCAGTCGGCGGCCTTCTGGAATTCCTCGTCGGTCACATCGTCCCAATCGGTGGTGCCGGTCGCCAGATAGGCCAGCGCCCAGACATCATCCGATGAATCGGGCAGCGAGGTGCGGCCCTGATAGGCCGGATCGACGAAGATCTGCAAGGTGGCCACATCCTCGGCCGGGACGTTTTCGGTGTTGTAGGCGATGGCGGTCGCGCCCCAGTCGGTGGGGATGTACCAGACGCCCTCGTCGTCCTGAAATACTTCGGAATCAAGGAATTCCGGGGCGATCTTGTCAAAGTTCGGAATGCGCGCGGTGTCGAACGGCTCGATCAGTCCGGCATCGCGGTATTTGCTGACCATCTGGCTGCATGGATGGGCAAGATCGGCCCGGAAGCCCGAGGCGAGCTTCTGGAACGCCTCGTCATCGTCGCCATAGAAGGCATAGGTCGGGCCGGTGCCGTGCTTGTCGATATATGCCTGGAAGATCACCGGCTCCTCGAACCCGGCCCAGTCGAAGACGGTCAGTTCGGGATCGGCGGCGAATGCCGGCGCGGCAAGGGCGGAAACCAGCAAGGTGGTGGACAGTAAACGCATGAAACGCGGGCCTTCCTGTTGCGGGGATTTGCCCTTGACGCTAGCCGTGGCGCCGTACTGGCGCAAGGGGTTTGCTGGCCCCGCTCGGGCGCCCTACCACCGCCCCGAGGCCCCCCCGCCCGAGGATCGTCCGCCGCCGAAACCGCCGCCGCGCCCCGAGGGGCGGCCTGCGCGCTGCGTCCGCCGCTCGCCCTCGCTGCGCCAGCCGCAACGGGGGCAACGCCGCCAGACGATCCGCGATGGCGGCGCATCCTGCGGGGCCTGAGGGTCGGGTTGCGTTTCATCCACCAGACCGCGCCCGCCGCATTGCGGACAGGGGCGGCGGGAATGGCGGACCCGGCGCAGGATGTTGCGAGCGATGCCCTGCGCGACGATCCCGGCGATGCCCAGCCCGAT